>NZ_JYGZ01000002.1:308638-547493 GCF_000967805.1 Flavobacterium sp. 316
CATGTTTCCGTACATTCAGATTATATTAAAAGAGTTGATTATTTGGAGGCTGTTGAAAAAGCTCATGCATCTAGAAATCATGGGGAATTACTTGTAGATCATTTGAAAGGTACAATAAAGAAAGCATCTTTTAATGGTGATGATTTAATAACAGGATATTCTGGGCTGCATTTGGAATCATCAATAACAGAATCATTTTTGTTAGATGTTAGTACGAGTTCACCTTACCACAATATCATAGGTGGAAAGGAATATATTATCGGACCTATCCCTACAGGAAATGGTATTAGGACAGCTAAAGTTAATAATTCTGAATTAATAGGTACTGGTAGTGTTAAAGAATTTGAAATTAGAGTTTGGGGTTACGCTAGAGAAAATATTGGCACTAGAAGGTTTCCAAATTGGCAATTTGTACTTGATAGTAATGGAAATCCTATTAAGGCTTGGGTTCAAAAAACTAATAATAGAGGTAGAACAACTGTTTTTATAAATATGTCAGATGATAAAGCTTTAAATGAAATTGCATTTGCTAGATATAATTTAGAATTGAATGATTTTCAGCCACCTCAAAGAATAGGTCAAAGCTCTAATGAATGGCACGGAATGAGTAGTGAAGGTACAAAAATTTCAATGTATTTAGATCCACCTTACTTATTTGGTGTTTTACCTAGTTCATTACCTAATGTAAATACTAATTACGCATCTGCATTTCCAAAACTTAATCACTAATTTAATAAATTATGACAATTTCAAAATCAATATTAATTTCAAAGAAATATGTTACTAGAGGGGCTAAAATTTCTTTAGGATATATAGAAGTTCCCAATACATCATTTTTATCAGAACTCAGTACAAATTCAATAGACAAAATCATTAATGATTTGAATTGGATTTTGTCTCAACCTACGGGTGTAATAACTTGGGGCGTTGATAGATGTATGGTAGATTCTGATTTTGAGGGTTCATTATGTACAGATTACGATGGAATTGAAGTTGGTGATATTCCTACAAATCTAATGAAAGATCTTATGGAAGAAATTAAAAGTTTTAAGCATGAATATGAGGATTTAACTAATTTGAGGAGTTTAATAACTCAAGCGTTTTCAGATATAAAATTAAATCCAAACAATTACAAGATGTTGTCAAATTCGGAATATTACTATTCGATTGTTAAAAATGATATTTATATAACTTTAATTTTGACACAAGAAGATTTAAATTTATCTTCAGTTCAATATGTTAATCAAATTAGTTTAGACATATAAATAAAAATAAACAAAAGTTAAAACCTACAACTTATTCAAGAAATGATTTTATAGAAATAAACCCTGATACTTTTGGGACTACTAAGGATGATTTTTATGAGAGTTTATATAACAGAATAATGACAGAATAAATAAAAATATAATGGCATTAGAAATTAATTATATAATAGGAAATCAAGATACTTACTTTAGAAGGGATGAAATGAGTGTATTGTTTTATTATGCAAAGGATATTGATTTAAATTTGACAAAAAAAATGAATTATTTACTTGACAAAAAAACGTCATATATGATAAGGCATAATATTAATATTTCAGGTTTAGATAGCGATAACGATATGCATGCCTATTTTAACACTACCGACATGCAAGCAGTTATTCAATTTATTACTATTCAGCTTATACCAGCAATGCAAAGTGAGACTGTTGATATGGACGGTAAATATGGAGGAAGTGTAAGTAGTTTAATAAATCAAGTTAATAATTATAATAGTGGAGATTCAGGGTTTAGTTTATATATAGCACATGATTGGGTACCGTATGAAATGGAATATTTTATAAATATGGCAAATGAAATGAAAGATTTACTTCAAGAATCTTTAAATCTTAATTCTCCAATGATGGTAAGTTATACTGATTAATAAATTTATGAGATTAATTTTTTTTTATTTTTTTGAAAGGTTTATTGTTTTTATCTACATGTTGTTAATGATTTTTTTATTTAGATTTTCCTTCTTTTAAAAATAGTAAACCAATGGTTAAAATATTATGACGATGCCATTTTACGTTCTGATTTTAAAGCTTTAGGTGAGGATGGAATGATAAGGTGGTGCGAAGAATATGGGATTTTACAACAAAATCTAATGAATGAATTAAAATCTAAACCAATGACATTCAGAAACTGGAATAATCTAGAAGAAGCTGACAAACTTTTATTAAAAAACATACCAGATGAATGGATACCTTCAGTTTATCAGTACCAAGATTTTTGTTTTATAAGGAAGTTTTGTCCTGTTGATATTTCGTCATGGGTAAGAATTAAGCCAAATCTTATGCCAAATGGTTACAAACAAGTAACATTTAAATTGAATGATGGTGAATTTAGATGGGAAGTACGAGCACACACAGAGATACCCAATACTCCTGGCGAAGGGAATGGAAATGTATGGAGAATTTCAAGAATAAAAATTGATGATGGTTCTGTAAATTTTAAAAAATATTCTGAGCATCTTGTAGGTAATCAATGGATTAGGGGGCATATCTTTTATGATGCTATTAAAGCACAGCAGAATAATATTGCAACTCCACAACAAATATTAATTTTAGAGAACAGTCATTTTAAAGCAAAATAAATATGCAAACAATAGATTTATACACACAACATTATTTAGGAGAATTACAAATAATTCTACAAGAAAAAAGTAATAATCAAATTTTATTTAAGGTAATTTTACTTGATTACCATTTTAATGAAATATTAAATTTAATTCCAAATGGAAACTATCATCCTGAAAGTTTGATTAATAATTTTTATAAATGTACTGGATATTATGACGATGAATGGGAATGTAAAAGAAAACAAGAATTTTTAGATCAATTAAATGCAATAAACATAAATAATATATCTTCTGATTTTGTAGATGCTTATAATGCAATAAAGCAAATTTGTTTATCTGCTATCAATAATAATAATAATAATAAACTTTATATAGAATTACTTTAATATTTAATTCAAGATAAAATTTAAAAATATGAGTATAGCAAGTCAATATAATTTAATATTTGGGGTGACTAGTTTATCTGGTTTTACACCTAGACCCTTTATTAGTGTAAACACTATAAATGGTAATTCCGTAAATCACGAAATAGCCAGTTTTTTAGAACCTAATGGTGTAGAATTAGTTAATAGTATAAAAGATGAAATCAATTCATTCAATTATAGTAATCTTTTTACAGGTAATGATGTTTGGGGGTATCATGATTCTGAAAGTGTCGAAATTAGGAATAATCCACCAAATGCTCCAGTTGCCGTATTTAATAAAGGAGGAGTGGAAGTAATAATTCCTCTCTCTGACTTTTTGTTAATACTTGATGAATGCAAAGCTTTTGTAGCTTTAGTTCCATCTCCACACTGGTTAGAGAATAGGTAAAAAACTAAAAATACTATCTTGTTTTAGATGGTATTTTGTTTTTAAAATAAATGGTTAAAATATTATGACGATGCCATTTTACGTTCTGATTTTAAAGCTTTAGGAGAGGATAAAATGATTAAGTTTTTAGAAGATTATGGTGATACTTCTGCAGATGTTTTTCAAGTATTTAGAGGAAATTCAAAGTTGATAAAAGATTGGGATGAATTTGAAGAGATTATATTTGCAAGAAGTGATATTAAAGTTTTAGTGGAATATAGAAGAGGAAAACTAAAACCTTGGGAGATTGAACATATTAGAGATTTACATGGTTATCCAAATAAGTTTCAGTTAATAGGAACACATTGGCAGTTAACAATTCAAGATTTTATTCAGAATGGAATTACCGATAGTAAAATAATAGAAGACTTTGTTACATTTGCATGTAGAGTTGATCAAAAAATAATAGACCCAGTTACTGGACAGCTTGTGGGTAAAATTATTAAAGGTTATACTTTTACTGAATCAAGAATTATTATTAATTACTACGCAAATGTAATTTTAAAAAGAGGATTCGTAACAGGTTTTTACAATTTGCAGGATTATAAATTATTCTCGCAGAAAGCAAAAGTTTTTTTAGATGATTTTTGTAAAAAAAGAGGGATTTCTAATGCAAAGTATGAAGTTCAAGGTTCGGTACAATTTAAATCACATGATTTAGATCCTAATGTAAATGATGTTCCAGTTTTAACAAGAGATGGTAATATCATTAAACCAGATGATTTTGATGGTAGAATATATATATCGAAACATCAAGCCAATATTTATTTAAAAGGACTTGAAAGAGATTATAGGAAACAGTTAAGATTAGAAAATCCTACATGGACTTCAGATAAAATTAATGATGGAGTTAATGTAATTTTAATAAATGTGAAAAAAGGTATAGATAAGGGAATGATTAGGAAAGATTATATTAAACCTGATGGATTTTTAGATGATTTAAAACAAGCCGTAAAAAGAGACGATGGAACGCATATTTTTTATCCAAAAAACACTGCTGATGAAACTGAAATTGGATTTTCAATTATTATCAAAGGATCCCCTTATGATGTTCATCCAGTAATGCCTCTAAAATATTAACTAATTATAATAAAAATAAATGAGCACATATAAAGAATTTAAAAATACTGACGGAATTTTAATTACGCCTCAACAAGCAAGTCAATTAGACGATTATAGAGAAAATGCTTTTGAGAATAACCGAATTAAAAGTTCGATACTCTATTGGGATAAAGAGGTGGAAATTATATATATATATCCTGATGAAGATTTAAATACTGAACTCAGTAAACTAGACAATAATTTAACTTATACTATTGCAAAAGATTTAGAAATAATAAATGGTTATACAGTTTGGAGGTTTTATGAATATAAAAATGGAGTTTTAGGTTTATTAATATCAATAAGAGTATTAAATTCTAATAATAAATGTGTTGCCTATAAATCTGAAGAAGATCCGATTCGTATTCGTAAAGTTTATTATTTAGAAGGTAAACATGTGGTAAATGTTGAAGAAGAGTTGGATTTTGTTTATGAAGAAGACGATGAAATATTTTTTGATTTTGAAAACGGGAATTTAACGATTAACGTTTCTCATAATGTTGCAGAAGGAAATTTTACTAATATAAATTTATTTTACGGCACATATTATGAAAGATTACCTTTTATGACACCAGAAATTTTAGCATATTTTACAAATCCAGAACCTCTGGTTCCTCCAATGCAATTATAAATCATGGCAAAATTATTAGATAAAATAGTAGTAATAGATATAGAAGCCACTTGCTGGGAAGGTAAAAACCCAGAAGGAATGGATAATGATATTATTGAAATAGGGGTATGTTTGTTAGATGTAAATACTGGAGAGATAACAAATAACAGAGGTATTTTTGTTAAACCAGAACGTTCAGTTATAAGTTCATTTTGTACACAACTTACAACAATAACATCAGAAATGGTAGAAAAAGAAGGAGTAGCTTTTCAAGAAGCACTTCGCATTCTTAAAAAAGAATATGATACTCAAAGCAGAGCGTGGGCAAGTTATGGCGCGTATGATCTGAAACAATTTCAAAGACAATGTACCGATTTATGCAAAGGTTATCCATTTAGTCCATCACATATTAATGTAAAAACGCTTTTTGCTTTAAAACAAAAATTACCTCATGAATTAGGTATGGACGGCTCACTTCAAGAATTAGGAATTCCATTAGAAGGTACTCATCACAGAGGTAAGGATGATGCTAATAATATTGCGAAAATTTTAAGGGAAATTCTAAAAAACTAAGTTTATAACTTTAAAATAATACGAAACCGCAAACCTATTTTGACTTTGCGGTTTTTGTTTAGTAGTATTTCATCTATTTAAAAGAATAGTAATTCACCATAAAAAGAGTGTTTTATATAAATATTACGTGTTTACACGCAATGTAAAATTCCGTGTAAATACGGATTGACTGGCAATGAATTTGGCGTTAAATTTACAAATGAATCTTAACATGATATTCATGTGGTTTTTACAAAATGAACACTATTAAGATTCTAGAAGCAATTAATTTTCGAAATATGCCAAATACACAAACACCTTCTGTTGCCGTAACAAAAAGATATTATCCTACTTTATCCACAATTTTGAATGAAGAAGATATTCCAGAAATATTAGGTTTCATAAAAGAAGGTTTAGTGGGTTTGCTAGGTAAAATTCACTATAAAGATTTACAATATACTAAAAGTCCTAGAGGAGATGCTGCGTTTTATAGCTTGAATATTGTTTCTCCAAAAAGATTAGCTATAGAATTACCAGGTTCAGGAATTTCATTAGTATTAAATCCAGATGTAACTGGAAATGATTTTAGCATTTCTTCTTTCCCTATTACAGTGGAGTACCAATGGAAAGTATTAGGTTATTTACGCTCTTTTAATATTGACTCCTTTTCATTCGCTCCTCAAGAGTTATTTGAAATGGCATTGTTAGTTCTAAATATATCAGAAGAACAAGTACTAGCAAACTTTATAAATTTATTTGTTACTCCATCAGATGCAAATATTACACCTTTGCAACAGTTTGTAATAGATATAAATGCAGAAACAACTATTGTTTTATCACCACCAACCAATAATACAACTCTCACAGAAATTGTTCAAGAAATATATACTCAAGGAGGCAATCAATATGCTTCTTTAACCGCTTTTGGTGTTTATCTACTAGATGATGATTTAAATACTACATTAAGTAGAGTTAAACTTTTTTTTAAAAGCTTTATACCTGATGATTTAGACGCGTTTATTAAAGATATTTTAATACCAAAATTTAGAGCAACACTAACACTTATAGCAGGAGTAGAATTTCCAAGAAGTTTACTACAACCAGTATATGATGAAAATGGTGTAAATCCATATAATCCAAGTGATGTTGCAAGCCCAAATAGCACGAGAGGACTGTCTGTAATACCAGCAGATGCAAATGGGTATCCAAAAGTGCTTTTTACTTTTGTAGAAGCCTTATTCTATGCCGATACTGAAAAGGGATTTGGTTACAATATGGAATTAGTTTTAAACACCATTGTTCCAGCTCAAATAGGAAATACTGGATTAATTATCAATATTCAAAATCTTAAATTAGACCTAAGTAAAGAAAATAATATCATAGAAGCTGAAGCGGATGGAAGACCAGATGATTTTATGGGGTTCTACAGTGATAAAATTGATATTTATTTACCAAAAAAATGGTTTTCAAAGGATAATTCCATTCAGCAAACAGTAAAACTAACAGGGAAAAGATTGTTAGTAGGAACAGGTGGAATTTCAGGAATTATAGGATTGGAAGCAGTAGCTTTGGGTAACCCAATAACAGAAAACGATTATTTCTGGTTCATAATTGGATCAGAAACTACAGGTTTCAAAATAGGTTTTAGTAAATTCGACATCACTTTCAAACAAAATCTTGTAACCAGTTCTAATATAGCAGCTGCATTAGAAATACCAAAATTAAAATTTCCAGATGATCATCCTGTTTCTCCAGGAGCACCTTTTAAAATAGATGTTTTAGGGCATTTAGACCATGAAGGTGATTTTAATTTAACTGCTGCTGCAAATGGTGGGATTGTTCATGCTCGCATAGGAGATTATGTAGATTTTAATTTTCTTTCCCTAGAATTAGGAAAACAAGATACTAATTTTTATGTTGGCACTTCAGTAGAAATAAGCTTCCCAAGTGGTTTAATAAACGAACTTTTAGGAGATCAAAAAATTATAATTCCAAGGCTTCGTTTTTATAGCAATGGTAAATTTGAAATTGTAGGAGGTAATGGTTTTTTACCTGTAAATATTAATTTGCCTTTAGGTCCAGTTAATGTTTCGGTTACAGGAATTCATATGGGTTCCATTCAAAGAGAGCATCAAGGAATACTGCGTAGCTACAATTATATTGGTTTTGATGGAGCCATTAGTGTAGACCCTTTTGCCTTAGATGCAAGAGGAGAAGGAATAAAATATTATTATACCAACGACGATGATGAAAATGGGGGTAATGGACATTCTTTTTTACACATTCAAACCATAGAGATTGATTTAGTAGTACCTGCAAAAACAAAAGCAGTTTCGTTACACGGTTTATTATCCATTCCAGAACCTGGAGCTTCTCAAGAATATGTAGGAGAAATAGAATTCAAATTAAAAAAAGGAAATATAACGGGACGAGCAGCTATGAAACTAGCTCCAAAATTCCCAGCTTTTATTGTAGATGCAGAAATAGAGTTACCAAAACCTATTCCGTTAGGTTCTTTTGCCATTTATGGTTTTAGAGGATTAGTAGGTTTTAGATATGTAGCAGAGAAGAAAGCAATTCCTGCTTTACCTCCAACTGCAACGTGGTACGATTATTATAAATTTCCTCCAAAAGGAATTCATGTTTCTAAATTTAGTGGCCCTTATCAATCAGAAGGCTATAGCAATCCTTTTTCTTTTGGTGCAGGAGCAGTTTTAGGAACCAGTTTCGATAGTGGAACTGTTTTATCGATGCGTGCGATGGTTTTGCTTTCTATTCCTTCTTTGTTTATGATTGAGGCAAGAGCATCACTTATTAGTTCAAGATTAGGTTTAACAGATAGTAAAGAACCTCCTTTTTGGGCAATGGTCGCTTGGGGCGATAATACAATTGAAGCAGGAATGGGGGCCGATTTTAAAATGCCAACTGCAACTGGAAAGGTATTGACGTTAAATGCTAATGTTGAAGCCTTATTTCCGCTAAATAATTCAAGACATTGGTACATAAATATTGGTACAAGAGAAAAACCAAACACTGCAACATTATTTAAAGATGTTGTTAATCTAAGAGCGCTTTCTTATTTGATGATAGCATCTGAAGGATTAGAATTTGGAGCTAGAATGGATTATGAACTGAAGAAGAACTTCTTTGGTATTAAAGTCAGGTTATGGGCTTTTGTAGAAATAGGAGCAAAAATAAGTTTTGAAAGACCACAATTTGGTGGCTATATTCATTTAGGAGGAGGAATAGAGGTCAATGTTTGGAGAGTGCTTTACATTGGTTTTTCATTAAACGCTTATTTATCAGGTGAAGCTGTAAAACCTTATTTGATTTATGCTCAATTACGCTTCTCAGGAAGAGTTAGAGTGTTACGATTTTTAAAAATTAGATTTAATATAAGTTTACAACTCAAATGGGAAAAAAATAGAGAAGTAGACACCTCTCCAATACCTGTTTTATCTGATGGAACTGCTGGAACGCCAAATATTTTAAATGATTTGGTTAAAGGAGTTCATATGCTGACCAATGAAGAGTTTAAAATTAAATATTTTAATACTGAGCCGACAATTGCTTTAATAGAAGATGTGATTCCTTTAGATACTTTTATTGATATTAAATTTAGTAAAGGAGTTGTACCAAATTTGGTTACATCAAAAATAGGTGGGCATACTTCAGGTGCAGAAAATTTTGTTGACTTAATTCCACCTCAAAAAACTGTTCGAGGTGGACATGTATTACGTCAAGTAAAACATAAATATTCCATTGAAAGTATTGCGATTAAATGTTGGAACGGTACAAGTTGGATAGATTATCATCCAGTAGAAGCTTTGGATCCAAATGTTCCAAGTTCAAGTTCAAAAAAAATAGGTTATTGGCAACGATCAGGAAATCAATATGACATGATTCGTATATTAGGAGGTGATCCATTTAGTTATACAGAACAAGGAGAACCAGGTTGGTTTATTCCAGAACAATATGGAATTACTGCTTCTAATTTATTTTGTGCTAATACTTCAAATGTTTGGCATTCCTCAAACGTATTGAATAAAAATATTGGTCATATATATCCGCTAACAGGTCAGCAAAATGGGCATTTTATTAATGGAGCTTATTTTTCTGCTATAGGAGAATTTGGAGCGGATCCTTATATTCCAAATTCCATTCAATATAATAATTTAGTAGTCTCTGATGTGCAAAATTCTTTTGGATTTGCAAAATCTTTAGTTTTTAATAACTTAAATGGCTTTATGATTTTGTTGCCAGAAGATGCTCCAAAAGTAAATTTGAAATTAAATAGTTATGCAGGTTTAGTTGTAATTAATTATTACAAAACGGTTATAGTTCCTAATTCTAGTTTTATTGGATATGAATTGGTTGAAACGAAAACCAAAACCGTACAAGAATTAGAAACAGAAGTTGTTTTTGATAATATAAACAATCCTATTTTAAAAATTGAAATAATTCCAGTTACGCCTCAATATGATGAAATTTTAGCGATTCAAGAAGAAATAGAAGCTTTGTTTACAGATACTTATGAGAGTTCTGATGATTATGTTAATGTAACATTGCCTAACGATAGAACTCAATATGATTATTTGATTCGTCAATTGGATCAATTATTAGAAACAGGTTGTGTTCAAATAAATTGTGAAGATAGAGATAATCTATTATGCGAATTATATGATAGTTTAATTGCTTTAGGGTGTTTTGAAAGAGTAGTTACAAGTTCTGCAGACTTGAATATGGAGTGTTATTGGAATTTTGTGAATCTTATCAAAAATGTGATGGGTCAGTTTGCTTATATCCATCAATTAATTAGGAAAGACTATTATGATCCATGCTCTATTTTATTAAATTCATTACAAAGTGCCATTACTAATAATTATTCAGAGAATGAGATTTTATCTATTTATTCAAATTTAAATAATGCAGTAACTGTGTTATTGAATTTTTTACTTGAAGAAGGGAAATGTAAATGTAAAAAACAAAACTGTACTACTTCTTTCCAACAAGTGAGTTGGAAAACAGTTCTGGAATATGAATTTGAGGCAACCATCCCAAATCAAGCGGCTCAAGAAGCAGAAAATCAAGCTTTAATTGAATCGATTTTAAATACAGTGCAACCTATATGGAGACCCAATACTAATTATTATATTTCTTTTAAACTGAAAGATGAGGTTAATAATGATGCTACTACTACTAGTTCAAAAGAATATTACTATGGATTTAAAACCGCAGGACCTTTAGGGCATTTCCATGATGCTGATGGTGTAAAATATGGAAATGAATATCAAAATGGAACTATTACTAATAGAAAAAATAAAGATGCAGTAGTTTCTTTACATGGGAAATTAATCAATCCAGATAAATACAGTTTAACAAGTTTAAGAAAATACTTAGATTATAATAAATCATATCCTAACATCGATGGGAATTTAATTTTGGCTAAACCTATTTATTATGAAAATAATCAATGTAAAATAACTTTAAATTTTGTAAAACCACTAGCTTTTCATATGTTTAAAAATTGGTCATCCTATAAAGGTTTAACCGAAATAAAAGGAGCTTTAAACATCCAAATAAAAGATCCTGTTACAGAGTTATTACTTAATTATCCATTAGCAATAACTGAAACAACTACTGAAGTTGTTCCTCAAACAACAACTAGTGAAGGACAACCAGAGTGGGTGGGTAATAATGATCCAAGATTACCATTAAATATTCAAATTTTACAAAATTTAATTGAAAACGGATCGATTCCTTGTAATTTCGAAGTAGGCCAACCACTAGTTCCTAAAAGTTATTCTTATTCCGTTGAGGTAACAGATTTAAAACCACAAAAATTATATACAGCAATCATAAACAACGCTTTTGATGTAAATGGAGATGGTAATTTTACGGATTACTTAAATACAACTAGAAATATTGGGGTTAGTGAAAACAAAGAAGTTCACAAATTTGTATTTCAAACTTCTCGTTATGGAAATTTCAAAGAACATATCGAAAGTTATATTCTTCATGAAGAAGAAGGAAATGTTGTTAAAGCGATTTATAAGCTAGAACATGATTTTTCTCAGCAAATGCTTAATGAGGCTTATGCAATTGTGTCTAATTTAAACGTAGATATAAATACAAGCATTTTAGGCTATACTGATTTATTTGATAGGGTCATTGAAGGCGTCTTTAAGTTGAAGCCTTTAGATCCAGCCCAAACTACTGAATTTAATATTCTAAAAGATTTAAATGGAGCAACAGTGGGGCTTTTAATTAGAAGTACAGAGTCATTTAATAGCCCAAATTTTGAAGCTTCGTTTTTAGAAGACACCATCTCAATTTTAAATAATAATAGTATCGATTATTCCATATTATATGCCAAAGATTATGCTTCCTGTTTAATTATGAAAAATGGCATTTTTATCGATGAAACAACGCTAGATATTAAATTCAAATATTTAGGTTGGAGCGGAACGCAACTTATGGAATTGGCTGTAGAAACAATTAGTATTGATTTATAAAAAAAGAATGATGACATTTATTAATAGATATACAAAACCCGATGCATTTAATTATTACTATTCAGAACAATTTTATGAGTATGGTAATTCATTTGTTTTAGCAATTGGTAAAACTAAAAATGAAGGACTAATTACTAAAGTTAATTTATCTGGAAATATAATTTGGGAAAAGACTTTTAATGCAGAAGGTTCATCTTCTTTTGAATGTAAAAAAATAATTCAAATTGAAGATCTTACTAGTGAACTTAAAACTATTTATGTTTTAAATGTAGTAATTGACAACATTAATTCCCTAATGGCTATTGATGCTTCTTCTGGGGAAATAATGTGGACAAAACTTTTAAACTGGAAAGATAGTGATGCTATTTGCAATCTAGTTACAACCAAAGAGGAAACTTCTTTTTATGTAGTGATTTCAGACAGAAGTGAAACGGATTATTCAATTAACCCTATACTATATAAGTTTGATTATAATGGAGAAGTTATTAATACTATAGAAGTAGTACATGGAAAACCACTACTTATTACCTCAATTGTTGCTGATAACGATCGAATAGCAATTGCTGGAAGAGTTATTTTAGAAAACTCAACAGGAATAATTATAAGTTTTAATAAAGACTTAAAATATATTGATACAATTTTAATAGATAAAATTTTCTGTGACATTCATGATTTTAAAATTATACCAGAAAGAGGATATTTACTTTCAGGATATTCAATTAATGATAAAGCTGTTTTTATTACAAAGATATTATATGAAGAAGAAGTAGTGGATTACAAAATTTTAGTAAATACCCAAAACTGTGGCTCACATATAGAAATAACTAATGATACTATCTATTTAGTTCATTATAATGAGCAAATGGGTTATGTTCATAAACTAGATTTTAACTTAAATGCTTTATGGACAAAAACAATTGAAATAGCTCCAAGTACAAATAATGGGATTCGATTTATAAAAGAAAAAAATAATAGGTTAACTAGTCTTTTTTTCAATCAAACAGAAGGTTCATTAATTGTTAATAGTGACACAAATTTAGACACCTGTAAGACTAAAGAATTAACCACCATTTTACTTAATAGTTCTAAAATATATTTAAAAACTATTGAGGTTGCTATTAAACAAGTTAGCCATAGACCTGAAGATATTGAAGTTAGTGAAAAAACAATTGCGTCTCAAATAAAACAATACTGTAATAACACCTCGATTGATGGTCAAATCGTTATATCAAAAAATATAAGTCTACAATCTCCAAATTTCATTCTAAATGTAGCGGGTTCGACAGCTCAAGATGGATCTACTAAAGGAATACACTTAAGATGGTTTTTTGGAGGTATTTTAAGAGAAAAACATTTACCCAAAGGCGATTATTATACAAGTGGGAATTTTATTTTCAATAAACCAAACGATTATGTAAGTATATATAGAGCAAAATATAGTCCTGTGATAACAACTATAGATTTTTCTTTGCCACCCAATGTTGTTAATCCTGCGCAAAGATTTTGGATATACAAAATAGATAAAAAATTAATTTATGTGTATTTCAAAAATACAGCTCAGTATGATTCAGTAGCTAATGAAATAGATCCATTAACGCAAACCTATAGTTTTATTGAAGCTTATGGAGGTAACTTAATTGAAATTGAAAGTAAAAAAGATTTGTTTTTTGGAAGTAGTTATGAATTTAATGATGTGATTCAATCTTCTCAATTACTTACTGAAACTTTATCAGTAGAGAAAAATCTACAACTCGCTCCAAAAATAACATCTTCAAGAGGAAAATATGGAAGTAATGATTTCGGAAACTTGAAAATTTTTAATGACAATTGTAAATCTATTCGTTTTAAAACTTCAGCGTGTTTGGTAGTAAAAATACATTTAGAGTTTTATTCAGACTTTATATTTAGTAAAAATGCATCTCAATCTTGGTATCCTTTAGGAAAATATGCTTTGTCTCTTGATGACACTAAAGTTTTAGCGCAGTTAGAACCTGCTTCTGGACTTGTTAATTCAAAATGGCCAAGATTTAATGATGGTGAAAATGTAAATATTAATAATTATATAGATAAGTGGAATGGCACAATACAAGGTGATGATAGAAATATAAAAGAAGTTGTTGCTAAGTTTTTAGCATTAAGTACTGATAGTAATAACCCAAATCCAACTGGTATTGAAACTATCAATTTTAATCTAAATATTGAAAATGAAGACGGTACTACTCCTCCAGTTTCTGAGGATGATTTCACAAGTTTACCTTTATTAGACATTCTTAATGTAGGGGCTTTAGATTATCATGTGGCAAGAATGTTAGGTCTAGGGATATTAGATATAAATGCAATAGTTTTAACAGGTGAAAAATATGTGTATTTGTCTGAATATACCACTTTTGGAGATTTGGAAGATGGTTTAGGAAAACGAGAATTGCAACACATTTCTATGAGTTTACCAACAAGTATTTATGATGAAAGACTTCCTTTACCCTATGAATTAAATCAAATTGTACCAGGAATTGTAACCCAGAATGATGAAGAAATTCCAGTAATGATGACTGATAATGAAGGGTATACACCTGATGGCAAATATCGCTTTGTTACACTAGAATCAAATCCATTACCTGAAGAATTAGTAAATATTCCATTCTATGATACCTCGGAATTATTTAATCAATCTGAATTTTCTTATGCTGTATCTGCTGGATTAGAATATAAAATGAACAATCAGCAAAACTGGGTAAAACCAGAATTGAGTCATGATATAAATTACAGAAATATTTTTCAGGGTAATCTTGGAACTAATGAAACCATTCCATTAATGCTACCAGAACAAAATAATGTACTTTACATTCATAAGCAATCAGATTCTGGTACTTATAATTATTTAACTTACGGTATCAATATATTTTCACGTTCCACTATAGGAAATGATATTTTAAGTATTAATACAATTATAAGACCCCAAAATCAATTACAACCACCACATAATATAAATGCTTTATTAATTAGAGAAGAGTCTCCTTTATTACTTACTTCAGAAGAAGAACAAGATAGAATAGGAACAATTTCTAATACAGATAAAACTTTAGTAAGACTTACCTTTGATTATCATACCAATCAAGAGTTAACAAATTATCAAATTGAAGAAAAGTATAACGACATTGCTATTACAACTATTGAAAGTGAAACCTTAAATGGTGAGCCCAATTATATTTATCCAGATGAGAAAGATATATTTGCAGAAGAAGTCGAAGTATTCTTTAGAAATCAAACACCTAATGTAATTGAGGGTAAAATAATTAGCCAAAATAATGATCTGATAAATGAGTTGGTTGTAACTTTAAATACAGGAGTTTTTAATCAATCAAGTACAGGCTTAAATTTATCACCATTAATTCCTCAAGGAAAAGAAAATAATTTTATTGGCGGAAAAGTATTGATGGGAACAAATGCATACTTTATTTATCAAATTGAAAACACATCAACTTATCCTACCCTAAAAGTTTTGAAAAATAGTGAATTAGATGATATAGTTATAGCTGAAGATGGTTATTTCCAATTGGTAGAAAACATGCAAAATATTACTAGTTGGAATACACCATTCAATGCTATAAACTCTCTAGCAAATCCATTTGTATTTAAAATTCAATTAGGGCTTCCTAATAATCCTAATTGGCAATTAAAAAGAGAAGTAATTCATCTTATAGATGAAGAAGGAAATACTACACGGTTTTTAGAAAAAACAAAAGGTTTTTGGAAAAATGCTATTATAGAAGAAATTGCTGAACCTGTTAATGAAATAGAGCAAGCTGATGGCACATATTTATATGCTAATGAGTTTAATGGTCTCTATAAATTAACTTTTACAGGATTCCAATTAAACCAACATCCTCAGTTTTCTGGGAATAATAATTCGGTAGAGTGGTTTAGAGGTTTAGTTCGTCTAAGAACTGAAGCCTCTCACTTAATTACTGGTGAACGAAAATCACTGGAAGTAATAAGAATAGAAAATATAGGTACAGGGGATTTAGTACTTTATATATATGATAATAATTATCCTGGTTATAATGCGGATCAAAATATTTTAGATGCTTATGACAAACTTAAAACAGGTACTCAATTAGTCAACTATTATCCAAGTTATAAAGTGTATTTATACCAAAACCAGGCTGTTAATTTAACAGAATCAAAAATACTACCTCAACAAGGAGAAGGTAATAAATATTCAATCTTTGGACTAAGAAGTCATGATTTATCAATAGGGTTTACAGATTATTATTCAAAAATAAGTATCCCAGCTTTACTTTTTGCACAAGAAATAGTTGCTCCTATAAAACCGCAAACACCTTTAGGCGCAAAATATGCTACTCGACCTGATTTCTATGGAAAATCAACGTATACTTTTACAACCGCTTTTGGTTCAAATGCTAATCATAAACCACATGGATTACAATTTTTAAGAAGTAATGATGATAGTATTATAAATGCTCTTTATGATATTGATACTGTAAAAAATATTAGGCAAAACTTAAAAATTTATGGGGGAAATGATGAAGTTTGGTTAAAAAATAGGTGGGATAATTTTTTTGATTTTGAAAGCTACAGAAGTGCTCAATCAAATGGTTTGTATATGGAATATCCCGAAAACGAAATAGAAAAATATAGACTTCCTATTCCAAATAACCCAACATTTATTTCGAGTGTAAATGATTTTATTAAATGGCATAATAAAAATAATGGTTCAAATTCAGATGCTTCACTAGTAAATCAATTTAGTGCTTTAAATCAAGTAATTATCGCTACAACTAGTGGCGTGCAATATGATATTTTACTAATTGATTTTGTGGAACAAACAGTTAAAAATTCTTTTATTCCTCTAACAGAAATTCCAATTTTATATGATTATATAAAACCAAATACAATTTATCCAAATAATTATAAGCCTATTTACAAAAAGCAAAATGTTAGGGATAGCAATGGATATATGCTAAATCCAGATCATCCAGATTTTGATATTGCACCAATGGCTAAAAGAGTCTCACAAAATTCAAATGAAGTGCAATTTACTGATTTCACAATTGATGGAACTTCTAAAAACATCTACTTTTATTCAGTTAGAGAAATAGGGAACCAAATGAAAATGGGTGAGATGAGTGATATTTTAGGACCAATTAAACTCGTTAATACAAATTCTCCCGAAGCACCTGAGATAAAAAGAATTATACCAATTTTAGAAAATAGAATTCTTGGAATTAATGCTTGTGTTAAATTAGAAATCAATAGATATCCGGAAGAACAATTTATAAAGAAAATAAATTTATATAGAAGTTTTAATCGACTTGAAGCACAGTCAATTAGAACTATGCAATTGATTAAAACCATTGACTTAGAAATTGAAAATCTTGAAATTGAAGATATTTGGAACTTTGTTGATGATTTTTCTGATTTGGTAGAGGTACCATATGGAGATCCTCTATTTTACAGAATAACAGTTTCCCGAAAAGTAGAATATTCGGAAGATAACTCAAATGCAGTTATAGAATATGTACCATCAAATCCGTCTAAATTACTGGCTACAACAGTGGTGGAAAATTATATGCCAGAATCTCCATTGATGAGCTGTTACTCTGAACAAGAAGAAAATGGGTATGTGAATTTCATTACTTTAAAATGGAATAAAACATGTTATAATGGTATTTATCATTTATATAAGTTGAACCAGCAAGGAAATTGGATTAAAATTCATGAAGTAGCTTCAAATGAAGAAACAATTTTTGTTCAATTAGAAGAAACAAAGCTGAATAGTGCAAATTTAAGAGTACTATCTAGTGAAGGAGATAAATTATATCACCATTTCAAAGTAATAACAGAAAATACATCAGGAATGTTTAGTACTAAAGAGAATATTCTTACAATTTTCAATGAAGAGACATGGAATCAAGTAGGAGGAATTGGTGAAATGATTACAGGTAGTACATTTAGAGTAAGATAAATAAATAAAAATAAATTATGGCAACAAAAAATAGAGGAGAATTAAAATCATATTTTGAAACAGGTAAAAGACCAATTCAACAAGAATTTGAAGATTTAATCGATAGTAAACTTAATATTGAAGAAGATAAAGCTTCTGAGGCAGATGCTCAAAATGCTCAAATTGATAATAAATTTTTGACTCCTAAAACAGCAAAAAAAAGTGTTGAAACTTTTGCTCCTGTAAAACAAGTAAATAATATAACTCCCGATTTAAATGGTAATATTGTAGTCACAGATATTAATGGAACTGCTTCATCAATAACAGGTTCTATAAGTAAGAATCAGGTATTTGGATTAGAGAATAATTTAAATAATAAACAAGACGCTTTAGTAAGTGGAACTACTATTAAAACAATTAATGGAGAATCTATATTAGGTATTGGGAATTTATCAGTTTCTGGACCAGTAAAATTAATTGGGGTTTTATCTTCAAATTTTACACTTGCTAATTCAAATTTGTTACAAAATGCATTTCCTACTTCAAGCGATGCATTTAGTTTATCGGCAAATAAAACTTATTTTTTTAAAGGGAAATTCTTAATAGCAAATGGATCAACAAGTCATGCTACAGCAATGGGATGGCTTGTAACATCAGGGTTAAATATAACATCTATGGAATATGTAGCTAGACTTTTTTCATCTACATTAAACGGAATAGCTACTGCCAACTCAAATGTCCAAATTAGTGGAACAGGTAGTAAAGTTTTAAATGCTGCTAATACAGCAGTTACCACAACTATTGAATTTGAAGGAGTATTGAGATGTACTACAGGAGGTGTTTTAACTCCTCAATTAGCTTTTTCTACAGCACCTGGAGGTACCAATCAAATGAAAATGGGTAGTTTTATAGAATTTACAGAAATTGGTAGTAATACTGTTCAAACCGTAGGTGCTGTAAATTAAGAGTTATTTGTTCAAGCAAAAATTTAATTAATTTAGGAAACTAAATAATAAGCGGAGGAAATAATCACTAACTTTATAAAACTCCAGCTAATATTAATTTTGTTACTTAATTGAAATGAAAAAAAACTTTATTTTTTTTTATTGCAGGAATTAATTTAAGTGTGTACAGTCAATGTTGGAAATCCATTTCTTCAGGTAATGCTATTTTTTTACAATACCAGAAAATATTACGTTATGGGTATGCAGAAGGATTATACATGGTGAACTTGGAGACGGAACAAATAGTCAAGGTCGGCTCCAGTTCAAATTGGAACAGATGCTAATTGGAAAGAAATTTTTGCAAGTTTAAATCCTAGTAAATCTTTTACACTAGCTATAAAAACAGATATGACATTGTGGACATGGGAAATAATGAAAGAGACTAGTTAGAAGATTAAACATTAATAAATAAAAAATTTTGTTTTCAGATAGAATCAGATACAGATTGAAAAATTACCTCAGATGGATTTACCATTCAATCAGTACTAATAAAAATGGAACTTTATTGGGTTGATGAAGTTCAGAAAGATTTACTTTAATTAGATTTCTTTAGTTCCTAAACAAAGGAATAAGGATGCAGATTTGGTTCAAGCATCTGTTCGTAATAGAATAACTGTTTCTTTTAATCAGATAAAGCGGTTTGATATTGGGGTTGGAATCATGATAATTTTTGAATGTTCCTATTGGAACAACTATTGCAAATAATATCCAACTAAAAAATAATAATACAACTATTATGTATATAACAGCTAGTGAGGTAGATTTTATGATGAGAATTTAAATAATTTATTAGTAAACCTAAATGATTCAGGAAATAACAATCCTTTGTATGTGAAGTATTTGATACTGGGGACAGTACACTTGTATACATACGATTGGATAATGGTACTTTAAGGTCTGTAGGTTTTGTTTTAGGTGGGTCTAGTCAAGTTTTAATCGAAATTCAACTTGGAATAGCAAATAACTAGAAATTAGTTAACGTTGAAGGTGAAAGTACTTGAGCAATAAACAATAACGGAGAATTATATGTATGAGGTTCGAATTTTGATGGGCAACTTGGAAATGATACTAGTGGTATAGGTACATCATCAAGTATGCCTGTACTTGTGTCTTAAGTAGTAAAAATTTTACTACAGAAACATTTATAAAGGTCTATTCTAATCTTATAAAGATAAATTAACCATTGAGTCAATTGTTTCAATTGAACGTATTATTATTATTATTATTATTATTATTATTATTATTATTGATGTGTTTGGTACAGAAATTTATAATGAAATTACAAATGATACTAATGTAGAAATTAATTTAAACAAACTTGATCAAGAGGTATATTTTGCTTTAGTTTATGTAAATGATATTCAAAAAACAATGAAGATTATTAAAAATTAAAATTTTATGTAAAATAAGTATATAAAAATCTTTTTTAATAGATCAATATTTAAAGTTAATTACATTTTTTTTTCGAGTTGAATTAAATTATTAAAATCAACTTCAAATAACTCAGCAAATTTAACAATAGTAGATAGTTTAGGTTCTTACAAACCTTTTTCATATTTTCTTATATTTTCTCTATTAATTTTTAAAGCAGCACCCACGTCCATTTGGGACATTTTTTTTCAATTCTTAATTGTTTTATTCTTTTTCCAAATAGAACTATAATTTTTGGTATAGGATTTTTTCTTTCTCTAGGCATTTTACAAAAATCAATAAAATGCATAGTTTATAAGTGATTGTATTTTAGGGGTTGTATATATTGTATTTTTTATTATATTTGAAATGATTGGGATTTTGACGGTTTATTTATCCTTTGGTAAAAGAAAAAATACCAAATATTCAACTACTTACACCAAATGGCATCCCAAAAAGGTATTATAGAAACAGATCATAATAGTAAATGGGAGAATATTCATGATAGAAGTATAGATATCTATTAACAGCCAACCAATTAGATATCTTAAATGAATTAATACAATATAATCAATGGATAATTGAAGAGTCTAATGATTTAGTTGAAATGTTAATTTCAAAATAAATAAACTACAAATACATCGAATAATCATCAGGAATATAAGCGTTTATCTCTCTTAAATATTTTCGTAAAGCAGTTTTTGTAGTGTGCCTTGTAATTGACATAATGGTTGATTCAGCTTCTTTAGGTGTCATTTCTTTTATGAAAGTATTGTAGGGCTTAGTTATGAAGGTATGTCTAAAGCTATATAATCCATAGTCTTTCCTTAATCCAAACTCCTTTTTTACTTCTAAGAAATAATCTGAATAATCATTTCTTCTGCTAGTTTCATTGGCTTCCCAATATTGTCCAAAATCTTTTCTACCAAATAAATAAGCATCTTTAGGATAATTAAATAAGTCTGGAATCTCATCAATTAAGAGTTGAGGAATTCTTTTTGACTGAAATCCAGTTTTGGGCTTAATTTTTAAAATTTTATCCTTTAAATCGATGTCAGCAATTATAATTCTATTCACTTCTACAGGTCTTAGAAAATTATAAGAAATAAATTGAACAAAAAGCTTTAAAGTAGGGTCGTCGTTTAGTTTTTCGAATATTTTGTTTTCTAACTCGTTAGAGTATGTTTTGTTTCTTTCTGGATTAGATTTTAAAATGGGTATGCTTTTTACAAAATTATCTTTAACAAGATCATCATCTTCAAGTGTTTTGAAAAAAGATGAAATTACAGAACGTGTATTGTTGCGGTTAATTGGTGAAGTTTTTTCTAGGACTTCATTTAAATAAGTGGCAACAATTTTTTTGTTAGATGTTCAATTTTTAGTAGCTTATCAAGTCCATTGTCTTTAAGCCATTTTTGAAACTTTGTAATTCTAATTCGAAAATCGGAATAACTACTTTCTGAAAGAATATTTTTTTTATATCTAAGCTAAATTGAAAAGTTTCTTTAATGTTGTAGTGCTTTTCAATTTCTTCAAATTTTGAATTTTCGTAAGGATTGAAACCGTTTTTTAATATTCTATCGACTGCCATTTAAGATTTTCAGCAGCTTCTTTTCTTTCTTTTAAATTTTTATGTTTGTTAATTTCCTCATAAATAGGTGTCTGCCTTTCCATTTTTTCGTTTTCAGGATTTCTAAATGAAAAATAGACATATCATCTATCTTTTGGAAAGATCGTTATTTGAGGTATATATTTTTGGTGTCAAAAATAATTTCAAAAGTAATAAATCGTATGCGTTTGTTAAAATAAATGGATACGATTTTTGATATAAAAAAACCCTAACTGTTTGATTAGTTAGGGTTTGTTTTTCGTAGCGAAGACGGGAGTTGAACCCGTGACCTCAGGGTTATGAATTTAGAAGTCTTGAAAAAATCAACCATTTTACTAGTGTTTTAGAGGCTTCAAAATTACTATTTTATTAAAATCGTGTTCAATTTTATGTTCAAGATTAGAACTGGATTAATGTTTTTTCAAAAGTAAATAATATTTTTAAATTTTCAATTAAATTTTTAGATCAAGTCAGTAAATCTTCCCCAAAGTATATCTGGTCTGTTGAAAACTGCAGATGAAGTTTCTTGAATAGCATCTCCAAATTTTTTATTGTTTCCAGAACTACAATGTATTACTTTCGTCATTTTTCCACTCTTTACTTCTGAAACAATGCCTACATGTCCAATTTTATTCCCAGCTCCATAAACTACTATACATCCTATTTCAGGGGTCTCAATTTTATTAAAAATTCCTGACATACTTTTTATATCAGCTTCCATTGAATCAGTAAAAATCCAACCACCAAATTTTTGGTAAAAAGGAATATCGGTTTTTCTCGAAATTTTAAAAACCCAACAAATAAAACCACTACAGTCACATTGTTTGTCTGTAGTTGGTAAAATCAATTCTGGTTTCATACCTCCAGAACCTAATTTATATTTTATTCCTTTTCCAATTGCGGATTTTGCTCTATTTATAAAATAACTAGCATTTAATGTTTCATTAATTATAATTTCTCCAGGTAAATCTTCTAGATTAGGAATTTTTATGATTTGATTGACATAGATGTGGTTCTGATTTTTTATTTCAGGATTGAATGCCATTATTAATTCAACAGTAGAGTTGAATTTTTTTGCAATTTTTGTTAAATTATCGTTAGGTTTAATTTTATATATCATAATTATGAATTAGTTGCGTCTTAAAAAAATTATTGGATTTTCTCTTGCAATTAAGTTGAATTGTTTAGTAGATAGATTTGATTTAGTTTTGGCTAGTAATTCTTTTTCCGAATTATGATTACGAACGACATAAAAATCGGTGCCAAATAATATTTTTTCTTTTAATGCGGGGTTGCTTAAAGTTTGCTTTAATAAGGGTACAATTTCTTCTTCATGTATAATATAACTTAAATCAGCATATATATTTGGATATTGCATGATTAAACTTGAAATGATAGAGTACCAATCAGCATTTTTCCAAATATCCATTAATCTGCCATAACCAAGTTTGTCTTTTTTTGTATTAATAAATGTGATTCCTTTGGAATTATCTGTCATTTTGTGAGAATAATTATCCCTATCTCTTTCCATGAATTTTTTCCATTCATCATCTCCGCCATAGTGTCCAAAACAGATTTTTAAATTACTCAAATCAGAACTAATTGTATCAGTTTCTTCAGAATATCCAAATAAATCCAAGAGTTCTGGTTTGTTGCATTTTTTTATCCATTCTTTAAGCAAAATAGGATTAAGTAAGCATAAATAATTTAAAGGATGTGTGAAGTCTAGAGAATATTCAATGTTTTTGCTTTTAGCTAATAGCATATATTCATTGGGCAATTTAGCATCTTTAATTATAGGATGATAGTACCATTCTTTTTTCTTATTACCTCTGTAAAAAATGGTTCCTCTAATACAATGAGTCATAATGGGTAGATTATTATCTGCCGCATATTTCCATAAGGGTAATAATTTTTCATCGAAAGGAAAATACCCCAATGCTGGATAAATTTTAAAACCTGCAAAATTTGCTTTTTCGATGTATTCTTTTATAAAGCAATCTTCTAAAATGACTTTGCCGTTGAGGTTTTTCCATTTAAAAAAATCTTTATAACCAACATTTTCTCTACGTGGATCAACAAAAATAAAAGGATGTATAATCGTTGGGTTTTTTAATTTTATTTCTTTTAGTCTTTCCATTTGAGTTTGGTAATTACCAATTGGTTTAACTTTACCTGCTTCCATAAATTCCATATCCATTGGAAGTACAACAAATTGTGTGTTTTTAGGATATTGTTTTGTTAGTCGCTTAAAAATTGCATTTTGTT
This sequence comes from Flavobacterium sp. 316, assembly GCF_000967805.1. Taxonomy (NCBI): domain Bacteria; kingdom Pseudomonadati; phylum Bacteroidota; class Flavobacteriia; order Flavobacteriales; family Flavobacteriaceae; genus Flavobacterium; species Flavobacterium sp. 316. Next base: position 333,126 of record NZ_JYGZ01000002.1, read on the forward strand.
CTTGATAATAGGCAAATCGTCCTATGCTCACATAGCGCGTAATAAACTTCAGCTGATCTTCGTTGATAAAAAGAAGGGATAATTTTTTAGAATTACGTATTATCATTAAGCCTATTTTTCTACCATACGGTATAGCAATTAGTGTAAATAAAATGATACTTATTTGTATAGCATCATTTTTTAAAAATTCTAAATATTGAATATTATAAAGTTTTATAAGTAATTTTTCACAAAATTCAATTTCTTTAAAAAAATATTTAAATAGGAGGTAAGTAGAAAATAAGACTATTAAAAAGCTTACTACATCGACTATAGCTCTTAAAACTCTGAAACGCTGCCATAGGAGTTTTAGCTTAACTAAATTCTTTTTTAAATTGCTATTTTGAAAGCTAAAATTAAATTTATAAGGACTATATTTATTCGTAAACCAAAATTTACAAATTCGTATAACTAAAGGCACAGTTAAAATTTTGTATAAAATAAAAGGCATAAATTTTTTGCCTATATAAGGTGGGATGTTATCCCCAGTAAAAATATGGGTATGACAATTGATAATTGGTTTTTCACTCATCTTTCTATTTTTTTTAAAATTATAAATAATGAGTTTACATGTCAATGCGTATTTATACTTAATTTAAAGTGCTTTTATATTATATTAATTTTTTGACTTAAGATTCCTAACATAGTAATCTTTGTTTAAATAATCAAGAAATTACAATATTGAAAAATAACATGAGAAATAATTATTTTTTGAATGTTAGATTATGATGTTTTTCAACTTTTATTACTTTTTATTCCTAGCCTTATCTCTAATGGTTATAGATAAATCCATTGCTGCATATTTGTTTTCAGCGTGTTTGTATGTTTTTCCTAACTTGTCCCAATCACCATTAATATCTGTAAAACTTTGGTACCAAGTTAAAAAAGGTTTATCTTCAACTTTACCTAGATATTTGCCTACGATTGAAGAAACTGTACTGATAAAATTAATAACATTAGAAAATTGATTAACATCTTTTATTATTGTTAGTAAATTGTCTGTTAAATCTTTGTAATCACTGTCAGATTTAATGTTTTCCATTATTTTGGCAACATCTCTTAAACTTTGTTTTGATTTAATAATTGAAGTCATTACGTGGACTTGTGAAGGTGTTTTTTCTTTTTTTTCTTGTTTCCAATAGAAAATGGATTTATCAATAGATAATGCATCTCCATCATCAACTTTTTCAAAACCTTTTAAATCTAAATTTATGACTTGGTTTTCTGCATCAGAAACCACTAGGGTTAAAAAATAAATTTTTGCCAATCCTGGGAAAGGAAAAATTTTGGCTGTTTTGTTATCTTTAATAATAACATGTGACAATCTGATTTCTAGGCCGCTGATTTTATCAGAACCTAAAATATCACCATCTTTTGTCGTAAAATCTAACGAAGCTTCTTTAAAACTATGCTCCTCTGTGTATAAATTTTGCAGTAAGTTTAACATAAATGTTTTTTTTATAAAATTATATTTAACTAAAGTTTTTTGCAATGAGTATTTTTACTCAATGATATTTATAAAAAAAGATTATAAAGGATTCTATTAGGTAAAAACATAGACTTCATTTATTTTAAATTTTTTTAAAAATAGGGATGTTAATATAAGTTAAAATAAAGTGTTGCTAGATTTTTTGTCATAAATTGCTATGTTTCCTTAATATTAAAATAGTATAATATATTCTATTGATTACGCGTTTTTATTTTTAAAATTAGGTTCTATTTATAGGTCTGTTAAAGTATTTTTAATTTGTTAGATTACTATAAACTAAAAAAATGTTTTTGTAAATGTATAAGTGAAATAAAAATATATCATATAGTAATGATATTAGTTTTATTATACTAAATTGCGTGGGATTATAAAATGGAATCCCATAAAAGAAAGAAGTGAAAATAGGAAACTAAAAGTTGTTAACCATGCTGTTTTACAGTTATTTCCCCAATATTATGATTAAAATTGCTTTAATCGATGATCATGAGCTTTTTAGAAAAAGTTTGTCTACATTATTGTCTTTATCAATAGATTTTGATGTTGTTTATGACACTGACGATGGCTTAGCTTTTTTAGAATATATAAAAGATAATAATGTTGATATTGTATTATTAGATATTCAAATGCCTATACTAAATGGATTTGAGTTGTGTAAAAGGTTAAAAATTATTAAACCTGAAATAAAAATATTGATTGTTTCACAACTAAATTCTAAAGAAGTAATTCATCATGTTATGACATGTGGTGCTAATGGATTTTTTAGCAAAAATTCTTCTCCAAATCTTTTGGAAAACGCCATTGAAAACACTATTGAAAATGATTATTATTTTGATGATGAGTTAGGTGTTGTCATTAAGGATGCTATTTTATGGGAGAAAAGAGAAGGTTATGTATTAGATTTATCTGAATCTATTTATTTATCTGAACGAGAGATTGAAATCATAAACATGGCTTGTGTTGAAATGAGTAGTAAGGAAATAGCTGATAAATTGTGTATTAGTACTCGAACGGTCGAAAATCATAGAAAGCGTATTATGGAAAAAACACATACCAAAAACTTTATTGGAGTTATATTGTTTGCTTTAAAAATTAATGCTATTACTTTAGATAATTTTACTTAATTGGTATAATTATAATCTGAAGACTTTTGAGTTGTCAGATAAAGTAATTAGGAAAATTTATAATGTATATTTTAACTCTAAATTTTAAAAGTTATAAGACTTTTCAAGTTTATTTTCGTTGTTTTTTTAATATTATTTTGTATAATAACTATTTTCAAATTAAGTAAAAACACTCATTGATTTTTTTAATTGTAAATGATAGGTTTGTTAATTAATTATCAATTAATCTTTAATAATTGATTAAAATCTTATTTAATGACAACGCTACGTAATCTCAACGATAAACTAACTACTAATTTAGGGTTAATTAGAAGCAAAATTGAATTAGAAAATAGTGTAAATGATCAAAGTTTAAATATTCTTTTAGAAAGTCCTTTATTAGATATTCTTAATTTAATTTACAATTTCAAGTTAATAAATTCGAATTCAATAGATAAAAATTTTCCCGGTATAGACGGTATTGATTTTGAAAATAAGGTTATGTTTCAAATAAGTTCTACTTTTTCACCAGAAAAAATTAAACATACCATAAATCAGGTGCTTAAATATAAGCATTATGAAAAAGCTGACGAGCTGTTTTTTTTAATTCTAAGTCCTAAAAAAAGAGTTAACAACAATACTAAGAAAGAAATATTACAAATTATTGATAATCGTTTTAAATTTGATTTTGACAAGAATATTATCGATTTGTCTAACCTTTATGAATATTTATATAATGAAGGTGATAAAGTAAAAGTATTTGAAGTTAACAAAAAAATTGAATCCGTCTTATTTGATATCGATATTTATTCAAATACTACTTTAGAATATATAGCTCTAAGTTTTGATGATGAGGAAATAGATAATGCTTTTGAGTCATCGCAAATTATTTCAAAGTTAGGTTATAATGTCGTAACAACCAATCATTTACTTTTAAAAAAAGCAAAAGAAAAGAAATCTCTTTTTGTTGATAATATCTTGGTTTTGAAGGAAACTAGCGTATTAGATTTTATAAAAAATGCAATAGTAATAGTTTCTCAAAATTACATTAAAAATAACCTCGATTCCAAAGATCCTGATTGTAGGATTTTTAAGTATTTAAAAGAAAATGAAATTCATCCAATTTTACTAAATTTTACAAATTATAGTTATAAAATTTTTGACAAGAAATATAAAAACCCTAGAACAGTTTCTCTTTTAAATGCAAGTAAAATTGAAAAGTTAGTTTTAGACTATCTCAAACCCAAGCAAAATTTAAAATATAGTTTTAAAGATATAGAAAATGTACTTAGAAGTTTATTTCCTACACATTCATTTAAAAGTTTTGAGGACAATAATGATAGTTTTTGTTTATACAATTTTACTTATGATAATTCGGTTATTAATTTTTTGATTTTTAGTCATGATTACAAGAGAAATGATGTTTTAAGTAAATTTGAAAAATTATATTCTAAAGGATATTCTACTAATTTAACAGTTTTGTTGCCAAAAGATTATAATCAAAAAACAAATTTACGTTTACGATTTATTCAAGAAAAATTTTCAAAGAATAAAGTATATTTTATTGATGAGTATTTTTATGATAAGTGCCTAAAAAACATTCGAAAAGATATTGAAAATAGGTTACTTGAAGAGGTGTTTATTTCACCCATTTTTAGATTAGAAGAGGATAATGAAACGTTAGATGATATTATTAATTGGCTTAAAAATGAAGAAACAACAGTTTCATTTATAACTGGTGGAGGAGGTGATGGAAAAACAACTGTTTGTGAAAAAATTCATGATGAGGTCTTGCAAAATTTTGACAACCATTTAGTCATATTTTTAAATACAGAGACTTATATTGATTTTATTCAAAAAAGAGGAAATGTTGAAACTTCAAAATTTACCTTGCAAACTATTTTTGAGATTTCAAATATTCAATTTGGTGGAGTTGAGGTGAATACTTTAAAATCAAATTTTGCATTTGGAAATATAACAGTAATTATTGATGGAATAGATGAAATCATCTCAACTTTACCAAATTTTAGCTTGCTTGATTTTATTATCGATTTGAATCAATTAGAAGAAACCTTAGGGAAAGGTAAATTGATAATCAGTTGTAGAGATGTCTATATTGATGAATTAATAAAATCACAAGATTCCTTATTTCAAAAACACAATTATTATAAATTGTTGAAATTCAATAAAGAATTAGCAGAGCAATACTTTAATAAAAACTTTAACAATAACGGAAAAAAAATAGCCGATTCATTAAAGTTGCTAAATCATTTTTTTGAACATTTTGAAGAAGATGAAAAGGAATATGTTTATTCGCCATTTATATTAGAAGTAATATGTACGATAGTTGATAATGACTTTGATTATGATTTGTTACAGTATAACTATGATTCTGAAATATTAATAAAAAATTATAGTAATGATTATCTTTTTTATAAAATTATTGGTAGAGAAATTGCAAAAAAAGAGAAGCATGGCTTTAAATTGAAAACCGATGAATATGTAAAATTATTAAGCTTATTAGCTATTGAAAAGAATGGCTATTTTCAATTAGAAGATTTTGATTTTTTACTAAAAAAAATTAATGCTCCCTTTATGCTTAAGAATATTGAAGAGAGTTTAAAAGACAATCCTTTCTTTACCACGAATAGAGATAGATATTTATTCCGATTTGATTTTTATAATCATGTTTTTCGTATTAATGCATTGTATTCCAAAATAATTAAACCAGATTCCTTTGTTTTAACCGACTCGTTTTTGAGTATGATATCTACTGGATTAATCTATAATTCAGCTATATATGTGGGTTTGAAAAATAAAATAGACAAAAGTGAATTGACTTGGGATCAATTAATTGTTTATTTCAAAACAATGATGGATGAAATTAATACTTTGCCTGTTAAGTTTAATTTGTTAATTAATAAAGCCATTAGTAATTTATTTATATTTATAAATGAATTAAAACCTATTAAAACAAATTCCAGAACAATACTTATAGAATTATTTTCAGATACAAATTACGAGGATAATAATTTTTATGCGATAAATAATTTTTATTTGATAGATATACCAGAAGTATTAAACTTAAAGTTAGATTTTTCTGACTTTTATTTTACAAATAGTGTAATTGATAACTATAATTGGTTTTTAAATTGTCATTTTAATAGCAATACTTTTTTCGATAGTACCTGTAAGATTAGTAAAGTGTATAATGAAAAGATAAATTTTAAAAACTGTACGGCAACCAGTAAAAACTTTGATAATTATATAACAGGTTTAGATAATACATTGCTAAAAATAGTTGAACTAATAGAATCAGGTGGTGAAGAATTAGTATCATATTTTAGAAGGTATTTCAGATCTTTTCAAAAGAATAACAAATTAGTAGAAAAAACCACATTTAATGAATTACCCATTTTAAAAATGGGCATTACATTACAAGAAGTTAATGCCATTTTATTAAAGCATTCTATTTTGAGTGAAATAGATAAAGATAGTATTCAACTCAATCATGATAAGAAATTAAAAATTTTAAAGTTTATTAATCAAAACCTTTTATTTAAAGAATTAAATTTATCAATAAAAGAGATAGAAAGCTTACAGATTAAGAATAATTATTGATTTTTAATAACTAATAAAAACTTCTTTAAAGTTTAAAAGTAAAATCAAATTAGGTATAAATACTCATTGATTTTTAAATATAAAATAGATAGTTTTGGAAGAGAACTATTTATAACAAATTATCTTTTCCATGAAAAAATTATCGTATATTTTTTTGATTTTAATTACTCTGTCTTTTGCATCTTGTTCTTCTGATGATTCCTCTAATAATGGAGAAAGTGAACTTTACATTAAATATACTTTTAATAGTGTAAGTTATGATTTTGAACCTACAACCATTACATCACTTCAAAAACTAATAATGGGTGAAAAAGAAATTAACAGCGTTTATAATCGTATTTCTTTGTGGATGCCAACTAATCCATCACTTGGTAGTCATGAAATTACAGATGAAACACCTACCAACAACAACTTGGAAACCTTACATAATGCAGAATTGTGGGTTGGAAATGATACCTACACGGCTACAAGTGGCACAATAGTTGTAACTGAAATAAATGACGAGTATATTAAAGGAACTTTTACTTTTACTGGAGATGATGGTAATGGAACTACGGTTTCTGTGACTGACGGGAGTTTTAGGGCTTATAGATAAGATTGTTTTATTATTTCCGTTGTATAGGTATTAAAAAATAATGATATGAGAATTAAACAATTGTGTATTTTTTTTCTAATTAACAGTTTTATTGTTTTAGGACAAAAAAGTGATATTGCTGTAAAAGTGTATTTAGAGGATGCCTGTACTGAAAAGAATGTTAAAGATGCAAAAGTAACTTTAGAAGGATTTGAAATACCTAAAATTGAAGGTAAATATGATAGAAAAGGAAAATTCTATTATTTTACTGAAATACCCGAAGGTTATAATACTATAATGGTTTATCATGAAAAATATAATGAGAAAGGGTTTCAGAGTTTTGATATGTTACCAAAAGAATTAAAGTTTTCACTTAGATCGCCTTACAGAGTAAAGGCTACTAATGATGAGTTTAATTTATATAAAGAAGACCAAAATAAAATAGTTATTGCTTTTAATGATACTTTGTATAATTCTAAAATAGAATGTAATGATTTGGTAGATGATAAATTATGTTTTGCTAAAAATTATTTTAAAAATTATTACCCAGAATTAAACCTAAAAGGAATGCTTAATTCGATTACTAATTTAGGAATAGTTTATTTCTATTTAGAAAAAAAAGATAAGTCAAATTTTAAGCGATTTAATGATCCTATAATAAAACATCTTGAAAGTGATAAAAATGTTTTGATGTTATTTGGTCTACTTTTAAAAACAAAAGTTGTATCAACTAAAGATAAAATCGAAAAGGAATATTTTTATTCTAATGGAGAACCTAATTATATTCCTAAGTACATTAAATATATAAATTATGATACGCTATTTAAACCTAAAAAAAATCATGAAATGAGTTTAAATAAAATTATATATAAGGATGGAAGTTTTAGTAGTGAAAACTCAAAAAGAGATGAAGTAGTAAAAAGGCAATATTCAAATTTGAATTTATCATATCAAGAGAAATTAGATAGAAAATTACTAAATAATTCAACATACAAATTCAACAAATTTGAATTAGATTCATTATATAAATTAGAAGAAAAGAGATTAAAAAAAACAAATATTTATGATTACAATATTATTAATGATACAATAATCTCAAATTTTGAATTAGAATCGAGCCAGAATCTCCGTGAAGAATTAAAAACAATACCTTATATTTTAGTTTCAAATTCTTTATTTAACCCTAATATCAAATTAGTATTTGATTCTAAAGGAGAAAAATTTAAAGTTGATTTTAAATATTCTAACAATGAGAAGAATATTGATTATGATAAAATTATAATTGAAGAGACTAAAGTTAATAATAAGTTTATCTATAGATTTAAAAATTATCCTTCTCCATATGGTGTAATGGATTTAATTGAATATTATAATTTATCTGGAGAAAAAATTAATCAAGCAATTGATAATAGTATACATTTATGATTACAACTGATAACAAGTTTTTTAAACAACAATGGGGTTTACGTTTGATAAATGCTCCTGAGGCATGGCAATTACTTAATGGAGGGTCTCAAGCTCTAAATGGTAACGCTAATGAAATTGCATTTGGAAGTCCAAATATAAAGATAGCTGTAATAGATACTGGTGTTGAAACTATTAACAATATCCCTGTTTCTTCTGGGTTTAAAGGCTTATTAACAAATGGTGATTCTAAATTTTTAAAGCATGTTGTTTCTGAAACCAGTAATGGTTCATTTGATTTTATTGATTTTATATCTGGACCCCATGGTGAATCAGTAACAGGTATAGCATCATCAAAATCTCAAATTAACGGAATTTCCTCTTATGATGGAAGTGGTGTAGTTGGTATAGCTCCAAATTGTAGTTTATACACACTAGCAACAGGTAGTGGTAATGCTTCAATAATATTTAAATTACTTTATGCCCATGCACTTGCTGGTTTAGAATACACATTAGCAACATTTTCTGTGTATTCAGCGATAAATTCAGCATATAATTTTACAGTTGATGGTATTAATTTTGCTAGACTTTATAAGAAAATAGGTACTTTAAATGCAACTGAACGATTAAATTTTTTCTTAAATAATTCTTATGTTGATATATTTAATTTTAGTCTTCAAATATTACAAAATGCGAGTTTAGCAAGTGAACATTATTCAATAGCTGTTTTTAATGAAATAACATCTTTAGGGCGAAATGGTAGAGGTTGTGTTATAGTTGTTGGTGCAGGTAATGATGGTTTAGATATTGAACCAACACCTAATCAGTTTTTAAATGAAATGGCTGCTAGTAATAAACCTTTAATAGTTGGAGCTGTGTCGATTGATAATGGATATAACTGGTTGACAGGCACTCCATCTCCAAATACTAAGAGATCATCTTATAGTAATTTTGGGACAAGAATAGATATTTGTGCTCCAGGTGGTGGTGGAACTGTAGTTGGTCAAGAGGATAATACTATTTTTACTAATACTGTTAATGGTGCAGGAGAATTACATAGCAATAGTCCTTTAAAATTAAGTTTAAAAACTAAAATAAATGCAGTAGAATTTGTTCCGCCAAATCCTGATTATTATGAATATGTTGTTTTAGAATTTGATAATGTTAATGGTGTTTATGAAGGGCAGAAAATTGTTTTAGGTGATTTTAATAATATCAATAGTTTTGAATTTTATTATGTTAATGGAATTGTTTTATCTATGAATAGAATTGCAATTAGCAGAATGAAAAAAACAACATATGCTAGTTTGATTGATTCAACAATGACAGGTGTTAGGACAGTTTTTGAATTTGTTCCTTTATTTACAAAGATAACAACTGCTGGTACGACTTCAGTTATCAAAGTAGAAAGTGTTAAAGGAGCATATCCTTATACTACAGAGGAGATTTTTATAGGTTCTTTAGGCGATTTATCAACTGGTCATGTAAGAAAAATAAGCACTATAAATTCAACTACAAATGAGATTACATTAACAAGAAGTGTAAACTCTAACGTAGGGGACTATGTAGTTTTTCCTAGAAAAACAGCTAATGTAGTTGCTACAACTGCTACTGGTAATATTGTCAAGGAAATTAAAGTTGATAGTATTATAGGTTTTTTTGTAGGGTGTTCGTTACTTGTTCAAGATTCAACTGATTTTTACAATGTTTCTGTTTCAGCAATTGATTATTCAACAAAAATGCTAAAATTAGCACTTCCTTTAACTCATCTTAATAATACGACTAACCCTTTTACTAAAATATACCTTTATGGTTTAGGGGATATAACTACTGATTTTAATGGTACTTCTGCAGCAACTCCATTTGTATCTGGCTTAGCAGCATTAATTTTATCTGCAAATCAAAATTTAAGTTCGTCTGAAGTAAAGCATATAATAAAAGAATCAGCATCTTCTGCTGCTACAACCTCAGGTGCTGGGATACCAGGGTATGTTTTAAATAGTGATGGTTATCAACATAGTTCCCATTATGGAACAGGATTAATTGATGCTCATGCTGCAATTCAGATGGCTCTAAATTGGCATGTTTTACCAAGTATTCAGAAACCTGTTATGAAATTTTTTGACAATGATTCAGGAACTATTGTACCGGTTAATCAGATTGTTGACAGTCCAGATATATGGGTAAAAGAATTAATTGACACTAGTGTAACTTTACCAACACCATCACAACCTTTTAATACTTTAGATACAACAACTGATCAGAAAATATATGTTAGGGTAAGAAATATAGGAAATAGGCAAAGTTTTAAAGAGTGTGATTTGAAATTATTTGTGTCTTTTACTGATGATGTTAATCCCAATTTTCCTTTTCCAGATAAATGGTTCCATAATATTGATGTAGCAAATGAAGATCCGATTATTAATTCTACTCTTCATAATAATTCGATATTAATTGGAATAAAAGAAATTCCAATAATTCCGGCTAATTCAGAAGTGATTATTTCATTTGAATGGAAAAATATTTCAGATTCATGGAGTAGTTTTTGGAATGTACTTAACAAAAAAGCATATATATTAGCCCATATTGCACCTTTTGATGGTACTCAAACTGATATAAGTTTGACAAATATAAGAAATAATAAAAATCTTACTTGTAAACCAATAAATGTTACCCATTTTAATTCATTTATATTGGGGGCTGATGGGACTAAAACTAAACTGCCAGAAGATGTTTACAATTTAACTGCAAATCCAATTGAGGTAAGTAAAAGCTTCATATTTGAAATTTCAAATATCTTAGAAAGTAGATTAAATGCTCTAAAATTTACGTTTATTAAGAAAAATAGAGCTAGTGGAGCGATTGAACAGACTGTTATTTATAAAAAAACTGGAACTTCCTGGGGTTTTGATGTAGCGCCAACTGCTGATTGGGTTAAAATAGAGCCAGTAATTTCTATAACGGATTCAATACTAAGTAGTCCTAATTATAAAAATGTGAGTTTGAATTTTATCCTAACAATTGATGAGACTGTTCTTGAAGTAACCTATGATGTTTCAATATAAAAAAATAAACCATGTCAGATAACTTATTCAATTATACTTTTAATATAAACACAGAATCAGCTCAAAATGAGGTTTTAACTGCATTGGATAAAGTGAGATATATTCCTCCTGTACCTGAATCTTTCTTTTTTGCAGATTTAGACAATTTCCCTCATCAGATAGAAGAAGATGGATTTGGACCTGTAGTAGGTCATGAGACTACCAAATTTAGAATTACTTCACAATTTAATATTACAACTCAAAGAGCCGCATATGCTACTACTGATGGCCATTTATTTTTTGCACCTCATGGAGATGATCCTGATAAAGTTAATATATTTTTAAGGCCTTCAAAGCCTGTGGATATAGGTGTTAAAATTAAGTTTTTTGTATATAGAGGAATATTAAAATCTAATATTTTTACTAATGCTGGAGGTACCAATAATTTGAAATTAATAAATCATGACCCTACAACAAATCTGGATTTTGTTAATAGGCTTTGGAATGAATATAAAGAGTATAATAATCTAACTAACTCAACTGATCCGATAGAGTTTAATGCAAGTGAACTTGGATATAATGCTTCTAATCCAAATGATTTAAAAATAATTAAAACATTTTTTAAGAGTGCTAACGGGAACTCAAGTGAATCTTACAACTTAGCAAGAGTAAGTATGGGAGATTCTTTAGGTTTTTTTGGACCAACTAAGTTAGGTTTTGAAATAGTTGTTGATTTTGGGGACTATGAGCAAGAGACAAGTGAAACAGGTTTTGATCTTGATTTTAAATATGCATGTGCTAAAGAATGTATTTTGAACTTGTCAGGAACAAATACTCCATTTGTAGTAGGTGACATACCTGTTGTACCAAATGTTTATGCTGGTATAAGTACTAAAATATTCAGGGAGAATATATATCATTTTATTGATCCAGCTGCTTATTATGGAGCTCATATAACTCAATTTGGAATGAAGCACGGTAAAGTTAATACTAATATTCACATTCCTGGAACAGGTAGTGTCAATGAAAATTATGCTTTTTACCAAGACGATATTTATTATTATATTGTAAGTAAATTTTTCACTTCAAATAAAATTTATTTATATATACTTGGAAAAAGAGGTAGATCCTATAATTTTTATAATGAGACACCATTTATGCCTCCAAGTGGACCTATTCAGCCTGCACCGGATTTAACATCGACTGTTACCAGTTATCCTCCAGCAGAGGATTTTGCTTCTAACGGGTGGCCTATTAAAATTTTGGATGATGTTAATAATCCGAGTTATTTTACATATAGTATAAATTCTGCAAATAATTCTTTTACTAGAATAAATTTCTTTTTGAATTATTTAATGCCAACGACTGATCCTTTTTTTAATAATTGCTTTTATATCAGAAATACATTTAATGTTGAAAGGTTCAAAGAATTCACTGTAGGAGAAGATGCAAATCATACAAGAACAATATTAAAGAGTCCTTTTTATAAACCAAATTCAGGAGTTGGTTTACCAATCGCGAATTTTATGTATGCTATTTACTCTCGAAACATTGATTATTCGAAATACTACAATGATTTAATTGGACCAATAGATGTTTCTGGTATATATGAACCTGAGGACTTTGAAACAGCAGAAGGGAATAAAGTACAATGGCTTATTTATAATAAACCTAAAATGTACCATATTGCAAATAGTAATATTTTGGGAGAAATGAAAGTAGTTTTTGAAGGTAGTGGAACTGATACAGCACCTTCAACTGATACTAGAACTAGATTGTATTTAATTTATCCAACAGATTCTGATGATCCTAATTTTATTAAAAGATATCCATTTGTATCAGGATGCGATATAATTGATGATAAAAATACTTTTGCAAAAAGCGTCTATGAAAATAAGTTAAATCAAAACAATAGTGACATTAGGATATGGAGAGGAAGTATACTTGATGATGGAGTTTCGGTTGACGTTTTGGCTGTTAGAAATCTTATCTATGATAGTGATAATGTTAGTAACTTTATACAAATAGGACTTACTCAGATAGAGTTTAATACGATTAATTCAGGTGCTCCTGATAATTTAAAATTTAATACATTTTTTCATTTAGATGAAGTTGCAGTTGTTAGCAATGATGATTATAAAAAATATCAATTGGGTATTACTTATGATAATTCAAATGGAGATCAAGTTACATATATTAATACCACTAATCCTGTGTTTTTGTATTCAATTGATGGTAAATTTTTTACAACCTCTAATTACGTTGCACAATTTGCTCATTCAGAAACATTTGCCAATATTGCTGTAGAATTTTTACCCTTTACTATTACAGATCCTATACTGAACCCTAATAATGAAGAATGGTATTTAAAATATGGTTTTGATTGGATGCGTAAATTAAATGAAAATTACAATGGTCAAAACTTTCCACCTTTTAGAAATATTTTAGGAACAATTCCTACCCAGACGGATAGTAATGACCCTACTACTGGTACATTTGTACCTGACTATATAATGTACAATAATCTTAAAGTCGGAGAATATAATGCTATTCCTCTTGACTGGAGAATAGATAATTCGGACAATGATATAGAATACTTTTCGTCATGGTTAAGTTTAGTTAAAGACAATAACAAAATTTACACGGTCAGATTGAGAATCAAAACAGGAAATATATTACCTCAAACATTAAGAATAAATTATAATACCAGCTTATTAAAATTAAGCTGCCCATTAGACCCTAATAACTCAAGCCATCAGAATAATGCTAATAGTAATGTTGGTCCAAATAAAACTGTTTTTTTAAACATTGATGTAAATCAATTAGTTACAAATTCTTACAATGAGACTACTTTAAACATTACTTTGAAAGAAACTAATAGTGGAGCAATTCCATTTAAAAAGGAATTAACAGTTGTTTCGAGAAAAATCAATGATCCAACTGAAAGAATAGCAGGAATATTGAATCTTTTTACGGACGATAAAGAAAGAGAAAAGAAAGAAGAAAAGCTACTATTTGTTCCTGTTTCATTACAATTACCATCAGGTGTAGCTTCTTATAATCAGACTCAATTAAGTAATCAAATACATTTCTTAAGAAATTATCTTCGTCAGGCTCTTATAGATATTGATGTGGAATGGTATCCAACCACACTTAACATTGGAAATTTGCCAGCCTCTTATTATGATACTATAAATGGTATAATTAATATTATAGGTGTAAATGCTACTGTTCCAAACTCCATTCCCCTAAACAAATATTTAAAACAAATTCTTGGTAGTAAAGGCAGAAGAGTTGTTTTCTTCATTAATAATATTGGTGGAAATTTTAATAATAATGGAATATTTAATCAATTAGGAGGGTTTGCAACAGGCATTGGTTCAGATGTTGTTATGTTTCAAATTGCTCAAAATGATGAAACTACTCTTGCACATGAAGTTTTACATAGTTTAGGAATTCCTCATACTTTCAGCAAGTTATCTAAAAATTCATTATATGTTTATCAAGGTCTACAAACCGATAACATAATGGATTATACTCCTGTAACGAGATCAACTTATCATTGGCAATGGTTGATAGCTAGAAAAAATGTAAAAAAATTAAAATGAAAAAACTTATAGTTATATTACTTATATCTGTTTTTGGCCAAATATTTAGTCAAACTAAAACACCTTTATATTTAGATAGTTTTGATAAGAATGAAATCCCTTCAATTCCTAGCAAAATTCTTATAGGTTCTTCTATAGATGAAATATTACATAATATCTATGAATATAGACAAAAATCATTTGAGATTGATTCAATAAACTGTACTTATAGAATAGGTAAAAAGAATATTGAAGGCTTATGGTTTAATACTCATTTCTCATCTAAATATGAGAATTATGAAATATGTGAACAATTTGGGTCAGATATTTATAACTCGAAATTTGACTTTAATCAAAATGTTTATTACGATTATAATGAGCTAAACAAGTTAGTTTCAGTTAACAATGAATATACACTAAAATATAACAATAAATTATACAATTTTTCTACAGAAACGAGAATTGATTATTCTGTTAATGGAAAAAAATTAGTACTGAGTAAAGCTTTTTTGTTTGATGAATTTGAGGCAGGAAGGTGGCAGATCTATAATAATAAAGGAAAACTCATCAATGAATTAAACTTTGATAAAAAATTTAAACTAACTTTTATAGATGTTTTTAATATATTAAAAGACTTCTTTTATAGTTTAAACTTAGATAATGACAGCATAATAATAGAAAGAAGTTTTAATGAAGAGGATGCTTATTGGATTTGTAAAATGGAAACTGAATATTGTTTTAAAGCTATTATTATTAATGACAAAACAGGAGAAATTTTATATGAAAACAACCCGAATATTTTAAAACAATATTTATTTCGGGATTATGAAAATAAATTGATTGAAGATTTTTTGAGTAATTTTTATTAAAAAAATGAAAAATATATATTTAAATATATTAGCGATAGTTCTCACGGTTTTGCTATCAAGTTGAAACTCCATAAAAATGAATTAAGAACAGAATATAAATAAATCTGTTGATTAAGAATTGAATACTAGTGTATTAATAACAAAAGATGTAGAATGATTTTTATTTTACAATAAACAACCAAGATGAAATATAAAAATTAGATACTAAATTATTATGTCAAATAAATATTATCCATCCTTAAAGAATCTAATAACATTAGATGCTGTTCCTGATAGTGTTGATTTTATAAAGTCGACATTAACTAATCTATTTAGTAAAATACACTATAAAGATTTTCAATCATCGGTTAGTATTGATGGTTCAGTTGCTTTTTATAGCTTACGTATAGTTACAAAAGAACGACTTGATATTGATTTATTTTTTGGTTTAAAGTTTGTTTTAAATAGAGATTTTGATAATCAAGGAATTTCTTCTTTTCCTGTTACGCTACAATATAATTGGCCTATAATTGCGTATTTAAAGGCATTTGATTTACAGAGTTTTTCATTTACTCCAAGAGAGTTTTATGAAATGGGATTAATTGTTTTTAATATTTCTGAAGAGCAAGTTTTAGCTCATGCTATTAATACATTTGTTACAGTTACTAATCCTTCTACAAATCCAATTAATCAATTTGTTGATGATATAAACAATGAACTTGGTGAGGTATTAACTTCATCTATACCTTATCCAACTTCTGAGAGTAAACTTGAAGAATTAAGTATAGCATTAAAAGAACAATTAGGTGAATTTGGGTCTATAGCTGTTTTTTTGACTTACATTCTTGTAAATTCTGATTTACAAGAAACAAAGGAAAGAGTTAAAACCTTTTTTGAAGGTTTAGTTCCTTATGATATTGAAGATTATTTACTTAATATAATAAAACCAGAAGCAAGAGTAACTTTAGAATTAGCTGCTTCAATAGAATTTCCAAGAAATATATTAGTCCCATGGATTGATAATGGTGGTGGTTTAGAACCAGATACAAATCCAAGTAATAAAGCTTATTTTGATTTTGCTCAAGCTTTATTATATGCAGATACAAAAGCTGGTATTGGTTATCAGTTAGAGTTAGCAGGTACTTTGAATCCTACTTATTGCGAAATTGGAAAAACAGGTATGTTAATTCAGATAGAAAGTCTGAAACTTGATTTAAGCAAAAAAACAAATATACCGGAAGCAGATGCGGATGGAAGACCTGATGATTTTACAGGAGTTTATGCAAGAGCTTTATCAGTAACATTACCTGCAAGATGGTTCAATGTTGATACTGTGCAAGGAACGCCAGCTACTACATTGAGGTTAGGAGGGTATGACCTATTGATTGGTACAGGAGGAGTTTCAGGTACATTTATGTTAGAGACAGTTCCGTCAACTATTACAGGAGGAACTACTTATTATTTTGAGGATAAATTTAATTTGCATTTTCCAATAACTATTCTTGAAAAGAATATTAGTACAAATGCTATTGAAGAAAAAATTGTTATTGATATTAATGAGCTTAAGACAAAATTATTTCCTAATAACTCGAATCCTCCATGCTCAATTAAATTCCCTATAATATTGACTGAATTACCACCATTAACAGGAGGGACTAAAACATTTGATACAATAATAGGTTATCAAATTTATTTGAATAGTTTATCTGTTAATGGTTCTGTAGATCCAGTACCAACTTTATGGAAAAAAATAGGTTCTGCAGACAAAGGATTTAGAGTTGGATTCAACCAATTTGACATCACTTTTAAACAAAATAAGGTTATATCTTCTAATATTAAAGGAGCATTAGAAATTAAAAAATTTGTTTATCCACAAGGAACTCCTAATGCTGGTCAAACCGTTCGAATAAACATAGATGGTCATTTAAGTGACGATGGCGATTTTAATCTAACTGCATCAGCAGCTCCACCCTACCCGATTGAATTTCCTGATGTTTTTACCTATAACTTGAAGAGTGTAGAGTTAGGAAAAGATGATGATGATTTTTATATTGGTACATCCGGGACCTTACAATTTGAAGGGTTTTTAAAAGAAACCTTAAAACTAGGTCCTATGGAAATAGAAAGACTTCGTATTTATAGTGATGGTTCTATTGAATTCAAAGGAGGTTCAATACAATTAATTGAACCTATGGTTTTACCATTAGGTCCAGTAAATATTACAGTTTCCGCCATTCACTACGGTTCCCATCAAAAAGAGGTGAACGGCATAATGCGTAAGTTCAACTATTTTGGTTTTGATGGTGGTGTGAGCATTGACCCTCTTGGAATTGAAGTAAGAGGAGATGGAGTTAAGTATTATTATTGTGTGGATGATGTAGATGGACATGATAAACCGAAACCATACTTACAAATTAAGACGCTTTATTTAGATCTTACACTACCTGCTAATTCAGGTTCTTTGGCACAGATAAATGGTTGGGTAACCATTCCAGAACCAGGGGTTTCTAAAGAATATGCAGGCGGAATTACTTTACAAATTCCATCGGTTAAATTAGCCGGTAAAGCGGACATTAAGTTAATGCCAAAATATCCAGCATTTATTATAGATTGTGAATTAGAACCACCTGTTCCAATACCTTTGGGATCTTTTGCAATTTATGGATTCAGAGGATTATTGGGTTATCGTTATGTTGCAGAGAAACAAGCTATAGGTTTGACCTCAGAAAATACTTGGTATGAATATTACAAAGCTCCAAAACTTGGTATTAATGTAAATAAGTTTAGTGGACCAGACAGAAGTGTCAATTACAACACTCTTATTTCCTTAGGTGCTGGAGCTACTTTGGGTACTTCTGCTGATGATGGATATACTTTCAGTATAAAAGCAATGGCTTTGTTTTCTATTCCATCCTTATTTATGATTGACGGAAGAGCAAATATACTTTCTGCTCGACTTGGACTGGATGACACCAAAGATCCACCATTCTTTGCTTTTGTTGCAATAGGCGACGATTCCCTTGAATTTGGATTTGGTGCTGATTATAAGCTACCAGGCAATGGAAAAATATTAACGATCTATGCTGATATTCAGGCGGGATTCTTCTTTAAAAATCAACGTCCTTGGTATGTAAATATCGGTACAAATACAAACCCTGTAACCGCTAGAATTATTACCCTACTCACTATCAAGAGTTATGTAATGTTATCGGCCAAGGGTATTGAAGCTGGTGCACGAGGCGATTTTAATTTCGACAGAAATTACGGCGTTATTAAAGTTAAAGCTCATGCCTTTGTAGAAGTAGGAGGAAAAATTAGTTTTGAAAGACCTCAGATGGGCTCCTATTTAATGGCAGGAGTTAGTGCTACTGTAAAAGTATTATTTGTCACGCTTAGCTTAGATGTAGGTATTTTATTTGGTGTTGAAGCTCCAAAACCATTCCTTATTTATGGAAAATTCTACTTTAAAGTTAAAGTAGGTATTAAAATATTTGGAAAACGTATTACCTTATTTAAATTCAGTGGTAATTTGGAAGTGGTTTGGAATTTCAATAAAAATATTGACCGAACACCTGTTAATCCTTTAATAGTTGAAATTAAAAACCCTTCTTCATTGTCTGAAGCTGAAAGAGCTATATTAGAAGAATTAGTTCAGGGAATCAACATGTTGTCTAATGAATCGTTTTCACTCGGCTATCTGACTTCTCGACCGACTGGAGAACCTGATGAAGATATATTGAATTATATAATTCCATTGGACACTTATATTGACATTAAAACGCAAAAAGGATTGTTGCCTGGTAACTCACAAGATCCTAACAATTCTGTCAGAAAACTTATTGGCGGTATTAATAACGCACCTAGTCAGTATGTGGATTTGATTCCGCCAGTTAGTTCCATTAGAGGTAGAAGTATTCGACAGGTAAGACATCAATATACAATCGACCATATTGAAATAAAATTTTGGAATACAACTAAAGAAATATGGGAAGATTATCACCCATACGAAGCTCTTTATCCAAACGATTCTTCCGTAAGCAATCTGAAAGTTGGTCATTTCCAAAAAACAGACGGTCAGTATAATGCGGTAAGAATATTAGCGACAACACCATTTTCTTATACTGAACAAGGACAGCCAGGTTGGTATGTTCCAGAACAATATGGAATAAATGCTTCTACTTTGTTTTGTCAGGCTGAGCTTAAAAAAATTAAGTGTACCAACTTTTTATTAAAACCATTAAATGCTCGTTATTATTGCGGAAATCCAAATACTCCGTTTTTCTCTAACAATGTTTCTTTCCAATTGATTACTCCTAATGAAGTCGATTATGCCTTTATTACAGATGAGCCTAATGCATTTAATATTACAAAGTCATTGGCTTTTGATAATTGGAATAGTATGGAAATTTTATTGCCACAACCTACTGCAATGACAAGGTTAAGAGTAAGCAATTTTTCAGGAGGTGTAAAAGTAAAATTTTATTCCATCATCCAGAGTCCAGAAAATGATGTCTTATTTAATGTAGTGTATGGTAATCCGAATCCAGCAGCTTCCAATATTAATGAACCTCATGAAATAATCATTTTTGGAGAAGACTTAGAAAAAGATATAAAATATAATTACACAAATTTACCTCAGTTTGAGGATGATTGGAATATTGTTCATGCTGACTGGAGACCTATAACAAAAATTGTTATAGAACCGATTTTTGATAGTACTATCAGCCAGCAAATAGCTATACTGAATGAACAAATTGCCACAATCAAAAATGATAATAATCTGATTTCTTTAGGCATTATTGATGGAGAAATTCTTTCAACAACTCTGCTTGAAGAAGATTTACATCAACTAATTTGTGGTACTAGCGATGAAGGTAATTCTTCGTCATTCATCAACAGATATCACAAAAAAGATAAGTTAAACTACTACTATTCAAAAGAATTTACAGAGAAAAATTCAAATTTCATTTATGCAATAGGTACAACTGAAAAAAATGGATTAATCAGTAAAATCAACCCAGATGGCACATTGGCTTGGGAAAGAAAATATATGTTGCCAAGTGATAAAGAAAAACTAATTTTTAAACGCATCATTCAGATTGAGCGAGAAACTGGCAAGCCTGAAGAAAAAGAATTTCAGTATATTGTGTATGCCACTACAGGAAACAACCATTACCTATTAAGTTTCAACCCTGAAGATGGTAAAGTCCTATGGATAAAATATATCGACTGGAAAGACCAAGACGTCTTTATACACATTGCACCGGTTGTTAATAAATTTCAGTTTTATTTAACTGTTTCAGACAGAAATCAAATCGATACCAACAAAGAACCTCTTGTAGCTATTATAGATTCTTCTTGTGAATTTGTTAAGGGAACATTGTTTGTAATTGAAGGTGAAGAATTCATAGTTAATTCCGTTTGTAAGGATTATGATGGAATTGTTGTTGTAGGAAGATATATTGAAGGAGGCTATGATGATTCTGTAGGAACAATAATAAAACTAGATAATGAATTAAAGATTATAGAAACTTTAAAAATTGATAAAAGCTATACAACGATTCATGACATAAAAGTTACTGATAATGGTAAATATTTATTATCAGGTTATGACAACAAACAAGATGGAATTTTTGTTTTACTAATTGATGGAGAAGGCAGTTATACTTCGCACCATCTGCCTAGTACCAAAAATCATAATTCCTGTATTCAGATATGTGAAGGAGGATTTTATATGCTTCAAAATGACGATTATAATGGTGTGTTACATTTAATGAATTTTGATTTTGAAGTAATCTGGAGCAAAGAAATTTATCTGAACAGTGGCTCAAACGGAATAAGAAATTTCACATTCAACAGAGAAAATAATAAATTCAGTTTTAATTGTTATAATCAAAGTGAAGGTTCACTAGTTGTTCATACAGATAGAAACCTGCATAGTTGTTTGACAAATATTCTTACTATTCCAAATGCTTTTAGAAGTGATGTAACAATTAAGAGAACACCTGTAAGACAGGAAAATTTTGAACTGAAATTAAACTCTCTACCTCTTGAATCAGAACTATTTAGCTCCGAAATAAAAATATATTGTAAAGGTGATGGATGTGGTGAAGAAGACACAAAAGTTTGTGAACTTTATCAACAAATTTCAGAAATCAATGAAAATTGCTTGTTAGATCCATCTTTAATTTCTCAAGATAGTTTTGAAACCGTTTCCTTGTGCTATGTAGAAATACTCAGCCTAATTAGAAACTTTGATATAGCTTATAATTTACAAGAACAGTTGAGTAACGAAATAAAACTAGTAAATGACTTTTTAGACAAAAAAGATATATCAAATTATACTTTTGCTTGGAATGCTGTACAATCTATACTTAATTATCTGAATGAAATAGGCAATTGCATTTGTGAATGCAAGCCTAAAGAATTTACAATTATTCATCAGGTATGCTGGTTATCTGTAGAGGATTATGAATATAACATCAATATTCCTTCTCAAGCAGCAATAGCAGAAGATGCACAGGCAACTATTGATGGAATCACTCAATTTATTCAGCCAATTTGGCGACCTGACACAAGTTATTATATTCATTTTGTGTTAAAAGACAATGTTGATAACGGAACTCACATAGAACCATATTCTTATACTTATGGCTTTACAACAGCAGGACCGGTTGGTTACTTTCATACTGATGAAAAATCGACTTATGGGGATTTAAAATTAAAATCCGGTGACCGATTATTGAAAGATGATAACAGCTATTTTATTGTAGCTAATAATGGTTTACTAAATGAAGACGGAAGTTTATATCTTGCAAATTCAAATGGCTTTATCCTTGAGGATACTACAGGGCTTCTAAAGAATGCCGTAAATGGAAATATAATTATTGAACCTGGTAGCAATCCTCCTAGAAATCTAAAAGTAATAGCTCATCCTGACAAATATTCTTTAACATCATTAACCCAATATATTGATTACAACCGTTCATATCCGAATGCTGATGGTAATCTATTGAGTGCAAAACCCTTATTTTATAATGATGAAATTGGAGGAACAACACAAATTTATTTGTTCTTCAATAAAGCTTATGCAACACACTTCTTCCATAAATGGGAGTCTTATAAAAACGCATCAGGAACTCAAAACATTATGGATGGCAGGTTGAAAATAGTGATTAAAGACCCTGTTGAGGATATCAGTATTGTTAATCCGCCTTATTTGGATTATGATGAGAATGATACTGTTCATACTCATATTCCACAAACAGTTGAAGAATGGAATCAAGAAGAAAATCCTCAAATTCCGTTTGCCATCAATCATTATCTCAATCTTTACAATGCACCTAATTGTATTGGTGGGGTTACTATTATTAAACCTGCTTCGGAATATGTAACTATATTTCCAAAGCATCTAAAACCAAATAAATTATATTCTGTTATTGTAAATAACTTATTTGATGTCAATCACGATGGTGATTTTGAAAATAATGCAGACATTGAAGAAATACGAGAGGTACATAAATTTGTCTTTAAAACATCAAGATACAAGGACTTTGAACAACAGATAAACAGTTACTTTTTAGAACGAGATTTTGACGGTAATTTGGTACAGCGTGAAGCTATTTTCAAATTTGAGAAACAGTTCTCACAAGACGAACTTAATGCTAGTTTCTTAACCGTTAAAAATTGGATAAGTGATGAAAATAACCAAGAGCCCATCACTGGTTTTACACCAGAGATAATTAAAACATTAACTAATGATTATCAGCATCCATACGATAGAGTTTTTGAAGGAATATTAGGATTGAAGCCTTGGGATGAACCGATTTCAACTGAAGTAACTATTTTAAAAGATACTACAACAAATAACATCATAGCTTTAATTGTACGAAATCCTGAACCATTCAATAACCCTAAATTCAGGAAAGAAGTAATTGCTGATACTATTCAAGTTTTGATAAATAATGAAGTCGATGGTTCTTATTTTGTATTGTTTTCTAAAGATAATTCACAAGCTATCATTATGAATTCAAATAAGAATATTACAGAGAATTTTAGTTTAAATTTCAAATATAAGATTTACAAAGATTCTTTACCAGGAGAAGATGTAGTGATAAATTATCCTGTGAAAACAGAAATTGTTTTAAGTTTAGATTTATTAAATAATTAGAAAGTTATGGCATTTTTAAATAAGTATATAAAAGGAGAAGGTTTTAAGTACAATTATTCTTTAAAAATTGGAGCTGCCATCTACAATATTGGTGAAGGTGAAAATGAGGAAAATATTATTACAAAACTTAACTCTGACGGAAATGTTCTTTGGGAAAAAATATATCCATTTAATGAGAATATTTCATTTAGGAAGTTAATTGCATGTAGCAACAACAGTGATTTCTTAGTTTTAGGTACCTCATCAGGAAACTCATTGTTCCTTTTAAGAATAAACTCCCAAGGAACTATTCTCTGGAAAAAACGATTAAGTAGTAGCATTGATTATCAAATGCCAAATACAAAAGATTTCAACACCTTAATTAATCTTGGTAATGAAAATTATGTTATTGGTTTTACAGAGTCAATATCATCTGAAAATAGCTTTACTGTTATTATAAAATTTGATGCAAACGGAACTATTCTTGCTCAAAAGAGATTAACATTTGACAACTATATATTTGAACTAAACGGTATTTCTTCAGTTTCAAATAAAATAGGTCTTTATGGCAGATCAGTTACTAATAATGAGCCTATAAATAGAGGATTAATTATTGAATTGGATACCAATCTAAGTTCAATCATAAAGATTTTTGAATCAGATACTGTTGGCTCAGTTAATGACTTGATTTATAAAAATCAAAACTATTTTGTTAGAGGTCGTACGTATGATCAACATGATTTTTTCGTTGAATTTAGCGAATCTGGCAATAACGTTAACATAATTAATACTAAGCATTATCAGGGTCCTGTCATATACAATTTAAAATATAATGACAATCATTTATATACTGAAACTTATAACCGGTTTGATGCTATAATTTCAAAAATTGATTACAACTTTAATCCTATCTGGACTAAAAAATTTGAATTTGTAAATATTCATTATGCTTTAGGTATTTTGAGTCAAGTTACCAATGATGATATAATTTTAAATAATAGTTTAGAAATATATTTCAATGGTTTACAACATGCAGTTATTGGTTCTTTGGATTTAGAATTATCAAGTTGCAGAACAAGTGATGAAACTATTGTCCTATTGGGTAACAAAATGTGTACTTTCTATCTCGCTGATATTAATCATTCACTAACCAATTTAAATTACTCTTTTGTCAATATATCAAACTCAACTGTAGCTTCTATCAATTCAACAATTGAAGTTATTTGTCCGGACTTAGGAAATCCTTGTATTAAAGATGAAAAAATTTGTGAGGAATATGAAAAATTACTTGAGTCATTTACAAAATGCATTGAAGAAGTAAAAAGTAAGAATCCAGATTACTTAAAAAATTTAGCTGTATTTAAAAATTGCTTTACAAAATTCTTGGAAGCATTTTATATAATTGATAAAAATTACCCACAATTTAAACTAAGTGAATATCTTCAGTTTCAAATTAATGCTATAAAATTTTTTATTGATTACGAGGGAGACAAAGAATTAGAAAAATATTATAATGATGCATTAAGTGCGGTTCAGTTTATTTTAGAATACTTATCGCAACTGGGTAATTGTAAATGTCAAAATACTCTTGATCTAACTGATTATGCCTCTATTCAATCTGGTAATCTATACCTACAATCAGCAGGTTCTAAAGGGGAAGAAAGTACAAAAGGTATTCATTTACGTTGGACATTGAGAGAGGCTTTGTCTGAACATTTGCCTAAAGCAAATTATGCAACTACAACTCATAATTTCAACAAAAGTGATGACTTTGTAAAGATATACAGGGGAAAATATGTTCCTTACCAAGTAACTTTGGATTTTAAAAATGCCCCGCTTCAGGTTAATGAAAGTGGTAATCAGAAAAACTGGGTTTACGAAATCAATGGAAAAGTATTTCATGTATATTTCAGAAACACTATCAAATACAATCAAGTTAGAGCTAGTATTGATCCTATTGCAAATACATTAGTTTTTATTAAAAATTATGGTAATGCTCTAATCGAAATTGAGAATAAAACAGAATTAAGCTTTAAAGTTTCTACAAAATTTGAAATTTTAGATAGCAATAATTATGTAAAAACAGAATTACTCTCTGTACCGGAGAATAAAATTACATCTCCGAAAGGTGCTTCATTAAGAAAAAAATATTCAGCCGAAGAATTAAATCAAAGACCATTGCTTTCAGAGAATATCAGAAGCATTCGATTTAGTAGCAATAATGCCCATATATTGTTGTTGTCTTTTGAATTCTATTCAGATTTTATCATCAATACCAAAAAAGAAAATAAGTGGCAACTTCTTGGTAAATATGCCTTAACTAAAGAAGCAAATGTCGCTTTTCAACGTTTAGAGCCTCAGCCCAATTGCTTAAGCAATTGGTTACGATATAACGACCAAGCATTTGTAAACGTTGCAAACTACCAAACGAAATGGAGTTCTAATGATTTGCCAATTTTTGAAAGAATTGCAACATCTGTTGAAAAATATATTACATTAAGTGATGCTTTAAATAATCCAAAAGCTATAGAAATATATCCTTTTGAAAATTATGATGACGTTGAAGCTTGTAACTTAACTGATCCTAATTATGACCCAAATGACCCGAATTCTGAACCTGATTATGATCCATACATTCCAGAAACTCCTTTAGAGTCTACTGGAATAGAAATACCCTATCTAGATGTACTATTACTCGGGTCTTTAGACTATCACATAGCAAGAATGATAGGTTTGGGAACATTAGATTTTAATCCTTTGGTGTTTGAAGGAGAATATATGTACCTTTCCGAATATATATCTTTAGGTGATTTAAAAGACGGCTTAGGTGCTAGGGAAGTTCAACACTTATATTGCTCATTACCAACTTCATTAGCAGACCAACGTCTCCCTCTTCCTGTCGATTTGAAAGAGCCAGTTCCAGGTGTATTTTTTAACAATGGTTATAATGATTCTGATGTAGATGAGGAAGAAGAAATAGTTGATCCTGAACAAAACAATTTTGATGCAGTAGAGTTAACTGCTGACGGGTATTCACCAGATGGTAAAACGAGATATTTTAGCCTATATCCCGAACCACTTTTTGATGAAGAATCTAATGCCCCATTTTACTATGTAACTAATGAATTTATTGCTTGTGAGACCACAGATCCTGTTTTCGCAGGATTAGAATATCGAAAAAAAGGAGAAACAAACTGGATAAAACCTGAACTATCCTACAACCCTAATTTTTTCAATGTTGATACTAGTGGTGTTCCAATAGAATTTACAAATGAAACAGTAGAGTTAATTATTCCTGAACAGGGCGAGTCATTGTATACCCACGCTATAAAAGAAAGTGGTGAAATAGAATATTCTTCGTATGGAATAAATTGGTTTAGTCGAGCTAAAGCGAGTGAAATTGTTCATGAAGTTAAAACTATAATTAGTCCAAACAATGAGTTGCTACCACCTAGCAATGTAACGGCAACCCTGATTCAGAAAGAAAGTCCATTATTACTGACTTCTTCCACCGAACAATTATTGTATACCAACAATAGTAATCCTGACAAAACATTAGTCCGCATGACTTTTGAATATAATCATGCACAGGAGTTAATTGATTACCATCAAAAAATTAATGGTGAGATAATTCCTAACTATGTAGAAGTTCACAACAGTAAAGAATTATTTGCTGAAAAAATACAAGTTTTATTCAGAGATCAAGTTCCTAATGGTATTTCAGGTAAAATCAAAGAAATTATTTTGCTAAGTGATCCTTTATTGGTTGAAGTGCATACTGAGCCTTACTCTGTATATAGTTCAGGGATAAACAATAACATAGTCCCACAAACTAACCCTCCAACTTATAATGAAACTTATGTTCCTTCTATAATTCCAGAGACAGAGAATAATTTTATTGGGAGTATTTTATTAGTTGATGGAATTGAATTTATTGTGCATGAAGTGGATAATACCGGAACCTATCCGAAATTTATCGTTTTTAAAGCAGACGCTAGTGGATCGCTTTTAGATTCGGAAATAGATTTAGGTACCCAAGGTCTTATTCCTGAAAGTGGAAGTTTGTTCATGATGGTCGAAAATATGCAGAATACTTCCATTTGGGGATTACCAAACGCATCTGGATTTAGCGTCAATATTGACCTCACAAAAGTTCATCGTGAGGATGAAATTATTATTAAGAATGTTGACTGTACTACCGAAACCCATGTTCAAAAATTCAGAGGTATTTATAAAAATGCTATTATTGAAAAGGTACTAGAAAAAGTTGATGAAGATGGAGATGGAGAGTATGATACCATAGGAGGAAATTTCGTATTGAAACATTTAGGATTATACAAAATAACGTTCCCAGATTTTCAATTAGCACAACATTCGCAATATAATTTAGTGAATAACCCTAATGTCAATTCTGTAGAATGGTATAATGGTATTGTTCGACTACATACATTAAGTGATATTGGAAATGAACCTAGAAAGGAATTTAAAGTAATTAGAACTGAAAATATTGGTACCTCAAATGATTTAATTCTCTATATTGAAGATTTGACTTTCCCGACCGATCCAATACTTTTTAACTTATATAAAGGCAAATTAATTCCTGATAATACTACTTCAATTAATCAAATGGTTAATTATTATCCTGGATATAAAGTCTATTTATATAAAGATGATAACTTAGGATTGAATAAAGATACTGTGCTTCCGCAAGGAGAAGATGAAGTGCGTTATACTGTTTTTGGTTTAAGAAGTTGGGATTTACCAAATGAATTTCAAAATGACAACACAGAGGATTTCTTTTCTAAAATGTCAGTACCAGCTTTGATGTTTGCCAATGCAATTATTGAGCCCGTTCAACCACAAAAACCAACTGGTGGATTTTACGCTACAAGACCGGACTATTTTGGAAAAGCATCTTATACTTTTAATACAAAGTATGGAACACCTGAAGAAATTCACAAGCCTTATTCCGTTCAGTTCAACCGAGCAAGTGATGTCCAGTTTTTATCCGCAATCTATGATAATACTGTACTTGGCTATGATTCAAATCAAGAGCCAATTTTAAATACAGTACAAAATGTTATGCGTAACATATTTATGAATGGTGAAGAAGATTTTTATGTAGATAGATGGAATGATTTGTTAAGCTTTAATTATTCTTCTGGCAACTTTGCTACATTCGAAGGTAAGACGTTGCCTTTACCTGATAATCCCAATTTTATTACAGGTATAAATGATTTTGTCGATGCACATAATGAATTTTATGGTACGACAGTACCCCATTTAGCTTCAGGTTTTAATTTGAATACAATTGTTATTCCTACAAGTCCGCAAAACGCTGAACTACGTGTATATCATTTTCTGAAAGATGTTTTAATGAATTGTTTTGTGCCATTAACAGAAATACCAATCTTATACAACTATGTCAATGATGCTAACTACAAGCCAATACCTAAAAAACAAGTCATAAGAGATAGAAATGGTAATTTATTAAAACCTACTGATCCTGACTTTGATATGGCTCCAATGATGAAGCGAGTTGATCCATCTGGTAGTCAATACGAATCACAATTTACAGATTTTGGATTGGATGGAGCTTCCAATGCAAAATACTTTTATGCAGTAAGAGAAATCAATAATCAACTTAAAACAAGTGAATACAGTGAAATACTAGGGCCGATTAGCTTGGTAAATACAGCACCTCCAATTGCTCCTGAAATTATTAAAGTAATACCTATATTAGAGAACAGAGTTATTGGTGTAACTCCTTCTGTACAATTACAGATTAATGCCTATCCTAAAGCTCAAAATATTGCTAAAGTCTCTATTTACAGAGCAGATAATCCGTCTGACGCATTATCAATAAGAACTATGAAACTAGTAAAAGTTCTTGATTTAGAAGTAGAAAATTTACAAGATGAAAGTAAATGGATTTTTGAAGATGATTTTTCTGATTTGTCAGAAGTACCATTTGGAGATCCACTATTTTACAGATTAACTGTTTCAAGAAGGATTCGTTACAATGATAAAGAATTAGCTAACATAGTTGACTATGCACCTTCTGAAGCCTCTAAAATAATCATTACAAATGTTGTAGAGAATTATAGTCCCTTATCTCCCAAGCTAGACTATTATTCTGAACCTTTAAACTCAAGTAATGAATTAACAACTGTTGTATTGCATTGGCAAAAGACATGTTACAAGGCCAAATATCATCTTTATAAAATGAATTCTCAAGGAAATTGGGTAAAAATATATGAACTACAAACTAACGATCAAGATATTTATCTGCCTTTGGAAACAACCGATTTGGCAACAGGTACTCTATCAACTTTGGACAGTGATGCAAATGTAATCTATAATCATTTTAAAGTCATTACTGAAAATACAGCTGGTATGACAAGTAGAGAGGAATATATACTTACAATTCACAATGAATCAAATTGGCAGGATATCGGAGGAATTGGTGATATGATTATAGGAGGAACATTTTACATTAGATAAACAAAAAAACAAAAAATATAAATCATGGCAACAAAAAATAGAACAGAATTAAAATCATATTTTGAAACGGGCAATAGACCAACTCAAGAAGAATTTGAAAACTTGATTGATAGTAAATTGAACATCCTTGATGATAAAGCCACAGAAGCAGAGGCTCAAAATGATCAGATTGATAATAAATATTTAACTCCCAAAACAGCCAAGCAAACGGTACTAACTTTTGCTCCTGTTAAAAAGATTAATAATATATCTCCTGATTCTAATGGAAATGTTTCAATAACTAATGTAACCGGTTCAGCTTCAACTATAACCGGTTCGATATCTAAAAGTCAAGTTACCGGTTTGGAAAATGATTTGAATGGTAAACAAAATGTTTTAGTTAGTGGTACTACTATCAAAACTATTAATGGACAATCTATCCTTGGGAATGGTGATTTACCTATTGCCGGTTCAGCTCCTATTAAGTTAATTGGCGTGCCTTCGTCTAATTTCACACTAAGCAATTCAAATGCTGCACAAAATGCATTTCCTTCTTCCTGTGATGAATTTGCTTTATCTGCAAATAAGACTTACTTTTTTAGAGGAAAGTATATAATTTCAAATGGAGCCACCAGTCATACTACAGCTATTGGCTGGCTTTTATCTTCAGGATTAACCATATCTTCAATGGAGTATGTGGCAAAGTTATTCTCATCTACATTAAACGGTATGGCTACAGCTACTTCCAATGTCCAAGTTAGTGGAACATCAAGTAAAGTCATAAATGCTGCTAGTACAGCTGTAACTACTACAATTGAGTTTGAGGGTGTATTGCGTTGTACATCAGCTGGGGTTTTAACTCCACAATTAACATTTTCAGCAGCACCCGGAGGAACAAATGTTATGAAATTAGGTAGTCATATTGAATTAACAGAAATAGGTAGTAATACTGTTCAAACTGTTGGTACTGTAAGTTAAGTTTATTAAAAATATTAACTGTTAAAATAGAGTGATTATACTCATATTATTTCATAATTTGGTGTTTTTTCGTTAACTTTACAACAAATCAATTCAGCTATAATTAGCTGATTATTAATAATTTAAAAATGAAAAAGACAGCACTATTATTATACTTCTTATTGGCTTCTACTATATCAAGTTTTGGACAATGTTGGGAGTCTGTCGCTGTAGGTTATGCTAATGTTTTTGCTATTGCCGATAACGGTACATTGTGGGCATGGGGCAAAAATACTTTTGGAGAGTTAGGTGATGGTACCAATGTTCTAAAGAATTCTCCTGTTCAAATTGGGACAGACAATAATTGGAAAGAGGTTTCACCTAGCATGGACGGCATTTACTCTTTTACACTTGCCGTAAAAACAGATGGCACTTTATGGTCATGGGGAAGTAATAATAGAGGACAGTTGGGAGATGGTACAACTGTGTTTAGAAATTATCCTATGCAAGTGGGTACAGATACTGACTGGAGTACCGTTGCTGCCGGAATTAGTCATTCCATTGCTATCAAAGAGAATGGTACACTATGGTCATGGGGATGTTCTGAAAGATTTGCTTTAATAGGCTTTCCAAGTGGACCAAATGTTTTAGTTCCCGAGCAAAGAAGTCCTGATACCAATTGGAAGGAGGCTTCTGCCCATGATCGCGTGACAGTTGCAGTAAAAACAAACAACACAGTATGGGGATGGGGTTGGAACCAAAGTGATATGTTGAATGCTCCGCCAGGTGCAACAATTGCTGGTGATGTTCAATATCCCGTTCAAAAAGTAGCGGGAACAAATGTTAAACACACCAGAACAGGACATATATCAAGCATAGATATTAAAACTAATAATAATATTGGACCAAATAATGAACCTTATTATGTTAAAGATGTTGATACTGGTGTAAATACATCGGCTTATATTAGATTTGACAATAATACTTTGTGGTATGGTGGTATAATGCTGGGTAGTACTAATCCAAATCTTCAACCATTAACTCAACTTGGTACTGCTAATAATTGGGTAGCGGTAAGTATGGGAAGCCAATGTGCTGCAGCCATAAATTCAAACGGTGAAATATGGACCTGGGGAAACAATTTTCATGGTGGATTGGGCATAGGTGTTAATAGTACTGCGAGTAGTTCAACCGTTCCTGTACTTGTTTCTTGTCCAAGTACTTTAAGTAGTGATCAGTTTAGTTCTAAGCCAATTATAAAAGTTTTTCCTAATCCAGTTAAAGATAAATTAACAATTGAGTCAAATATTTTTATTGAGCGTATAGTCATTTTTGATGCTTTAGGGAAACAGCTTTATAATGAAAATATAAACAATACAAATTTAAATATTGACTTAAGTAATTTTAATGAAGGTTTATATATTTTATCTGTTCGTTCTGGGTCTATTCAAAATCAAATCAAATTTATTAAAAATTAAAAGTTTTGAAAAATATGTGAATTATTTAGATATATTTCTATTACAACATAAAGTGTCTAAGTATAAAAAAGAAGCTGTCTTTACACTATGTAAAGACAGCTTCTTTTTTTAGCTACAATTAGTATGATGTATCATAAATAAGATTCTATTTAGAAATAAGATTATTAAAATCAACCTGAAACAACTCAGCAAACTTAACAATAGTAGATAATTTAGGTTCTTGAAGCCCTTTTTCGTATTTTCTGATATTTTCTCTATCAATTCCTAAAGCAGCACCCACATCCATTTGGGACATTTTTCGTTCAATTCGCAATTGTTTTATTCTTTTTCCAAATAAGATTACAATTTCTGGAATAGGATTTTTTCTTTCTCTAGGCATACTACAAAAATGAATAAAATGCATAGTTTATAAGTGATTGTATTTTAGGGGTTGTATGCATTGCATTTTTTGTTATATTTGAAATTATAAACTTCAATCTATTCCCAATGGACGAAACTGAAAAAATCAATTACCAAGTATTAGAACCTCTTCTTAATCAAATTTTATCTGGAAAACCTGATAAACCTGTTTTTGAGAATAATAAATCCGATTTATGTAAAGATTTTTTACAAACTAGAAGTAATTATGTTACGGATGTTAGGCTAATTGAAAATTATATTGGAAAACAAACCGAAATTATTTTGAATAGCTTTACTGGTGAGGATAGAATATCCATTTTACAAATTATAATTACAAACCCTATTTACATCAACATTTTAATAATGCAGCTAAAGATTAATAATTCAGATGTAAAAATTAATGATTTTCAAAGGATAGGAGATATTATTGTTGGGAAAATTGGAGATTATATTCTAGGAGAAAAAATTGATTATTATATACAAAGGTTTTTTGCTATCTATTTTGAAGAGCTATTTTATTTTGAATTTGCTTATGATAATCAAATTACTGAAGAAGAATACTTAGAAATTTATTCGAGAAATACCAATGCAAAAACTTTAGTTTAATTAAAATAAATTTTATGATTTCAGTAAATGAAAAATTAATTGTTACTAAGCAAGTAAATGAAATAATGTGTCGGTATGCCAAGCAAGTCTTACTGAAAGATTTTCTATATCACTTTTCATTTACTAGCTTTTCAAAAAGGTTTAATAAATTAAGTATAGAAAATGTTAATCCACTTTTAGAAACTTTAAATTACCATCAAGGAGATTTTAATTTGGATACTTTACCCGAAGTTATAAATTATTTAAATTATTTTTTAAATCATCTTGACGAACACGATATTATGGCATTATATTTTTTATCATTGAATCAAAATTATTTTCAGTATAACGATAATTTTATAAAACAAGAGTCACTAGAGAATATCGATTCATTTGAATTAAAACTAGGTAGAGAATTTGCATACAAACTTTATGAACCAGAAGCAAGCGGTTTAAGAGAAGATGTAGAAAAAATGTTAATGAAGAAAATTTCAAGATTAGTAAATGAATTAGATTTAAGCTTGGTTACTGAAGAGTCGATTGAAGAAATTATAGAATCAATTGAAACAATATCAAGCTAATTTATAAGTAAAAAATAATATATAATAAATGGCAAGGACTTCAAAATGAAGTCTTTTTTTGTATCATTTTAAAGGGATGAATGATAATTTGTTCAGAATAATAATTTTTAGGTTGTCATGAAGCAAGCCATGTTTTTGCTAGTGAAAACTGCTCCCTTCGGTCGCATGGCTTGGCAGGGTTTCACCCCACACCCCTTTGAATTCGTATAATATTAAAATAATTTTTTTAATTAATGTGATATGATGAATCTTAATGTATTTTGTTTATATGTAAAATATAATTTGATAAGGGATTGAATATTTAAAAAATATAAAAGTTAAGCTTATTGCTTGAAAATAAGTGTATAAGTTTTTGACAGTCAATTTCTTTTTTAAGATATTTATTTATTTTTGCTTCTGAATAAAATAAATTGACACTATCAAAACAATAAAACATACAGATTACATACATTATTCTATCAAGGAAATTTTAGAAAAGTATAAAGAAAATGAAAATTCGATTAGATTTTCTACTGATGAATTGAAATCAATTATTTCATACATTTTTGCTATTCAATATCATGATTCTGATGATAGAGAAAGAAATAAAGAAATAATAAATTATATTCTTTTTGAAAAGCATACCATTACAAATACTACTCGCGAATTTGGTAGATTAGTACTAGAAAATTTAGATGGTTTTAAAAAAGAGTATTTAAAATCGCTACAAATCAAAACCTATAACTTAAAAGATATTTTAAATAATAATGACCTTCTAGAATTTACTGATACAGTCTTAATAGATTATATGCCTTTAAGAAGTTTTGAATACGGAAAATTATTTATGAAAAAATTCACGGAGGAAGTAATCAACAAAAATGAATTTAATTTTTACTATAATAAAATTCAAAATGTTTTAAAAAAAGAAGAGCATCCTTTAAAAAAAATTGGTGAACAAGTGACTAAAGCTAACGAATATAATTTTACT
The DNA here is from genome assembly GCF_000967805.1 of Flavobacterium sp. 316. Lineage (NCBI taxonomy): Bacteria > Pseudomonadati > Bacteroidota > Flavobacteriia > Flavobacteriales > Flavobacteriaceae > Flavobacterium > Flavobacterium sp. 316. Next base: position 368,431 of record NZ_JYGZ01000002.1, read on the forward strand.
CTTCAAGAAAATTTACTGCTTGCTCTTGTACTTAAAGAAAAATTAATTGCTACTAAATGTAGTTTAACTGAGTATAGCCTAGTTAGTGTTGTTGCAAGGGTAAAAATTTTGGACTTAGTTAAAAGGCTAGAAATTTATAAGAAAATATTAGATAAATCATACGCATTAAGATGGAATTTAGACAATGGAAAAAATAGAGGTAGAGGAGGACCTAGATTATAATGAATTTAAATGAGGCAATTGAAGTTCTTGAAAAATATAATATAATAGATTATGATGTTATAAGAAAGGATTTAACCTATAACTATGACCAGTTGCAATCTTATATATTTGATCTAAATGAGGTAGCTTATAAACTTACGGGTTTTACTATAAAATCTGAGTTGTCAAGGCGAAGAGCATTAATAGTAATTCTTCAAGAAAAATATTTCAAATTTAATAGTTATAACGAGGTCGATATAAATTTTGATAATGTAGAAAAATTATCTAAACAACGTTTTAAACAAAAAAACAGAGATAAAATAAAGTTCAATTCGCCTCAAGAAACGCATCCAAAAAATCCTTTTAGATATTATGGAGATGATATGAATAGTTTCCGTCATTATCGAGAGGCAATCGAATTATTAGCTTGTATGCCAGATTTATATATTGATGGTGAGGAAGCTGGTGAAGACATAGTAGAACTTTACGAAAGATTACAGGTATAGAAGTCTACCGTACAATAGGTTTGTACGGTAGCCCTAGAATTAGAAATTAAACCCATTTAAATTTGTTCTAAGAATGAATTTAAGTGGGTTTTTTATTTATGTTATCGCTATCAAAAATCTAAATAATATGAAATCATTATGGCAAGACCAAAATCTGAGATTAAAAATTTAAAAGTTTTTCAAGTCAATATTCGATTAACACTTGACGAACAAATATTTGTCGAAAGTCATGCAAATACTTATGGTATTTCGGTTGTGCAATATGTTAGGAAAAGATCTTTAAACAAGCAACTACCAAAACAAGCTATTTCTCCTGTTAATAGAGAGCTTTTAGTTGAATTAAGTCGTATTGGGAATAACATTAATCAATTAACAAAAAAGTCAAATCAAAATGTATTAGATAGAAATGGTTTGGATAAAGAATTAAATCAATTAAAAGAAATGCTATACAAAATAAAAAGTAAAATTTTAGAATAGATGATTGGCAAACAAATAAAAGGTAAAGATTTTTATGGGGTTTTATCTTACAATCAAAAGAAAGTAGATAAGGGACAAGGATGTGTTTTAGATACGAACTTAGCTGCTAATAAGGTTATAATGCAAACCAAAGAATTAAATGTTGTTCGACAGCTGAGACCTAATTTATCTAAAGCAGTTTATCACACTTCATTGAGTTTGCCATATTCAGATACCCTTTCCGATGAAGAGTTTACCAATTTGGCAAGAGATTATTTTGAAGGTATGGGTTTTGATGACAATCAATATATCGTTTATAAACATACCGACCAAGATCATGCTCACATTCATATCGTAGCTAATCGTGTAAATTTTTCAGGTGATGTTGTGAGTGATAGCCAAGATTATAAAAGAAGCGAAGCACTGATAAGAAAATTAGAACTTAAATACAATTTAACCGTTTTGGAACAAAAAGAAGAATCTAATGTGTTGTCTAAAGGAGAAATAGAAAAATGTTTACGAACAGGAGAAGCTCCAGAAAGATTAGAACTTCAACGAATTATTAATGAAATCATAAAACATAAGATTTCGATTTTTGAATTTGAAAAGTTTCTTAAGGGTAAAAAGGTAAATGTAAAATTCAATTCAAGCAAGGAGGGAAGAATATCGGGTATTTCCTTTGAATACAAAGGAGTTACATACAAAGGAAGTCAAGTAAATAGAAAACTATCATGGAATAATTTAAAAACAAAATTTAATGAACAAGACCGAATCCATCCAATTATTTTCCAAAATACTGGAAGAATTACAGAAAATCAACAAGAGACAAGACAATCTATCAGAACAACTGAGCGAGACAACCAAAACAGTAATCAAAAACCAAAAAGTAATTTGGGAGAAAATCAACAAGAAAGAGTAGACAAAAAACCATTCACAAGATTTAGAAGAAAATAAACTGCAATGAAAGCCGAAACAGCATACAACGTTATACAAGCCCTTCCTCAACAGGAAGTGGAAAGGCTGTATAAAATGTTGAATGTTGTTTCGGCTACTAATACTACTACAAAAAAAGCCCAAAAGAAATCACTTCTCTCTGATGCTGAAGCTACTGAATTTCTTTTGAGGAAGTTGAGAGGAAGTTGATTTAAAGTTTACTCATATTTTGAAAAGAAAAATATATGCTTTATTTTTAGTGAAAAAAGCATATTTTATGTATTTACAAAATATAAAACTTTGGAATTTTAGAAAGTTTGGTTCTGATGGAGAATTTAATATTGAAAAACCAAATTTAAATTTAAACTTCTCTAAAGGTTTAAATGTTATTATTGGTGAAAATGATTCGGGAAAAACAGCAATAATAGACGCTATAAAACTTGCTCTAAAAACACATAGTTACGATTACATTAGAGTTGAGGATAAAGACTTTTTTAGCAATTCAAATCGTTTTAGAATTGAATTGATTTTTAGTGGATTAATTCCAGATGAAGCAAAAAATTTTACTGAATGGCTTGGATGGAATGGCTCAGGAGATGATACAGAGCCATATTTAAAACTAAATTATGATGTAAAAAGACAAGAAAAAAAAATTTTACCAAGTGATTTAAAAGCTGGTGCAGATGAAGATGGTTACCAACTAACTGCTGAAGCAAGAGAGTATCTTAAAGCTACATATTTGAAACCGCTAAGAGATGCAGAAAACGAATTAATTGCGAAACGTAATTCAAGATTATCTCAAATTCTATTGGGAGATTCTGCATTTAAAGGAAAAGAAACTGACCATGAACTTGTAATTATATTTGAAAATTTAAGTAGAGAAATTGATAAATATTTTAAAGGTCAATTTGAAATTTCAACAGCGAATGATGAAGGTGAAGAAGTAACTATTTCACCACAAGAAGGAAAGGTCATTAAAGACAAAATTGATGGATATATTAAAGGGTTTTATAGCAATGAATATGAAGCTGAATTTAAAGCTTCATCAAATGATATAAAAAGTATTCTTGAAAAACTAACCTTATTCTTAAAAGATGAATTAAATCCTGGACTGGGAACACTTAACAGGTTATTTATGGCTGCTGAATTACTTCACTTGAACAAATCAAATTGGAGTGGTTTAAGATTAGGTTTGGTAGAAGAATTGGAAGCGCATCTTCACCCGCAAGCCCAAATGCAAGTTATAGAATCTCTTCAAAAGCAGAATGCAATACAGTTAATTCTAACCACACATAGTCCTAATCTAGCATCTAAATTAAAACTCGAAAACTTAATTATTTGTAATAATGGTAATGCTTTTCCAATGGGGTCTGACTATACAAAACTAGACCCCGATGATTATAAGTTTTTAGAAAAGTTTCTTGATACAACAAAGGCTAATTTATTTTTTGCAAAAGGAATCATTTTAGTTGAAGGATGGGCAGAAGAAATACTAATTCCTAGTATTTCAAAAAATATAGGTATTAATTTAACTGAGAAAGGAATTTCAATTGTTAATGTTGGTAGTCTTGCATATAATAGATATGCAAATATTTTCCTTAGAAAAGAAGACCCATTAATGGACATACCAATAGCTATTCTTACAGATTCCGATATTAGGGAATATGAAAAGGTACAAACTGGAGGTGAATCGGTATATCAAAAAAGAGATTTAGCAACAATAAAAACAGAAACAGACCAAAAAATTGCTGATTTAGAAGCCAAATCAGAAAATAATGTACAATATTTCATCGCTCCAAATTGGACTTTAGAATATTCATTGTTTAAATCAAATAGTTTAACAAATACATTTAAAATCAATGCTAAATCTATTCATACTGGAACAGATTGGGACACAGATTTTGAAAAATCGTTAGCTGAAAAATTGATTAATAAAGGGCTAAAAAAAACAGAGATTGCTTACAAAATTGCAAATGCTATTGATGAGGACTTAAAAAATTATGAAGAGAAAAAAATAGATGTAAAAACAATAAATATTGTGACTGATGATGGAGCAGACAGTATTAATTATCTAGTAAAAGCTATAAACTATGTTACAGGAAATTAATATAACTGATGAAGACATACTTTATTCTGAAAAGATTCTTTTACCTGAAGGTAAAACCTTTGATGATGAAAGAAAAGAGTTTATTCGTAATTTTAATACATTAGATTTACAAGCTGTTCCGGGAAGTGGAAAAACTACCACACTATTAGCAAAGCTTTTAATACTAGAGAATAAATTACCATTTTCTGATGGGGCTGGAGTCCTTGTGCTATCTCATACAAATGCCGCAATTGATGAAATAAAACATAAGATACAAAAGCATTGTCCAAAATTATTTTCTTACCCAAATTTTATTGGTACAATTCAAAGTTTTGTAGATGAATTTTTAGCAATTCCTTTCTACTCTTCTAAATTTAAGAAAAAGCCTATTAGAATAGATAGTGAGATTTTTGATGAAATAGCAAGCAGTTATTTTCATAATTTACCAAATTCAGGTGCCAGAAACTGGCTATATCAGCAACACGACCCTGAAAACTTCTTTAAAAATTTAAGATTTGATGTAAACTTAAATTTATTAAAAGGAATGAACGGAGAAGTTTGTTTAAGGCGTCAGAACGATTCCCCAACATATAAAACATTCACAACTATTAAGACCAACATATTAAAATCTGGATTTCTAAATTATGATGATGCATATTTTTTAGCTGAACGTTACTTAATACAGTTCCCTGAAATAAAGAATATTTTGCAAAAGCGTTTTTCCTATGTCTTTGTGGATGAAATGCAGGACATGGATACTCATCAATATGATTTATTGGAAAAACTATTTTTTGACGAGGGAAATAGTATTTCAAATTTTCAACGAATAGGCGATAAAAATCAAGCAATTTACAACTCCGTTAAAGTAAATGAAATTTGGAATGATAGACAAGAAATTTTAAGATTAAGTGGAAGTCAAAGACTAAGTAAGGTAATAGCAGATATAGTTTGTGGTTTTGCTTTACATACTGATGTTGATTTTGAAATTGTCGGATTAAATGAATGTGGGATAAAACCTCATATTTTAGTTTTTGAAAATTCATCAATTAAAGACATTATTCCACATTTTACTCAACTCGTGAAAAACTTTAAAGAAGATGGTAGTTTAATTGATTTTGATAAATATCCCACTAAGGTAGTGGCTTGGAATACTGAATGGAAAACGCAAACAGAAAAAGATAATATTGCTAAACTAAGACTTGTAGATTATTATAATACCTTTAAAAAGAATAAACAAAAACCTAAACAAGACTATAATTGCTTAAAAAGCTATCTTTTATTTTATGATAAAAACAAATTGACACTAGAACCAATTCGAAAAAATATATTGAATGCTTTTTTAAAGATATTGCGCCTTGAAAATATAAATAATGAAGACGGTAGAACCTTTACAAAGAAGAAATTAATAGATTTTATAAAACAAAAAGATTTTGCTTTTCACGAACAATTTAGTCTAAACATCTATAATTGGTCAATTGTTATAATTAAAGGGAAAATAAATGAGATTTGGGATGAAATAAAAGGATATATCCCAGTTTTTTTAAGTGTTTTTCCAGATGCTCAAATTTCATCTAGCTCAAATTTCATATCAACAGATGTTGAAGATATTTTAATTGAAAATATTGAAGAACCAGAAACTACAAACATTTATAAAGAAGGCGAATTAGAGATAGAAGTGACTAGTGTTCACGCTGTAAAAGGACAAACACACTGCGCTACATTATACTTAGAATCTTTTTTTGATAGAGGTTATGGAAATTACGAATCAGAAAGGCTACGGAACCAGTTTTTAGGAACACAGACAATATCTCAAACTCTTGCTTTTGTTCCAAACAGCCATGATAAAATAATACAATCAGCAAAAATGGCATATGTTGGGTTTTCAAGACCTACTAATTTTCTTTGTGTAGCAGTCCATAAAGATAGGTTTAATTCTCGTTTATCTGATATAGATAGAAATAAATGGGAAGTTATTGAAATATAATTTAAAAAATGATAGAGTTTAAAAAGGTGAAGAATTTTATAATTATTACTTATTCAACCGATAGAGATAATAAATGGCTATTTGATAAGTTCGATGAAGAAGAGAATTATGCTTTTCAAAAGGTGTATTCTTTATCAGCTAAAAATTTTTATGGAAAGCAAGAATATAAAAAAAGCGATGAGAATTTTAGTTTTTTTTCAAGTGAGCCTGACCCAGTCGACTTTATTTTTGCGAGATTAGAAGATGAATATTACAAAGTAGATAGAGGTATCTTAGTTGATAAGTTCGACATTTATTTTGATAAAGATTTTGAATTTAACAATAAGGTTTTTATTGCTGAAGGAGATATTTCTATTTTTAAAAAAATAGAACAAGTAATAAATGAGGATATATACATTGGAGGAAACAATCCAAATGCAGTTTCTGAAATTGATTTTAGAGGTATTATAAATGATTTTCCAAGTCAATACGAAAAGAAATTATACTCCGAGGCAAGATTAACCAATGTAATAAAAGAGTTTTTTGCAAGTACAATTAATGCAGAAAAGAAATTTGAAAAATACATTGACAAAAAAGCAACTAACAAAGGCGAAAATTTAATTAAGCTTTTCAGTGATGTTGAATTAATCAAATATCAAACAATACTAAAAAAACTTGAAAATATGCTATCAAGTCAAATTTCCTATTCTGAAAATGATTGGCAGGATGAAATTTTGCAGATAATTTTATTGTTGTATCCAAAATATTTTTTGATATTTAAAGAAGCCCCAATTAAAGCTAGTTATGATAAAGAGAAAAGTATTAGAGATGAAAGATTCATTGATATACTCTTAGTTGATTCTGATGGAAATATTGATTTAATTGAAATAAAAAAGCCCTCAGATTCTTCATTAATGACAAAAGGACAATATAGGAGCAATCATATACCTCTAAGAGAATTATCTGGTACTGTAATGCAAATTGAAAAATATATTTATTACTTAAATAGATGGGGAGAAAATGGAGAAGAGTTTCTGACAAATAAATATAAGGATAAAATTCCTGAAGGATTTGAAATAAGTATTACAAACCCAAAAGGTTTTATAATTATGGGCAGAGAAAGTAATTTATCAGTTGAGCAAAAAAAAGACTTTGAAGTAGTAAAGAGAAAATATAAGAATGTAATTGATATTATCAGTTATGATGATTTATTAAATAGATTAAAGTTTACTATTGAGCAAATAAAAAAGAACTAAACGATAGGATGAGTGATTTTTTTAACAAAAGAACAATAGAATTCGTCTTAAATAGAGAAGATGGTTCAACGGTGTATGCGGATGATTTTTTCGTTAAACCAGAGAATGAAGTTTTCAAATATAGAAATGAATTACAAAAAGCAATTAAAGGAATAAGAGAGCCTTTATTTGTATGTTACTTTTGTGGTCAGAATATTAAAATTAATGGGGGAGGTCAGACAAAGAAAGTTCTCCATTTTGCACATATAAAAGATAGTGATTTTTGCCATATTAAAACAGATAATAATTATTCTCGATTAGAAATATTAAGAGTAAAGTTCAACGGAGCAAAAGAAAGTCCTCTTCACTTTGAAACCAAAAATTTAATTAAAGAATTTATTGAATCAAACAGTCACTTTTCAAATATTAAAGTTGAAAAAGTTTTAAAGAGTAATACTAATTATCTCGAATGGAAAAAACCTGACATTTCAGCAAGTTATAAAAAAATAAATATAGTTTTTGAAATACAATTGTCAACTACTTTTTTAAGTGTCATAGTTGATAGAGAATACTTTTATAAAGAAAATCAAACTTATATATTGTGGGTTTTTAGAAATTTTGTCATTGATGAATTTAAACAACGATTTACCGAAAAGGATGTTTTTTATTCCAATAATCGAAATGCTTTTGTTTTAGATGATGAAGCAATAAATCTATCCCAGCAAAAAAATGATTTATATCTTTTATGCTATTATCAAGTACCAATTATTGAAAACTTAAAAATTCATTACAATTGGGAATGTAAATATGTATGCTTTGAACAATTAATTTTTGATGAGGTTAATTTTAAAGTTTTCTATTTCGATGTTGATAAAGAAGAAAGGATTTTAAAGGAACAAATTTTTACGATTGAAAAGGATTTAAAACTAAAAGAAATTGCAAAACAAGATAAAGAAGAAGCATTAAATTTACAAAATCAAAGAACTTCATATTATGACTATTATTATAATGTAATAGAGAATGAAGAGCTAATAATTGACCGTAAAATACAATATATTAATGAGCAAAATAGATTGTTTGAAGAGCAAAATAGAATTACTAGAATAGAATTAAGAAACGGGTCTTACATTACAAATTATCAACGCTTATTTTTAAATGATTATAATGTAATCTTCGATAAAATTTTTGAACTATTCAAAGGTAAATATGTTTTTACAAAAACTGATTTAAACTTCATTAAACGAGAATTTGAAAATAAAATTTCAACAGATGAAAGATTGAATGAATATTCAATTATCTATTTCATGTCGATAAGTGTTTTTTTAAATAGATTGAGTAAATATGAAGAATTATACAATTCTTATAATAGTTCAATTCAACAACTCCTTTTTGCAATATTGTCTATTAAAAAGAAAAGAGTCATTGGAAGTAACTTCACTAATTTAATCCAAATTGTTAACCATCATACAAATTTGAAAAATGACAGAGTTGTTTATTTTGATGTCATAGTAAAAGCAATAGAAACGTATTGGTGGAATATTGATGAATTTTGTAGTAGTCAAGATAAAAAAGGGTTGTTGAAACCTAAAATACTGAATATTACTAATTGGAAACCTGAACAAGATACTAAATACAATGTAATTGTATCAATAGTTTTTCCAGAAATGAAATTTTAATTATGACTTTAAAAAGAATACCTTTTTTTTACAATAAAAAGACGATAGACTTTATCAATGATTTCGAAAAAACTAAAACGGGAGTTTTTAGAAAACCAAAATCTTCATTAGACGATATTGACGAGGTAGAAATATCCAGTCTAAAGAATGAATTTAAAGTTGAGTTTGACTTTAATAAATTTGTTAGAAGTCGAAAAAATCTAGGAGTAGGGAAAATAGTTAGAAAAGTGAAATTTGAGATTAATGAACAAAAAATAATTTTTGATAGTGTATTTATTAATAAATTTTCAAATCAAAGGTTAGAAGGTTCAATCAATCAATTATATTCTGAAAAGTTTTCAAAATCAAAAAAGCAATATTTCAAATTTATTATTCCAAACTCAAAATCTTTGAACATAAATTATAAAATCGAGCATATAGTATTTGAAAATGATCTTGGAGGAAGTTCATCAGTTGCATCAAAAATATATTTATTAGATGAAGAGATTTTTATATTTGAAGAAAAGGATGAAAATAAAAATAAATACTTAATAATTGAATCTAGAAAAAAACAAACTTATGAGGAATTTAGTAATAAAACATTTGCTTTAAGAATTGCTCTAGGTTATGTAACTGGATATTTCGCTGGGAATAAAGGTTATTTCTTTACTTATTCTAATTCTAAGATGGAAAACTTCAGTGATTTTTATTTTACATCATTAAGAGAAGAAATAAAAACTTTAATGAATCCAATTAATACAAATCCTTTTTCTTGGTTAAATGATAATAGAAAGGTTGCCGAAAAATATTATAAAATGAAAATTTTTAGACCTTTAAAAATTAGTGAATTTTCATTTTTATGCAATGAGTTAATTAATAACGATGAATTTTTAGCTGCAATATTGTTAATTATTGAATCAACAAAAGCAAGTCTTATTTTTAGACCAAGTGGATATTCAATTGCTCTTGAAACACTATCGGATATTATCATTGGAGTAGAGAATGAAAAAATAGCACCAATTAATTCAAAACAAGATTCAAAAGAATTTAGAAAAGATTTAATTGGAGTTCTGAATAAACATTCAACTAAAGAATCTTTTAAAGATGTAAGCACCTTAAAAGTGAGAATTGAAAATATAAATCAAATTACTAATTTAGAGAGTTTGAAGAAACCTTTTTCGATATTGGAAATTTCTTTATTGGAAGAAGATTTGAAAGTAATTAAATCAAGGAATGATTTTTTGCATGGCAGAGTGCCAGATTTTAAAAAGAGTGGTCCAAATCGATCAATTAAATTAAAAGATTATGATTTGTTTTATGCAAGTGTTAGATTATATACTTTATTAAATTTATTAATTTTTAAGTTAATTGGATTTGATAATTATATTTTAAATTTTCCAAAAATATATGAAAAAGATACAAGATATGCTTTAAAAGAAAATTATTTCAGAAAAGTTTAATTCTATTTTTAAAATATTTAATTAGCTTTTCTTTTTACAAAAAACTTAAATCTAAGTAAATTTATAAAAAACAGTCATAGTATTGAATCTATTTCTGTAAATAGATTTTTTTATTAAAAAATAGATTTTTATAATCGAAAGATACACAATATCTATAAATACTTAGAATAATCCTCAGGAATATAAGCGTTTATTTCTCTTAAATATTTTCGTAAAGCAGTTTTTGTAGTGTGTCCTGTAATTGACATAATGGTTGATTCAGCTTCTTCAGGAGTCATTTCCTTTATGAAAGTATTGTATAGCTTAGTTATGAAGGTATGTCTAAAGCTATATAATCCATAGTCTTTACTTAATCCAAACTTCTTTTTTACTTCTAAGAAATAATCAGAATAATCATTTCTTCTGCTAGTTTCATTGGCTTCCCAATATTGCCCAAAATCTTTTCTACCAAACAAAAAAGCATCTTTAGGATAATTGGATAGATCAGGGATTTCATTAATTAAAAGTTGGGGAATTCTTTTTAATTTGAATCCTGTTTTCGTTTTAATTTTTAAAATTTTATCCTTTAAATCAATATCAGCAATCATAATTCTATTTACTTCTACAGGTCTTAAAAAATTGTAAGAAATGAATTTCACATATAAAGAAAGTAACTTATTGTTTTTATCTAAATACTCAAAAATTTTAGTTTCTTCCGTACTAGAATAGGATTTATTTTTTTCAGGATTACTTTTTAATATGGGAATTTTTTGAACAAAGTTTTGAGTTATAATTTCATTTTGTTCTAAAGTAGAAAAAATTGTACTAATATCAGTTCGTGTATTGTTTCTGTTTTTAGCCGAAGTAGCAGTCAAAATTTCATTTAAATAAGTCGTAACGACCTTTTTATTAATTGAATTAATTAATCGGTTCTTAAAGCCGTTTTCGTTTAACCATTTTTCAAATCGTTTTATTCTTCCTTCAAGCCCTTTAAAAGAGGTTAGAGCTAAAGTGTTTTTTTTGATTGTCAGAGCAAATTCAAAAGCATCTTGTATAGATTTTCCTTCTTGCTCTTCATCAAAATTAAATTTGTTTTCAGGGTTATATGGATTAAAACCGCCTTTTAAAAGCACAGATAAATTGCGTTGAATGGTTTTTAACCATTCCATTCGTTCTTTTTTGCCAAAATGTTGTGGAGCATAAATATTATTAGGGTACCTTTCCAAAGATCCGTCTATTATTTTTCTAAAAGAAAAGTAAACATACCAACGCTTAGATAAATCTCCATTTGCGTCATATAGTTTAGGTTCCGAGTATCTTTTCTTTTTCTTCAAATCGTGTTCAAAATCGTGTTCAATGTACAAAAATTTCAATAAACTAGACATAAAAAATGCGGGATTAAATTGCTCTAATCCCGCATAAAATCTAATTCTTACGATTTTTTAAATCTTGTAGCGAAGACGGGAGTTGAACCCGTGACCTCAGGGTTATGAATCCTGCGCTCTAACCAACTGAGCTACCTCGCCATTTTTTTGGTTATACATCCTTGTTGAATGCGGGTGCAAATATATAATTAATTCTCTTTAGTACAAATATTTTTTTAGAAAAATTCTCTTTTTTTCTTTTTGGTTTTTAAATTTATTCTCTCTATATTTCCAAAATAAATTTTTTAAAATGGAAGTAAAAGTAAAATACGAATTAGAATTCCCTTTTCATGCCTCACCATCGCTATTATATCAATATATTTCTACGCCTTCAGGATTGTCTGAATGGTTTGCTGATAATGTAAATTCTAGAGGAGAACTTTTTACGTTTATTTGGGATGACTCAGAAGAAAAAGCGAAGTTAATGGCTAAAAGAACAGGTGAACGAGTTAAGTTTAGATGGCTGGATGAAGATGATAATGACACGGAATATTATTTTGAGATAAAAATAATGGAAGACGATATAACAAAAGATGTATCACTTGTTGTTGTGGATTTTGCAGAAGAAGACGAAATTGAAGAAGCTAAGCTGTTATGGGAAAATCAAATTTCTGATTTAAAACATGTGTTAGGCTCTGTTTAAACTAAATTATAAAGATTATATTTGTCCCGATTTTTAATCGGGATTTTTTGTTATGGTAAATTTTAATGGAAATATACAGGAAACAAGTACTGTAAATATTGAGAGTAATAGAGGTTTTTTATTTGGAGATGCTGTTTTTGAAACAGTTAAGGTATTAAATAATAAGGTTTTATTCTTAGAAGATCATTATTTTAGATTCATGGCTTCTATGCGTATTTTTAGAATGGAAATTCCAATGAACTTTACCATGGAGTTTTTTGAAGAACAAATTTTATTGTTGATTAATGCTGATGAAAACAAAAAATCAGCTTATAGAGTACGATTTTCTGTTTATCGTAAAGGAGATGGATTTTATTTGCCAAAGACAAATGACGTTGAGTTTGTTGTAACTTTTTCTTCTTTAAATGAAGATTTATATGTTATAGAGAATCAATCTTATGAAGTGGAGCTTTATAAAGATGCTTATGTAACAAAACAATTGTTTTCCACTTTGAAATCTAATAACAAAATAATACAAGTTGCAGGAAGTATTTTTGCTTTTGAAAATGACTATGATAATTGTCTTCTTTTAAATGATGAAAAGAATGTTATTGAAGCATTGCAAGGGAATATTTTTATGGTGATGAATAATGTTTTAATTACTCCTCCAGTTGTAGATGGGTGTTTAAACGGAATAATGAGAAAGCAAATCTTAGCTTTGGCAAAGAAAGTTGAAGGTTTGGAAGTAGTTGAAAAATCGATTTCTCCTTTTGATTTACAAAAAGCAGATGAGTTGTTTGTAACGAATGTAATAAAAGGAATTCAACCCATTACTAAATATAGAAAAAAAGAGTTTACTGTAAAAACAGCGACTATGTTGCTGACGAGATTAAATGCTCAGATTCGACTTAATTAAGCATAGGATCTGAAGGAGCATTTGAGAAAAGCACATATTCTCCACCTTGCTCTATTATTTTTTCTTTCCAAAAATGTTGAGAAGATTTTGAAAGTAGTTTGCTTTTTAATTTGTTTTCAGCAATTATCCATGAGTTTTCTTTAAGCTCTTTTTCAAGTTGGTTAGTTTCCCATCCACTGTAGCCTAGAAAAAAACGAATGTTATTTTTTGAAATTTCACCATTATTAATTAATGTTTTAGTGGTTTCAAAATCACCACCCCAATAAATTCCATTAGCAATTTCAATGCTGTTAGGTATTATATTGGGTACATTATGTATGAAGTATAAATTATCTTGCTCAACAGGCCCTCCATTGTAAACTTTAAATACAGCTTCAATTTCTGGCACTAAGTCATTGATGGAATAATTTAGAGGCTTATTCAGTATAAAGCCTACAGATCCTTCATTATTATGTTCGGCAAGCAAAACAACAGAACGATTAAATGAAAGATCTCCTATCGTAGAAGGTTCTGCTATCAGCAAATGTCCTTTTTTGGGTAAAACTGATATCATAAACAAGTTATTTTACTTTAAAATTATCAAAAATAAATTACAAAATCAAATTAATATAAAAAAATCCCGCAATTGCGGGATTTAAATTTTTATGTAAAAAATATATTATTTATTTACTGCCGCGTCTAATTCTGCACCAGCTTTAAACTTAACTACATTTTTAGCAGCAATTTTGATAGTTTTACCAGTTTGTGGGTTTCTTCCGTCTCTAGCAGCTCTTTTAGAAACTGACCATGAACCAAAACCTACTAATGAAACTCTTCCACCTTTGTTCAAAGTGCCTTCAACGTTGCTTAAAAATGACTCTAAAGCTAATTTAGCAGCTGCTTTTGTAATTCCAGCAGAAGCTGCCATTGCATCGATTAATTCTGATTTGTTCATAATAAAATGTTTATTAATTTGGTTAAACTTAATTATTTCTACACAAATTTACTCGTATAACTGGATTGTACAAGTGTTTACAAGGATTTTAGCTAAAAATGTTAATAAAATAGGTGTTTTGTTAATAACCTTATTTGTTTTTAAATAAATTTCACAAATATCACTGTTTATAAGGGCTTATAGCGCAATTGAATTATGACTTAATTGAATTCCGTTTAAAAGTTCTTGAGATGTCATTTTTCGTTTTGCAGGAAATTGTAAATTGTAAATATGGATGAAGCCATCATTTGTAGCAATTTTAATTTCTTTTTTTGTAGCGATTACCTGTCCGATACTAAAATTGTGATCTGTTTTTTCAAAACTAACATCATATAGTTTAACATTCCATTCTTGATTTTCATCTTTTATATAGGTCCATGCTGCTGGATATGGATTTAACCCTCTAATTTGATTGTAAATTTCATTTCCGTTCTTTGTCCAATCAATTTTGCAATTTTCTTTATTGAGTTTATAAGCGGTTTTAATCTCTTCAGTGTCTTTTTGAATAGTTGTTTCCACTTTTCCTTTTGTAATTAATTCTAATGTTTCAATTACGGCTTCACAACCAATATTCATAAGTCTGTCATGTAGTTCTCCAACAGTTTCTTTTTCGCTTATATGTGTTTCTTTATGAAGAATCATAGCTCCAGTATCAATTTTATCATCAATAAAGAATGTGGTAACGCCTGTTTTGGTTTCTCCATTTATAATAGCCCAGTTAATTGGAGCAGCTCCTCTATATTGTGGTAATAGTGAAGCATGTAAATTAAATGTTCCTAGTTTTGGCATTTTCCAAACCACTTCTGGTAGCATTCTAAAAGCGACAACTACTTGTAAGTTTGCTTCTAAACTTTTTAATTCCGTTAAAAAGTCATCTGCTTTTAGATTAGTTGGTTGAAGTAAACGAAGATTTTTTTCAAGAGCATATTGTTTCACTGCACTCATACTTACTTTTTGACCTCTTCCTGCTGGTTTGTCTGGTGCGGTTATAACTCCTACGATATCATAATTGTTTTTATATATAGTGTCGAGAATACCAACAGCAAAGTCTGGTGTTCCCATAAAGACGATTTTTAATTTTTCCATTATTTTAAGTAATATTGATTGTAGTTATTGATAGCTATTTTATCCTTCTCAAGAAGGATTTGAATGGCAAAGATAGTATCTTCTGTTGTTATTGAAAGTTGACTTTCTATTTCTCTTGAAGTTAAGTTTGAATGTTTTAATAAATGAAAAACTTCTTCAACTAGTATAGAATTTGTACTCTTATTGTTTTTTTTAGAAATGCAGAATGAACAAATCCCACATTCGGTTATCTCTTTTTCATCAAAATATTCTAAGAGTAATTTGCTTTTACAAGCATTCGTTTTTGCATAATGAATGATGCTGTTTAATTGATTTGTTTTTAAATCATTCTGTTTTTCTAAAAATTTAGAAACTCTGTTAATGGTTAAAGCATCTTCTCTTACCTCATTAAATGTTATACTACTGTCATTATTTTGAACTTGAAGAGTAATGTAGTGTTCTTTTTCTAAATTGGTAACCACTTTTAAGATGTTGTCTTCTGTAGTATTTGCTTTTTTTGCAATGAGAGAAGTGTTTATTTGTGTCTCTAATTCGAAAACTCCAGAATAAGTTCTTAGTATGGTTGTGATAATGTTTTCTGAATGAGGATTTAAACTCATATAGCGTATTATTTCTTTACTTGGAGTTGTGAATTGGATGCTGATTTTTTCAGAGAATTCATTTTGAAGTGAAATAATAGCTTGTCTGTCTAAAAATTGAAGAGCATTATATGTTTTTAGAACAGGAAATTTATATTGTGTACAAAACTGATTTAGATTAAAAGAAAAGGTTTCGTTAAAGCCTTCTCCATAAGCAATTTGAAAATAATTGTTTAGTTTAATGTATACTTCTTTTAAGAAAGTTTTGTCGGGAAGAACAGAAATAAATTGATTTTTAGCTGCTTTGATGTCGTTTGAATCAATTAAAAGAATTCCAAATGCTTTTTCGTTATTTCGACCAGCTCTACCAGCTTCTTGATAATAATTTTCTAAGTTTTCAGGTAATTGTATATGAATTACTGTTTTAACATCGGGTTTGTCAATTCCCATTCCAAATGCATTTGTAGCCACTATAACTTGAACTTTGTTTTGCATCCAAAGTGCCATGTTTGTGTCTTTTTCTTTTATATTTAATCCTCCATGAAAATATGTGCTAGAAATGTTTAATGCTTTTAGTTGGTTTGATATTTCAATGCATGATTTTCTATTTCGAACATAGATGATACTCGATTGTGGGTTTTTTGTAAGAATCTGCTTTATCTTATGAAATTTATCTTCAGTATTAATTACATGATAAGCTAGGTTTTCTCTGGCAAAAGACTTTTTGAAAACAATTGGATTTTCTAATGCGAGATTTTCTATTATATCTTTTTGAACACGTTCTGTAGCAGAAGCAGTTAAAGCAAGAAATGGAGTTGTTTTGAAATGTGCTTTAAGTAAATTTATTTTTAAATATGCCGGTCTAAAATCATGTCCCCATTGACTTACACAGTGTGCTTCATCAATGGCAATTAAGTTTATAGGCAATTGTTTTAGTCTTTCAATAATCCAGTCTTGTTGTAATCTTTCAGGTGAAAGGTATAGAAATTTGTAATTTCCAAACTGGCAATTGTCTAATAATTCTATAATTTCATTTTGGGAAATACCACCTAAAAGTGCGATTGCTTTAATGTTTCTGCTTTGTAAATTCTGAACCTGATCTTTTATAAGAGCAATTAATGGAGAAATAACAAGACAAATGCCTTCTTTTATCATTGCAGGAACTTGATAACAAACAGATTTTCCACCGCTTGTAGGAAGTAATGCAAATGTATCCTTATTTTTTAAAACAGAATTTATGATTTCTTCTTGCGGTTCTCTAAAATTTTCGTGTTTCCAGTACTTTTGAAGAATTTGTAAAGTTTCAGACATTTGGGTGGGTTAACTTAGAAATGCTAAAATTACAAAAACTATTTAGAAATATGTTTCATTACAAAGTCAACTCTAGTTTCTACTGAACCTTTTGGAACTTCAATTAAATCATATCCAAAACTAGTATACGTTTCTTTTAAATGTTTATGAAGTAAAGTAGCCTGTTCATAAGTTTCATATCTTTCAGTATCACTTACATATATTTCTTTCCATGGAGGTAATAGAAAAACTTTAGTGTATTTATGTTCAGCACAAGCTTTGTGAAAAGATTCTGGATAGCTATCACCAATATAATGCATATAAGCCAAAACGTCGGGCAAACCTCTATCTATGAAAATAGTATTTTCTTCTTCTTTTATAGCTTGATTGAATTGTTTTATTCGTCCTTCTAATAAAAGTTCGCTAAATAGTAATGGTTTTTCTAGAAATAGTTGTTCAATTCCTTGTTTTTGAGCTTCTTTAATTACATCTCTTGAAATTTCAGGATAACATATATGCCCTTTTTCAATTAATGCGTTAATTAAAGTTGTTTTTCCAGAACTTGGTCCACCTATTAAAACTATTATTTCTTTATTCATGAGTTAATTAAATCTGAAATGCAAAAGTAGTTTTTTTTAAAAATGTATTCAACTTTTAAATTTTATGCTTTTTAAAATATTTATTCTTAACATAAAAAAGTATATTTGCTATTCAAAAAAAGAATGAGGATGGACAAGAAAACAGAAGACTTTTATTTGCGTTTAAAAGAAGAATTGGCTAATAATACATTATGGCCGTCAGAATACTTATATAAATTTATTGTGCCTTCAGAAGGGAATAAAACAGAACAAGTTGAAAAGGCATTTGATAAAATGGGCGCAGTAATTACAACAAAACATTCAAAAACGGGAAAATACACTAGTGTTTCAGTAAGTGTTCAAATGAAAGATCCACAAAGTGTCATTGATAAATATCAAGAACTTTCAGTAATTGAAGGTATAATATCATTATAATTATGGAAGTAAAATCTGAAGCTGTATCACAATTAGAATATAATTCAATAAGAGAACAATTAATTATTCCGGAATATGGGAGACATTTACAAAAATTAATTGATCAAATTACAGTAATTAAAGATAAAGAAGAGCGAAATAAAGCAGCTAAATATGTTATTTCGGTTATGGGGTCTTTAAATCCTCACTTACGAGATGTGCCTGATTTTCAGCACAAGTTATGGGATCAGTTGTTTATAATGTCTGATTTTAGATTAGAAGTAGATTCTCCATATCCAATACCTTCAAGAGATGTTTTAAATCAAAGACCAGATACATTAAATTATCCTCAAAATTTCCCAAAATATCGTTTTTATGGTAATAATATTACGTATATGATAGATGTTGCTATGAAATGGGAAGAAGGAGACATGAAGAGTGCTTTGATATTAGTTATAGCAAATCACATGAAAAAATGTTATTTGAGCTGGAACAAGGAAACAGTTGAAGACGAAGTTATCTTTAATCATTTATTAGAATTATCAGACGGAAAAATTAACTTGTTTAAATCAAATGAGGAACTTTCTAATTCGCATAACCTTATGAAGGTGAATAAGAAAATGTCTAATAAATCTCAATTTAATTCTAATAATAAGAATTCAAATACTAAGAACATTCATAAAAAGAAAAGTATAAATCCTAAAAACCAAAAACGAAAATAAGTTTATGGGAACATTCCAAATAGAAGGCGGAAAAGCACTTAAAGGAGAAATTACACCTCAAGGAGCAAAAAATGAAGCATTACAAGTATTGTGCACTGTTTTATTAACCACCGAAAAAGTTACGATTACTAATATTCCAGATATTATTGATGTAAATAAATTGATTACATTATTAGGGAATTTAGGTGTTAAAATTAAAAAGAATGGACATGGTTCTTATACTTTCCAAGCAGATGAAGTTAATGTAGGGTATTTAGAAACAGAAGCTTTTAAAAAAGAAGGAGGATCATTGAGAGGTTCAATCATGATTGTAGGACCTTTGTTAGCTCGTTTTGGAAAAGGATATATTCCAAAACCAGGAGGAGATAAAATAGGAAGAAGGAGATTAGATACTCATTTTGAAGGGTTTATTAATTTAGGAGCTAAATTTAGATACAATAGAGAAGATCACTTTTACGGTGTTGAAACGACAGAAAGATTGAAAGGTACTTATATGTTACTTGATGAAGCATCAGTTACAGGTACTGCAAATATTGTTATGGCGGCTGTCTTAGCAGAAGGAATAACCACAATTTATAATGCTGCTTGTGAACCTTACTTACAGCAATTGTGTACAATGCTAAATTCAATGGGAGCTAAAATAACTGGAGTTGGCTCTAATAAATTAATTATTGAAGGAGTAGATCAACTAGGAGGTTGTGAGCATAGAATTTTACCTGATATGATTGAAATCGGTTCTTGGATAGGTCTTGCAGCTATGACAAGAAGTGAAATAACAATAAAAGATGTAAGTTGGGATAACCTAGGACAAATACCAAATGTATTTAGAAAACTAGGAATTACAATTGAAAGAAGAGGAGATGATATTTTTATTCCAGCTCACAAAGATGGATATCAAATTAAAACAGATATTGATGGCTCAATATTAACTATTGCCGATGCTCCATGGCCTGGTTTTACACCTGATTTATTAAGTATCGTTTTGGTTGTAGCTACACAAGCAAAAGGAGAAGTTTTAATTCATCAAAAAATGTTTGAAAGTCGTTTGTTCTTCGTAGATAAACTAATTGATATGGGAGCAAAAATTATACTTTGTGATCCACATAGAGCCATTGTTATTGGTCATAACTTTCAGTCTCAATTGAAAGCTACAACAATGACTTCTCCAGATATTAGAGCAGGAGTTTCATTATTAATTGCAGCTCTTTCTGCTAAAGGAACAAGTACAATTCAAAATATTGAACAAATAGATAGAGGATATGAAAGAATAGGGGAACGATTAACAGCTATAGGTGCTAATATTGTTCGAGTTTAATAAAATTAAAATATTCTTTAATTTAATAATAAGCTAAACTTTAAAACTGAGTTTAGCTTTTTTTAATTCCATGGAAATAGAATTTTACGTTATACTATTGCTCTGTTTAGCTTCATTTATAGCAGGTTTTATAGATGCAATTGTAGGAGGAGGTGGATTGATACAAACACCAGCGGCTTTAATATTATTGCCAAATATAAGTGTTGCTCATGTTATTGGAACTTTAAAAGTCCCTGCTTTTAGTGGAACAAGTATTGCAACCTATCAATTTCTTAAAAAGGTAAAAATTAATTGGAAGCTATTTGGAATAATGGCTTTAGTTTCTTTTGTTTTTGCTTATGTAGGTTCAAGTTTATTGAATGTGATGAAGAATGACTTTATGAAACCAGTATTGTTTATAATATTAGTTTTATTATTAATCTATACATATTTGAAGAAAGATTTTGGTCAATTTCAAATTAGTAAACTAAGTAAAAAGAGGCAATACATTTACACAATGTTAATTTGTGTTGTAATTGGTTTTTATGATGGATTTATTGGTCCAGGAACAGGGAGTTTATTGATTATGGCATTTATTGCTATTTTAGGATTCGATTTTTTAAAAGCATCTGCTTATGCAAAATTGGTTAATTTGGCAACTAATATTGGTTCAATAACATTATTTGTAATAAAAGGAAAAATTATTTGGGCAGTTGCTATTCCTATGGCAATTTGTAATGCATTAGGTGCTTGGATAGGAGCAAGATTAGCTATTTCAAAAGGGAATGGATTTATTCGTGTTTTATTCTTAGTTATTGTTGGAATTGCTTTACTTCGATTTGGATATGATGTTTTTCTAAAATAAAAAAATCACATTATCATTTTTGAAGATGTGATTTTTAATGTATTAAAAAGAATTATAGGCTAAGATACCCAATTCTTCTTTTGTACAAACTTAGAATACCAATATAAAAATAAAGCTACAATAAGAATTAGTATTGTCATAAACATTGCTCCAGGACCATAAACTGCTATAGATTTTATTACAAATAAGTTGTGATACATTTGTATGATTACACCTAATAGAGACAATCCAAAAAAGAATTGCGCCCATTTTTTTCTAAGTAATAATGAAATGCAACCTAAAACAGCAGAAAAAACAGCAACTGCGAAAGCAGCAATAGCCCAAGAAGGTGTATTTGCAATAGCTTGTAGTTGCTCTTCATTATACATTGCTTTAAAACTTTCAGTGTTGTACGCTTGTTGAAGGTATTGATTAACCCCCATTAAATTCCAGATTAATGCTAGAATGCTAATAATCCAAAAAGATTTGCTTGGTTTTGTCATGATTATATTTTTCTGGTTAGTTAAATCTAATTTAAGAAAAAAAATCAACAATTTTTAAAAACGTAGCCCAAACATGATTCCATCTCCTTGATAACCATTCTGATAAGCTCTAATGTAATCAATACGTAAAAAACGAAACTTTCCAAAACCAATGTTGTCAAATCCAACACTAAATTCTTGATATGGTTTAGTGTTTGGCACATTAATTTGATGAAAACCACCTACTAAATTCCATTGTAGTTTGTTTAATAATGGAATTTTATTCATAATATAACCTTTAAAATTATGCTGTAAATGAGTTTCTATATATGCATCATTTGTAGAATTTGAATAGTAAGGTAGAAGATTAAAAGAATTAATATAACTTCCTCTAAAATTTACATGTGTTTGATTTCCATTGAAATGTTTGTAATCTATGAAAGAAATATTATCAGCGTTAAAAAACTTTCCACCTCTAATATTTACAGAAAACTCTCCTTTGTTTCCAAATGTCTTATTATAATCAATTCTTCCAGCAATAAAATCGTAATTATAGTTTGAATTAGTACCTCCAAAGCCTTTCTCATAAGCGAAACTTAAAACAGGATACTTGTCATCTTGAATATTGATTTTTCCATCAGGTCTTGAAATGTATTTTTGTCCAAACCGAATTCTAGTAGAAAGATTGAATTTAAAAATACTATGTTTTTCAAATGCTGAGGTATAATTATAAGGTTGTAAAGGATTATTTGAAAAATAATCATCATTGTTTTTTATAAGTGTGTAATCAGTATTATTAAATAATGTATGTCTGTTTTCATAGGTTAATTTTCCATTTGCAGAAATACCATTGACAACTTCTTGACCGTATGCAATTTCTGCAAATTCTTTGTTGTATAATTTCATGAAGTTATTCTTAAAGAATAATGTACTTATAGAGTTTATAAAAGCAGAAATAGGCTCATTATCGTTAAACTGACTTATAGCGCTTCCACCAGAAATAATAAGATTAGCGTAATTTTTAGTATTGAAACGATGATAGAAACGACCATTAACTCTTAATCTATCTTCAGCAAAACCATAATTAAATGTAGTGTTTATTGAAGTAAATTTACCAGTTTCTTCATTCCATTTTCTAAATGAAAAACCACTATTTAAGTTCCATCCTTGAACAGTATTAAAACTTAACGATGAGAGGTCGGTAACGCCTTGATAACTAAAATTCCATTTTTTATGCGAATTTTTATAAGTATAACCATTTATAATGTCAAAGACTTTAAATTTATTTGATTTAGCGTCTATCGAGTCTAAATATGTTTTTGATTTTCTTATAGTTTGAATACTATCTTTCTTAATGTAGTTTTTTGTTTCTTCTTCAGTTAATGGAACAGGTCTAGTATTTTTCCAAAATGAATCTTCCTTTTTATTTGCATTTTCTGCAAAAGTGACAATTTCATTTCCAAACGTTTTCTTTTCAAAACTATCTTTGAATTTGTAATTGCTAAAAACATGAGTGAATTTTCCAGTAAACTTCATACCAAAAATTCCCGCATCAAAATCTAGTGATTGCACATTTTTAACCCAAAGTTTCGATTCTTTATTGTAACTGAAATTTTGAATTAATTTCATGGTTTCTAAAATGGGTTGTTGCATTCTATAACCTTTAATGTCTAAATCAATCCCATAAATTGCCCAACTATCTTCTACTATGTAGATGTAACCTTCAAAAACAGGTTCTTTATCTCTTTTAGGTGTTACTTGGATTTTGTTTATTAATTGATTTTTATCATCGTAAAAGGTACTTTCTAATTTATATTTATAATAATTAAAAGCATTATCTGCTATTGGTGAAATCATATTAATATCGAAATCCACATAGTTTTCATAAAAATCATAATTAGTGTTTAAGGCTGTATTGTAGCTAAATCCGCTGTCGTCACCTGCAATTTTAGAGGCTATTATTTCTTCTTTTAAATTATTAGGCTTTTCAAACTTAATTCTTGATACGGTTTCAGATAAGTAAATCACACCACTTCTAGTTGAATCCAAGCTTCCATCAATGTCACCTACTTCAAATCCCATAATTTTTTTCGGAATGTCTTTTACTTTAAAAATACCTCTCGAATAAAAATCAGCTTCAAATTTGTCTGTTTTTGCAGCATTTATCTTTTTTGATGCAATTGCTTTTTGAATAATTTCATTCGCTGGATTTATACCATTTTGAACTACAACTTCATTCAGTTGAAAATTTTCTTCTTCAAGTATAACATTAAGTTCTTGAGATGAAGAAATTGTATTTATTTCTTTTTTTTGAGTTTTATAACCTAAATATTGAAATAAGAGAACAGTATTTCCTGAATTAATATAATTTAATTCATATTTTCCATTTTCGTTTGTAGTTGTACCTATATAGGTATCTTGAATATAAATGTTTACAAAAGGTAATACATTACCATTAGTGTCAGTAACAGTTCCTTTTATCTGCGAAACAATTATATTGGCAAATAGGAAGAACAATAAAGAGAAAAGTTGTTTCATTTGAATGGGTTTATTTAATAGACGAGTTTTCCTTGTAAAAGGTTGTATCAATTTCTCATAAATAAATATTTAATAAAAAAAGCAATATTATACTCTATAAAAAATATAGGGAGTAAATTATAAAAAAGACTGAATGGCTAACTCATAGCTTTTTAAACCAAAACCTATAACGATTCCTTTTACATTTGGTGAAATATAAGATTGATGCCTAAAAGATTCTCGGGAAAAAGTGTTTGAAATATGAACTTCAATAACAGGTGTTGTAATTCCTTTTATAGCATCACCTATGCCTATTGAAGTATGTGTATAAGCTCCTGCATTTAAAATAATTCCATCATAAGAGAAACCGACTTCGTGTAATTTATCTATAATTTCACCTTCAATATTACTTTGATAATACTCAAAAACAATATTGGGGAATTTATTTTTTAATTGTTCAAGATATTCCTCAAACGTTAAACTACCATAAATTTCAGGTTCTCGTTTGCCAAGTAAATTAAGATTAGGACCATTAAGAATAAGTAATTTCATAAGATTCAAGAATTTGAGTAAAAATAAAAAAACCATTCAACTAATGAATGGTTTTATAGTAAGTTTATGAATAATTTTAAAAAAGGATTCCTGCTGACAATTGGAATACACTATTTTTTGCTTCAGCATTTTTAGAAATCTCTGTTAGACCAAGTGTGTATCGTGCTTGTGCAAAAAGGTTGTCTGTGATTCTTAATCTTAAACCACCATTAACTCCAAAATCGAAAGAATTATAATCGTTTAAATCAAATTCATCTTTTTTGCTTAGTAAGAACGATGCTTGCGGACCCACTTCTAATGCAAGACTTTTGCTTAAACCTATTTTGGCTAAAAGTGGAACAGAAATATAACCTAACTCATTTTTAAACTCATCTACAGCATTCTTATAGGATGCACCTTGAGTTGAATATAATAATTCAGGTTGAAAAGCAAACGATTCTGATATTCTTATTTCAGCTAATAATCCAGCATGATAACTTGTTATAGCATCTGTTTTTATAGATGTGTCTGTTAAATTAGCATAATTTATACCTGCTTTTATCCCTATTTTTAATGTTTGCGCATTAGTTATTCCTGTAACTAATAATAATACAATGACTAAAAAATGTGTTTTTTTCATAAGATTTAGATATTAAAATTATTTCTAAGACTGAATATGTTTATAGTTATAAACGATGAATGTGTAATAAAAATTGTGCTTAAAATAATTTATTTACACAGTAAAGGTAGTAATATGAAGAATGTGTTCTTTAAAAAAATGCAATGTAAAAGATTATTGTGTAGGTTTTAAAGATTAAAAAGTTAATATTTTATACAGTGTGTATATTATAATTTTCGATTAAAATAATTTGTTTAAAGATATTTTTTTATTCATTTAATAAGATTTTTAATTTAAGAATCTAAAATCATAAGATTTATAATAAGAATAAGTTAGATTGATGTTGCATTTTAGCCTTTAAAAAAGTTAATTATTTGTGAATTTATAACTTAAAAATCATTGAAATGTTAATGTTGTAGTAACATGAAACATTTTTTTTAAAACATAAGTATTTGATTGTTAAAGTGTTTTGTTGTTTTTGGGGTAAAAGAAAGAAAATTAGCTAGATTTTATGATTTGTAGTTAAAGGAAAATAGCATAAATTTGCCCCGAATAACTAAAATTTAAATTAAAAATAGAATGAAAAAAGTATTATTTGCTGCTGTAGCAGTATTTGCATTTAGCTTTGCTAATGCACAAGAAGAAGGAGAATCTTTTGGTTTCTCTGAAGGAGATGTTTTTGTTGAAGGTAATTTAAGCTTTGGAACTAACAAAGATGAAAATGCTGGAACTGAAATTAAAACAAACAATTTTAGATTTAACCCAAAAGGTGGTTACTTTATTGCTGATAAATTAGCTTTAGGAGTTGAATTAGGTGTAGGTTCTTCAAAAGAAGAAACAACTATAACTGGTGCTGGTTCAACAGAAGAAACGTCAAATTCTTTCAATGCGGGAGTATTTGCTCGTTATTATTTCTTAGATTTAGGACAAAGATTTAAAACATATGCTGAGGCAGGGTTAGGTTTTGGTTCAGAAAAATGGGAAGAAGATGGAGTAGAGACTCAAAAAGATACTAATTTTGGTTTAGGTATTGATTTAGGAATTCAATATTTTGTAACTTCTAACGTAGCAATCAATTTTGGTTTATCAGATGTATTGTCTTTTGAATCAGGTAAATCTGAATTTCCAGGTGGAGGAGAAACAAAAAACAATTCTGTTAATGGGAATTTTAATGTTTTCAATAACTTCTTTACTACAGCAACATTTGGTTTAACTTACAAATTCTAATTTGTAAATTTTATAGCATTAAAAATCCCGCAATTGCGGGATTTTTTTTGTTAATTATAGTACTTCTTTTTTTGTAAGCTTTTTTTCTCTTTTTCAGGTTATTTTTTTATAATTTTGCAGCACTATAAAAATTAAAATATAAAAAAATGAAAAAATTATTACTATCTGTAATTGCATTGTACACATTTAGTCTTGTTAATGCACAAGATGAAATCTTAGTTAATCCAATTCTTTCTAAAAAAGGAGAAAACTATTTACCAGAAATGGACGATTGGGCTATTAGTTTTAATGCTGATGGAATTTTTGAATATATAGGAAATGCTTTTAATGGTACTTTAGATAATAGAGCACCAGGTGTTGATTATATAAGAAGTAACACTTTTGTAGGGAAAAAATTTATTTCAGATAAAAAAGCATATAGAGTTGTAGCAAATTTAGGGTTTAATAATAACTCTAGAACAAGTATCAGTTCAGGATTAGAACCTGCTAATGCAAATAAAGAAGTTAAAACAAATGCATTTGATGCGGCTTTAGGTTTAGGAAAAGAATGGAGAAAAGGAAATACACGTTTGCAAGGTTTTTATGGAGCAGATGTATTGTTAACGGCTAATTCTTCAAATTCTGAGACTACTTTTAATGCTATTTCAGATGGTGAGTTTATACAAAGTACTGAAAACAAATCAGGTTTAGGTTTAGGTTTAGGAATCCAAGGTTTTTTAGGAGCGGAATATTTTATTTTTCCTAAATTCGCGATAGGAGCACAATATACTTACAGAGTAGGATTTGATATTCAAGGAAATTCTGAAACAACAACTACGGTTGGTACAGCAGATCCTGTAACTTCAGATAATGGGAAAAGTTCTTCGTTTGGATTAGGTAATGTAGGAATTGCATCAATTAATTTGACATTACATTTCTAGGTTTTAATCCCTATTTACAATATAAAATCCTGACAAACGTCAGGATTTTTTTATTATTATATTTTTGATACTTTTGAAGTATGAATAAATGGCAATCTTTTATTAAAGAATATCAAAATTACCTTAGATTAGAAAGAGGACTTTCTCTTAATACTATTGAGAACTATTCTTTTGATATTGAGAAGCTAGTGCTATTTCTTAAAGAAAATAATATTGATGAAACACCAATTACAATTCCAGAAGAGATTGTACAACAGTTTGTTTATGAAATATCTTCAAAAGTAAATGCAAGAAGTCAAGCAAGAATAATTTCTGGATTAAAAAGTTTTTTTAATTACTTAATTTTTGAAGATTATAGAACAGAGACTCCAATGGAATTGATAGAAGTACCTAAAACAGGTAGGAAATTGCCAGATACATTGTCTGTTGAAGAAATTGATAATTTGATAGCTGCAATTGATTTATCTACGCTAGAAGGAGAAAGAAATAGAGCTATTTTGGAAACTTTGTATAGTTGTGGATTGCGAGTTTCTGAATTAGTAACTTTAAAAATATCAGATTTGTTTTTCGAAGAAGGCTTTGTGAAAATTACAGGAAAAGGAGATAAACAACGATTTGTCCCTATTGGGAAAACAACAGAAAAATACATTACAATTTATAAAGAACAAATAAGAACTCAAATTAAAGTACAAAAAGGCTTTGAGGATACATTGTTTTTAAATAGGAGAGGGAAACAATTAACTAGAGCCATGATTTTTACTATAATTAAAGATTTAGTACCAAAAATAAATTTGAAGAAAAATATTAGTCCTCATACATTTAGACATTCATTTGCAACACATTTACTAGAAAATGGTGCCGATTTACGATCTATTCAATTAATGTTAGGTCATGAATCGATAACAACAACTGAAATTTATATGCATTTAGATCGAAAATTTTTGGCACAAGTTTTGAACAAGTTTCATCCAAGAAAATGAAACATATCACAAAATATTTTCTGCTATTATTTTTGTTTGATTTTCAGTGTTTTTATTTGTACCTTTCTTAGATAACCGCTATTAACCATGATTTTTGTACCAAAGAATAAACCAGAAGACTTAAATAGATTATATGAAAGTCTAATTAAGCAATTGCCAAATATAATATTTCAAATTAGAGTAACTTCTAAAAAAGATATTCATGTAGATTTTATCAGTAAGCCAATTGAATTTATATATCAATTTTCTATTGAAGAAGTTTTACATGATTCTTATAAGTTTGCGAAATATCGTATTTATGAGAGTGATTTAAAAATATTTATTGAATCATTCAATTATGCCGTTGATAATAATTCCAAATGGGAAGTCGATTTTCGTTTCTTATTACCTGATAGTAGTTATAAATGGATTCGAATAGAAGCTACTCCAAGAGGTATTGATAATGATGAGACTATTTTTTATGGTCTTTTGTCTGATGTAACAACCATAAAAGAACAAGAAATTCAGTTGCGAGTAGCAGATGAACGTTTTCATTTTGCTGTTCAAGCATCAGATCGAGGAGTTTGGGATTGGGATTTAATCACAAATAAAGTTTATTACTCTTCTGAATCCATGAAAATTTTAGAGCTTACAGAATCCGATTTGGTGGGTTCTCCTGAAAAATGGGATGAACGAGTGCATCCTGATGATAGAGCAGAGTATTATGGAAATATTAATCGTCATTTTGATGGGGAAATTCCTTTTTATGAAACTTGTCATAGAGTTATGTGTAATGAAAAGTATAAATGGATTTTAGATAGAGGAAAAGTAATTGAAAGAGATGATAAAGGGAAACCACTTCGTATTGTAGGTACTCATACAGATATTTCAGCACAAAAGGAAAAAGAACAAGAGTTGGTAAAAATGCTGGAAATTGTTAATACGCAAAACAATAAGCTATTAAATTTTGCACATATTGTTTCTCATAATCTAAGAACACACGCAGGTAATATTAAAATGCTTTTAGCGTTTTATCACAATAATACTTTTGGTTATCAAGAAACAATAGGAAATATAGATGCTGTGTCTAAAGAATTAAATGAAACGATTGAGAATTTAAATGATTTAGTTAAAGTACATACGCAAACTAATAAAGAATATGAATTATTAAGATTAACAGATTATATAGCTAGGATGTTATATATTTTAAATGATGATATTCTAAGTAAAAGAATTCATGTATTAAATGATGTTGATGTAGGTATTTATGTAAATTGTATTCCAGCTTATTTAGAAAGTATATTGTTGAATTTATTGACTAATGCAATTAAATATTCAGATGAAGGAAAAGAACAAATCATGATCTCGTTTTCTGTTGAAGAAATAGAAGGATATTATGTTTTAATTGTTAAGGATAATGGAGTAGGTATTGATATGAAATTGTATGAAACATCAATTTTTGGGTTATATAAAACATTTCATAATAGAGAAGATTCAAGAGGAGTTGGATTGTATATAACCAAAAATCAAATTGAGACTATGGGAGGAAAAATTGAAGTGGAAAGCAAATTAGGAGTAGGAACTACATTTAAAGTATATTTTAAGAAGTAGCGTTTTACGATTATATAAAAAAATACAGTGTAAATATTTACACTGTATTTTTTTTATAATTATGTTTTTTTTAAAAGTAAAACCCAATTCCAATTTGAAATACTGAGTTTTTTGAATCCGTATTTTTAATTACTTCATTAAAGCTATAAGTATACCTTCCTGAAATTAAAAAATCATCAATTTTGAGAGATAAACCAGCAGCTAATGCTGTGTCAAAGCTATTTACATCATCATTGGTAGAAGTGCTGTTTTCACTTTTTATCTTTTCATTAATTTTAAAACCAAATTGAGGTCCGGCTTCTACAGCAAGAACTCTACCTAAATGTATTTTTGCAAGAACAGGAACGTTTATGTAGTCAATTCTGTATTCTTGTTTGTAATTTGTGCCTAAAAGTCTAAAATTAGTTTCAAAACCTTGTCTTGAATATAGAACTTCTGGTTGTAATGATAAAACTTTGTTTATTAAAGGAATTTCGCTAAAAAAGCCAATGTAGTAACTTGTTCTAGGATCTGCTCCTTCATCAAAATTTCCTTTAGTAATCGTTGAAAAATTTAAACCACCTTTTATTCCATAAGTACCTTTATTATCTGATGAAGGTGAACTCACTGATGATTGAACTTCTTGTGCCGAACTATAATGTATTGAAAATAGTGTGAGGCATACATAAAAAACTTTTTTCATAAAAAATTAATTAAAGATTATACAATAATTTAATATTTTGTAAAGTAGTTATTTAGCAATATTAACAGCTCTAGTTTCTCTAATTACAGTAATTTTAACTTGACCAGGATATGTCATTTCGGTTTGAATCTTTTGTGAAATTTCAAACGATAAATTAGAAGCTAATTCATCTGAAACTTTTTCGCTTTCAACAATAACACGTAGTTCTCTACCTGCTTGTATTGCGTATGCACTTTTAACACCATTAAATCCAAAAGCAATATCTTCTAAATCTTTTAAACGTTGAATGTATGAATCTAACACCTGTCTTCTTGCACCAGGTCTTGCTCCTGAAATTGCATCACAAACTTGTATTATAGGTGAAATTAAAGATTTCATTTCAATCTCATCATGGTGAGCTCCGATAGCATTACAAACTTCTTCTTTTTCACCATATTTTTCAGCCCATTGCATTCCTAAGATAGCATGAGGTAGTTCACTTTCAGTATCAGGTACTTTTCCTATATCATGAAGTAAACCAGCTCTTTTAGCAAGTTTTACATTCAATCCAAGTTCGGCAGCCATAATTCCACATAGATTTGCTACTTCTCTAGAGTGTTGTAATAAATTTTGTCCATAAGAAGAACGATATTTCATTCTTCCTACAATTTTAATTAGCTCTGGATGTAAACCATGAATACCTAAGTCAATAACAGTACGTTTTCCTACTTCTATGATTTCTTCATCGATTTGTTTTTGTGTTTTAGCAACAATTTCTTCAATTCTTGCAGGGTGTATACGACCATCAGTAACTAATTTATGAAGAGCTAAACGTGCAATTTCTCTTCTTACAGGGTCAAAACAAGATAAGATAATTGCTTCAGGGGTATCATCAACAATAATTTCAACGCCAGTTGCAGCTTCTAAAGCTCTAATGTTTCTTCCTTCTCTACCAATAATTCTTCCTTTTACATCATCAGATTCAATATTGAAAACAGACACGCAATTCTCAACTGCTTCTTCTGTTCCAACTCTTTGAATAGTGTTTATGATTATTTTTTTAGCTTCTTGTTGTGCTGTCATTTTTGCTTCTTCCATTGTGTCTTGAATGAAAGACATTGCACTACTTTTAGCTTCTGCTTTTAAGCTTTCTACTAATTGATTTTTAGCTTCATCAGCAGATAAGCCCGAAATAACTTCTAATTGTTCAACCTGACTTTTGTGAAGTTTATCAATTTCTTGTTGTTTTTTCTCTAAATATTCAACTTTGTTGTTGTAGTCAGTGATTTTAGAATCGACTTCATCATTTAATTTTTTTGCCTTTGCTAATTCGCTAGATACTTGAGATTCTTTATCTCTAGTTCTTTTTTCAGCATCAGCCATCTTTTTATCACGAGACAAAATAACTTGTTCGTGTTCTGTTTTTAATTCTAAAAATTTTTCTTTTGCTTGAAGAATTTTATCCTTTTTTATTGACTCTGCTTCTGTTTTCGCATCTCTTAAAATTGAAGAGGCTTCTTTTTTTGCATTTTTAATTAAAGTGGAAACATTACTTTTTTCTAAAAATTTAGCAATTCCAAATCCTACTCCAATACCTACAAAAATTCCAATTATTATACTTATTATATCCATGTTGTTTTTAAAAATTATATATAAAAAAAGCCTACATTAGGTGTTTGTATAAACTCGTAAAGACAAGTTTTGAGCTAACTCGTATTTCAAGCTTCCCATTTAAGGGCTTGCTATAGTTACGAAGATTCACTCATTTTAATTTGTTAGTGTTGAGTTTATCAAATATATACTAATGTAGGCAGTATCTTTATTGTAAGAACGTATTTTTATTTTGAGAGTAACTCACTCAATTTCTTGTCTAAATTCTTTAAACGATTAAAGGATGATTCATAATCTTGTGAAACATCTATTTGCTTTTGTTCTGTTTGTGATGCAAATTGTAGTGCACACATTGCCAAAACATCTTGTTTGTCTCTCACAGCATAGCTTTGTTCAAATTGCTTAATCATAGTGTCAATTTTTTTTGAAGCACTTCGCAAGCCTTCTTCTTGCGACTCTTTTATAGTTAGAGGGTAAACTCTATCAGCAATTGATATTTTTATTTTTAATTTTTCACTCATGCTTTCTAATCCGAAAGTTGTGCTATGCAATAATCGATTTCTCGAATTAATGAATTTATTTTGAGTTTTGTTTCTCTTTTGTTTTCTTCGCTGCCTAATAGTGAATTTACCATTTTTAAATTATCTAATTGTTTATTAAGAGCGACAATCTCATCAGACTGTTGTTTTTGAATATTTTCAGAAACCTTAATTTTTTCTAATAATTCTATATTTCTCTTTTCAAGTTTTACTAACTTTTGGTTGAGCTTGAAAAATTTAATTTCAAGAGAATCAATTAGTTCAGACAATCCATTCATTAATGATATGATTCATTTCTATTTCTACAAAATTAATATTACTATTGGATAATAACAATACTTTTTAAAAAAAATTATATAATATTTTGTTTTTTTTATAATAATTTGGTTTTTAAGTAGTTATGAAATGCGTTTTTTCTTACGTATATTTGTGAGTAAATTTTTATTATTTTTAGCATTTATACAAAAAAACATGAAGAAGGTATTTTTATTTTTATTTTTATCAGCCATATCATATAGTCAGAAAGATTATCCTAAAGATTTTATTTCTCCATTGTCTATTCCATTAGATGTTTCTGGTTCTTTTGGAGAGTTAAGAGGTAATCATTTTCATTCAGGATTAGATTTGAAAACAAATAAAAAACAAGGACTTGATGTTTTTGCAGTAGCAGATGGTTATATTTCTAGAATTAAAATTTCTACTTATGGTTATGGAAAAGCAATATATATAACACACCCAAATGGTTATACAACGGTTTATGCTCATTTACAAAAGGCAAATGGAGTAATTGAAGAGTATATAAGAAAGACACAGTATAATAAGAAATCATTTGAAGTTGAAATGTTTCCAAGCTCTTCAGAATTACCTGTAAAGCAAGGTGATATTATTGCTTTTTCTGGAAACTCAGGAGGAAGTGGTGGTCCGCATTTACATTTTGAATTTAGAGAAACTAAGACTGAGAAAGTAGTTAATCCTTTAAGTTTTGGATTTAATAAATTAGCAAACGATACTAGGAATCCCTTTCTACAAGGAATTGTGGCTTATCCAATAGAAAATGCAATTGTAAATAAATCTAAAAAACCAATAGCTATTTCTTTTAATAAGCAAGCAGATGGGACTTATTTAGGGACTAAAGTAGTTACTAATGGTAAAATTGCATTTGGGATAAATGCTTACGATCATTGTACTAATCCGTATAATAGAAATGGATTATATAAAGTGAATGCATACTTAAATGGAGTTCTATATTATCAATATGATTTTGAAACATTTGCTTTTGCTGAAAGTAGATATATAAATAACTTAATCGATTATAATAGAATGAAGGAAATGGGACAAAAAGTACAAAAACTGTTTCATTATTCGGATTATCCTTTATCGGTTATAAAATTTAGTAAGAATAATGGAATTGTAGATGCTCAGCCAAATACTAACTATAATTATAAAATTGAGATTTTTGATTATCACAATAATAAAGCTACAATTATAATTCCAATAGAATTTCAGAATCAGGAAGAAGTGATTCTTAAAAAAGAAGAAGTGAAACCTTATTTTTTAAAATCTAGAGTAGAAAATAATTACACAAAAGAAAATGTGTCGGTCTATATTCCTGAGAATGCTTTTTATGATGATTTTAGTTTTGATTTTGATGTAAAAGATGGAGTTCTATCATTTTCAGAAGAGAATATTCCAGTGCATAAGAATATAACGATTACTTTTAATGATGTTACTGGCTTAACAGAAGAAGAATTGAATAAAACATTTATTGCTTCAGTAGAAGGGTACAAATTAGGATACAATAAGACATATAGAAAAGGAAATACATTTTCAGCAAGAGTTCGTTCATTAGAAAATTATAAATTAGCTCAAGATTCAATTTCACCACGAATTTACAATGTGAACTTTGTAGAAGGATCTAATTTAAAAAATCAGAAAACACTAAGTGTTTCAATTTCTGATAATCTATCTGGAATAGATACTTATAATGCTTATTTAAACGGGGAATGGATTTTAATGGAATACGATTATAAGACTAAAAAGCTAATTCACATGTTAAGTGATAATAAATATAAAGAAGGTAAGAATGATTTCAAAGTTATTGTGACAGATGATATGCAAAATTCAACTACCTTTGAATCACATTTTTTTATAAATAATTAAAAATTTAGATAATTGAAAAAGCTATTTTTTTTAGTGATTTTTTGTTTTTTTGAACAATTTATTGTTGCTCAGACAGCCAGAATCAAAGGTGTAATACTAGATGAATTTAATGCTCCTGTTGAAAACGTAAGTATAAAAGTAGGAGAAACAGGAACCGTTTCAAATAAAAACGGATTTTATTTGTTAGAAGTTCCCGCAAACAAGGAAATCACAATTGTTTTTTCACATGTTACATTTAAAAATACAGTTATTACTGTAACTCTTAAATCAAACGAAGATTTTGAGCTAAATCCTGTTTTGAATGCTAGAGTTACACAAATAGGAGAAGTTGTTGTAACTGGAAATAATAAAAAAAGAGTAGAAGGAATAACTACAATTGACCCTGTTATTATTCGTAAAATTCCAGGAGCAAATGCAGGAATTGAAAATATTATAAAAACACTTCCAGGAGTTTATTCGAATAATGAACTAAGTACATCTTATGCAGTACGTGGTGGAAATTATGACGAAAATTTAGTTTATGTAAATGAAATTGAAGTATATCGTCCGTTTTTAATTAGGTCTGGACAACAAGAAGGATTAAGCTTTACAAATACCGATATGGTAGAAAATGTTGATTTTTCTGCTGGAGGATTTCAAGCAAAATATGGAGATAAAATGGCTTCTGTTTTAGATATTACATATCGAAATCCTAAACGATTTAAAATAGGGTTAGAAGCTAGTTTATTAGGAGGAAGTTTAACGGCTGAAGCAGTTTCTAAAAATCAAAAATGGAGTAATATTACTGGTATTCGATATAGAGATAATAGTTTATTGGTTAACAGTCAAGAAACAGAAACTAATTTCAGACCAACATTTGCAGATATTCAAACCTTATTAAATTATAATGCTTCCACAAAATGGAGTTGGAGTTTTTTAGGTAATATTTCACAAAATAAATATAATTATCAACCTTTAACACGTCAAACTAATTTTGGAACAATAAGTGATCCAATTGCTTTGCTGGTGTTTTATGAAGGACAAGAAAAAGATGAATATTTAACTTTGTTTGGTGCTGTTAAATCTGTTTATCAATACAATAATAAGAATAAATTAAAATTTATTGCGTCTACTTATCATACTCAAGAACAAGAATATTATGATATTTTAGCTCAATATCGTTTAGGAGAAGTAGATTCAAATATTGGTTCAGAAACTTTTGGAGATGTTGTGTTTTCAAGGGGAATTGGTTCTCAATTAAATCATGCTCGTAATGATTTAGATGCTTTAATTTTTAATACAGAAGTTAAAGGTTTTCATGAATTAAATAAAAAAACTCAGTTAGAATGGGGTTTAAAATATACAAGAGAAGATATTAGAGATAGAATTGTAGAATGGGAAGTTGTAGATTCAGCAGGATTCTCTTTACCAGCTCCTATTTTAGATTATCAAAACGACCAACCTTATAATCCATATACAGGTCCTTTGGCTCCATATAGAAATGTAAGAGCTACAAATTTTACTACGATTAATAGATTTTCAGGTTATGTACAGTGGAATTATAGAGGTGAAATAGGAGAACATAAATATTGGTTAAATGCAGGAATTCGTGGACACCAATGGCAAGTTTCAGGGGAAAATATCAATGGAGATAGTCAGTTTACTTTTTCACCAAGAGTACAATTTGCAATAAAACCAAATTGGGAGAAAGATATGTTGTTTAGGATTTCAGGTGGAATGTATAATCAACCTCCATTTTATAGAGAATTGCGTGATTATAATGGAGTTGTGCAACCAAATGTTAAAGCTCAGAAATCATTCCATTTAGTCTTGAGCAATGATTACAGTTTTAAAATTTGGAACAGACCTTTTAAATTACTGAATGAAGTTTACTATAAAAACATATCAGATGTAAATACATATACAATTGACAATGTTAGAATTCGATATAGAGCCGATAATAATGCAAAAGCTTATGTTTACGGGTTTGACGCTCGTTTAAATGGAGAATTTGTGCCAGGAACAGAATCGTGGTTTAGTTTTGGATTTTTAAAAACAGAAGAAGATTATAATAATCAAGGGTACATTGCTCGTCCTACAGATCAACGATTGAAATTTGGATTATTATTTCAAGATTATATGCCGAATATTCCAAATGTAAAAGTTTATTTGAACTTAGTTTATAATACAGGATTACCAGGAGGTTCACCATCTTATGCAGATCCTTATGATTACCAATTGCGTTTAAAAGACTATAGAAGAGCAGACGCAGGATTTTCTTATGTGTTTAAAGATGCAGGAATTGAGTCTAATAAAACATGGTTAAAACCTTTTAGTGAATTTTCATTAGGATTAGAAATTTTTAATCTGTTTAACAATCAAAATGCAATAACGAATACTTGGGTAAGAGATGTATATACAAAATCTCAATATGGAATTCCAAACTTTATGACTACTCGTGTTTTTAATATAAAGTTAATTGCTAGAATGTAAATTATAACCATTCAAAAAATTACTATATTTGACAATAACTTTCAAACTATGAAGTTGCTTTACGAAAAGACTATGAGTGTAATTTAAAGCAAAGCATAACGGTTGAAAAACAAATAATTAACAATATATGAAAACGATCTTGCGTAATATTCCTTTTTTGGTTATTCTCCTATTGGTAAGTTGCAAAGAAGAAAAGCAAACACCAAAGGTAATTTATGAAGAAGTGAAAACGATTATTGAACCTAAAAAAGTAGATACATCTTCTATAAAAATTGCCGATTTACCAATACTTATGGAAGGAACTAATTATTTGATTCATCCAGTAGGAGATGTTAGAGTATATGATGATTATAGTAAAGTATATGGATCTAGTAAAACGAATCAAGTAAGTTATGCTATTTCAAATTACAATCGATTTGAATTAACAGGTTATTTTGAAAATTTAAAATTTCAACATATCGATTCTATAAATGTAAAACCATTAACAGAAGATAAAATTCAAATTCAAACAGTAACCTATTTGAATACAATTGCTGAAAAAACTAGAAAACAAATTTTAGTGTATACACTAGTAGATGATGATACAAATAAAGATGGGAAAATAGATCAAAACGATATTAAATCATTATATCTAAGCTTAATTGATGGTAGCGATTTTGTGAAAATTTCCGAACCACTTCAAGAATTAATAGATTGGAATATTATTGAAACTCAAAATCGTTTATATCTAAGATGTATAGAAGATATTAATAAAAATGGCGCTTTTGACAAGAAAGATAAAGTGCACTATCATTTTGTGAACCTTTTAGCAGACGATTGGAAAGTAGAAGAGTATATGCCGATTTAGAAATAGTTAAATCAAAATATCACTTTCTAAATCCGATTTTTCAATAGTAATGGCATAGCCCAACTTTTGAACCATTTCAATTACTAAATTTTTATACCAATTTTCACTTTTTGGATGAATGTAGATTTTTTCAATAAGTTGATTAATATCTACATCAATTTTTAAACCATCATTGATTGAAATTTTAGAGTTGCTAACATCAGAAATTATTCTAATTTCCCTTTCATATTGAAAACTTTTACGTTTAAATAAAAAGGGAAAAAAAGTATCATCAAAAGGAATGTATTCTTTCTTATAATCAATATAATTTACTTCACCAATATATTGTTCAAAATGCTTTTCAGACTTTAAAGCTTCTTTAATTCTTCCTATTGTTGATTGAATTGCTAAACCTTCGTTATTTTTTGTAAAAATTTGCCACATGGCAAAAGATTCATATTCATTTGCGTGCCAACTGCTAATTACAACTTTTTCTCTGTGAGATTTGTAGTAGTCTAAAAACTTAGGATTATTAACTGCAATTTTCTTGATTTCTTCAAAAGTAGGCTCAGAAAAAGTACCTTCATATTGATCTTCAAATTTATCAGAGCGCGACATGAAAAGTTTTTTAGATAAGAGCATATCTAAAAATTTAGATAAATCTAAATATTTCCAGACTATGGTTTCTGGGTTATCAGTTAACTTTATATCTGGACTATTTAGAAACATAATTTTTAAAAATAAAAAATCTCAATCAAATTTAAGTAAATTTAATTGAGATTTGTCTTATAAAAACGATTAAGTTTTATTCAAATGATTGTAAATTAACTAAATTAGCATAAGTGCCATTTTTAGCTAATAGCTCAGTATGAGAACCTTGTTCTACGATTTGACCTTTTTGCATTACAACAATAGTATCTGCTTTTTGAATGGTTGAAAGTCTATGAGCAATTACAATTGAAGTTCTGTTTTGCATCATGTTTTCTAGTGCAATTTGTACTAATTTTTCACTTTCAGTGTCTAAAGCAGAAGTAGCTTCGTCTAAAATCATAATAGGAGGATTTTTTAAAACAGCACGAGCAATAGATAAACGTTGTTTTTGTCCACCTGAAAGCTTTCCACCTGCATCGCCAATATTAGTCTCAATACCATTAGGTAAATCTTTTATAAACTCATAAGCATTAGCAATTTTTAAAGCTTCAATAATTTCTTCATTTGTAGCATTTGGCTTACCTATTAAGATGTTGTTTTTTATTGAATCGTTAAATAAAATAGAGTCTTGTGTTACTAATCCCATTAAATCTCGTAAAGCATGAATATCCCAATCTTTAATGGATACGTTATCAATACTAATATCTCCATCTTGAATGTCATAGAAACGAGTTAGTAGATTAGCAATAGTACTTTTTCCACTTCCTGATTGACCTACAAGTGCAATCATTTTCCCTTTTGGAACATTTAATGTGAAATTTTCTAGGACTTTTTCTTCGTTGTAAGCAAAATTAATTTTTGAAATAGATATTTTATCTTCAAAAGATTTTTTTATGAATGCATTTTCTTTTGATGTAATTGTATTTTCTTGTTCTAAAATTTCTAAAACCCTATCTGCGGCAGCCATTGATGATTTTAATGTATAATTAGCTTTAGAAATAGCTTTTGCAGGAGTTAGAATACCATAAGCTAATAGCATGTATCCAATGAAATCAGTTCCCTTTAAAGATTCATCAATTAAAACCATTTTCCCACCATACCATAATAATGTTGCAATTACTACAATTCCTAAAAACTCACTTAATGGAGAAGCTATATTGTTTCTATTTAATAAGCTATTAGAAAAATGATATAATTTATTAGCTGAATCTGTAAATTTATTTTTGAAGTTATTTTCAGAATTATAACTTTTAATTACTTTTAATCCAGATAAAGTCTCGTCTAGTATAGAAAGAAAAATACCTGATTCTTGTTGAACTTTACCAGATTTACGTTTTAAACTTTTACCTAATTTTGAAATGATTATTCCTGATAAAGGAATAAATATCATGACGAAAATAGTTAATTCAACACTCATAGAGAACATTATTATTAATGTTATAATGATGGTTAAAGGTTCTTTAAAGATGATTTCAAGTATTGATAAAAAAGAAAATTGTACTTCACCTACATCATTTGTCAAACGTACCATTACATCTCCACGGCGCTTTTCTGAATAAAAGCCAAGAGGTAAATGGATTACTTTTTTATATAAAGCAATACGTAAATCTTTAAGCGTTCCGTTTCTTAAAAATGTAACATTATATACAGCTAGATAATTAAAAATGTTTTTTAATAAAAAAGTAGAAATAACTAATGCTATCATTATAAGTAATGCATTTTCTGGACTTGAAGCTTTTGCAGTAGTAATGCTATAATCTAAATAATTTTTTAAAAAATCTTTAATTTCAAATATTGATGTATATACGGGTTTTTTGTATACTTTATTAGTAGTGTCAAACATAACGTCTAACATTGGAATTAGCATAACAAAAGACAAGGCATTAAATAATGCATATAGTATATTGAAAAATATGTTAAGAAATGCAAATCGTTTATAAGGAAGTGCAAATTTTAAAATTTTGTAAAAGGTGCTTTTTTTCATCTAGGTTAATTGCATTTCAGCAATGATATTTTTAATTTTATTATCAAGCTCTTGCTCAATGATATTGTATTCTTCAATTGAAGGTAATTCGGTATTTACACTAAAATAAAACTTAATTTTTGGTTCAGTTCCACTAGGTCTTGCGCAAATTTTACTTCCATCTTCTAAATAATAAATTAAAACATTCGATTTTGGAATTGTAATGTCGTATGTTTCATTACTCATCAAATCTAGTGCTTTTGAACTTTGGTAATCTTCAATACAAACTACACGTTGTTCATTAATTTCTTTTAGAGGATTTTCACGCAAATTAATCATCATTTGCTTAATTTCATTAGCACCTTCAATTCCTTTTTTAGTAATTGAAATAAGGTGTTCTTTATAAAAACCAAAATCTAATGATAAATTGATTAATTCTTTAAATAGTGAACTTCCTGAAGCTTTTGCTTGAGCGGCAATTTCACATACTAATAAAATAGCAGCTACTGCATCTTTATCTCTTACTGCATCACCTACCATAAAACCAAAACTTTCTTCTCCACCACCTATGAATTGTTGATTTGGGAAATCTTTGATAAATTTTGCAATCCATTTGAAACCAGTTAATCCAACTTTACATTCAACACCATAAGCCGATGCTAACTCTAGCATTAATGGAGTGGATACAATAGTCGAGCCAATGAATTCATTTCCTGTTAATTTGTCAGTTCTTTTCCATTGTTCTAATAAAAAAGCAGTCATTATAACCATGGATTGGTTTCCATTAAGCAATTTCATCTTTCCATCTAAATCGCGAACAGCAACACCTAATCGATCACTATCAGGATCTGTTCCTACAACAATGTCAGCATTTATTTCGTCAGCTAAATTTAAAGCCATTGTTAAAGCTTCTGGTTCTTCAGGGTTTGGAGATTTTACTGTAGGGAAATTTCCATCTGGAACAGATTGCTCAGCTACAATATTTACATCGTTATATCCTGCTTTTGCTAAGACACTTGGAATTGCTTTAATAGAAGTTCCATGTAAAGAAGTATAAACAATTTTTAAATTATCTTTTGCTAATTGAGGAGTATTAAAACTTGCATTTTCAACTGTAGATTGCCAAAAAGCCTCATCAATATCATTATCAATATATTCAATCAAAGTTTCATTTGCTTCAAAAAGAATATCACTATATTTTAAGTCTTCAATAATTTGTATTATTTCTAAGTCTTGAGGTGGGACTAATTGACCTCCATCTTGCCAGTATACTTTGTATCCATTGTATTCTGGTGGATTGTGTGAAGCTGTTAAAACAATTCCTGCATGACATTTTAAATAACGAACAGCAAATGATAATTCGGGAGTTGGTCTTAATTCTGAAAATAAATATACTTTAATACCATTAGCGGAAAAAACATCAGCAACAACTTTGGCAAGAGTATCACTATTATGACGACAATCATAAGCAATAACAACTTTTAGTTCTTCGCCTACGAAACTTTTCTTTAAATAATCCGATATACCTTGTGTGTTTTTTCCTAATGTGTATTGGTTGATTCTATTTGTACCAACTCCCATGATTCCTCTCATTCCACCTGTTCCAAATTCTAGATTTTTGTAAAAGCAATCCTCAAGTTCTTTAGGAGAAGAAGTCATCATTTCAGTTATAGATTCCTGTGTTTCTTTATCAAAAACAGGAGTCAACCACTCGTTTACTTTATTTAAAATGTTTTGATTTATGTGCATAATCTATTTTTTGAAACTATCTCTGATTATTCATTAATATTCTTAACATATGAAAATAAAGTAGATTAATAAATAATCAGAGCTAATTTTATTCTATTGTTTTAGATATTTTATATCTTTCTTCGTTATTTTTTGTTCTTAAAATAATTTCTCCCAAAAATCCAGCTAAAAATAATTGAGTTCCTATTGTCATACTTGTAAGTGCTATATAAAATTGAGG
Source organism: Flavobacterium sp. 316 (assembly GCF_000967805.1). Taxonomy (NCBI): domain Bacteria; kingdom Pseudomonadati; phylum Bacteroidota; class Flavobacteriia; order Flavobacteriales; family Flavobacteriaceae; genus Flavobacterium; species Flavobacterium sp. 316. The sequence continues at coordinate 411,364 of NZ_JYGZ01000002.1, forward strand.
TCTGTTCGTAATTAGTCTAGATTTTGTGTGAATAAAAACCTTGTCAATACCTAAATATAAGGCAAGACAAAATCCAATTATAAACATAATAGAACCTAATAAGCCAAATAAATGCATTGGACGTTTTCCAAATTTTGACAAAAACCAAATAGTTATTAAATCTAGAAAACCGTTTATAAAGCGACTCATTCCAAATTTAGAACTTCCGTATTTTCTTGCTTGATGGATTACTACTTTTTCTCCTATTTTACTAAATCCAGCATTCTTTGCTAAAACAGGAATATATCGATGCATTTCGCCCGAAACTTCAATGTTTTTAACAACTTCATTTTTATAAGCTTTTAATCCGCAATTAAAATCATTTAATTTTACTCCAGACGTTTTTCTTGCTGCCCAATTGAATAATTTAGAAGGGATATTTTTAAATAGAACTGAATCATATCTCTTTTTTTTCCAACCCGAAATTAAATCATAGTTTTTATTCGTAATCAAGTCGTATAATTCAGGGATTTCATCTGGACTATCTTGTAAATCTGCGTCCATAGTTATAATAACGTCTCCTTTTGCTTTTGCAAAACCAGCGTGAAGAGCTTGACTTTTGCCATAATTTTTTAAAAAACGAATACCTTTTACACTATTATTGCTTTTTGAAAGTTGTTGAATAGTTTGCCAAGAATCATCTGTGCTACCATCATCTATAAACAATATTTCATAAGAAAAGTTATGACTAGTCATAACTTTCACAATCCAATTGTGTAATTCGGGTAACGATTCTTGTTCGTTTAATAAAGGAATAACTATGGATATATTCATTTAGAATTGTTCTTTTGGTTTACTTTTGAAAATTGCAGCTAAAATTAGTCCAAAAAGAGCACTAAATATAATGCTAAATGCAGATCCTTTTATTTGAGGTACAATGTCAAATTGATTTTGTTCTTCCATTTTTTCAACAGCTTCTTTTATAGTAGCTGTAGGTGTATTGAATTTTTTCAACATATTTACTTGAAATTCAATTAGGTGTTCCTGAACAGTGTCTTTGGCTTCAGTATCAATGAAATTAAATAATAAAATATTAAATAAAACTGAAATTACAATTCCTATTACAGCAGATAAAAAATAAGTTGTAAAAGCATCTTTAAATGAGAAAATACCACCTAATTCTTTTTTTGTTTTCATTAGCATATAAATTCCAATTCCAACATATATAGCAATGCTTGCAATTCCAATCCACCAAGCAGTAAATAGTTTTAGGTCTATTAAATAAATAGAAGAAGTAATTAAAACAGATATTACACCTGTTACAATTCCAAAAGTAATCGCATTCTTTTTAATAATTTCGTTCATGGTTAGTTTGTTTTAATAGTTTACAAATATAGAAATAATAAAGTTTGTCTTATTAGTATAAAAAAAATAAAAAAAGTTACAGGAACGCTTGTAAATTAAAAATTTAGTGTAAATTTGCACTCTGAAAATAAAAGATTATAAACTAAAAGGTTATAAAGCGTTTACACCTTTTTTACTAAAATAAAAAAGCCGCGAAGCAATTTATAATCACAAATAAAAAAGATTTACAAAATGCAAAAAGGAATTCACCCAGAAAATTACAGATTAGTAGCTTTCAAAGACATGTCAAACGAAGACGTATTTATTACTAAATCTACAGTAGAAACTAAAGAAACTATCGAAGTTGATGGTGTAGAATACCCAGTATTCAAAATGGAGATTTCTCGTACTTCTCACCCTTTTTACACAGGTAAATCGAAACTTATTGATACTGCTGGACGTATTGATAAATTCAAAACTAAATATGCAAAATTCGATAAAAAATAATCGAATTTTTATAGATATAAAGAAACCTTCCAATTTGGAAGGTTTTTTTTATGTCTTAACTTTTCTATATTTACTTTCAAACTTTGTAACTTTGAGACTTTCAAACTAAATAATTATGAACTATATACTTTTTGACGGAACGGTTCGCAATGCATTACTTCCGTTTACTTTTACTCGACCTGTTGCTGATATTCGAGTAGGAATTTTAACCATTAGAGAAAAATGGGAAAAATATTTAGGATATACAACTACAACATTAACAGAGGAGTATTTAATGGAAAAGTTTCCAATGGTGGAAATGGAAGAGAATATTATGATTAATGCTTCTTTTTTGCCAAATGAAGTTTTAGTTGAAATGATTACTAATTTGGAAAAAAATCAAGCTGTTATTTCAGGAGAAGAGATTATTGCTTTTTATTCAAATGATACTCAAGAAGAAGTCGATTTTGATGAATATGAATTAATTGATTATGATGAAGATGTTTTAAGAATTGAAAATACATGGGATATTTTTGCTAAAAATGATACAGCTATTCGAGAAGATTTTCAACTTCTTACAGGAGATAGATATTCACAGCCAATTCCTAAAAGCGTAAATGTGATTTCTCCCGAAAATATTTTTATTGAGGAAGGAGCAAAATTAGAGTTTGTAACACTAAATGCATCAACAGGACCAATTTACATTGGTAAAAATGCAGAAATAATGGAAGGTTCTGTTATTCGTGGACCATTCGCATTATGTGAAGAAGCACAAGTAAAATTAGCAACAAAAATATACGGAGCCACTACAATTGGACCACATTGTAGAGTTGGAGGTGAAGTTAATAATTCTGTTATGTTTGGTTATTCAAACAAAGGGCATGATGGATTTTTAGGAAATGCAGTTTTAGGAGAATGGTGTAATATTGGAGCGGATTCTAATAACTCAAATTTAAAGAATAACTATGAAGAGGTTCGCTTATGGAGTTATGAAACTGAAGGATTTGCAAGAACAGGATTGCAATTTTGTGGTTTAATGATGGGAGATCATAGTAAATGTGGGATTAATACTATGTTCAACACAGGAACTGTTATTGGTGTTTCTACTAATATTTTTGGTTCTGGTTTTCCGCGTAACTTTGTGCCAAGTTTTTCTTGGGGCGGAGCTTCAGGCTTTACAACCTATTTAACTAAAAAAGCATTTGAAGTAGCAAAAGTTGTAATGAGTCGTCGTCATGTTGAATTTACAGAACAAGATGCAAAAATATTAGAACACGTTTTTGAAGAAACTAAAAAATGGAGAAAAGAATAAAAAGAGGTATTATTTAAAATAAAAAAGAGAAATATAACCATATATTTCTCTTTTTTTATACTTGTTTGTATTTAATAGGCTATAAAGCTATGAAATGCAACCTTTAAATAATTAAGCTAAAGTGGTATGTTGTATTGATTTTTGGTTTTATTTTCTGTATTTTAAGTTATGATTAGATTTAAAAATTAATATTTATTTATTGAATAGATTTTAGAGTATTTAAAATTACTTTTGCAAAAAATATGAAATACAAATAATGACTGCAAAACCATTGTCAACTCAAGACAAACAAAGACTAAACAACTTACAAGACTACATAGAAAAAGCAAGAGATAATTTTTTAGGATATCCAGTATCAAAAGATTTCGATTATTCTGAAATTGCTCATTTCTTACAATATCCAATTAATAATCTTGGAGATCCTTTTGAGGATGGGACTTATAAAGTGCAAACGCATGAGTTAGAAAAAGAAGTTGTAACTTTTTTTGCTAAATTATTTCGTGCAAATCCTAATGATTACTGGGGATATGTTACTAATGGAGGTTCTGAAAGCAATTTATATGGTTTATATTTAGCACGCGAATTATTTCCAAAAGCAATGGTATATTATTCAGAATCTACACATTATAGCGTTCGTAAAAACATTCATTTGCTAAACATTCCAAGTATTGTTATTCGTTCACAAGAAAATGGAGAAATAGACTATGAAGATTTTGAAAACACATTGCGAATGAATCGTCATAAACCAGCTATTGTGTTAACCACTTTTGGAACCACAATGAAAGAAGCAAAAGATGACGTTTCAAAAATTAGAAATATCTTGAAAAAATTAGCCATTCAAGATAGTTATGTTCATTGTGATGCAGCCTTATCAGGAACTTATGGTGCTTTTATGGAACCACGTCTTCCTTTTGATTTTTTTGATGGAGCAGATAGTATTTCAATTAGTGGACATAAATTTATTGGTTCTCCTATTCCAACAGGTGTAATTATTGCAAAACGATCTAATAGAGATAGAATATCAAAAAGCATTTCATATATAGGTTCATTAGATACAACAATTACAGGCTCTCGAAATGGTCATTGTCCTTTGTTTTTGTGGTATGCTTTGAAAAAATTAAATGTTGATGGATTAAAAAAACGTTATTTACATAGTTTAGAAGTAGCAGAATATTGTGAGCAACGTTTAAAAGAGATAGGTGTAGATGCATGGAGAAATCCAAATGCTATAACTGTTGTTTTTCCAAAAACATCAAATGAAATTAAATTAAAATGGCAATTAGCTACTGAAGGAGATATTGCACATATTATTTGTATGCCAAATGTCACTAAAGAACAGATTGATCATTTTATTGATGATATGAAAAATTGTACAGAGGTAAAGGAAGAAATCTTTGAATTAAGTTTTTAAAAAAAGTTATATATTTGGAAAAATAAAAGCATTCAAATTTAAAAATTGGATGCTTTTTTGTATATTAAATTATCCAAGAGAAATTATGTTAGGATTCGTATTTATATTTATCATAGGAAAGTACTTTTATAAATTAGCAGAAGAGTATAATCAGAACAAGTGGTTATTTGCCATTTTAGGAATTATAGTTTATTATGCGGCCGGAGCAATTGGTGGTATTATTATAGGAGTCTTAAGTGTCGTTTTTAATTTTGAAGTTGATTGGGACAATTCTATTTTAATGGCAGCAATTGGATTACCAATAGGTTTAGCTTCTTGTTGGTTATTCTATTATCTATTAGAAAAGAAGTGGAAAAAAATAGAGATAAAACCAATTCAAGATATTAATAATATTGGCAAGGAATAAGAGTTTCTTTAAATAGTGAGTAAATAAAGTATTCCTATAGCAATTATAAGAGACAGAAATGCAAGTATAATTTGAAAAATATTCTTACGTTTTCTTTCTCTTTTATATTTAGTTCTAATTTGAGCTAATAATTCTGGTGTAGCTTTTATATGATCTTCTGTTGGTATATTTTTCATACCAATATAATCTTTCCAATCGGTTGGTTTCCGTTCTGTTCTACGTTGTGCTTTATTGTTCTTCATAACTGAAGCTGGTGAACCGCAATATCCTCCCATAATATGTTTTTTAGGTATTAGATTATTTTATAAAAATTGATTTAAAACTGTTAGTGTTATTATAATTAATACTAAAACAGCAGTAGTTATAATAATTTTTTTTCGCAGAATAATTTTATTTTCAACTTGAAGTTTTTCTCTAATTTCTGCTAATACTTCAGGCGTTGCCTTGTTTGGATTAATAAGTTCAGTGTATCCGTTAGAAGTTGTATTTACAAAATTCTCAAGTCTTGATTTTCTATTTCTTTTATTGTTCTTTAAGCTAGTGTTAGCATGCATCATTGAACCTTCTCCAGCCATAATTGTAATATTTAGTTTATAGTTTTACGAATAAAGAACTAAAAAAGTTACAAAAACAAGTGCTTTTATTACAACATAATCATTTTATTTTCAGAAATAATCTGTGTAAATTTGCAACCTCAATTTTTTGACAACGATTTCATTGATTGAGTTACATTATGGAAAACAAAAAGAAAGTAGCCTTTTATACCTTAGGCTGTAAATTAAACTTCTCAGAAACTTCAACCATTGCAAGGAGTTTTCAAAATGAAGGTTTTGAACGTGTAGATTTTGAAGAAGTAGCCGATATGTATGTTATTAATACATGCTCAGTTACAGAAAATGCAGACAAACAATTCAAACAAATTGTAAAAAAAGCGATGAAGCTAAATGACAAAGCTTTCGTTGCAGCAGTAGGATGCTACGCACAATTAAAGCCAGAAGAATTAGCTGCGGTTGATGGAGTAGATTTAGTTTTAGGAGCAACTGAAAAATTTAAAATTACCGATTACATAAATGATTTGGTAAAAAATGACATGGGAGAAGTGCACTCTTGTGAAATTGAAGATGCCGATTTCTACGTAGGAAGTTATTCTATAGGAGATAGAACACGTGCTTTCTTAAAAGTGCAAGATGGTTGCGATTATAAATGTACATATTGTACAATTCCTTTAGCTCGTGGAATTTCGAGAAGTGATACTATGGAAGGCGTTTTAAAAAATGCAAAAGAAATTTCAGCCAAAGGAATTAAAGAAATAGTGCTTACAGGTGTAAATATAGGAGATTATGGAAAAGGAGAATTTGGTAATAAAAAACACGAACATACATTCTTAGACTTAGTTACCGAATTGGATAAAGTAGAAGGAATTGAACGTTTGCGAATTTCATCAATTGAGCCAAATTTATTAAAAAATGAAACCATAGATTTAGTTTCAAAATCAAGAGCATTTGTGCCTCATTTTCATATTCCATTGCAAAGTGGAAGCAATGATGTTCTTAAAAAAATGAAACGTCGCTATATGCGCGAATTATATATAGATAGAGTAGCAAAAATAAGAGAAGTAATGCCACATGCATGTATAGGAGTAGATGTAATTGTTGGTTTTCCTGGCGAAACAGACGAGCACTTCTTAGAAACCTATAATTTTTTAAACGAACTTAATATTTCTTATCTACACGTTTTTACTTATTCAGAAAGAGATAATACAGAAGCAGCTACAATGGAAGGGGTTGTACCAATGAATGTACGTTCAAAAAGAAGCAAAATGCTACGCGGATTATCTGTTAAAAAACGAAGAGCCTTTTATGAGAATCAAATAGGAACAAACAGAACCGTTTTATTTGAAAGTGAAAACAAAGAAGGATATATTCACGGATTTACTGAAAATTATGTAAAAGTAAAAACACCTTGGAATCCAGAATTAGTGAATACATTACATGATATTTACTTAACAAAAATAGATGAAGATGGGATGGTTCGTTTTGACTTTGTAAACGTAGAAGTGTAAAAAAAATCATATATCACAAAAAAGTCTGCTAAATTATTTAGCAGACTTTTTTGTATAAATTATACTTTGAAAATAAACTGTACAAACTTGTATTCTTTTTAAATCTTAACCTTGAGTTTAACTAATTCATTAAACTTTTCCATGTTACTGATTCTCAATTCTAAGTTTTCAATAGTTTTTAAAAATGGTTCCAATTGTTTCTCTTGAAATTCAATTTTTTCTTTCAAGTTTTTAATAATATCATCTTTCATCATTATACTTTCTCTTAAAGAAGCATAATTTTCAGATAAATATTCCTCATTAGGTTCTTGTAACTTGTTTGTAATTGATTCATTACTATATAGCAACATGTTTCCTTTTCCAGTGACTAACCAATGAATGTTTATATCGGGAAAATGTTTTGAAATATCCAATAAGATTTCAAGAGAAGGCTTATTTTTAGGATCTCTTAATCGATTTAATTTACTCGAACTATCATAGCCTAAGCCATTTAACGCAAAAACATTTACATTTTTAAATCCTTGATGTTCAATTATTTGTACTAATCTCTTGAAAAAAGTTTGCATTTTCATTAAAATAAATTTGTTTAATCAAAACTTGTTTGTATATTAGCTACATCAAAACGAGTTAAAAGCTACTAGAAAACGAATTGATATGGAGAGCTAATATAGTAAAAAAATACTATAGATGGTATAATTATGTCTTGAAATTGAATAGTAAATGCAATCATTTTTCTAAAGAATTAATAGTAAATGACTTCTGAAAAAAAACAAACAAAGATCTTCTTATTGAAGAATAGTAGTAGAATATTAAAATAACTTTTAATATAAAAGGATAATATGCATAAAATCAGAATGTTAAAATAGGTATTTAATCGATAATATTATCCAGTTGTTCTTGTTTTGGAAGAGAATGAAAGAAATAAACTAAGTTAGAACACTTTAAATGAAAATTTAGAAGCCGAAAAATAAAAATATTTAAACTAGCATTTAATATAAGATAATGAAATGCTTAAAAATGAAATTATGTACACAAATCACGAAATAGGAAAAATATTGCACGAAGCAACAACAATAGATGACTTTTTGCATATTCAAATAGAGATACTAGAAAACGTAGAAGGATATTTGAAACAATTCACATCAGACTATTTTAACTTTATAGGAGTATTTTGTATGGAAGCGGTGCCAAAGCTATTATTAGAAATGATAGGCCAAATGGAAAAACTAGCATCATTTCATTTTTTAACCATGTTATTTTATGATTTTGAAATGTTCTATAAAAATGGAGGTGCTTTATATTTTAAAAATAGTGTAGCTTCAATTGAAGAAAAATTAAGTAATACAGTAAAATTTTAATTATACTGAAATAGTTTTCCTTTTCGAAAGAAGTTAGAATGATAAAAATAAAATCATGATAAAGCCATCCGAGAAAGAAATAATTGTGAAATACTTAGGAAAGCAACCTAGCAGATCTATAATTCCTGTATTAAATAAAAAACGGATTTTTAATGCTAGAGGAAAATCATTTTCTCCAAAATCTATACAAGACATAATAAACGGTAAAACTGAAAATTTCAAAGTAGAAACACAAATAGTAAAAATAGTTGAAGCTGCTCAGAAAATCGAAAATGATATTGAAAGCCTTAAACAAGAAGTCTTTAATAAAAAGTTTTTATAATTAAGTTTCTTCAATATTTAGAAAATTAATGATTGTTTTCAAGGATGTTTTCGTTTGTCCAAGATTTCATAGAAGTTAAAATTGGCTCAAGCGATTTCCCTTTTTCTGTCAAACTATATTCTACTTTTGGAGGAATTACAGGATATGATTTTCTAATAATAACACCAAGTTGTTCTAAATCCTTCAATTGCTGTGATAACATTTTCTGACTAATTCCTTTTATTCCTTTATCTAATTCATTAAAGCGCATCACATCATTAATAAGTAGTAACCAAATAATAACAGGTTTCCATTTTCCACCTATTTGCTCCATAAAAATAGTTATAGGACATTCTTTAGCAACTAAATAATTTTCTTCAATTTTTTTTCTATAAATTTCCATAGTAAGAATAATATTCCGAGTTAAAAGTCAGTTACTTACCAAATGGTAAGTACTTGTTTCAAAGTTAGTAATAATATAGCTTTGCTCAAAAATAAATATAAAAATGAGTAAAATAATTGTTATTACAGGAGGAACAAGTGGAATAGGGCTAGCTTGTGCAAAATATTTAGTAAACAATAATTATCAAGTAATTATTACAGGTAGAAACGAGATGAATTTGAAATTAGCCATAGAAGAGCTTGGAGTAAATGCCTTCGGTTATAAATCAGATGCAAGTTCATTAAAAGAAATAGATCATTTAGTAAATCAAATTAAAGAGAACCATGGTATAATTGATGGATTGTTTGTAAATGCAGGAATTTTTAAATCATTTAGTTTTGAAGATACAAACGAAGCACTATTTGATGAAACGATGAATATTAATTTTAAAGGTGCTTTTTTTACAGTACAGAAGTTTATTCCCATTTTAAGAAATCCATCAAGTGTTGTTCTTAACACTTCAATAGCTGTTTTTAAAACATTTGTAAATACAAGTGTGTATACAGCAAGTAAAGCGGCTTTAGAATCAGTCTCTAAAGTCTTAAATATAGAACTTGCGTCAAAAGGAATAAGAGTTAACGTAATTAGTCCAGGTGTAACAGAAACTCCTATTCAGAAAAAATCAGGAATGACAGATGAAGCTATTGATGGTTTATTACAACATTTTTCTAAAACATCTCCAATAGGTAGAATTGTGCAACCTACAGATATTGCTCCCATATTAGAATTTTTAGTTTCAGATCGTTCTTTAGTTTTAAGAAATGAAAAAATTGTTATTGATGGAGGTTCAACACTTTTTTAAAATAATAAAATAAATTATACAAGAGAACTAAGATATCAAATTAGTTCTCTTGTGTAATTTTAGTTAAATAGGTTTCACAGGAATACAAAAATCGACAATAAATTTTCCATCTTTTGGTTCTTCCGGATATGTTTCAAAATAAGGTTTGTCTTCAGGTAAATAGCCACTATTTTGGAACCATTGTCCATAAATCCAATCCCATGCTTTTTGAAATTCATGTTCGGTAATTTTAAAACGACAAATTGCATATTTTGCAGTTTCAATTTCCATTTTACCTATTTCTCCATCTACTTTTGTGTCAGGAGAAACCGTAATGCACAAGCTCATTCTAAGATTATCACTAAGTGCAACATTCGGATTATCATGATACAATACTAGATATTTAAAATCTTTTCCGCCTAATAATCCTCTTGCTCCAGCCCATGAAAATAATTTGTTTCTATGGTTTTGATACAGTTCTTGATCTCCGTTATACGGACCCAAATTTCTAATATAAGCAACGGTCATTTTAGGAAGTTCTTTTACTTCTACGCTTTTGTTTATTTCCATATTTGTCCTCCATTTAATTGTTTTTGAATCAGGACAAAAGTATATCTTTAACTTGCCTTTAGGTTGTTCTATATTGCTTTCTATTTGACTTATATTGCTATTTTGAAGTTTTTCATTTTTGTATTGAGATGCTGAAGTATTAAAATAAGCTTTAAAGTTTCTTGAAAAAATTGAAATATCAGAAAATCCACATTTTAACGCAATTTCTGTGATACTCTCTTTTGGATTTGCTAAAATTAAGGATGCAGATTTTTCGAGTCGAAGACGCAAAATAAATTGAAAAGGAGTTTCTCCTACTACAGAGTGAAAAATTCTATTAAAATGAAATTTAGAGAAATTTGCAATAGAAGCAAGTTCGTCTAAAGTAATTGTCTTTTCAAGATTCAATTCAATATAGTCAAATATCTTATTGACTCTTGAAATGTATTCAGCATTTTGTTGCTTTAGATTATTCATTGGCTTATTGCTAATAATCCAAATTTAAGCTAAAAGTGTTTAAAGACTAATCTAAAAGTTTATTTTCTTTTAAATAGTAAGAGAAAGAATTAAGTGTTAAATAAAAACTAAGTGAAATAAAAAAGCCTACACATTTCTATGTAAGCTTTTCAAATTGTATTTTATTGATGTATTATTTCTGTTTAACAAGATTATCAGGTACAACTTCCCAAGTGTTGCATCTAAGTCTCCTTTTAAAAGTATTAAAAAGATCATTTTTGCTAAAATCTTGATTTGGAAAATACTCTTTTAAAGTAGTAGTTAAAGCTTGCTTTATTTCGTCATCAAGATGATCAATTATTCCTTCAATTTTTACTGTAGTCATGTTATTCTTTTTTTAAAATTAAGTGTTTGTATGTCAAATATAAGGAATATAAAATGGTTATAGATTTAATTATAGTTTTATTATGATAACTTTTTATTTGAAGTTAAACTTATTCTAGAATAATTAATTGTAGAATTTCTTTTTAATTGTGATATTTAATATAATGGTGTTAAAACTTTATATTTAACTGTAAACTTTACTAAAGATCATATCTTTTTCATGTTTTTGAGTCATTCTATTAATGACTATTAAATTTAAATATAAGTGTTTGTTTTAACTCAAAAAAAGACATACCTCTTTTAAATCACTTTAAAAGAGGTTGTGCAAACCACTATTGTTAGTAACAAGATTTATTTATTAGAGCTGTAAGATTGAATAATTTTATATAAGATGGGCTGAGCACCAACATTATTTACATAAAAATTGTCGAGCACATATTTTTTAAATGTTTTCTTAAAAATTAATGAAGGTAAAATATCTAAGTATTTATCCCATCTACAATGATTGATAATCGAGTATTTAGCAGTTTTATTATCTAAAGGAAGTAATAATGTTGAGTTATCCAAATTTGTTTCTTTTTCAAACCAACCTGCAGTATATTCCCATACACTTAGGTTTTGTTCTATATTTAATGCAGAGAAATAATTGAAAAGGAACACACCCTTTTTTTTATGATTAACATTGTGAATCCTTCTAATATTCAACGCAGGTGTAATGACTGTAAAATTAGAGATTTCTTGTATGTTGTCTATCATTAATTTAAAAGTGGCATTGTTTTTTATTTCATCATATATTTTTTCTGAATGCATTTCAATCAATATTACAAAGTCAAATTTTGCTAAATGTATTTTACTACTATTTTCTTGAACATATTTACCTATTCCAGGAGGAATCATGGTTGCCTGAAAAAGACTAATTTCATTGATTCCTTTTATTTTTCCTAAATCGCTACACCAAGTTTTACAATTTGCAATTAGTTTTTTCTTTTTTGAACTAGTTGTTATAAAAAACGGGGTTGCTTTTTCATCAATTTCAGCTGCAATATGAATGTAATTTGATGTTGAAGGTGTTATTAAAGAAACCTTCTTATAATTTAGATGTTTATTAACCAACTTTATATTTAAGTCTTTAGTCATTTTGTTATTTTTTAAAGTTATGATTACAAAATTCTATATTAACTATTGTAATTCATTTAACAAATGATAAAAACGTTATTTAATAGCTCTTATTCTGCTTAAGGAAACCTGAGTAATGCCTAAATAATTAGCTAAATCTCCTAAACTGATTCTTTCTAATAATTTTGGATTTTGAGCTCTAAAATTAGAATATCTTTTTGTTGCATCCTCTTCTAAAATCTCACTAATCCGCTTCATCATGTTTAGGTTTGCTATTGTCATAAATTTTCGAAAAAATGTTTCTAATCTATGATGTTTAAGACAGAGTTGTTCAAATTCAAGAAAAGAAAAAGAGTAGTACTCCGTATCTTCAATAGCAACTATTTCATATTTGGAATGTTTTTTATGGACGTAGCTTTCAATATCTGCGAATAAGATATTTTCTTCAAAAAAACGCATTATAAATTCTTTGCCATTTCCATTAAAGCAAAGTTTAACAATTCCCTTCTTTATAAAAAAAAGTTCTTTCGAGTGGGAATTACTATCGGCTAAATATTCGTTTTTTTTTACACTTTTTGTTTTTAATATTGAATTTAAGTCGGCTGATGAAATCTCATCTAGTATAGATATTTTATTACAAAATTCAATAAGTTCATTCATATATTATCTATCTTGTTGCTAATGTGGTTGTGTATGATTAGTGGCATGTTTTTAAGTATTAAAGTTAGTAAATAAAATACAGATAAAAAGTTCAAGAAGGCCTTCGTAAGAAAGTTAAAACTAGCCATTAATTATGTACGGTTTTTATTTCGTCCATTTATATTGTTCCATTATTTCATCAATATGACCTTTATTGGTCATCAACTTTCGTGTAAAGTCTCCAATCTAGAATCAGCAATAGGCTTTCCGTTTCGTAAAGATTCTATAATATCTTTTGGTACTTTTGTCATTTTACAATTTGACCTTCTAAAAAAACTAAACTAGATTTTCCAAGAAACAAATCAAATAATTGATTATAAGCTTTGTATATGGATGGAGAAATAGCAAGTATTTTGTCTAAAACTTTTTTAATAATTCCTTAGATTCTTCTGGTGCTGTTTTTGTCGTCTGTTTTGTGAATTTCATTCATAATTATTTTTTTAAACTTGTGTGTAATGGTTGGTATAACTGACAGTTATCGGCTTTAAATTACTTAATCTTAGCGTTAGTAATTCCGATTAGGTTGGACATAGTCGAATCTGCCATAATTACGATTATACATTGTTGTAGTACGCTTTTTCTATTTGGTCAAAGTATAAGTAGTAATGACTAAACCATCACCACTACCACTTGAAACAGAATGGAGTTTTAACCCAGTTGAAATTAATGAATTTATGTGTTTATTAATCGTCAGCAGATTGATGGTTAAATCTTTTGGTGATAGTTTTTCTAAATTAACTTTCTCTATTTTACCATCTGGGTAAATGGTTGTTATTCTACTGTCCCACGGTCCATTTATTCCTTCTGTTATGCGAACGGTAGTGAGTTTATTCTCAATTTGATCATTTTGTGAGAATCCATAAGCGAAAATTGATAGTATTCCAATAAAAGAAAGTATCATTAGTGGTCTTGCTAGTTTTTTCATGTTTAGGTAAGGTTATGATTGTTTTCAAATGTTTGCCAACGTCAGTTAGTCTAAAAACCTTCGTATGTATTATATATATTTAAATTTAAAGTAAAAATAGCTGATTTAAGCTACACAAGAAAACTTTTTTGGATGTAATGTTTTCGTCTTTACAAAAAAATAAATCCCCTTTAAATCCCGTAAAAGAGGTTGTTTTTACTAATTATTTAAAAAATTAGTAGTAGAGAGGTGTTGTGTAACAGTTACGATTGTTAATAACAGTTATATTAAAAAATAAATCAACTTTACGTTCAACTCTTTTAGGTCTTCTAAATTGGATTAAAAAGGGAGGGATTTCTTGTCATTACAATTAAAGTAGCTAATTCTGTTTTATTTAAATCATTCAGATCTTTTTTTAAAATAAAATTTAGCGGCTGCTTTTATACCAATTTAATTGTAAAGAAAACCATAATTTTTCAATATTCAATTCAACTGCTCAATTGAAGTAGTTTTACTTTCTAATTTGAAGGCTAAAGAATAATCTGGTTTTAAAATCTTCTAAAATATTTTGTTTTTTGAGTATTTGATAAATAATAAATTAGCCACTCAAGTGCTTATAGGATTGTTATTTTGTGCATGAACAATTGAATTAGTTAGATAATTGATTACTCCGATATCTAGAGAGTTATAAGTACTCTTGTTATATAACTTATAAAATTCGACTGTGAGTTTTGAAGATTTTTTTATTTCTGTTGTAAATAATTTTAAATGATTCTTGTTGTAATAAATTTTCCAAAAAATTGATAAAATCAAGCACAGGCCACTGAGGTTAACTAGCTGTTGTACACAGTTTATTTAATCCTTTCCCAACCGTTTAATGTTTTTCTATAGTAATAAAAATTATCTAATCCAGTTCCGCAATACAGAAAAGGTTTGTAATGATAATCTTCTATTACAGCAATTTTTGTTTTCGGGTTGTAAATAGGATAGGAGACATTATGTATATATTCATTATTAAATTTAGTACTCCACAACTTCTCCAAATTAATTGAATCGTTTTCTCTGAAAAATGAATCAAATTCTTTACAATCTATTACTCTTATGTTTTTTATATTATTAATTTTCCAATATTCTTTTGAGAATACAGGAATCGAAATTTTTCTAAATGGTATATTTACAATAGAGTCAGTTCCGAAATATGTGTGTTGATATTCGGGTTTTTTAAGAATTCTATTATTCAAATAAATTATAGAATGTGAATCGTATTGATTTAATTGTTCAAGAAAGTATGTATTTATTAATTCGTACGCATCTTCTTCAGAAAATTTAGAAATGTTTTTCCGCTTATTATCTTTACAGCTAAAAAGTAATAATAAAACAAATATGACTGTTAGTTTTTTCAAATTGTGTACAACTCTTAGTATATACGAATATTTTTAAGCGTTTTTTGTTTAATTTATTTGATATTTAAAAATGATAATGCGTTAAAAAATATCATTTTATAAGTAGTATCAAATCTAATAAATATTTATATCATATTAAGGGCCTAATAATTCTTTGAATAAATCGTATATCAGTCCTGTTTTCTAATAAATGTATGGTATGACTATGGCACAACGGATGGATTCCGATTTTCTTATTAATTTTTGCTTTTTGTAATGCTTGTCTGGAAATTTGTTAATCTTGTTTGTATATTGACCACCGTATTGGCCTTCAAATAAATATTTTTTTGGGTTGTATATTCTGTAATATTCGCACAATTGTTCTAGTACATTTTGCAGTAAATTGACATATCTGTTTTTTTCTCTTTTGCTTTTTTTGTAGTAATGGTAATTAAAGTACTAGAGTTTAAAAAAGGAAAAAGGTTTTGATATAAAAAAGATATAAATTAAAAACCCTTAGGCCTTTATTTAAAAGGATAAGGGTTTTTGTTTGTGACCTCGACAGGATTCAAACCTGTAACCTTCTGAGCCGTAATCAGATGCGCTATTCAGTTGCGCCACGAGGCCAATTTACTTAACAAAGTATAAATTATGTGCTTTGTTATTGAGGGTGCAAATATAGATATAATTGTGTAAATTGCAAACTCAAATGATAAAAAAATATAGAAAATGAATATTGAAAATTATATCCGTGATATTCAGGATTTTCCAAAGCCAGGAATTGTTTTTAAAGATATAACCCCTCTTTTAGCTAATCATGAGGCAATTGAGGCTTGTTTGCAGTTGTTAATCAATGATTTGAAAGAAAAAAAGATTGATAAAGTAGTAGGTGTTGAGAGTAGGGGATTCTTCTTTGGGATGTTATTAGCTCAAAAATTAAATGCAGGCTTTATTCCTGTTCGCAAGCCAAGAAAATTACCTTTTGAAACTATTTCGGCTTCTTATGAGTTAGAATATGGAACTGATAATCTTGAAATACATATAGATGCTATCCAAAAAGGAGAAAGAATTCTTATTCATGATGATGTTTTGGCAACAGGTGGAACTGCAAAAGCAGTTTGCGAATTAGTGGAAAAATTGGGTGGCGAAATTGTGCAATGCAATTTCTTAATGGAACTTTCATTTTTAAATGGAAGAGAGAAATTGAAAGGGAAAGATATTTTTGCAGCGTTAACTTATTAATCTAGAGATTTTATAGTAATATAATAACGATAAGCTATAATTGCTTTTTGCCATTTTTTAGCTTTAATAGGGTCTAAACCTTGTTTAGTAAAACTTGGTAATAAAGCTTTGTTTAGTTTAGCCAATAATTTATACATCGTTTATTTTTTTTCACAAATATAGATAAAAAAACAACCTTATTATAGGTTGTTTTTTTAGATTATTAATTTTTATTTTCGAGTTTTTTTAGATGTTTTTCTATTTCTTTTTCATATATCTTCATTTGCTCTTCATAAATTTTTATTTCCTTTTCATAGGCTTCTATATTTGGTTCATGTGCCTCCATTTCTTTTTCAAAAGCTTCCATTTCTTTTTCAAATTTCTTTATTTGAGGTTCTAATTTTTCCATTTTCTTTTCAAAATCTTTCATTTTTTTGTCAAATTTCTTCATTTCTTTTTCATCATCAAGATTTGAAGGAAGTTCAGGGGCATTAGGGAATTCAGGAGGACTTGGAGGTGTTTTTAAGTTTTTATAAGGATGAGATGGAGGCATTGGAAAGCTTGGAGGACTTGGGAAATTAGAGAAATTACTCATCTCTTCTATTATTAATTCATAAGCTCCATTTTTTCCTTGACTGCCATATTTTTTATTAGCTTCTTCTGCGTTTAATTCCTTTGAATGAATAACAGCAAAACCTTTATCTAATTTGATGTTTGATCCAGGAGTTAATTTTTCTCCATTAACAACAAATAATACAGGTTTGTCATCTTTTAAATATTTTTCTACTTTCCATTTTCCATAGTTCGTAATGTTACTATCTTCATTGCTAGAAATTTTGTTTTTTTGAATATTTATAGATGAACTTTCCGTGTTTGTAAAAACTACGTTCTTATTGTTATAGTTATCTTCTTTTATATTTATAATAAAAGGAGAAATACCATTTTTGTTTTCTAATTCGATTACTGAATTATAAGTTTTACCGATATTTGAAGAAGCTTTTATTTTTACAATCTCATTGTTTTTGTTTCTTTTTACGGTATTAAACTCTAAATTAAGATTGTGTTTGTTCTTGAAAATAGAGATTATCTCGTTAAGGCTTTTATCGGTAGTGTTTTTGTTAATTTCAAATTCAGTTTTTGATTTTTTCTCGATGTTTTTTGATTCAGGATTTTGTTTTTTTTCTTGCGCTATAGTTTCAATTTGAAAAAAGAATACAAAAGCAACTAGGAAAGGAACTACAATGGAATATTTCCAAAGATTTTTTTTGTTTGATTGATTGGTGTTTAACATAACGATTCGTTTTTTGATTAATGATTGATAAAATTGATTTGTGATTGATAATTGATTTTTATTATTGATTGTTTTTAATAATGTTTTTTGATAATTATAAGGATTGTTAGTAATTTTTGTAGTTCTATAATCAGCAATAAATTCTAGGTTTTCGAGTATTGCTTTTCTGTATAACCAAGCTACTGGATTAATCCAAAATAGTAGACAAAGTACTTTTGAAAGTAATACGTCAATACTATGTTTTTCTTCAATATGAACTCTCTCATGGATGAAAATATATTTTAGTTCTTCGTCAGTAAAATTGGATTTACTATATATTAAATAGTTGAAAAATGAAAAAGGATTGTGATTTTCATTAGTTTCTATAATTTTTATAGTTTCTAATTTGCTTTTTTGTCCTTTTTTTACAATTTTAAAGAAAGAGATTATCTCGATAAACAGTTTGAATAATAGAACAGAACTAATAATAAAATAAATATATGCTAATATCTGATACCAATTAAAATGATTTGTTTTTTCAATATTTGAAGTAGATGAATCATGTGCTATTGGTAATAGATTATTTATGGTTTCATTTGCTATTGGTTTCGCTTCAATCCAAACAATATTTGTAAATAAAAGCGATGGTAATACAAAAGAACTGATAATTCCAATTAGAAGGAACCAACGATTGCTGTGAAAAAATGTTTCTTTTCGGAGTAAAAAATAATATGCCAAAAAAAATACAATTAGTAAACCGTTTACTTTTAAAAGATATAGAAAAGTATTTTCCATAATTACTTCCTTTTTTCAATAATATCTAATATTTCTCTAAGTTCATCTGCCGAAATTTTTTCTTCTTCAGCAAAAAAAGAAACTAAATTTTTGTACGAACTATTAAAATAATTTTCAATAGCAGTATTCATGAATTTCGCTCTATAATCTTCTATAGAAATTATTGGAAAATATTGATGTGTTTTGCCATAAGCAGTATAACTGACATAACCTTTTTCCTCAAGGTTTCTTACTATAGTAGATAAAGTATTGTAATGAGGTTTGTCTTCAATAATTTCCTCAAGAATATCTTTCACGAAAGCTCTCTTTAACTTCCATAAAATTTGCATGATTTCTTCTTCTTTATTTGTCAGTTTTTGCATAAAAAATATTTTGATATATCAAACGTATAACTATTTTTTTAGTTATACAACTATTTATATAGTTATTTAACTATTTTTTAAGTTTTTGAATTAATTGTCTTATGGCGGTTAATGTAGTTGTTTATCGAATAATGATTTAGAATGTTAAAACGTGTGTTGTATTAGTTTTATATATGTTAAAATTTAATTATTATGAGAGAAAACTCCTTTTTATTGAGTGTAATGTTATTTTCCTTATTTGGTTATAGTCAAATGGAAGGCATAGCTCCAAATGTTGAAAATCAGTGTGGTTCCCATTCGAACAATGTTATTTTTTCGACTTTAACAACAGAATTTTTGTATGATATTGGAGCATCTATTGGAGCGGCTGGGAATGCAGGAGTTGTGTTTATTAATGATCAATTTTGGGTTTCAGCTTGGCAATCAAATAATATTCATGTTTTAAGTAATACAGGAGCTTTTATTGAAACATTTCAAGTAGCTGGTCTGTCAGGTACAAGATCTATGACTACGGATGGGATAAATGTTTATTGTGGAACAGCAAGTACATCTATTTATGTTGTAGATCCAATAACAAAAACACTTACATCTACAATTTCAATAACAACAACATCAAATGCAACTGCAAGATTTTGTGCTAATGATTCAAGTCCTGCTGGAGCAACAAGCTCACTAGTTGGAGGTCTTTTTATTTCAACAGATGTAATTCTAGGAGAAACCATCTTAGTAGGAGTATCGCAAGCAACACCATCTAACTTTCTTTATGGGATGAATGTGAATACTTTAAGTAGTCCAAGTGTTAATTTTTCTAATTTTAAATTATATCCTAATCCAGTAAAAGATTCATTTGTGATTTCTTATAAAGATGAAAATATGTTAAATGTTAGTATACATAACTTATTAGGTAAATAAGTAATGAAAACAAAAATTAGTTCATCAATAGAGATTGTTGATGTTTCTAATTTATCTAAAGGAACTTACATTGTTTCAATTAATTCTGATAATGTTCATGAAAGTTTTAAAATAATTAAAGAATAAATAGTTATTAATAAAAAGGGAAAATAATTTTATACTTTATTACTTTCCCTTTTTATTAGTTTTAGAGTTAAATAGCCAAGAATAGCTCCAATTAAACCTAAACTTCCCATAAAAAACCAGTTATATTGATAACTTTTATAAGCATCGATAATTGCAAAACCGGTTTTGGCTGAGAGAATATGGGCTAAACTATAGCTCATTGAAAAAACAGCCATATAGCGTCCTTCGTGTCCTTTAGGTGCTCGACTCATTGCAAAAGAATTAGAAAATGGAAAGGCTAACATTTCTCCAAAAGTCATAAAGAAAATCATAATAATTAAAATACCTGACCAAAAATTTATTAATAGAAGGAAAAAACAAATAGACATAATTAATGTTCCAATAGTAATTAGCTTAACTTCATTTATCTTTTTTCGCTGTAAATAATTAATTAAAGGTATTTCGAATATAAAAATCATTAAGCCATTAAAAGAGAGGAGTAAGCCTGCTTCAAATTCATTATAATTAAATTGCTTCGTATAATATATAGGTAATGTTGTAAAAAGCTGAAAAAATAATATACCTGTTATTAAACAAATAAATAATGATATAATAAAAGGAGTGTCTTTGAAAACAGAAGGAACTATTATATCATTATTTTGATTCTCTTTTAAATATTCTGATTTCTTTTTTTCTTTGACTTTTAGCCAAAAAATTAGAATTGCAATAATACAAGTAGTGCCATCAACCCAAAACAAACCTTTGTAACCTATATTAAGAATTATTAATCCACCAATTGCTGGTCCACCCATAAAACCTAAGTTAATTGCAGATCTAACTAAAGATAAAGCTCTTGTTCTGTTTTCTGGTTTGGCATAAGCGGCTAGAGAAACAAACATTGCAGGTCTAAACATATCAGCAACTGTCATAATCAAAAAAATGGCAACTAATAAGCCTTCATAGGTAGTAATATGACGTAATCCAAAAAACATGAGACCGCTTGTTAGAAGACTGAATATCATTACTTTGTAAAAACCGATTTTATCTGATAATTTACCGCCTAACCATGATCCTAACATAGACCCACAACCAAAACTTACCATAATCCAACCTACTTGATTTAAACTAAGACCTAAATCTTCATTTAAATATTTAGATAGAAATGGTAAAACCATTGTTCCTGCTCTATTGATGAAAGTGACTAAAGTTAGAATCCAAATTTCTCTTGAAAATCCTCTAAAGTTGTTAATGTATTTTTGAAGGCTTCTTTTTAACATGGTTTTGCTTAAAAATCAAAGGTACAAAATCAAATAATGAAAATAATATTAGATAAAATATATATTTTTGCAAAAAATAAATTATGTATAAGTATCTCATTATTCTGTTGATTTTTAATTTCACTATAGCTCAAAAGGCAGAAGTAAAAGAGGCTTATGAGTTTCAGGAGCAAATGAATCAGGAATTTGCAGATTCATTAAAAAGTCCCTTAACAGACGAAGATAGATTATATTTTAAAACATTAGATTTTTATCCTGTAAATGAAAAATTAATTGTAGAGGCAGTTTTTGTAAAAGTAAAAAAAGAAAAACCTTTTAAAATGAAAACCTCTACAGATAGAACACCTATGTATAAAAAATATGGTGAATTACATTTTAAAATAGATGGAAATGATTATATGTTAAATGTGTATCAGAATATAGAGTTGTCTAGAAAACCAGGTTTTAAAGATTATTTGTTTTTGCCTTTTTCAGATTTAACGTGTGGGAAAGAAAGCTACATTGGAGGACGTTATATTGATATGAGAATTCCAACTTCAGATAAAGTTATTATTAATTTTAATAAGGCTTACAATCCTTATTGTGCCTATAATTATAAATATTCGTGTCCTATAGTGCCATTGGAAAATGATTTAGACATAGCTATTGAAGCTGGTGTTAAAAAATATCATGATTAATGAAATATGTTAATTTACATACACATTCTTCCTTAAATGATAGTTCTATTTTAGAAGTTGTAAATCAGTACCCTTGGGAATTTAAAGCAGATATTTTACATTATTCTATTGGAATCCATCCTTGGTATATTAAAAAAGAAAGGCTTGAGTTAGATTTGAAATGTATTGAAGAAAAATTACAATTATCAGAATGTTTAGCTCTTGGAGAATGTGGATTAGATAAAAGAATAGAAATCTCTTTAGAAATGCAAATAGAGGTCTTTAAGAAGCAAATAGAATTAGTAAAAAAAACAAATAAGCCAATTATTCTACATTGTGTTGCGGCTTATCAAGAAATAATCAGGCTTAAAAAAGAAATGAATATTCAAAACCCAATGATTATCCACGGTTTCTCAAAAAATGAACAAGTAGCAAAGTCTCTTTTGGATAACGGATTTTATTTGTCGTTTGGTAAATATTTATTAAGAAACCCTGAATTAATTAATGTTTTTAAAAGTGTTCCTGATGATAAGTTCTTCTTAGAAACAGATACAATAGAAGAAACAATTGTTGAAGTTTATGAAAAAGCGAGATTAATAAAGGAAATGAATTTGAATGAATTGAAAAGTAATATAGAAAATAATTATGTGAATGTTTTTGGTCGTCAACTATAAACATTTAAAATTTAAATATTAAAGAGAACATGGCAAAGTGGCAAGAAAGAGCAGTATTATTATTTAAAGAAGAAGGAATAAATAAATTAACCAATGCAAATGTTTTAGTTGTTGGATTAGGTGGAGTAGGTAGTTTTGCTGCCGAATTTTTAGCAAGAGCAGGAGTAGGAAAAATGACAATTGTGGATGGTGATACAGTAGATATTACAAATATTAACAGGCAATTACCAGCTTTGCATTCAACAGTTGGAGAGCCAAAAGTAAAAATTGTAGGAGATCGATTGCTAGACATTAACCCAGAATTAAAACTTACTAGAATAGAAGAATTTCTTTCTCCAGAAAGAGCATTTGAGCTAGTAACACCTGAATTTGATTATGTATTAGATTGTATTGATAGTGTTACACCGAAATTAAACCTTATTGTTGCTGCTAAACGTAAAAAAGTAAGAGTAATAAGTAATATGGGTGCTGGTGGAAAATATGAAGCTAGTAAAGTTACTGTTAGAGATATTAGTAAAACCGAATATTGCCCGTTAGCAAAAAATATGCGTAAACGTTTAAAAGCGGAAGGTATAAATAAAGGTGTAAAAGCAGTTTACTCTATTGAAAGACCAGATGCTTCTAGTGTTAAATTAACAGATGGAACGAACTTTAAAAAATCGTTTTACGGAACAAATAGTTGGATGCCAGCATTATTCGGACTTCATGCGGCAGAAACAGTAATAAAGTATTTGTTAAAGAAATAGTATAATAATAAAAAAGAGGACTTTTTAAATCCTCTTTTTTATTTAAAAAAATCCATTCCAGGAATATTTGGCATACCGTCTTTAGCTATTGCAGCTAATTCTGTTTCGTTTACATTAGTTGCCTTATTAATAGCATTGTTTAAAACAGTCACTAAATAATCTTCTAGCATTTCTTTGTCTTGAAGTAAATCATCACTTAAAGTTATAGATTTTATTTCTCTATTAGCTGTTAAAGTAACTTTAAGTAGTCCATCACTACTTTGTTCGTCAACTAAAACAGTATCTAAGCGTTTTTTTGTGACTTCGATTTTTTCTTGGGTTTCTTTTATTTTGCCCATCATTCCCATAATATCTCCAAACATGATATTTTAATTTTTTTATTTCTACAAAAATACTAAATTAGCTGTTAACTTTTAATGTATAACTTCATGAAAAAAATTTCATACTTGGCTTCAATTTCATTTATTTTTGTTGCTTCATGTAAAGAAAAAAAGGAAGAAATGAAAACAGATATTCAGCCACCTATAGCTAAAATTGTTCCGCATACTTTAGAAAAACACGGTGATGTTCGTACAGATAATTATTTTTGGTTAAATGATAGAGAAGATAAAGAAGTAATTGATTATTTGAATAAAGAAAATGAATATTATGAGAAAATGACAGCTCATACTAAGAAATTACAAGATGATTTATTCAAAGAAATGAAAGCTAGAATTAAGGAAGATGATACATCTGTACCTTATTTTTATAACGGTTATTATTATATAACACGATTTGAAAAAGGAAATGATTATCCAATCTATGCACGTAAAAAAGGAAGCCTAGATGCAAAAGAAGAAATTATGTTTGATTGTAACGAAATGGCAAAAGGACATTCTTATTTTAATTTAAGCGGATTAAGTGTAAGTGAAGATAATAAATGGGCAACATTTGGAGTAGATTTAGTTTCTAGAAGACAATATACAATACAAATTAAGAATTTAGAAACAGGAGAAATTCTTTCAGATAAAATTGAAAACACAACAGGAGGAAGTACATGGGCAAGTGATAATAAAACCATCTTTTACACAAAAAAAGATTCAAAAACACTACGCTCAGACATGATTTACAAGCATATTATAAATACAAGCGTTGATAAAGATGAACAAGTGTACCATGAAAAAGACGATACTTTTGCAACATTTGTTTATAAAGAAAAATCTAAAAAATATATAGTTATAGGCTCTAGTAGTACATTAACTTCTGAATATCAAATATTAGAAGCTAATAATCCAAATGGAAAATTTAGAGTTTTTCAAAAAAGAACAAGAGGATTAGAATATAGTATTTCACACTATGGAGACAGTTTTTATATAGTTACAAATAAAGATGGAGCAACTAACTTTAAACTGATGAAAACAAATGAGCAAAAAACTACCATGGAAAATTGGTCAGAAGTTATTCCTCATAGAAATGATGTTTTATTAGAAGGAGTTGATATTTTTAAAAAATATTTAGTAGTTGAAGAACGTTCAAACGGATTAAATAAAATTCAAATACGTCCTTGGAGTGGAGAAGGAGCTTACTATTTACCTTTTGAAAGCGAAACATATACAGCATACACTACAACAAACCCTGATTTTGATACAGATATTCTACGTTATGCATATCAATCTTTAACAACACCATCATCAGTTATAGATTTTAATATGGAAACAAAAGATAAAACAATATTAAAAGAACAAGAGGTTTTAGGAGGAAAATTTGATAAAAATAATTATGTAGAAGAAAGAATTTGGGCAACAGCTACAGACGGAACAAAAGTGCCAATTTCTATGGTTTATAAAAAAGGAATCAAGAAAGACGGATCAAATCCATTTTTATTATACGCTTATGGATCTTATGGAGCATCAATGGATCCTTATTTTTCAACTACAAGATTAAGTTTGTTAGATAGAGGTTTTATCTTTGGAATAGCACATATTAGAGGAGGAGAAGATTTAGGAAGACAATGGTATGAAGATGGGAAACTATTGAAAAAGAAAAATACATTTACAGATTTTATAGACTGTTCAAAATATGTTATTGATGAAAAATACACATCATCAAAACATTTATATGCAGAAGGAGGATCAGCAGGAGGATTGTTAATGGGAGCAATAATAAATATGGCACCAGAATTATATAACGGAGTTGTAGCTCAGGTACCATTTGTAGATGTTGTAACAACCATGTTAGACGATTCAATTCCATTAACAACAGGGGAATATGACGAATGGGGAAATCCAAATGAAAAAGAATACTATGATTATATGTTGTCTTATTCACCTTACGACAATGTAAAAGCTCAAGATTATCCAAATATGTACGTCTCTACAGGGCTACATGATTCTCAAGTTCAGTATTGGGAACCAGCAAAATGGGTTGCAAAGTTAAGAGCAGTGAAAACAAATAATAATTTATTATTTTTAAATACTAATATGGATGCTGGTCATGGCGGTGCTTCAGGACGCTTTGAAGCTCTTAAAGATGTGGCTAAAGAATTTAGTTTTTTATTAGATTTAGAGAAAATTAAGGAGTAGTTAAATTTTTTTGTTAAATTTGCAGGGTTTTGGGGCTTCAAAAAAAGTGATATGATATTCCCCAACTAATTTAGTTTTTATGAAAGAAGAAATAAATGCCTACAACAATATTTTAGAATTAATTGGTAATACACCTCTAATTAAATTAAATAGAGTAACTGAAAATATAGAAGGTAATTTTTATGCTAAAGTAGAAGCTTTTAATCCGGGACATTCTACGAAAGATAGAATCGCATTATACATTATTAATGAGGCTGAACGTAGAGGTATTCTGAAGCCTGGAGATACAATTATTGAAACAACATCTGGAAATACTGGCTTTAGTCTAGCTATGGTGAGTATTATCAAAGGATATGACTGTATTTTAGCTGTTAGTTCAAAATCATCAAAGGATAAAATAGATATGTTACGCACAATGGGTGCAAAAGTATATGTTTGTCCTGCTCATGTTTCTGCTGATGATGAGCGATCTTATTACAATGTAGCAAAGCGTTTGCATGAAGAAACAAAAGGATCAATATATATAAATCAATATTTCAATGATTTAAATATTGATGCACATTATAAAACAACAGGGCCAGAAATTTGGGAGCAAACTAAAGGAAGAATTACTCACTTGGTTGCTTGTAGTGGAACTGGAGGAACAATTTCAGGAACAGCAAGATTTTTAAAAGAGAAAAACCCAAATATTAAAATATTAGGAGTTGATGCTTTTGGATCGGTTTTAAAGAAATATCACGAAACCAAAGAATTTGATGACAAAGAGATTTATCCATATAGAATTGAAGGTTTAGGGAAAAATTTAATTCCTACAGCTACAGATTTTGATATGATTGATAAATTTATGAAAGTATCAGATGAAGATAGTGCTCATACAGCAAGAGAAATAGCAAGAAAAGAAGGATTGTTTGTAGGATATACATCTGGAGCAGCTTTGCAAGCAATAAAACAATTTGGAGAAGAAGGAGAATTTGCAAAAGATAGTGTAGTGGTAGTTATTTTTCCAGATCATGGTTCTCGATATATGAGTAAAGTATTTAGTGATGATTGGATGAGTGAACAAGGCTTTTTTGATAGCGTTAACAGTGAAGAAACGCAAAAAGTTGAAATTATAAAGTAAAAATATAATTATAAATAACTAAAAACTCCGAGTCATACTCGGAGTTTTTTATTTAATAAAAGCGAAAAAAAATATTTTTATTTTGTTTTATTGATACCAATCGGTATCTTTGTCAAGTGAAAAAATCAGATTTTACAAAAGATAGAATAATTAAAGAGTCTAGTATCTTGTTTAATACACAAGGATATAAAAGTACGTCCTTAAGTGAAATAACAGAAGCCTGTGGTTATACAAAAGGCGCAATTTATAGACATTTTGAAAACAAAGAAGCTTTAGAAATAGAATCTTTAGATTATATGTCAAAACTGGTGATGTTAACTCTGAATGAGAAAATAAAAAACAGAACAAATGTTTTTGAGAAGTTATATGCTATTCTTGATTTTTATTGTTCCTATACTAATAATCCTATAATAAAAGGAGGTTGTCCTTTATTAAATACAGCTATTGAAGTTGATGAGACAGATTCTGTTTTAAGATTAAAGGCAAAATATTTTTTAGACACAATCAAAAGAGCAATTGAGAAAATTTTAATTAATGGAGTAAAACATAATCAATTAAAACCTGAAATAAATATTGAAGAAACAGTTGTAGTTATTATTGCAAGTTTGGAAGGAGCTATTATGATGAGTAAATTAAATAATAATAACATGGATATAAAATTAGTTACAAAACATTTAAAAAGACATTTAGAGATATATAAAATATAATTTTTTTAAATAAAAAAATACCGATTGGTATCAAAATAAAAATATGAAAAAAATAATAATAAAATTAACAGGGGTGTATTTTAATATATTGGCATACGTAAAACCATCATTATTAAAAGAAAAAGGATATGAATTATTTTGTAATCCATTTAGTAGAAAAGTATTGCCTCATCATTTGAAGTTTCTTGAAACAGCAGAAATGTTTCAGTTTCAGTTTGAAAGAAAAAATGTGCAGGCTTATAAATGGGGAAATGGATCAAAAAAAGTTCTATTAATACATGGTTGGGCAAGTAATACTTTTAGATGGAAAAAGATAATTGAAAAAATGAAAGAAGACGATTTCACTATTTATGCTTTTGATGCTCCAGCACATGGACTATCTGAAGGGAAAATATTAAATCTTTTAATTTATAAAAATTGTTTGGATGCTTTTTTGAAAGAAATAATAACAGTTGATTATGCAATTGCACATTCAGTAGGAGGTTTTGCTCTTCAATACGCTTTACATGATAATAAAGAAATTGATATTAAAAAAGCAGTTATAATGGGAGCACCAGGAGAAGCAAGTGATTTTTTTGTTTTTTATAAAAATTTATTATCATTAAATGCTAAATCAATGAAATTGATTATTGAGCAATTTAAACATGAATTAGGATATTATCCTTCTTATTTTTCTGCAAAAGAATTTTCAAAAGATATTAAAATTCCAATTTTATTAATACATGATAAAGATGATAAGGATACTGATTCAAAATATACTGAAACCTTGTCTGAAGTTATTAAAAATAGCAGATTATTGTTAACAGAAGGATTAGGGCATAATTTAAAATCTAAAGAGCTAGATTATGAAATTATTAATTTTATAAAGGAAGAAGTTCAAGTTTATTATTAAAATTTATTTGTAGTAAATGTTAGTATAATAGTCATCTCTTAAAAAAAATATATTTTTAAGAGATGATGAAATGAAGTTTTTGAGTTAATCTTCGATTTTATTATCGTCAATAATTCCCATATGTTTAGCGCGATTTTCCCAACTTTTCCTAGCTAATTGTTGTAAATCAGCAACACTATCACTCTCGTCCATTATTTCTAACCCTAAAAGGGTTTCAATAACATCTTCTTGAGTAACTAAACCACTAACGGAACCATATTCATCTACAACTAAGGCTACGTGATTTTTACTTTCTATCAATCGTTCAAAAATGTAAGGAATTGCTAAATTACGTCCTACAACCATAATATCTCGTCTAATATCTGCCAATGTCTTAGAGCCATTACCAAAAGCCATTTCTTTAAATATATCATCTTTCAAAACGAGCCCTGTGATATTGTCAGAAGATTTGTTATAAACAGGAATCCTAGAATAACGAAGATTAGAATTTTCTAAGAAAAATGCTTCAATGGTTGTATTTTCATCTTCTATTTTCATAATAGTTCTAGGTGTCATAATATCTTTAGCACGAACATCTTTAAATGTTAGTAAGTTTTTAATTACTTTACTTTCAGATTCTTGAAAAACACCTTCTTCTTGAGCCATATCTGCCATAGCATGAAAATCTTCACGACTTAAAATGCTACCATGATGACCTTTGCCTCCAATAAGCTTTGTAGTAAGTTGTAGGAGCCATAATAAACCAGTATATTTTAATGGAAAAATTAAAACTCTAAGTGCCTTTGTAGAGAAATGTGCTAGTTGTTTCCAATAAGTAGCTCCTATAGTTTTAGGAATAATTTCAGATGCTACTAAGATTAAAATAGTCATGATTGTTGATACAATTCCAACCATCATATCTTCAGTTAGTGTTAATCCTAAAAAATTAGCGCTTGAATTACCAAAACTTTCAGCATAAGCAACTTTTGCTTGTACACCTACTAATATAGCACCAACGGTATGTGCTATAGTGTTTAATGTAAGTATAGCAATTAAAGGACGATCAACATCTTTTTTTAAAGTTTCTAACTCACTAGCAAAAGATTTTCCTTCATTTTTTTTAACATTAATAAAGGTTGGTGTGACACTTAAAAGTACTGCTTCAAGAACAGAACATAAAAATGAAAAGAAAATAGAAATAAACGCGTAGAATAATAAGAGACTCATTGATGTTTTTTTATTAGATAGCTAATTTACAAAAATACTAAATGTCTTTAATTATAAGAGTGATCTATATTTTCTAAATATATGTTAAAAAAATAATAAGTTTTCTTTGTTAATTATAAAAAGAAGAATCTTGTGTAAAATAAAAAAATCCCAATCATTTGATTGGGATTTTTAAAATTTATTTACTTAAATACATTTTTCTTCGAGAATATAATTCGTAGAATTGATCGTCTTTTAAATCGTCGATGAATAAAATACTTTCACCTGTTGATTTCATCTCAGGACCTAAAGCTTTGTTTACATTTTTAAACTTACTAAAAGAGAATACTGGTTGTTTGATTGCGTACCCTTTTAATTGCGGATTAAAAGTAAAATCAGTTACTTTACTATGACCTAGCATTACTTTGGTGGCATAGTTTACATAAGGTTCACCATATGCTTTTGCAATAAAAGGAACAGTACGAGAAGCTCTTGGATTTGCTTCAATAATAAATACAGTGTCATCTTTAATTGCAAACTGAATGTTAATTAGTCCAACTGTTTTTAATGCTTTGGCAATTTTATAAGTATGCTCTTTTATTTGTTGCATTACAAATTCACCAAGATTAAATGGAGGTAAAGTAGCATTACTATCACCCGAATGAACACCGCAAGGTTCTATATGTTCCATAATCCCTATTATGTAAACATTTCCATCTGCATCACAAATAGCATCGGCTTCAGCTTCAATTGCACCATCTAAATAATGATCTAGTAGTAATTTATTCCCAGGAATTGATTTTAGTAAATCAATTACATGTTCTTCAAGTTCTTGCTTATTGATTACAATTTTCATTCCTTGTCCTCCTAATACATAAGAAGGGCGAACTAATAATGGAAAATCTAAAGTGTCAGCTAAAATAGAAGCTTCTTCTGCACTTTCTGCAATTCCAAACTTAGGGAAAGGAATATTTAATTCGGTTAGTAAATCAGAAAAACGTCCTCTGTCTTCTGCTAAATCTAAAGCATCGAATGAAGTTCCAATGATTTTTACTCCATGTTTTGATAGTTTTTCTGCTAATTTTAAAGCGGTTTGTCCTCCTAATTGCACGATAACACCTTCTGGTTTTTCGTGTTGGATAATATCATAAATATGTTCCCAAAAAACAGGTTCAAAGTATAATTTATCTGCTGTATCAAAATCAGTAGAAACCGTTTCAGGATTACAGTTAATCATAATAGTTTCATAACCACATT
This sequence comes from Flavobacterium sp. 316, assembly GCF_000967805.1. NCBI lineage: Bacteria > Pseudomonadati > Bacteroidota > Flavobacteriia > Flavobacteriales > Flavobacteriaceae > Flavobacterium > Flavobacterium sp. 316. The sequence continues at coordinate 442,476 of NZ_JYGZ01000002.1, forward strand.
CTTTGGCAGCTAAAACACCGTGTACACAAGAATAATCGAATTCAATTCCTTGACCAATTCTGTTTGGGCCAGAACCTAATACAATTATTTTCTTTTTATCGGTTACAATACTTTCATTATGAACATATCGAGTACCATCTGCTCTTTCAATTTCAGCTTCAAAAGTAGAGTAGTAGTAAGGGGTTTGCGCTTTAAATTCGGCAGCACAAGTGTCAACTAGTTTGTAAACTCTATTTATTTTTTGATCTGCTCTTAATTTATATATTTGACTTTCTAAACAACCCATCATGTGAGCAATTTGTCTGTCACCATAACCTTTCTGTTTTGCTTCAAGCAATAATTCTCTAGGAAGTGTGTCTACTTTATAGTTAGAAATTTCTTTCTCTAAAGTGTATAATTCCTCATATTGTTTTAAGAACCACATATCGATTTTTGTAATTTCATGAATTCTACTTAATGGAATTCCCATTGCAATAGCATCGTAAATAACAAAAACTCTATCCCAACTTGCGAAAGTTAGTTTTTCAATAATTTGTTCGTAATTTTTATATCCTTTTCCATCAGCTCCTAAACCATTTCTTTTAATTTCTAATGATTGTGTAGCTTTGTGTAATGCTTCTTGGAATGAACGTCCAATTCCCATTACTTCACCTACAGATTTCATTTGAAGGCCTAAAGTTCTATCTGAGCCTTCAAACTTATCAAAATTCCAACGAGGTATTTTTACGATTACATAATCTAATGTAGGCTCAAACAAAGCAGAAGTAGATTTTGTAATTTGATTTTGTAATTCATCTAAAGTATAACCAAGAGCTAATTTTGTAGCAATTTTAGCAATTGGATAACCTGTTGCTTTTGATGCTAATGCAGAAGAACGAGATACACGTGGGTTAATTTCAATAGCGACAATATCTTCTTTGTCGTCTGGAGAAACTGCAAATTGAACGTTACAACCTCCAGCAAAATTTCCAATAGAGCGCATCATTAGAATTGCCATATCACGCATTTTTTGGAATGTAGTATCTGATAACGTCATTGCTGGTGCTACGGTAATACTGTCTCCTGTATGGATTCCCATTGGATCCATATTTTCAATAGTACAGATAATAACAACATTATCATTTTTATCACGAAGTAATTCTAGTTCATATTCTTTCCAACCCAAAAGTGCTTTGTCAATAAGAACTTCATGAATTGGAGACATTTCTAATCCGTACGTTAATTTTTCATCAAACTCTTCTTTGGTATGAACAAAAGCAGCTCCAGTTCCTCCAAGGGTAAATGAAGGGCGAATTACTAATGGGAAACCAAATTCTTGAGCGATTTCTTTTCCTTTTAAGAAAGAATTAGCTGTTTTTGCGGGTGCTGCTCCAACGCCTAATTTTTCTAAAAGTTGTTTAAATTGCTCTCTGTCCTCAGTGATATTGATGGCGTTTACATCAACACCTATCATTTTTACATTAAAATCATTCCAAATCCCTTTTTCATCAGCTTCCAAGCAAAGGTTTAATGCGGTTTGTCCGCCCATAGTAGGAAGAACAGCATCAATTTGTGGATGTGCTTTTAAAATTTCAATAAGAGATTTAGTGGTAAGAGGTTTTAGGTATACATGATCAGCCATAGAAGGATCTGTCATGATTGTTGCAGGATTAGAGTTAATTAAGATAACTTCAATTCCTTCTTCTCTAAGAGAACGTGCAGATTGAGAACCTGCATAGTCAAATTCACAGGCTTGGCCAATAACAATTGGACCTGAACCAATAATTAAAACCGATTTGATGGAGTTGTCTTTAGGCATTGTAAGTAGTTGTATTATGTTGTAAGTAGTTGTAGAATTTAAATTCTAAAAAAAAGGTGTTACTAAAAAAATAGTAACACCTGATATTGTTGCTTAAAAAATAGCATTATTTTTTGTGTCTAGGTTCGCTAGAAACAGTCAATTTATGTCTTCCTTTAGCTCTTCTGCGAGCAAGCACTTTTCTTCCGTTTGCAGAAGCCATTCTATCCATGAAACCGTGCTTGTTTCTTCTTTTTCTCTTTGATGGTTGAAATGTTCTCTTACTCATTGCTTGTATTTTTTAAAATATATAAATAAAATCAATTTTTTAACTCGTGGTTTTCATCCTTAGAAAACCGAGTGCAAATATACAAAGTCTTTTTTCAATAGCAAGTACTTTTTTAAAAATATTTTTAATTGATTTTATTACCTTTGCAACACCAAAAAAAATAGTTATGTTCAATAAAAATATCAAATTAGTTTTAGTCGTCTTAATAATTGCTTTTGCAATATACCAATTTTATGAGAGTAATATAGGAAATGGTATTTTCTTATTGTTGTTATCTACTGTTTTTGTTTTTTTATATTTTAAAAATGAATTTATTTTATTAGCTTTTTTAAAATTGAGAAAACAAGATATGGATGGAGCTAAGAAATGGTTAGATAAAATTGTTAATCCTGAAACTGCTCTTGTAAGAAAACAACAAGGATATTATAATTACTTAAATGGGATAATGCTTTCTCAAACTAATTTAACGCAAGCGGAGAAATTCTTTAAAAAAGCAATAGAATTAGGATTGTCTATGGATCAAGATTTAGCATTAGCTAAATTACAGTTGGCAGGAATCGCTATGACAAAAAGAAGAAAAATGGAAGCTAATAATCTGCTCACTGAAGCTAAAAAATTAGATAAACATGGCATGCTTAAGGAACAAATAAAGATGATGAAAGATCAAATGAAGAAGATTTAGTTTCTTAAAAATGTTAAAAAAATATAGTTTTTCTGTATCATTTCTTAATTTTAACGAGTAAGATTACTTCTTGTCGAGTATTTTTTTTTATTCGCTTTTAGTGAATTAATTTTACTACGGTTTAAGAGATTATATTATTGAAACAGTCTTTGCAGTTAAATAGGCAAATTCTTAATAGCAAAGACTTAAAAAAGCCCCAATTTACTTAGAAAAAATTGGGGCTTTTACTTTTACTTAATTTTTTATTAAGTAGTATAAACTTTATTTAGGTTTAGAATATCCTGAAGTTGGAATTTCAATTTGATATTTTTTTCCAGATTTATTGGGAAGTTTTTTATCTCTTAACCAAGGATTATGAATTTTTAAGATTTTGTAATTTATTCCTTGAGAGATTGCAAAGTCAACTAAATCATTTATTGTAGAATCAACTTCTACTATTTTAACAGGTATTTCGTTGTATAACGTATGTTCAGGTATTTCAAACCCATATTTCTGTGGATTTTTCATTATCTCTTTTAATGCTAAAATTCTATAAACATAGCGTGCTGTTTCCTCTGTTAGTAAAACATCATAATAACTTGCAACTTTTTGGGATTCTAATTGGCGAGATACTCCTGCCATTCCTCCATTATATGCTGCTGCTGCTAATGTCCAATTTCCAAATTTTGCATAAGCTTCCTTTAAATAGGTACAAGCAGCTTCCGTTGATTTTTCAAGGTTATAGCGCTCATCTATAAAATCGTTAACTTCCATTCCTTTTTCTTTTGCAGTTGTAGGCATAAATTGCCAAATTCCTCTTGCTCCAGCAGGAGAGACAGCATTCACAAGACTGCTTTCAATTACTGCTAAATATTTGAAATCATCAGGAATACCATTTTTAGCTAAAATAGGCTCAATAACAGGGAATACTTTATTGGCTCTTTTGATAACAAGAGTTGTGTTGGTATGGTAATTCATATTGGTTACCATTTCTCTATCTAGTCGTTCATTTACATCTGCTATATATGTTGGTACTTCTTCTCCTGAAAATGTCATTTGAGTTGGGTAATCAACATGAGCTTTCTGTTTAATATTTGATTTTGTAGCATGAATATATAAAGCGCTTATAATCATTACAAAACATATTAATAAAATTCTTTTCATAATACCGTTCTTCATAATTTAATTTTTTTCGTTTTCTAAAATAATTTTGGGTAAATTTTCATTTATCCATTTGTATTTGTTGATTATCATAATGTGAGTTCCTCCTTTTACTTGTATGGTGTTTTTTATATTTTGTATAGGAAAAACTTCATCTGCATCACCATGAATATGAATTATATTTTTGTCAGGAGTAACTCTAGACCATAAAATTACACTTTCTATTGCCCAATCCAAATATTTTTTATCTCTTACATTTAAGTATTTTTCATATAATTTCAATCTACTCGATATAATGTTCTCGCCAAACGCATATTTCACTAGTGTTTCAACATTTGCTAATAAACTTGTAGGGATCAATTTATATGCCAATGTTTTTTTTGCAATTTTCATTCTAGTAGGCATTTCTTTGTTTGATTTTACACTGGAGATGATTATTGTTTTTTTTGTTGGAATAAGTAGACTCATTTCTTGAACTAAAATACCACCAAATGACACACCTATTAGAACAGGATTGTCATGTTTGATTTCTTTTGTCATTCGCAAAGCATATTCGCTAAGTGTTTCTTTAGTTTTTGGGATAAACCATTCTAAATAATAAAGTTCAAATTGATCTTCTGGTAATTTTATGTTTTCAAAAATGGTAGGACTAGCAGCTAATCCAGGCATTAAGTAAACGGGGATTTTTGACATTGTTTTAACGCTTTAAAAGGATTTTAGGATAAAAATAACACAATTCTTTTATTTTTTGTTTTACTTATATTTTTTATATGAATAAATTAACTAAAAGTTAAAAAACTTTGATTTCTGCATTCTAATTGTTAACTTTGGTTTTAATTGTGTTTTGAGAATTTCACATTTCTTTTAATTTAAAATTTAAGTATTAGCCAATATGGAGATTAAAGATAATGAATTACTGCGTCAATTTGAAATAACTACTGATTCTGGACTTGTTTCAATTGAATATTCCTTACAAGAACGAAAGATTTTTTTAACCAAATTTTGTGAAAATGAAAATGAAGATGAAGAACTACATAATGATTTTATTAAAAATGTACTAGCAATTGCAGAAGATAGAAAATTAAAAGTGGTTCCTACTCATTTAAAATTAATTAAATTTTTCAGGAAAAACAGAAAGTATCAAGAGATGCTTCCTCCAGGAATAAAAATATGAAAAAAACGTCTCTACAAAGAGACGTTTTTTTGTACTCTATTTATTATTCAAATAATACAGATCCTTTTATTTCAACTTCACTCCAAGTCTTACTAATACCATCAGCTCCTTTGTGTAAATCAAAGCAAACTTTATTAAGTGCCGCAATAGCGTCTTGAGCTCCAAAATCTTCTAGATTAATAATTGAATTTACTGAAAATTTATTATTTGTAAATTCATGAGAAACTTCCATTTGCTTAGTAACATCATTTAAAGTAAGGGTTAAAAAACATTTTCCATCTCTAAAATTAAAAGTTCCTCCAATAGCTTCAGTATTTTTTAAAGCACTAAAGAAAAATTCTTTTAATTTTCCATCTCTAATAGGATCATTTGTAAAAACACTACTAACAGGTATTGAAAATGAAGCTCCTTCTAAAATAGCTTCTGGTGTTTCTCCGTTTTGAGTATTTTTTAATGCTATTTCTTTAAAACTTCCTCCAACAGGAACTTTGTCTGTAGTTTTATATGCGGTCCAATTCACTTTTGTAGAATCAGATACGATTTTTAGTCCTGTTATTTCTGTTTTAGTTTCTTCAACGGGTGTTTCTTTTTTTTCTTCTTTTTTACAACTTGTAACTAATAATGCTACTGTAAATGCAATTAATGCTATTTTTTTCATACTGTTTAATTTAATTTCTCCCAAAGATACTAAGAAAGTGCTGCTATAACAAAATACACTTGTTAAAGATTCGTAAATATTTTAATATTTAGACTATCGTAAATGTATCTACATTTTTATAATTGGCGCATTTTCAAATTGAATTATTACGTTATCTTTGCACCTTCAAAATTTTAGCTGTTATTAATGTTTTCAGACATTTAACTTCTAATTCTTAACTTTTTAAAGATGATTACAGTAAATGATATTGCCGTAGAATTTGGTGGAACAACACTTTTTAGTGATGTAACTTTTGCAATTAATGAAACCGATAAGATTGCTCTTATGGGTAAAAACGGAGCAGGAAAATCTACATTATTAAAAATTGTAGCAGGTGAAAACAAGCCTACTCGTGGTGTAATTTCGGCACCAAAAGAAGCTGTAATTGCTTATTTGCCACAACATTTATTAACAGCAGATAATGCTACTGTTTTTGAGGAAACATCAAAGGCATTTGCTGAAGTTTTCAAAATGAAGGATGAAATTGATGAGATTAATGAGCAATTAACAATTCGTACGGATTATGAAAGTGATGCTTACATGAAATTGATTGAAAGGGTTTCTGAGCTTTCTGAGAAATTTTATGCTATTGAAGAAGTTAATTATGAAGCCGAAGTAGAGAAAGTTTTAAAAGGATTAGGTTTTGAAAGAAAAGATTTTAATAGATCTACAACTGAATTTTCTGGAGGTTGGAGAATGCGAATAGAACTTGCAAAGATTTTATTAAAAAAACCAGATTTAATTTTATTAGATGAGCCAACAAATCACTTGGATATGGATAGTATTCAATGGTTAGAAGATTTTTTAATTAATCAGGCTAAAGCAGTAATGGTAATTTCTCACGATAGAGCTTTTGTGGATAACATCACAAATAGAACGATTGAAGTTACAATGGGAAGAATTTACGATTATAAAGCAAAATATTCTCACTATTTAGAATTAAGAAAAGATAGAAGAGTACACCAACAGAAAGCTTATGATGAACAGCAAAAATTCATTGCAGATAATCAAGCATTTATTGATCGTTTTCGTGGTACTTTTTCTAAAACAGACGCTGTTCAATCGCGTGTGAGAATGTTAGAAAAGCTTGTACCAATAGAAGTTGATGAAGTTGATACCTCTGCTTTGAAATTAAAATTCCCACCTTCTGTTCGTTCAGGTCAATATCCAGTTGTGGTAAAAGATTTAGATAAAAGTTACGGTGATAAAGTGATTTTTAAAGACGCTAACATTGTTATAGAAAGAGGAGAAAAAGTTGCTTTTGTAGGTAAAAATGGAGAAGGAAAATCGACCATGATAAAAGCCATTATGAAAGAGATTGAAATTAATGGAGGTAGTGTAGAAATAGGGCATAATGCTCAAATAGGTTATTTTGCTCAAAATCAAGCTTCATTACTAGATGGTGATGCTACTATTTTTGAAACGATTGATAGAATTGCAGTTGGAGACATTCGTACTCAAATTAAAAATATTTTAGGTGCTTTTATGTTTCAAGGTGATGATATTCAAAAGAAAGTAAAAGTGCTTTCTGGAGGAGAAAAAACGCGTTTGGCAATGATTAAACTGTTATTAGAGCCTGTGAATTTGTTGATTTTAGATGAACCTTCGAATCATTTAGATATGAAAACGAAAGATATTATAAAAGATGCTTTACGTGATTTTGATGGAACTTTAATCTTAGTTTCTCACGATAGAGATTTCTTAGATGGATTAGCTACAAAAGTTTTCGAATTTGGAAACAAACGTGTTAAAGAACATTTTGAAGATTTAAAAGGTTTCTTAGAAATTAAAAAAATGGATTCATTAAAAGAAATTGAGAAATAATTTCTATTTTGTGCTCTTAAACTATAAAAAATGACAAGAGAAGAGCAAGTAAAGTTTTGCATGTTATGTAAAAATAGAAAAATGGATTTCCAACAAGGCTTACTATGTAGATTAACGGATAAACAAGCTGATTTTGAAGAAAGTTGTGCTTCTTTTATTCCTGATGAAACGCATAATATAGTTAAGCCATCTTATGTTCCTGTTGAGAATGAAGAAAGTTTTAATTGGAAAACCGCATTATCTGTAATTCTTATAATTTTTGCTGTTATTCGTTTGATTTATAGATTGTCGAAATAAAAAAATATAAAAAAGCATGGTTTTTTAACTATGCTTTTTACATTTTTATATTCCAAATTTTTAAAAGGTCAATAAATTTTTCTAAAACTACTTTGTTAACTGTACCATCATTGCAATTTTTTAAATAAAATAAAGGAGCATAATGAGAGTATGAGTTGTATTTATTGTTTTGTATAAAAGTAATACTGTATCCGTTATTGTCAGTAATATAACAACCACTAACTTTATTTGTTTTGTTCTTAAAATCAGATTGATTGTAGTTTTGAAAATCGATAGTTTGTTTTGATATTAATGATTTTAATAACTCTTCTTTTTCTAAATCATTTACTTTAATTTCTTCAATAATACTTTTGTATTTTTCTCCTTTTAAATATGCTTTAGGAATTTTTTCTTTAAAAGCTTTTATGTTTTTGTTGTCTGAAAAAATATAGTGAAATTGATCATCATAAGCTAGCCAACCATAACTTATAGAAATAGTAACACAAATATCATTTTTATTTAATTTACAAGGTAATTTTATGGTTTCATCGTCAAATGAGCTTTTTAAATTTAAAAATAATATACTGTCAGTAGTGCTTGACTTAGATGAAATTTCAGAAATAGATTTTTCATTTTTTATTTTAATTGCGTTATTGTCTGTCGTTTTAACTTCTTTTTTGCAAGAGTAAAAAAAGGTAATTAATATTATGAATACTATTCTCATTGTTTTTTTATAAATTTTCAACAATAATTGTACCCTAAATTTTTAAAACTAATATTTTTTATTTTTTCGTCCATTTTTCAAAGCCTATAGCCGAAGATTTTATTTCTTTTTGCCAATGTTTTCCATGCTCTGAATTAAGTTTTTCAAAAACGATAGCATTTTTATTTTCATATTCTTCAAAATTAATAGGAGCTAGACAACCAAAATCATGATACTGAATATTATATTTTTTAGAAAAAGCCAAATCTTTCTTTGTAATGGTAGAAGCAATTCCTCCAAGGATATAAATGGTTTGTGTTTTTGAGCTTATTTCAATTTTATTCTCAGAAATGATATCTTTTTTTTCTTGCGCTTGTATTTTGAAACAAAAGAAAAGAAATAAGATTAGAATTTTATAATTCATTTTTTTGAATTTTATTAGTTACATCAGTTCCGCCCCATTCAACAATGGTGAACCCTTTACGTTCAGTTTTTGGTAATTTTTGCTCTTTAATTATCTTAAGTTGTTCTAAGCTATAAAATTCCATATACACTCTAATAGAAGTTTCTGGTTTTGGATGTATTGTATTTACTGAGATTTCATTACAATCATCATTAACTAAGAAATGTATAAAATTGTATTTATTTTGTTCAAGTATAGGTAACCAAAACTGAATGAATTCATTTGTTTCCTGATTATTTAAGCCCATATATTCTAATTTCTCTATGAAAAAAGTAGTTAGATTCTCTTTTTCAATAACAAAACCATCTTCATATTGATAATGTTCGTTTGGTAAATTAATTTCTCCATCCCAAAATAATGAACTATAATTTCGTTTGGTTTTAGTGTCATATATTTGACCATTTGGAGATACTATTACTTGCCATTTATTTTCATATTTAGGAAAAGTGGTTAATAGTTTACCTTTGAAATTAAACTGTAATGTGACTTCGGTTTCTTCAGTTGGATAAAGATAAATAATTGGCTTTTTTACAATTATTTTATCATTACTATTTGGAATAATTACTGCTTTTTGAGAAAGGGAAACTGAAATATTTTTTTGTTTCTCAACTAAAACTTTTTGCGATTCATAATTGAGGCTTACAAATTGTAAGACATCGTTTTCGTGAACTTCAATTTTGAAATTACCATTAAAATCAGTTGAAGATTCATTTTTACTATTTAAGTTTTTAATGATGACACCAGAAAGAACATTTTTTTCACAATCAACAACATTTCCTGTTATTGTAAATTCTTTTCCTTTGTTTTCCGAATATTTATAAGCATATAATTTATAAAGTTTTTTTAACTCTTTTTTAGAAATGTTTTGAGTTGTAATTACGATAGCTCCTTCTAGTTCTTTTTGGTTGTAAATAGCTCTTGATGCTTGTCGTTTGTATATGTTTATACTTTTAATGTTATTAGGATTAAGAGTTTTTAAGAATTCTTCACTTACATAATTTGAGTTTACAATATGTAAAATATTATTTTTAGAACTTAGTGAAGGTTTATCGTTTATTCTCCAACCTGTTTTTTTAGGTATTGTGTCTTGTGCCAATACAATTGATATTGAAAAAAGAAGGAAAAGAGTTTGTGAAATTTTTTTCATGACTAATTGTATTTAGCGATTAATTTTATGAGTTTTCGGTGTTCTTTGTCTGTTAGCTTTTTCATTCTTATAAAGATAGCACCATTTTTTCCTTTTTCGCCATAATTTTTTAATGCATTTTCAGGTGTTACATTTTTTATAGATTCAATTTGATTAACATCAATTTTATTGAGTATTTTTTGATTTACAACCATATCATTAATTAAAACAAGCTTTTTAGAATCTACTTTAATCGTTTTTGTACTAATAATTACAACACCATCTTTTCCTTTATCTCCATAGATTTTTTGTGCTTCTTCTTTTTTGTAGATAGTTGTTGCTGTAATATTTTGTTTGTCTAAAGGATAATAAGGGCTTGTTGGGTTTTTTCCAAATAATGATTCTTCTGAATATTCAATACTATTGATGATATATAGAGGTTTATGTAGTATATATATAGAATCGAGGTTCTCATCTTCCATTTGTTTTATTTTGTCTAAGTTCTCAACTTTTCCATTGATAATCACTAACGGATCTGGTTTTTTTAAAGTTGTTTTAGGACTTTGAATAAAAGAGTTTTGTGTTGTTGGGAAGTCGAAATATTGAGGTTTCTTATTTCCTTTTTGTAAAACGATGTCAGAAGATTCTTTTGTTCTCTTAGTATTTTGATTTGCTATAACTGTATCATTAAAATTTAAAAAGCCAAGTTGTTTTTGTTTTGTAACAATGTTCTTGTTGAATAGGATACTGTCTTTTTGTGATATAATTTTGGGTGAAGATGTAAAAACTATTTCTTCTTTTTTTAAATTTATTAATGGGTTCTTTTTTACAGTATCTTTTATGAAATTTGTTATTTGTTCATTTATTATTTGTTGTTCTTTAATGGAATCAGTTATTACAATATTATGCTCTTCCAATTGAATTTTTGATTGATTACTATTGTTATAAAAATGATAAATTATGGTTGACATAATGATAACAGATGCAGCAATACTTATTTTTTTCCAGTTATTTTTTTCAGTTTGTAATGATTTTTTTTCTAATTTATCTTCAACATTCGTCCAAACTTTTTCCATTCCTGAAAAACTGTTTTGTTCTGAGCTTTCGGCTGCTTTTTGTATTCTTTTATATAATTTGTCTTCTATTTCCATGATTCTATGCTGATTGCTTTCAGGATTATTTTGCTTTTTGATAATAAAATTGATGCACTAATTCTCTTAATTTACTTTTTGAAGCATTCAATTGTGATTTTGATGTACCTTCTGAAATACCTAATTGGTTCGCAATTTCTTTGTGAGAGAAGCCTTCAATTACAAATAAATTAAAAATAGTTCTGCAACCTTCAGGAATATAATTGAGTAAATTCAATAAATCAGCTTCTTCTAAATCAGTTGTTTCTTCAGTTAGAGGGTGTAATTTATAGTTTGTGTCTTCAAGATATAAATTAAAATTTACCTTTTTTTTCAATTCTAATAGACATTGGTTTACTACAATTTTTCGAGCCCAAGCTTCAAAAGCATAATTCTCTTTTAATTGATTTATCTTAGTAAAAATGATAAAGAATCCATCAGCTAAAATTTCTTCAATTTCTTCTTCTTTTTTAAGATAACGTTTACATAAGTGATATAGCTTTGGAGCCATATATTCATATAGTTTCCGTTGCGCTTCACGGTTTTGTTTTTTGCAGGCTTGTATTATTTTTTCATCCATCACAATTGGTTGCTTTTCTATATAGAGTATAAAAATGAGTAAAAGGTTGGGAAAGCATTAAAATATTTTTAAAAATAAAAAAAGGTACATGTTTTTTATCACATATACCTTATATAAATTTTCTGTTTTTTAGAATTATTCTTTAAAAACCATGTCAATACACATTACAGCAGCTAAAATAAGATGTCTTACTTTATCTTCTGGGTCTATAGAAGTGTTGATGTTAAGTACATAATTATCAGCACTTGTAAAAAGTTCTTTACCTATTCCTGCCCATTTTTTAGAAACATGAGCTATTTCTTTATCTTGTTTCATAAATTTAAAATCCCAACCAGTCCATTTTCCTTGAAGTGTACAAAGATGTCTGTCGTTTGCATCATGAATTTCAAATTTTCCACCAAAAGAGAAAAATTTCTGCTTAAAAACACCAATTAATTTTTCGTTTTCATCAAATACTTCTACATCTGATCTAAAAAAAGTAACGCCTCTTTTTATACTTACTATTTTTTTATCTTGATTATCGTTGATGACAATATGAAAAGGTGTCATTCTTTTATAATCGGTGAAACGAAACATTTTTGTAAAGAATCCTAAATTAGGTTCTCTACAAGTCATTATAATTGATCCTGTTTCAGGGTTAAAAATATCAAAGTTATTTGAAGCTTTGAACATTCCTACATGTTCTTTTACAAGAAAGACATTCTTGGATAAAATAGAATTCATTAATTATTTATTGTTAGTTTATAAATTTTAGATGTTAATTGTTCAGTGTCATTATCTTCACAAAGTAAAAATTCCAATTGATTTTTCGTTTCTTTATATAAAGTTATACCTTCAAACTTATTTTTTTTAGAGATTAGTAATGTCTTTTCAATAATTAAATTTTCAAGATTTATTTTTCCAAAAAAGGTACCTAATATTTCACCATCTTCATAAGTAGAGATAGTGTTTTCAACTGCTGCTAAAAAATAGATGTTTTCGTTTACAAGAATAGCATCAGTGAAAGTCGCTTCAATAGTATTAATTTTAGGGAGTGTTATTTTTTTAAATTCGAAAGAATCATTTGTATCATCATTTAAAATAAAAATACCATTAGAACCATCTTTAGTATTACCTCTTTGAAAAAAATATGATTTTTTAGGTGTAATAATTAATCCTTCAATATTTAATTCTCCTTCAGAAAGTGAAGCTGTTTTTTTTAAGTTTTCAAAAGGTAACGTGAAATCAATATTTTGTATTTCTTTAGATTCTAAATGATAACTAGCAACTTTATTTCTATTTTTTGTGGAACCAGAACCTAAGATAATTATTTTATTTTTATTTAAAGCAATCGATTCAAAATCGAGTTTTTCTTTTTTAGCAATATTTTCTTGTGGATTTTCGTCTAAAGCATGCCTTTGTAAAGTGTCATTTGTTAAATGATATTCATACAAATAAGTACTATTATCTGAAATAATAAAAAGAGAATCATTTTTAAATAATAATCCAGAAGCAGAGCCAATACCAATTATATTTAAAAACAGTTGTAAATGAAACTTTTCCATTTTATTTTAATAATTTTTTCGATTGTAAAAATACATTTATCTTTATGAATAAATTTTGAAAAATGAAAAATATAGATATTAATACTTTAAAAGTTACTAATGAGATTCAATTAGCTAAAATTCCCACTTTTTTAAATGTTGAAGCTTCTGAAAAAAAGAAAGAAAAAGAACTTCAGAAGATTAGAGAAAAATTGAGCAAAATTCAAGATAAAATGTATGCTCATAATAAATATGGAGTATTAATTTGCTTGCAAGGAATGGATACAGCAGGGAAAGACAGTTTAATTCGAGAAGTCTTTAAAGAGTTTAATGCACGTGGAGTGGTGGTACATAGTTTTAAAACTCCAAATTCAACGGAATTAGAACATGATTATTTGTGGAGACATTATTTAGCTTTACCAGAAAAGGGTAAATTTTCAGTTTTTAATCGTACGCATTATGAAAATGTATTAGTTACGAAAGTTCATCCTACTTATATTTTGAATGAAAATATTCCAGGAATCAATTCAGTAGAAGATATCACACCTGAGTTTTGGGAAAATCGTTTTGAGAGTATTAATGCGTTTGAAAAACATATTGCTTCAAACGGAGTAATTGTATTAAAATTTTATTTGCATTTAAGTAAAGAAGAACAAAGACAGCGTTTATTGAGGCGATTAGAAACAGAAAAACACAATTGGAAATTTTCACCAGGTGATTTAAAAGAACGTGAACTTTGGGATGCATATCAAAATTGCTATGAAGAAGCTATTAATAAAACATCAAAAAAATATGCACCATGGTACATTGTTCCAGCCGATAACAAAGAAACGTGTCGCTATTTAGTTGCGAAAACGATATTAGAAGAACTGAAAAAATACACGGATATTCAAGAACCAGAATTAGAACAAGAAGTAAAGGATAATATTAAAATGTATCACGATAAATTAGCCTCAGAAATATAATTGTTTGATAATCAAGTTTTATAGAATTTTATACAGGGAAAAGCCTATTTTTTTGTTTTTTTTAACTATTTCATAATGCCTAACATGACTTTAAAACGTGTTAGGTTTTGTTTTTATTAGTTACCTTTGCAGACAAATTTTATAAAGATGACTTTATCAACCTATACGAAAGAATTTTCTTATAATTTAAGATTGGCTTATCCTATCATTTTGGGAATGCTAGGTCACACTATTGTAGGAATAGTTGACAATATAATGGTAGGTAAGTTAGGACCAACAGAACTAGCAGCAGTTTCATTAGGAAATAGCTTTGTTTTTATAGCTATGTCGTTAGGAATTGGTTTTTCAACAGCAATTACACCATTAGTTGCAGAAGCAGATGGAAAAGGAAATGTAGAAGAAGGAAGAAGTGCTTTTCATCATGGATTATATTTATGTACTATTTTAGGAGTTATTCTTTTTACCATTATATTTTTATCAAAGCCTATTATTTCTTTTATGGGTCAACCAGATCATGTAGTTGAATTGGCAAAACCATATTTAGATATTGTTGCTTTCTCATTGATTCCTTTAATTATGTTTCAAGCTTATAAGCAATTTGCAGATGGAATGAGTGAAACGCATTATTCTATGTGGGCTACTATTTTAGCAAATTGTGTAAATGTTTTGTTTAATTATTTATTGATATATGGAATTTGGATTTTTCCAGAGTTAGGAATTGTAGGAGCAGCAATAGGAACTATTATTTCAAGATTTGTAATGCTAGGATATATGCATTATATGATGAATTTAAAAAAGAAATTTCATCCTTATTTTAAGGGTTTTTCATTAAAAGAAATAAAAAGAGCTGTTAACTTAAAAATTATAAAGTTAGGAACACCATCGGCTATGCAAATGTTTTTTGAAGTAGCCTTGTTTACTGGAGCAATTTGGCTTTCGGGACGATTAGGAACAACAAGTCAGGCTGCTAATCAAGTGGCACTTAGTTTAGCTTCTTTCACCTTTATGTTTGCTATGGGATTAAGCGTTGCGTCAATGATTCGTGTTGGGAATCAAAAAGGATTAGAAGATTATAAAAAATTAAGACTCGTTGCATTCTCTATATTTTTATTGGCAACGTTCTTAGAAATTATTTTTGCACTAATCTTTCTTTTGTTTCATGAACAATTGCCACAAATGTTTGTGAATATGAAAGACGCATCTACTTTAGTAGCCAATACAGAAGTAGTAACAATTGCAGCACAATTATTATTAGTTGCTGCTGTTTTTCAAATTTCAGATGGGTTACAAGTAGTAGTTTTAGGAGCTTTAAGAGGATTGCAGGATGTTAAAATTCCAATGTATATGACTTTTATTTCGTATTGGATAATTGGTTTTCCTATATCTATTTATTTAGGATTGTATACTTCATTAGGTGCAATAGGAATTTGGCTAGGATTATTAGCAGGATTATCTGCTGCTGCAATTTTATTATTTATTCGCTTCAATTATCTAACAAAAAAGTTAATTTTGAACTCTGAGAATTAATTCATTTAAAAATAAACACATCAATAATATGACTTTACCAAAATTTGTTTTAGCAGATAATTCTGATTTTCCAGATGATATTTTTATCATTCATTTAGATTTTCCTCAATTTATTATTAATTTAAAAGATGATGAGGTAGAGTTTTTAGAAGACATTGAAGATGAAGATGAAAAAGAATTAGAATCTGAAATGGAGCATTTAATTACACTTGCAGGAGAGTTTTATGATAGAGAAATGGAACGATATGAAGAGTAATTTTTACTCTTCATATCCATTTTTTATAGCATAAACAGCAAGACCAACTCTAGTTTTTAACTCTAGTTTTTCAAACAAGCTGTCTCTGTAATTTTCCACAGTTCTAGGACTACAAAACATTTTTTCTGCGATTTCTTTATAACTCATTTCAGTAACAGTATATTTTAAAAATTCTTTTTCTCTATCGGAAATTTTAATTTTGCTACTAGCTTCGATACCATCATCACTTAATGTAGTGAGTACTTTACTTGTTGCCCAAGCTGGAAAAAAATGTCCTTTTTCTACAATGATGTTAAGTGCACTTTCAAGTTCTCTAGGATGAACATTTTTTAACATATATCCTTTGGCACCATTTTTTATCATTTTAATTAAACTTTGTTCGTCATCTTGCATACTTAAAGCCATGACTAATACATTTGGATAATCATTCTTTAACCAAAGTGCTGTTTCAAAACCATCCATAATAGGCATACTAATATCTAAAAGTACAATATCAGGAATTCTACTATTTTTAAATTTTTCTTGTAATTCTAATCCATTTTCACATATATAAGATACTTCAAACTGATTAAAATTAGAAATTATACTACTCAAAGCATTAGCTATTAATACATGGTCATCTACAATTACAATTGAATTTTTCATTTTAATAAAGGGATTTCAATAATTAATTTTGTTCCTGTTTTTGGATTACTTTCTAAAAGGTAATTGCCATTTAAAATTTCGGTTCTTTTTTTCATATTATGTAAGCCTATACCACTTGATTTCAATTGTTCTATATTAAATCCTTTACCATCATCTTCTAGAATTAATATAACTTGGTTTTCTGTTTTTTTGAGAGTAACTATGATATTTTTACATTGAGAATGCTTAATGCTATTTTGTAAAAATTCTTGTGTAATTCTTAATAAAATGCTTTTTGTTTGATAAAATGAGATATCTATTTCTGAAGAATAAGTAAAATGAACAGCACATTTTTTCAAGTCATTTACTTTGCTGCATTCATTTTCAATTAATTCTGATATAGTATTGTTTTCAATACTATCGTCTGTTAATGATTTTGATAATTGTCTTAGTTCACTTAGAGAATCATTAATTATAGAACTAATATTTTCAATGTTTTCATTGATATGTGGTGCTTTGTTTTCATAAGCTAACTGTTGCGTGTATAAACTAGCCAAAGTTAACTTCTGACCAATATTATCATGAATTTCTCTACCTATATATTGCATCGTTTGTGTTTGAATTTCTAACTGTGTAGTAAGTAGTTCTTGTTGGTGCTCTCTTTTTTGATTTTGTAACTTAACTTCATGTTCTTTCTTTTTTATTTTGTATTGTTTGATAAAAGTGATTATACCAGCAATAAATAAAATAAAAAATAAGTTGAAGACTATTAATATTATTATGATTTCGGTTTCCCCCATAAAAGTGATGCTATAAACAATAAATACATAAGGTTAAGTAAGATATAGAAAACAGTAATATAATTTTTCCATATATATATAGTGCTTTTTGAAGAGTATATTCCAAATGCAAAAAAAGGTAATGTACCTACATAAAATATAATTACTCCTAGATTTATGTAAAACATACGATTCTCTTTGAAGTTTATAATGTTATCCGATTTTATTTGTTTTATAAATTCAAAGTAAATTAAAATCATCAGTAAAAATACACCAATTGTATAAGACAATGAATTAAGATTCCTCATTTTCTCTAAATAATAAAAATGAGGAATAGTAGATAATAAATAAATTATAGAAAAAATATAAAATATTTTTTTGTTTTTCAATGATTGATAAGCGTATAACCAATATAGGAATATGAACTGAAAGGGTATTACAAAAAAATCATAATAAAATTTTTTATATTGTAAAAAATTCGCAAAACCATATTTACCATTTAATTCTAATAGAAATATAGTAATCAAATAATAAGCAAACCATTTCCAATAAGTGTTTTTTATTTTATTATATTTTAAAATTGCAATTACTGCACTTAAAAATTCTATATATAAAGATGAACTACTTAAAATTGCTTGAAAAGTTGTCATATTAAATATTAAAGATTTGATTATAATCTATATCTGGAGGAAATAATTGTCCGTGATTCTGAGCACTCATAAAGACATCTGGATCTGTTCCATCATCCATTTTTGCTATTAATAAAGCAGCAGTTCTTGTATTTGCATAATTATAATGATATCCAGATCTGTCATATAATCCATTTGCATAAGTTTCATAATCTAAAGGATTAAAATCAAATGTTTTACCTCCTCTACTCCTAGTAGGAATCATTACTAGTGTATGTAAATGACCATATTTATTTGTTATTGGGTTTAAAGCTTGAAAAGAAATTAAATCATCATATTTACCCCAGTCTTTAATTTCTGGATAAGCTGCATAATAAACTCTGATTCCAAGTTCTTTACTGGTAATCTCTTCATTGTTTTCTAAACCTTTATTTTTAGATTGTTTTTCAATATTGTATATGAATTTTTTTAAAGTTTCTAAATCAAACCAAATAGAGTGAGCATCACTTTCTTCTTTAAAATCATTAAGAGCATTTATACAATTCAATTGTTTTCCTCTATACTTATTAACCATAGTATGTATCAAATCTACAGATAAATCACTCATAGGAGTGCTATAATCCATACATATTTTGTCTGAACATGGACAAGGTGTTGACGTTCTTTTGGTTGGTGGAAATTTATAAATATAAACTCCAAAAACAAGTAGTACAGCGATTAAAATTCCAGTTATCATATTGTTTGTGTTTTAAATTATGAAATTACTTTTTTTATTCTTTACAAAGAAATAACTCTTGTGTTTTTTTATTAGAAGTTGATAAACGTTTTCTTTTAAGGTTAAATGACCCTATTAAAAATAACTTTGAATAAATGGGTAATGTTTTTTAAAATAAGGCACATACTATAGTATTTCATGGGTAACAATTATTTATCCTTGTTGATATAAAAATAGAAAAGTTATAAAAACATACATGTACGTGCACATACATGTTTAGGAGAAAACCTTAGAATCCGTTTAGTCCACGTAAAAGGATAAACAATATTAATTTTAAAAATTTTAATTATGAAAAAATTTAAATTTTCAGGAAAATTAAACCTGAACAAAGAAACAGTAGCAAAATTGAGTCAAGATCAAATGAAAGAAGTTAATGGTGGTGCATTACCTTCAAAATATGAAAATGCAGGTGGTTCTATGGCATGGGCAGTGGGTACTCGCAATACTTGTAACTGTGAAGGATTTAGTTGTGTTGAAGGAATTCCTTCTAGATTGAACTATGGGAGATAAATAAGTAATTGATTTTGTTAAAAAAATCAGATAATAAGAGGTTGATATTTATATCAGTCTCTTTTATTTTCAATCCTATTTAAATAAAATATTATGTTGCATAAAGTCAGAGATTCGGTTTTTATAATTGAAAAAAATATACAATTACAAAATAATCTAGAATATAATTTATACTATTCTCATGGTGGTTTTTTGTTGTTTCAACTTTTGTTTACCAAATTAAGATTAATAGAAAAGAATCATGATGTTTTTGAAACTAAATTGATAGACTTCTTAGAACATTTTCAAAATTCTAAAGAAGTTACTTTTAGTGAAGGAATTTCAGGAAATATTTGGTTATTGAATTATTTAGTAGAAAATGATTTAATAGATGATTTATTACCAACTATAAAAGAAGAAATACAAGATTTATTGTCTTTGAATAGTGAAAATTTTAATAAAATAACAAATTACGATTTTTTGCATGGTTCTCTAGGTCTTTTGTTTGTTGCAAATAGTTGTAAGAAACTGTTAGGAGAAAAATTCATAACAGACTTAGCAACTGACCTTTTAAAAGGACTAAAATCTAACGAAAGAGGGAAATATTATAATAGCTGGATGAGCCTTTTTGAAGCAAATAAATATATTGCTGATAGTACTGATATCAATTTTAGCTTGTCACATGGATTACCTTCAGTGGTTATTATTTTATCTCAGATAAATATTCCAAAAAATAAAGAAATAGTTAGGGATATTTTAAAATTAATTAAATCATATAAAACAAATACCAATACACTTTCACTTTATCCAAGCGTAGTAAAAGTGGGTTATGAAATTGAATATAAATCGAGGTTAGCTTGGTGTTATGGAGACACTGGTGTAGCATTTGCTTTTTGGCAAGCTGGAAAAATATTTAAAAATGAAGAATGGAAGAAAGAAGCAATTCAAATCATGCTACACGCTTCAAAACGAAGGGATTTAAAAGAAAACTTGGTTGTTGATGCAGCTTTTTGTCATGGTACTTCTGGATTAGCTCATATTTTTAATAGATTTTATAAAGAAACAGGAATTAAAGAATTTGATGAAGCACGTTGGTATTGGTTAGCACAAACATTTTTAAAACTTGAAGGTGAAAATAATTTAGAAAACTTTAAATCATTTCATGGTTTAAAAGGATGGACTCCAGACAGTAGTTTGTTAGATGGAATAACAGGAATTGGATTAGCTATGTTAGGATTTTTAACAGAAGATGTAGAAGATCTGAATTGGGACAAATGTTTATTATTAAGTTAGAAAGTATGAAGTTTTTACCACAATTTATAGTTAGAACACCATTAGTAGCCTTTGGAAATAGAACAGACAATGCTGTTTTTTCTGAAGCATTATATTTATCGACACCCGTTTTACATGATGAATATAAAAAACACCTTATAAAGCCAATTGAAACCGAAAAAGAATTAAAAAAACTTAAAGTTTCTTTGTACAAATACGAATCTAGAGCTAATCAACGTTGCACACCGTTTGGTTTATTTGCAGGATTAAGTATAGGTGAATGGCAAGACAAAAATCAAATTATACTAAATTCAGATTTAAATAAAACACTAATTCGCAACACACGACTAGATATGAATGTATTAAATTCACTAGTACAAGAATTAGCCAAACTAGAAAGTATAAAAACACACTTGAAATTTTTTCCTAATACAAGTATTTACCAAGTAGGAGAAAATTATAGATATATTGAATATTACTACAACAATGCAAAGCGATTTCATAAAATTTGCAAAGTAGATTATTCAGAATATTTAGCATATATTTTGAATCAATCAAATAAAGGATTAACCATTAACGAACTAATAAACTTACTTATTGATGATGAAGTAACATTTGAAGAAGCATCAGAATTTATACAAGAATTAATAGATGCTCAAATTTTAATAAACGAACTTGAGCCAACAGTTACAGGAACAGATTATTTTAATTCAGTATTAAATAAATTACAAAAAATACATGATTTAAATAGAGATGCTAATTTGGTTCAAATAGTAAATACATTAATTTCTGTAGATCAGTCAATCAAAAAAATAGATGCCAATATTTTAAATAAAATTGAATCATACAGGCAAGTTCACGAACAACTTAAAACAATTTTACCTAATTTAAGTGAAACCAATTTGTTTCAAACTGACTTGTACAAGCAAACCGTACAATCGGAAATACATAGTAAAGTTCAAGAACAATTAAAAGATACATTACAATTTTTAAATAAGATTACACCAGTAAATACTAATGAAAAACTAGAAAGTTTTAAAAAACGCTTTCAAAATAGGTTTGAAGATGATGCTATTCCTTTATTACTAGCACTTGATGTAGAAACAGGTGTTGGTTATATAGAAACAGGAAATCATGGAATTAATGATTTAATAGAAGATATTTATACTCCAAATGCAAATTACGGAAGCGAATTAAAATGGAATGAATTACAATCTTGTTTATTACAGCTATTAACAAAAAGTAGAGAAGAAAAGAAAAAAAGTGTTGAAATATCAGAAAAAGATTTTCCTTCAATAGATTTTTCAGAAAATAATTTACCATCTTCATTTTCAGCTATGTTTAAAGTGTTAGATGCAGAAACTAATAAAATATATATAAATGGAGCTGGAGGAAGTAGTGCTATAAATTTATTAGGAAGATTTGCAGTAGGTAATGAAGCAGTAAACAAAATAGTAAATACAATTTCAAAATTTGAGCAAGAGCAGTTTTCTAATAAAATTCTTGCTGAAATAGTACATTTACCAGAAAGTAGAACAGGGAATATTTTAGCCAGACCTGCTTTTAGAAAATATGAAATCCCTTATTTAGCAAAAAGTGCAGTTGCAGATGATTTTCAAATAAAAATGGAAGATCTCTATATAAAAATAAGAAACAATAAAGTTATATTATTTGATAAAAGATTACAAAAAGAAATTATTCCTCGCTTAGGAAATGCTCATAATTTCGGATTTAATAGTCTACCCGTTTATCATTTTTTATGCGATTTACAAACCCAATACTTTTCAAAATCTTATGTAGGTTTTCATTGGGGAATACTTTCTAATCAATTTGATTTTTTGCCAAGAGTCGAATATCAAAATACAATATTAAGTGCTGCAAAATGGCAACTAAAACAAAAAGATTTAGAACCCTTACAAGACAAGAAAAAAACTAATGTTGAAAAACATCACTATTTTTTTGAACTGAAAAATAAAATAGAATTACCAGATTTATTTTTAATAGTACAAAGTGATAATGAATTATTGATTAATGCGAACAACCCTATTGCAATTGACACTTTCATAGACACAATTAAAAAGAGTAATGAAGTTGTGCTTGAAGAATATTTATTTAAAAGTAAAGACGCATTAGTAAAGGACACCAATGGAGAAATGTTTACCAATGAGTGTATTGCAATTGTTTTAAACGAACAAACTGAAAAATATCAAGATCATCAAGATGATTTTAAATTCGTATATACTACTAAGCAACAATTTTTAATAGGAAGCGAATGGTTGTACTACAAAATATATAGCGGAGCTAAAACAGCCGATTATATATTAACTGAAAAAATAAAAAAAATCACTGAAAAATTGATTGAAGAAAAAGTAATTGATTCTTGGTTTTTTATACGATACTCAGATCCAGATACACATTTAAGATTCAGAATGCATATTACAGATTTAGAAAAATATAGCCATGTTTTGAATTATATGAATACAGAATTAGAACCGCTTGTCAATCAAAATAGTATTTCTAAGATTCAAAACGATACATATAAAAGAGAATTAGATAGATATGGAGATAATACTATGGAACTTGCAGAACAGTTTTTCTATAATGATAGTAAGTTTGTTGTGCAAATGTTAGACTTACTAGATACTGAAAGTGGTGGAACTATTCGATGGCAAATGGCAATACGATCTGTAGATGCTTTTTTAGACGATTTCGAATTTGATTTAAATCAAAAATTTGACATTATTGATATTCTTAGTGATTCCTTCTTTAAAGAACATGGTGGACAACAAACATTAAAAGTTTCATTAAATACGAAATATAGGAATCTTAGAGAACAAATGGAAAAAATCTTAGATAAAAACAATGAGACAGAAGAAGATTATTATCCAATTATTGAATTAATACAAAAAAGAAGTTTGTTAAATAAACCTTTAGTTGCACAATTATTGCAAATTGAAAAAGAAAATAGGTTGCAAGTAAGTATCAATAACTTAATAGCAAGTTTATTACACATGAATTTAGATCGATTATTCATGGGAAGAAATAGAACTAATGAATTTGTAGTGTATGAACTATTATCACGATACTACAAAGGACAATTGGCTAGAAAGAAATATGAGGTAAAAGAGCAAATAGTGTAATTACTTGTAATAGTTTTCTAATAAAATTTTAGCAGCAGCAAAAGGTGAAATTTCATTGTTTTGTACTGCTTTTTTATTTTGCTCCAATAAGGAAATAATATCAGGATGATTATAGAAATGTGTTTTCAATTGTTCATTAATCGTTTCCATCATCCAAAACTGATTTTGCTCTTGTCTTTTATTTTGAAAGTATTGATTTTCTTTTGCTAAATCAAAATAATCAGAAATAATTTTCCAAACATCGTTAATTCCTTCTTTGGTAATAGCGCTACAAGTTGTCACTTTCGGAATCCAACCACTTTTTTTAGCAGGAAATAAATGTAAAGCTCTGTTAAATTCGGTTTTGGCTAGCTTTGCTTTTGAAATATTATCACCATCAGCTTTATTAATTACAATAGTATCAGCCATTTCCATGATTCCTCTTTTTATACCTTGTAATTCATCACCAGCTCCAGCAATTTTAAGTAATAAAAAGAAATCAACCATACTATGAACAGCCGTTTCACTTTGTCCAACTCCTACAGTTTCTATAATAATAGTATCAAAACCACAAGCTTCACACAAGATAATAGCTTCACGTGTTTTTCGAGCCACACCACCTAAACTGTCACCAGAAGCACTAGGACGAATAAAAGCATTCTCATCTTTTACCAATTCTTCCATTCTCGTTTTGTCTCCTAAAATACTACCATGGCTTATAGATGAACTTGGGTCAACCGCTAAAACGGCTACTTTTTTGCCTAGTGAGGTTAAATGTTTACCAAATGCTTCAATAAAAGTACTTTTTCCAACACCTGGAACACCTGTTATTCCTATTCTAACAGAGTTATTAGCATAAGGCAAACAACCTTGAATAACCTCATTAGCTTTTTCTAAATGTTTAATATTTGTGCTTTCAATTAAGGTAATGGCTCTACTTAAAGCAATCTTATCACCTTTAATAATCCTAGTAATTAATTCATTCGCAGATGGTTGTTTTCTACGAAATTGCTGAATTTGTTTTGCAACAGCATCACTAATCGAATCAGGCTGGTTAATACCATTGATTTCAGATAAAGCCGATTTGTTTTCTGGTGTTTCCAAATGCATTGAATCTTTGTGTAAAAGTACGAATTTTTTGAAAAATAGTTCTCCAAACTATAATTATCAAATAATGCTTTCTAACTTTGCAATTCAGTTTAAAAATATGGATAATATCATTTTAATATTTCTTTGTTTGTTCACAGGAATTGCCTTTCAATTTGTAAAAGTCTTTCCAAAAAACATGCATGTTTCTCTAAATCAATTTGTAATTTATGTATCACTTCCAGCATTAGCTCTATATTATATTCCTAAAATTGAAATCTCTTCTGCCTTATTATACCCATTAGGAATTGCATGGATAGGATTTGGATTATCATTTCTTTTTTTCTATTCATTAGGAAAATATTTAGGTTGGTCAAAAAAATTAATAGGTTGTTTAATTCTAACAGCAGGATTAGGAAACACATCATTTGTGGGGTTTCCAGTAATTGAAGCACTATATGGGAACAAAGGATTAGAAATAGCAATCATTGTAGATCAACCAGGTTCATTTGTAGTAATGGCAACATTAGGAATTATTACAGCAACATTATTTTCAAGAGAAACATTAAACACAAAATCAATTGTTTTAAAAATAATTTTATTTCCACCATTTATAGCCTTTTTTATAGCTTTAATACTAAATTTTCTCCAACAAGATTTTCCAGAAATGTTTCAAAATGTATTTCAAAGGGTAGGAAACACAGTTACACCAATTGCATTAGTTGCAGTAGGATTACAATTAAAAATTGAGAAAAAAAGTAAACATTGGGGGTTTTTAGTATTAGGACTCTTTTTTAAATTAATGATAACACCTGCTTTCTTCTATGTAATTTATAGGAAAGTATTTAATGGAACAGGTTTGTTGATTGATGTATCTATTATGGAAGCAGCAATGGCACCAATGATTACAGCTACTATTTTAGCTTCTAGTTATGGGTTAAAACCAAAGTTAAGTAGTATGATGGTAGGAATAGGAATTCCATTATCATTTATTACTTTGGCTTTTTGGTATTGGGTTTTAACTAGTTTTTAAAAATAAATACACAATAAAAAAACAAATTCTTATTGTGTATTTTGGATTAAGAGGGGTTAGTTTTAGTGTTTAAAGAGTAATTTTATACTTCATTAGCAGAAATTTTAACGTTTTGCAATTCAGGTTTACCTTTTGTAAAATTTACAAACCAAATAGCTAGTTCTTCTAGTTCAGTAGCTAATAAAAATTTTATTGCTTTTAATAATTCTCTGCTAAATAAAGCAGGATCAAAACTAACTTTTTCTAAAGCTAATTTAGTACGATTGATTAGTGTATTAGGCATAATTTTAATTTATTGGGTTAACCAAATTTAAACAAAAAAAAATATTAACCAAAAAATGTTGAAAAAATAAATAGAAAAAAGAAGTGTTTTTTTGTAAATAATTTAGTATGAAGTAATCATTATAATTGAGTTTTTATTGTAAGTTGTTGATTTTTAGTCGCTTTGGCTATTGTGATTCAAAAAGTATATATTTTTTAAAAAATAAGCATAATGAGATAGTTTTAGGCAAAAACGACTATTTTTTCTACTTTTACACCATAATTCCTTTAATAAAATGCAAATTATTCCTAAAATTCTTAATGAACTTCAACAAATTGTAGGAGAAAAGTTCGTTTTCATTGATGATGAAACTAGATATGATTACGGACATGATGAAACGGAAGATTATAATTTTCCACCTCATGTTGTGGTTAAACCAACGACAGTTGAAGAAGTTTCTGCTATAATGAAGATGGCTAATATTAATAAAATTCCAGTTACGCCTATAGGAGCAAAAACAGGATTAAGTGGTGGAGCATTGAGTATTCATGGAGGAATTGGGCTTTCTATGGAGCGTTTCAACAAAATTATAAATATTGATGAACAAAACCTTCAAGTTATTACAGAACCAGGTGTTATTACTCAAATACTTAAAGATGCTGTAGGAGAAAAAGGATTGTTTTATCCTGTAGATCCTAGTAGTATGGGAAGTTGCTTTATAGGTGGAAACATTGCCGAGAATTCTGGTGGAGCAAGAGCTGTAAAATATGGTGTAACGAAAGATTATGTTTTAAACTTAGAAGTGGTTTTACCTAATGGTGAAATTATTTGGACAGGAGCTAATACCTTGAAAAATTCAACAGGTTATAATTTGACTCAATTAATGGTAGGAAGTGAAGGAACACTTGGAGTGATTACTAAAATTGTATTAAAATTGATCCCAAAAGTAAGTCATAATGTATTAATGTTGGTTCCTTTTTATAAAGCCGAACAAGCCTGTGAAGCGGTTTCTGCTATTTTTAGAGCAGGAATTGTACCAAGTGCTTTAGAATTTATGGAAAGAGATGCGATTGACTGGACTATGAAGTATGTAGAAGGAGTAAGTGTCTCAATAAAGGACGAAATTCAAGCACATTTGCTAATTGAAGTAGATGGAAATTATCCTGACATCTTGTTTCAAGAAGCTGAAAAAATAATGCAAGTAGTAGAACAATTTGAAATAGATGAAGTATTATTTGCAGATTCGGACGAACAAAAAAATGCATTATGGAAATTACGTAGAGCAGTAGGAGAAGCTGTAAAATCAAATTCAGTTTATAAAGAAGAAGATACTGTAGTACCAAGATATGAATTACCAACATTACTAAAAGGAGTAAAAGATATTGGTAATAAATACGGATTTCAAACGGTTTGTTATGGTCATGCAGGTGATGGTAATTTACACATCAATATTGTAAAAGGAAACATGACTGATGAAAATTGGCAAACAGAAGTACCAAAAGGGGTTGTTGAAATATTTGAATTAACCGTAAAATTAAAAGGAACACTTTCAGGAGAACATGGAATAGGCTATGTGCAAAAAGATTTTATGCCAATAGCTTTTAGTGAAATGGAATTGGAATTAATGAAAGGAATTAAAAAGGTATTCGATATAAATAATATTATGAATCCAGGTAAAATTTTACCACATAGTTTATAAAAAAATCCCATTTTGAAAATCAAAATGGGATTTTTTATTTCTAAGTAGTCAACATTACTGTTAACCGACTTTAATATTAGAATTGCTCTCTTCCAGCAAAATGAAAAGCACCTTCAATAGCAGCATTCTCATCAGAGTCTGAACCATGAACAGCATTTTCACCAATTGATTTAGCATATTTTTTACGAATAGTTCCTTCAGCAGCATCAGCAGGATTTGTTGCACCAATTAATGTTCTGAAATCTTCAACCGCATTGTCTTTTTCTAAAATAGCAGCAACAATAGGACCTCTTGACATAAACTCTACTAATTCACCATAGAAAGGTCTTTCACTGTGAACAGCATAAAATTTTTGAGCATCTGCAACAGTTAATTGAGTTAATTTTAAAGAAACAATTTTAAAACCACCTTCAGTAATCATGTTTAAAATTCCACCAATGTGTCCGTTCTCAACCGCATCTGGTTTAATCATTGTAAAAGTTCTATTCGTTGCCATAACGTTTATCTATTTTTAAATTTTGTGCAAAAGTAATCTTTTTTATTGAATCTAGAAATTTCGATTTAAAAGTTTAATAATTTAAAAACGATTAACACATATTATGTATTGAAATATGTGTTTTTTGTGAGATATATTTTATTTTATTCACTTTTTTAAGTATAACTCTTTTATGTATATTTGAAATATATAAAGATTGAAATATGAAAATAAAACACTTTTTATTTATTATGCTTAGCGTTACTTTTTGCTACAGCCAAAAAGAAGTACTACCTATAATTCCAAAACCTTTATTTAGTGAAAACACAAACGAACAATTTACTTTTAATTCTAAAATAAAGATTATAGAGCAATATCAAGATTCTTTTGAAGCAATATACTTGAAAGAGCAAATAAAAAAACAAACAGGATTAGAAATTGATATTGAATCCAATAAGAAAAATATAAAAACAATAACTCTTCAAATTATAGATTCTAATTCAGAATTACAATCAGAAGAAGCTTATAGTATAAAAATTGCAAACAATGAAATTCTAATTAATGCCTTAACAAATAAAGGACTGTTTTATGGAGTTCAAAGCTTATTACAATTAATTCCTTATGGAAAAACCAAAGCCATAAAGCTACAAGGAATAAAAATTATAGATCAACCTAAATTCTCTTGGAGAGGAATGCATTTAGATGTTTGTAGACACTTCTTTTCTACCGATTTTATAAAAAAGTATATTGACTATTTAGCATTATTAAAACTAAACACTTTTCATTGGCATTTAACAGAAGATCAAGGATGGAGAATAGAAATAAAAAAATATCCAAAATTAACGTCTGTTGGAGCTTGGAGAAATGGAACAATGATAGGAGCTTATAACGATCAAAAATTGGATACTATTCGATATGGTGGATATTACACACAAGAAGAAATTAAAGACATTGTTGCTTATGCACAAGAAAGGCATATAACAATAGTTCCAGAAATTGAAATGCCTGGTCATGCTTTAGCAGCTCTAGCGGCATATCCTGAATTAGCTTGTACGAATGGTCCATTTGAAGTGGCTCAAAAATGGGGAGTATTCGATGATGTATATTGTCCAAAAGAAGAAACATTTACTTTTTTACAAAATGTTTTAGATGAAGTAGTAGCATTATTTCCTTCAGAATATATACATATAGGAGGAGATGAATCTCCTAAAACTCGTTGGAAAAATTGTAATCATTGTCAAAACTTAATAAAAAAAGAAAATTTAAAAGACGAACATGAATTACAAAGTTATTTCATAACCCGAATAGAAAAATATCTAAACACAAAAGGACGTCAAATTATAGGTTGGGATGAAATATTAGAAGGAGGATTAGCTCCTAATGCAGCGGTTATGAGTTGGAGAGGAACAGAAGGAGGAATAGCGGCTGCAAAACAAAATCACAATGTAGTCATGTCGCCTGGTGGTTATTGTTATTTCGATCACTATCAAGGAAATCCTAAAAATGAACCTTTAGCTATAGGAGGTCATACAACATTAGAAAAAGTATATGGTTTTAATCCTATTCCAGAAGATTTATCTAAAGAAGAACAAAAATATATTTTAGGAGCGCAAGCAAATGTATGGACAGAATATATCTTAAATGATAAACATGTAGAATATATGATTTTCCCAAGAATCTTTGCTTTATCAGAAGTAGTATGGGGAACATCAGATAAAGAAAACTATAAAAATTTTGAAAAACGAGTAGTTTCTTTTTTTTCAAGATTAGAAAAAATGGATGTAAAGTATAGTAAGGCAATATATGAAGTTTCTGCCCAACCCAAAATTGAAAATGGGAGATTATGGGTTCAATTAAAATCAGGGAAACAAGATAGAATTAGATATACATTAGATAAATCTGAACTTACTAACTCTAGTCAATTATATACAAAACCTATTGAAATTTCTACGAGTTGCACCTTAAAAGCAGCTTATTTTGAAGATAATGAACAAAAAAGTACAATTTACTCACAAGATTTTTATGTATCAAAAGCAACAGGAAAAAAAATAGAACTTTCAGAACAACCAAATCCTAATTACTTTGGACAAGGAGCAACAACTCTAGTAAATGGAATTGTTGGAGAAACTTCAAATCACGGAAGTGATTGGATTGGCTTTTCAGGTAAAAATTTAGAAGCTATCATCGATTTTGAAAAGCAAGAAACGATTTCAAAGTATGAAATTCAATTTTTCAAAGTAAAGCTAGTTGGATTTATTATCCTCAATCTGTTGAGATATTCATTTCTAATGATGGGAATACTTTTAATAAAATAGCACAATGTGATGCAAATTACATTCGTAATAATAGAGGAAAGGTAGTATTAGAATTTCCTGTTTCCAAAGCCAGATATGTAAAAACAATAGCTAAGAATTATGGTAAAATTCCAGAAGGAGAACCAGGTTCAGGAACTAATGCATGGTTATTTGTTGATGAAATAGAAATTCATTAAAGAAAATAAAAAATAGTAATGCAAACAAATGAAAAATAATAGAAGAAACTTTTTAAAGACGTCAGCAATAGCTACTGTAGGAATGGCTATGAGTTCTTTTCAATTCAAAGAAGAAAATCAAATTGATACAAAATATAAAAAAGTTAAGAAACCAATTGTACTTTCTACATGGCGATTTGGTATAGAAGCAAATGTTGCAGCTTGGCAAATTTTAAGTCGAAAAGGAAAAGCTTTAGATGCAGTTGAAGCAGGAGTAAAAATACCAGAAGGAGATCCAAATGAAAGAAGTGTAGGATATGGAGGAAGACCAGACAGAGATGGGAAAATAACACTCGATGCCTGTATTATGGATGAATTTTCAAATATAGGATCAGTTGCATGCTTAGAACATATAAAACATCCTATTGCAGTAGCTAGAGCAGTAATGGAAAAAACACCTCATGTAATGCTAGTAGGTGATGGAGCTCTACAGTTTGCATTAAGTCAAGGTTTCCAAAAAGAGAACTTATTAGTTGAAGCATCTGAAAAAGAATGGAAAGAATGGCTTCAAAAAAGTCAATACAAACCAGAAGTGAATATTGAAAACCATGATACCATAGGAATGATTGCTTTAGATGAATTTGGAAATCTATCAGGAGCTTGTACAACTAGTGGAATGGCATATAAAATGCATGGAAGAGTAGGAGATTCTCCTATTATTGGTGCGGGTTTATATGTAGATAACGAAATAGGAGCTGCCACGGCTACAGGACATGGAGAAGAAGTAATACGAATTGCAGGTTGTCATTTAGTAGTAGAATTAATGCATCAAGGTCATACACCTCAAAAGGCTTGTGAAGAAGCAGTTATGCGTATTGTAAAACTGACTAAAAATAGAAATAAAAGCCTAAAAGATATTCAAGTAGGATTTATCGCTTTAAATAAAAAAGGAGAACATGGTTCTTATTGTGTACAAGGTGGATTTAATTATGCAATTCATGATACATCAGGTAACAGATTAGTAGATGCTGATTTTTACTTAAAATAATAAGCATTGATAAAGAGTCTTTTCCGAACTTAAATATAATATGAAAAAAATAGAGATAGCCTGTTTCAATGTAAAATCAGCAATAATAGCTTCTAAAGCAGGAGCAGATAGAATTGAATTCTGTGAAGGATATGAAATAGGAGGAATTACTCCCAAAATAGAAGATGTAAAAGAAGTTAAAAATAAAATTCGTACAGACTTATATGTAATGATAAGACCTGTAGGAGGTAAATTTAATTACACAGAAAAAGCTTTTTTACAAATGAAACAATCCATCCAAGAAATGAAGTTATTAGGAGTTGATGGCTTTGTTTTTGGAATATTAACACCACAAAATACAATAGATATTGAGAGGAATAAAGAACTATTAGAACTTGCTAAACCATTACCTTGTACTTTTCATAGAGCTTTTGATACTATAGAAGATAAGAAAACAGCTTTATCAATACTTATAACATTAGGATTCACAACAGTACTTACTTCGGGAATAATCACAACTGCTTTAGAAGGAAAAGAAATATTGAAAACACTTTTACAATTATCTAAAAATAAAATAACAATAATGCCAGGAGGAGGTATTCGCGCTACAAATATTCAACTTTTAGATAGTTATATAAATGCATCATATTATCATAGCGCAGCTTTAAAAAAAGAAGAAGAAATAACCGATTTTGATGAGGTAATTCAATTAAAAAAGAATTTATCATGAAGATAAAATTTGGAACTATAAAAATTTATACACTTTTATTTATAGTCCATTTTTCTTGGTCTCAACAAAATATTAAAAATTTAGCAAATGAAGAATGGTATTTTAAAAATGCTAAAGACAGTATAAAATATAAAGCTTCAATTCCAGGTACAATTCATACCGATTTGCTAGCGAATGCATTAATTCCTGGCCCTTTTTTAGAAACAAATGAAAAAAAAGTACAATGGGTTGAAAATGAAGATTGGATATATGAAACGGATTTTTATCTATCTAAAAAAGAAAAGCAGTTTAAAAATATTGATTTAGAATGTTTTGGACTAGATACTTATGTAATACTGTATGTTAACGGAAAAGAAATAAGTAAAACAAATAATCAATTTAGAAAATGGACTTTTTCTGTACAAGAATATCTAAAAGAAGGAAAAAATAAAATCGCAATTTATTTCCAATCGGCTGTTAAAAATGGGAGAAAAGAGAGCGAAAAGTTAAAATATACATTACCAGGAGAAGAAAAAATTTTCACACGAAAAGCGCAATATCAATATGGATGGGATTGGGGACCAAGATTAGTAACATGCGGAATAATTGACACTATTCAGTTAAAATTTTGGAATAAAGCAATTATCGAAAACCTTCAATATAATCAAAAACAATTAGAAGATTCTTTTGCAGAAATAGAATGGATGGCAGATATTATTTGTGAAGAAGAAGGAACATATCATTTCCAGTGGAATGAAAATACTTTTATAAAACAATTAACCAAAGGAAAAAACAAAATAAACTGGACCGATACAATTCATCAACCTAAAAAATGGTGGTGCAATGGTTTAGGAGAGCCAAATTTATATGGTTTCGGATTAACCTTATCTCAAAATGGAGATATACTCGATAAAAAAGAATTAAAAATTGGATTAAGAACAATTGAATTAGTTCGAGAGAAAGATGCTATTGGTAGTAGTTTTTATTTTAAAATAAATGGTATTCCTGTTTTTATGAAAGGAGCTAATTATATTCCACCAGATAGTTTCATATCTAGAGTAACAGATAGTATTTATCAAAGTATTGTAATCAATGCCAAAAAAGCGAACATGAATATGTTACGAGTTTGGGGTGGAGGAGTTTATGCTTCGGATAGCTTTTATAAAGCATGTGATGAAAATGGAATATTAGTTTGGCAAGATTTTATGTTTGCGTGCGCCATGTATCCTGGAGATAACTCTTTCTTAGAAAATGTAAAATTAGAAGTAATCGATCAAGTAAACAGATTACAACATCATCCCAGTATTGCTTTATGGTGTGGAAATAACGAAATAAACGAAGGATGGCATAATTGGGGTTGGCAAAAACAGTATAATTATACAAAAGAAGAGGAAAATATTATCTGGAACGACTATGAAAAATTGTTTCATGAAATTATTCCAAATGCAATAAAAGAAACTGTTGCTAACAAACAAACCATTTACTGGCCGTCGTCACCTTCTATTGGATGGGGAAAAAAAGAAAGTTTATATCAAGGAGATTCCCATTATTGGGGAGTTTGGTGGGGAAAAGAACCTTTTGAAATCTATGAAAAAAAAGTCGGACGCTTTATGAGCGAATATGGCTTTCAAGGTATGCCAGCATTGTCAACAATAACCAGTTTTACAGATAAATTATCATGGAAAAATGAAGCAATAAAAACCCATCAAAAGCATCCTGTAGGGTATGAAACCATTAAAGAGTATATGGAAAGAGATTATCATGTGCCTAAAGATTTTGATAATTATTTATATGTTTCACAATTGTTACAAGCAAGAGGAATGCAAATAGCAATAGAAGCTCATAGACGAGCTAAACCTTATTGTATGGGAACATTATATTGGCAATTAAATGATTGTTGGCCAGTTACTTCATGGAGTTCTATGGATTATTATGGTAATTGGAAAGCTTTTCATTATCAAGTAAAAAGGAGTTATGAATCGTTACTTTTATCAGTGTGTAAAGAAAATGAAAAGTACGTAATTTATGGAATAAACGATGAGGTAGAAATAAAAAAAGGGAACTTAAAAATTCAATTGATAGATTTTGATGGAAACATATTATGGCATAAAGAAGAATATATCACTATTAAAGAAAATCAAAATAAAATAATAACTGTTTTAGATGATTCTTTGTTACAAAAAGTTAATCAAGAAAAAGTAGTCCTATCTGTGAAATTAGAAACAGATAAAGAAAAAATAACATCAAATTATTACTTCGTAAAACCAAAGAAATTAAAATTAAAAAAACCAACTATTATTATAAAAAGACAAAACGAAACAACTATAGAAATAACCACCAATACGTTAGCTAAAGATGTTTTTTTATTTTCAGAAGGAGTTCATTTTGAAGAAAATTATTTTGATCTTTTACCTCATGAAAAACGAATTATTCATTTATCAAGTCCAACAGAAAATATAATAGTAAAATCATTATTTGACACACTTAAAAATTAAACTACAAATGAAATAATCATAAAAAGTGAACCTAGCATAATAACTAACCAAACGATTAAGCCTTGTATTAAAGGTTTAAAGCCAACAGAAGTTAAGGTTTTTCTGTTTAATCCGCATCCTATAAGAAATAGAGTTAATGTTAATCCTGCTTTTGCAAGTCCTGTTACATAATGATTATATTGCTGTACTATTGGAATATAAGTATTTGCTATCATTGCCAAAACAAATAATCCAATGAAATAAGGAATTCTTATTTTGATACCTTTATTCTTAAAAAGGAGAGTAGATAAAAAAGCAAGAGGAATAATCCATAATGCTCGTGCAAGTTTCACTGTAGTTGCAATTTCTAATGCTTCCGATCCATATTTGTTTGCAGCACCTACAACCGAACTTGTATCATGTATAGCAATGGCACACCACATTCCAAATTGTGTTTGAGATAAATTCAATTGATGTCCTATAAAGGGAAATAAAATTAAAGCAATAGAATTTAAAATAAATATAGTACCTAATGCTACTGATATTTGTTTTTCATTTGCCTTTATTACAGGAGAAATAGCAGCAATTGCACTTCCGCCACAAATAGCTGTTCCTGTTGAGATTAAATACGATGTTTTCTTTTCTATATTTAAAAATTTTCCAATGAAAAAACCAGCAATCAGAGTTCCTATAATAGATAATATAGTGAAAAATAAACCTTCTTTGCCTACTTGTAAAGCACTTGTAATATTCATTCCAAAGCCTAATCCAACAACAGAAAACTGTAATAAAATATGAGTAGCCTTATGATTAAGATGTAAATAGGGATGACCAATAAATTGCGCAATTATTAATCCCATTAATAAAGCAATAGGAGGAGTAATTAATGGCGATAAACAAAATACAACAGCTAATAAAAAAATCAATTCTCTAGTTGTAATACTTTTGTTCAATATAGATTCAATTCCCTTTTTATCTTGATTTTTCATTACTTAAAACTAATTTTTGTTTGATACAAAATTCAGTCAAGAATATTATAAAAGGAAATGGTTAAATATTATACACCATTACTTAAAGTTATAGTGACTAGCAAATTTCATAAATAATTCAGGTAATGCTTCTGTTTGCCCTTGTTGTTGAATAAAATAGAAATCGCGTTCTATCACAAAATCTTTAATATCAATAATACTATATTTGTTTTCTTTAAGTTCTGTAAATATAGAATGAACAGACAAAAAAGCCATGCAATTACTGTTAAGAATATAATTCTTTATGCTTTCAGTACTTCCTAGTTGCATTTCAATATTTAAATCGGAAATTTTTATTCCTAATGGTTTTAAATGATGCGCAATTACTTCTAATGTTCCAGAACCTTGCTCTCTAAACAAAAGTGGAATGTTTTTCAATTCATCAATAGTAATA
This sequence comes from Flavobacterium sp. 316, assembly GCF_000967805.1. Taxonomy (NCBI): domain Bacteria; kingdom Pseudomonadati; phylum Bacteroidota; class Flavobacteriia; order Flavobacteriales; family Flavobacteriaceae; genus Flavobacterium; species Flavobacterium sp. 316. The sequence continues at coordinate 478,952 of NZ_JYGZ01000002.1, forward strand.
TTCTGTTTTTTTGAAATAGAATTATTACTATTTGCAACCAAAACAATTTCGTCTTTTACAAACTGAGTATATTTGAGATAGGATTTTTTAGATTTCCCTTCGATTACACCTAAATCAATCTCATTGTTCTGTAAAGCAATTTCAATTTGTTCTGTATTATTAGCAACTAGGGAAACTTTAAGATGATCAAATTTTTCATGAAAACGAGCTAAAATTTGCGGCAAAACATATTGTGCAATTGTAGTACTTGCTCCAATTCTCAGTTTTCCATTAAACTTTTGAGTCACAGTATTGAGTTCAAACTCTAAATCACGGTAAATTTCAAAAAGTTTTTCAGTATGAGAAAGTAAAATAATTCCAGCTTGCGTTAATTTAATTTTAGATCCATTTCTTTCAAACAGTTTTATTTTAAGATAACTTTCAATTTCTTGAATATGTTTAGAAACAGCAGGTTGAGTAATAAATAACTCATCCGCTGCTTTTGTGAAATTGAGTCGTTTTGCCACTTTATGAAAGACTTGTAAACGAAAATCAAACATAATACTTAGATATAATTTTTATTTGATAAACAATAATATTGTTTATAGCTTAATCAATAATAGTTTTATTGTTCAAAGATAAAGCATTTAAAGTTTTTTATATCTTTAAAAACAGTCAAGGTACTTTATTTCCAATCTGAAATTAATTTTTCTAAACCTTTTTTAATTCCGTTATAATAATTTTCATTTTTTTAAGAATAGGATTCTCAAATTTTAATAACGTATTTGATTCGTTTGTTTTACAAGAAATTAAACTTATAATTACAAAACCACTGTAAATGATACGCTTTGTTTAATCATTTACAGTGGTTTTAATTCAAAAACAGTTTAGTATTCATAATCTATTTCATGAATATAAAAATTATTGGGCTGTTTCTGTAGATTTCTATTTCAAAACATCAACTTCAATATAGCTATCATTAAATACTTTAATAAAAGCTTTAGTATAATCTTCTTTGTTTGCTAAATATGGATTTTCTAAGAATTTTTGAGGATTTACAGCAATTAAAGGATACCAAGTGCTTTGAATCTGGATTTGGATTTTGTGTCCTTTCTTAAACGTATGTAAAACATCTTGTAGCCTAAAATTAACTTCAGTAGTCGTATTTGGAGTTAGCGCTTCTGGTTTTTCAAAACTGTTTCTGAAACGCGCAGGCATAATTTCACTTCTCACCATTTGATGATAATTTGCATAAATCACATTAGGTTTGTCTTTATTTTCTGGCTCATCAAGCGGATAAATGTCAATTAGTTTTATCACAAAATCAGCATCAGTTGAAGAAGAAGCAATTTTTAATTTTGCCATAATTTCTCCCGCAAGCGTAGTGTCTTCAGTTAAATAATCGGTAGTAAAAGTTATTACATCAGGACGACTAAGAACAAAACGTTGATCTTCGCTCATGTAGTTTCTTGGTGTAAAACCATTAAAATCAGCATAATTTATGCTACTTGGAACAGGATTATTCGGGTCGCTATAGTATTCTGTAAATCCAATTTTACTTGATTTGTTAGTTTCTAATTTACCATTTGAACTTAAATAAAAATTAAGTTTACTTGCTTTATTTGGAGGCCAATTTGTAAATTCATTCCATTCTTTTTTACCAGTATCAAACATATAAGCTTCTGGTAGAGCAACAGTAGTTTTTGAATCTCCTTTTAAATAGTGATCAAAGAATTTGTATTCAATATTTTTTTGATAAAAAGTAGCAATACTATCGCCAAAATAAATGTCATTATGAAAATGTTTTCCTTTTTCTCTACTCCATCCACCATGTGAAAAAGGTCCCATAACAATAGTGTTTTTAGCTTTTGGACTTGTTTTTTCAATTGTTTTGTAAATATTTAAAGGACCTGCTAAGTCTTCTGCATCATACCAACCTCCAACAGTCATCACGGCATGATTTATTCCTTTTAAATGAGGTAATAAATTTCTTTTTTGCCAAAAATCATCATAATTAGGATGCTCAATAATTTCTTGCATAAAAAAGTTGTCTTTGTAATATTTATCGGTTGCTTCTTTTACTGTGCCTAATTCATTATAGAAAACCGAACCGTCTTTTGAAGTAGGTCTAATATATTGATCCATGTACCAAGCTTTGTCTTCTGCTTTTGTTTTTTGTACTCCAAAAACAGGAAAAGTTTTAAAATATCCCATTAAGAAAGCACCATTATGGTGAAAATCGTCAAAAAAGAAATCAGAAATAGGAGCCTGTGGAGATGAAGCAACTAAAGCAGGGTGATTTGCTAATGTTCCAACAGCAGTGTAAAAACCTGGATAAGAAGTACCATATTGACCTACTTTTCCATTGTTGTTTTTAATATTTTTTATAAGCCATTCTATTGTGTCATAAGTATCGGTGCTTTCATCAACGTTTTTCTTGTTTTTGTGTTCCACTTGTGGTGTCATGTTAGTAAAAGTTCCTTCACTCATATATCTTCCTCTAACATCCTGATATACAAAAATATATTTATCTTCAGATAGAAAAGTATTCGGACCAATCGATTTTTTGAAATTTTCTTCTCCATAAGGTGCTACACTATAACATGTACGTTGCATTAAAAAAGGATATTTTTTATCCTTTGAAATATCTTTAGGTATATAAATAGAAGTAAACAGTTTTACACCATCTCGCATAGTAATATAAATCTCTTTTTTGTCATAATTTGATGCCAAATCTTCTTGTGAGAAAGCACTTAAAGACAAAATCAATAATAAGGTTTTAATTAAAAATTTCATTTAATAGATATTAGTGAATTAATAGATGTTTATTTAGTTCTTCGAAGATATTAAGTTTTTTTGAATAAATTTAATGGTATGATTATATATTAGTTTTTAAAAAGTTTGTAAGAATAACTATATTCGCAAAATGCAATTATCCGTAATCATTCTTAACTATAACGTACGCTATTTTTTAGAGCAATGCGTTCTAAGTGTCCAGAAATCACTTGAAGGTATTCAAGGAGAGATTATCGTAATAGACAATAATTCATCTGACAGTAGTTGCGAAATGATGAAAAATCGATTTCCAAATGTGAAATTGATTGAAAATAAAGAGAATTTAGGTTTTCCAAAAGGAAACAATATAGGAGTTGCTGAAGTTAAAGGAGAATATATTTGTATTTTAAATCCAGATACTGTTGTTGCAGAAGACACATTTAAAAAGATTTTAAATATTAAAAATTGGAGCGATAACACAGGAATTATAGGTTGTAAATTAGTTGATGGAACAGGAGAGTTTTTACCAGAATCTAAAAGAGGAGTCCCAACACCATGGATTGCTTTTACTAAAATATTTAGATTGTATAAAATCTTCCCAAAATCAATATGGTTTAACCAATATTATGCTCAACATATTAAAGAAGATCAATCTGGAATAGTTGATATATTAGTTGGTGCTTTTATGGTAATGAAAAAAGAATTATATCTCGAAGTAGGCGGATTTGATGAAAGTTGCTTTATGTATTCTGATGATATAGATTTAAGCTATATGATTAAAAAGCTAGGAAAAAGCAATTATTACTATCACGAAACAAGTGTAATACATTATAAAGGAGAAAGCACAGTTAGAGATGGAACTTATATGAAGCGATTTCAAGAAGCAATGCAGTTTTTTTATAAGAAACATTTTAAAAAATCTGTTTTTTTTGATGTAATAATGCGTGTTGGAACTTTCTTATTTAGTCTTTCTAAGAAAAACCAACAAAAAAATAAAATAAACATAATTGATGAATATGTGTTTTTTACAAAATCAGATGCAAAATTAAATGTATCAAAGCCAATTAACAGATTAGATTCTTTTAATCAATTTAAAAGAAACGAAGAAAGAAATATTGAAGTTATTTTTGATACAAATTCATTTTCATATAAAGAAATAATAAAATTTATGACTGAGAATAAATCAAAGAAAATAACATTTAAGAATTATTTTAGTAATTCAAGTTATATAATTGGTAGTAATAATTCAAATGATAGAGGAGAAGTAATTGTATTAAAATAATTTATGATATTCTTTATAAACAGATGGAAAAATTAGTATTTTTGCAAATCAAATAGAAAAACACAACTATAGTTTAAAAATATGGCAAAGTTTGAATTGAAATTACCCAAAATGGGAGAAAGTGTTGCAGAAGCAACTGTGACCAACTGGTTGAAAAACGTTGGAGATAAAATTGAAATGGATGAAGCAGTACTTGAAATTGCTACTGATAAAGTAGATAGTGAAGTACCTTCTGAAGTTGCAGGAACACTTATAGAAATTCTTTTTAATACAGATGATGTTGTCCAAGTAGGGCAAACAATTGCAATAATTGAAACAGAAGGAGAAGGTCAAGTTGAAGCAACTCAAAGTGAGGCTGTGGCTGCTCCTGTAGCTATAGTAGAAAAAACAATTGAGGCTGCAAAAGAAACGGTTTCCGCACCACAAGATTTTTCAAGTTCAGATAAATTCTTCTCACCATTAGTAAAAAATATTGCAAAGGAAGAAGGAATTTCTCTTCAAGAATTAGAAACAATTCAAGGTTCAGGGAAAGACGGACGTGTAAATAAAGAAGATATATTAAATTATATAAAAAATAGAGGAAATCAACCTATTGTTGCTTCTTCGTCTGTTGTTGCGGCACAAAAAGCAGCTCCAGTAGCTCAATCTCAAACAGTTTCATCAGCTACACCAGTATCTGTTAATGGTGGAGATGAAATTGTAGAAATGGATAGAATGCGTAAATTAATTTCGAAGTATATGGTAGAATCTATTCAGACTTCTGCTCATGTGCAATCTTTTATCGAAGTTGATGTTACTAATATCGTAAAATGGAGAGAGAAAGTTAAAAACTCTTTTGAGAAAAGAGAAGGTGAAAAACTAACTTTTACACCTATTTTCATAGAAGTAGTAGCAAAAGCATTAAAAGACTTCCCTGGAATGAATATTTCTGTAGATGGAGATTTCATTATTAAAAAGAAGAATATTAATTTAGGAATGGCGGCTGCTTTACCAAACGGAAACTTAATTGTTCCTGTAATTAAAAATGCAGATCAGTTAAACCTAGTAGGAATGGCTAAAGCAGTAAATGATTTAGCAAACAGAGCAAGAAATGGAAAATTAAAACCAGACGATACACAAGGAGGAACTTATACTGTTACAAATGTAGGAACATTTGGTTCTGTTTTTGGAACTCCTATTATAAATCAACCTCAAGTTGGTATTTTAGCACTTGGAGCAATTAGAAAAGTTCCAGCAGTTATTGAAACACCAGAAGGCGATTTTATTGGAATTCGTCAAAAAATGTTCTTGTCACACTCTTATGATCATAGAGTAGTTGATGGAGCGTTAGGTGGAAGCTTTGTAAAAAGAGTAGCAGAATATTTAGAAGCTTGGGATATAAACAGAGATGTTTAGTCTAAATAATATTTAATAAATATATATGACAGGTTTATTGCCTGTCATTTTTATTTTCAAAAAACATCAAAAATTTGCTATACGTAGCTTTGCTTTAACATTATCTGCTATTTCTCTTAGATTGTTTAAATACATTATTGTATTTTTGCTCCAAACACCACCAATGGATACTTACAGAATAGTATCTTGGTTAGGTTGGATTTTTAACTTAGTAATTGCAGAAGTTGTTATACTTTACCTTCTTAAAAATAAAAAATATAATGGAATTAAAACTTAATAGACCTATTTGCTTTTTTGATCTTGAAACCACAGGAATTGATGTTGCTAGAGATAGAATTGTAGAAATTTCAGTTTTTAAAGTATATCCAAATGGAAATAAAGAAAGTAAAACATGGTTAGTAAATCCTACAATTCCAATTCCTCCACAAACGACAGCCGTTCATGGAATTACTGATGAAAAAGTTGCAAACGAGCCTACTTTTAATGAATTAGCGTCTCATGTATATAATATGATTAAAGATTCAGACTTGGCAGGCTTTAACTCAGATCGATTTGATATTCCTTTATTAGCTGAAGAAATGCTTCGTGCAGGAGTAGATTTTGACATGAAAAATAGAGTTTCAGTTGATGTGCAAACAATTTTTCATAAAAAAGAAGAACGTACATTAAGCGCTGCATATAAATTCTATTGTAATGAAAGCTTAGAAAATGCGCATAGTGCGGAAGCAGATACAATGGCAACGTATGAAATTTTAAAAGCACAATTAGATAGATACGAAGATTTAGAAAATGATATAAAAACATTATCTGAATTCACAACACGCAAAAAATCAGTTGATTTTGCAGGATTTATAGCATTAAATAAAGAAGGAAAAGAAGTTTTCTCTTTTGGAAAACATAAAGGAGTACTTGTAGAAGAAATCTTAGAAAAAGAACCAGGTTATTTTAGTTGGTTACAAAACGCAGATTTTCCTTTATATACAAAGAAAGTGCTAACAGCAATAAAATTAAGAAAATTAAACACAAAATTATAAGAAAGCTATTTTTAAGTCGTTTTGTAATTTTTAAACTTAGGCAACATAATAAAATGAAAATTATTTGTATTGGACGCAATTATGCAGACCATATCTCAGAGCTGAACAATGAAAAACCTAGTGAACCAGTAATTTTTTTAAAACCAGATACAGCTGTTCTGCCTAAAAAAAATCCATTCTATATTCCAGACTTTAGTAAAGATGTTCATCATGAAGTAGAGATCTTAGTTAAAATAAATAAAGTAGGGAAATATATTAACTCAAAATTTGCTCATAAATACTATGACGAAATAGGATTAGGTATAGATTTTACAGCACGTGATTTACAAAGTGAACTAAAAAGCAAAGGGCTACCTTGGGAAAAAGCAAAAGCATTTGACCATTCGGCGATTATTGGTGCCTTTTTACCGAAAAAATCGTTTGCATCATTAGAAAATGTTAACTTTGAGTTAAGGAGTAATAATAATGTTGTACAAGCAGGAAACACTTCTTTGATGCTTTGGAAAATAGATGAAATTATTGCTTATGTATCGCAATTTTTTACACTAAAAAAAGGAGATATTATCTTTACAGGAACTCCTAAAGGTGTTGCATCTGTCAAAGAAGGTGATGTTTTAGAAGGATATATAGAAAAGAACCAGATGTTTAAAATACAAGTTAAATAAATATAATTTATGGCATTGCAATACAATTTATCTAAAGTGTATGAAATTTCCGAAAACGATATCGATTTTGCACTTCAAATTGTAAATCTTTTCTTATTAGAAGTACCAGCAGAAATAAAGTCAATAAAAGTTGGTGTTGAAGAAAAAGATTACTCAAGAGCGTATGCTGCGGCTCATAAAATTAAACCCTCATTAGATTTACTTGGAATGGATTTAGCTTATGAAGAAAATCTTCAAATTATGACATGGGCTAAATCAGAAGGGAAAAAGAAAGAAATTAAAGAAGTTTATAAATCTTTAAAAGAACGAGTAGACCTAGCAATAAAAGAGCTAAAAAAAGACTTCAAAATTTAATTACACCACATTTTAATGAAAGCTACAATTGTTACCATTGGTGATGAAATATTAATTGGTCAAATTATAGATACCAATTCATCTTATATTGCAAAAGCCTTAGACAAAATAGGAATTGCTACTTACGAAATGCTTTCTGTATCTGATGAAAAGGAACATATCTTAGAAACACTTGAAAAACTACAAAATAAAGTTGAGTTAGTTATCATAACAGGTGGATTAGGACCTACAAAAGATGATATTACAAAAAAAACATTTTGTGATTATTTTGAAGATAAATTAATTGAAGATCAAGAGGTATTAAAACATGTTAAATATTTAATTGAAGGTTTCTATAAAAGACCTATTAGTCAAATAAACAAAGAACAAGCTTTAGTTCCTTCTAAAGCAACTGTGCTTTTTAATAAAATGGGAACAGCACCAGGAATGTGGATGCAAAAAGAGAATACTGTTTTTATTTCTTTACCAGGTGTTCCTTATGAAATGAAATACCTTATTGATGAGGTAATTGTTCCAAAATTAATAAATGAATTTAACAGATCTTCTATCGTTCATAAAACAGTGATGACTTATGGAAGAGGTGAAAGTTTAATTGCAGAGCAAATTGAAGATTGGGAAAATAATTTACCTAATTATATAAAATTAGCTTATTTGCCATCGCCAGGAAAAGTTAGATTAAGATTAACGGCAAGAGGGAATAATGAAGAAGGTTTAAAAAGCGAAATCGAAAATAGAATAAAAGAACTATACAAAATTATAGGAGAAATAATCGTAGGAACTGAAGATGATCAACCTATAGAAAATGTTATAGCAGAACTTATTACAAGTAAAAAGAAAACGTTATCCATAGCAGAAAGTTGCACAGGAGGAAAAATAGCGCAAAGTTTAACAGCAATTTCAGGTGCATCAAGTTACTTTAAAGGAAGTATAATAAGCTATGCTACTGAAACAAAGATTAATATTTTAGGTGTTCCAAGAGAATTAATAGAAACATATTCTGTAGTTAGCAAGCAAGTTGTAGAAAGCATGGCGCTTCAATCTCAAAAAATATTTGCATCAGATTATGCAATTGCAACAACAGGAAATGCAGGTCCAAATAAAGGAGATTCAGAAGCAGAAATAGGAACAGTTTTTATTGCTTTAGCAACACCAGAAGGTGTTTATTCTGAGGAATTTAATTTCGGACAACCAAGAGAAAAGGTTATAGGTAGAGCGGTTAACAAAGCTTTTGAATTACTTTATAAAGAAATTTTAAAAAAATAACAAAAGTTAGTTGTATAATTCGATTCAATTTTGTTTCTTTGCACCCTGATTTTGAATAACGAAATAAAGATTATAAATAATGTCAAGAGTTTGTGAACTTACAGGTAAAAGAGCAATGGTAGGAAACAATGTTTCTCATGCTATGAATAAAACTAAGAGAAAATTTTCTGTGAACTTAGTTAAGAAACGTTTCTATATTCCTGAAGAAGATAGATGGGTAACTTTAAAGATATCTACTGCTGCGTTAAAGACAATCAATAAAAATGGTATTGCTGCTACTTTAAAACAAGCAAAAGCAAATGGATTTGTAAAATAATCCGTAAATCGTAATAATATATCAAGATGGCAAAGAAAGGTAATAGAATTCAGGTTATTTTAGAATGTACTGAGCATAAAGCTTCTGGTGTTCCAGGAACTTCTCGTTACATTACTACTAAAAATAAAAAAAATACTCCAGATAGATTAGAGATTAAAAAATTTAATCCAATCTTAAAGAAAGTAACTGTTCATAAAGAAATTAAATAATATAAGTCATGGCAAAGAAAACCGTAGCAACTTTACAAACAGCTTCTAAGAGATTAACTAAAGCTATTAAAATGGTTAAATCTCCAAAGTCAGGTGCATATACATTCGTAGAATCAGTTATGGCTCCTGAATTAGTTGATGAATTCTTAAAAAAGAAATAATTCTTTTTTTTTAAATAATATATAGAAAAGCTACTTTCGTTTGAAAGTAGCTTTTTTATTTTTACATTTGTTACTAAATTTATAAGTACTATAAAAATGAGTTTTTTTAAAAGAATTTTTTCTTCTGAAAAAAAGGACCCTAGCCTAAGTGAGCAAGAAAAGCAAACTTTAGATAAAGGATTAGAGAAATCTAAAACTTCTTTCTTTTCAAAATTAACTAAAGCTGTTGCTGGAAAATCGACTGTTGATGATGAGGTTTTAGATAATCTTGAAGAGATATTAGTGTCTTCCGATGTTGGTGTAAATACTACGTTGAAAATTATTGAGCGAATAGAAAAAAGAGTATCTACAGATAAATATCTTGGAACAGACGAACTCAATAAGATCCTTAGAGAAGAAATAGCTGGACTATTATCTGAAAATAACACAGATGACAATGCCAATTTCGCTATATCTCCAAGTAAAAAACCATACGTAATCATGGTTGTAGGAGTTAATGGAGTTGGAAAAACAACAACAATAGGGAAATTAGCAAATCAATTTAAAAACGCAGGATATAAAGTAGTTTTAGGAGCTGCAGATACTTTTAGAGCTGCTGCTATTGATCAATTGCAAATTTGGGCAGATAGAGTAGGAGTGCCAATCGTTCGTCAGCAAATGGGTAGTGATCCTGCATCAGTTGCTTTCGATACACTACAATCAGCCGTGTCTCAAGATGCAGATGTTGTTATAATTGATACTGCTGGACGTTTACATAATAAAGTAAATTTAATGAATGAACTTTCTAAAGTAAAACGTGTAATGCAAAAAGTGGTTGAAGATGCACCACATGATGTAATGTTAGTTTTGGATGGATCAACAGGTCAAAATGCATTTGAACAAGCAAAGCAATTTACAGCAGCAACAGAAGTGACGAGTTTAGCAGTTACAAAACTAGATGGAACTGCAAAAGGTGGAGTTGTAATTGGAATTTCAGATCAATTTAAAATTCCTGTAAAATATATAGGTGTTGGAGAAGGAATTGATGATCTACAAGTCTTTAATAAAGTAGAATTTGTAGATTCATTTTTTAAATAAAAACTAAAAAGAGGATTCGTTTAGAATCCTCTTTTTAGTTTATAACCGCATTTATTTTCTCCCATAATTCATTATCAAATCCTGATAATGCAAAATTTGAACCATCTGCTGCATTTCCCATTCTAATAATAACTAGTTTTCTACTTGGAACTACATAAATCTTTTGATCGTCTTTTCCTAAAGCACAATACATGTCATTTGGAGCATTTGGAATTAATTTTCCTTGAAATTCAAACTGTGTTTGTGGTAAATGATATGAAGTTTTCCCATTTAACCACCATAAATAACCGTATGCAATGTTAATATTTTGCGATGTTGTTGTGGCGTTATTAAAATAGCTCGTGTTTAAAACTTGAGTGCCATTCCAATTTCCTTTATTTAAAGCGAGTAACCCAAAACGGGCCATGCTTCTAGTGTTGCTCCAATAAACACTAAAATCATTACTTTGAGCCCAATATCCAGTCATACCAATGGGTGTTTTTAATTTAGTAGTAAAATAGTTGTTCCAAGTTTCACCAGTTGCTTCGCTTACCACATCTTGTAATTTTACATAAACATTATGATACGCCCATCTTGTTCCAGCATCTGCTTTATATTGAAGATTTGAAGGTGAAACATTATCGCCTAAACCATCATCTAATCCAGAAGTCATAGTTAAAAGATGTTTGCAAGTAATTAAGTTTTCTTTTGTTATAGAGGTGCTAGTCCAGCCAGTTCCTATGTAATCAGATACTTTGTTGTTACTATTTATATAATTTTCTTGTTCAGCAATACCAACTATTGTAGCGGTTAAAGTTTTTCCTGCACTAGCCCAATACCATGGAGAAGTACTTGTATGTCCATTAAAATAATTCTCTAATACAATTTTCCCATTATAAAGAATTATAAAACCTTTTGTATTTTTCAATTCTAAGTAGTTAAGTAATGCTTGCACATTATTCTCATTCCAATTTAAACTAGAAAGACTTTTTGTTTCCCATGACATTCCAGCATTAGGAGGAAAATACATTATTTCTTCAGAAGTTGTTGTATCAGAATTGGTATCATCAGAAGAGCTGCAACTAATGAAAATAAATAATATAAAGAAATTGATAGCGTATTTCATGGTGTATATTTGTCTTATTTGACAATAAAAGTATTAAATAGTTTAATTAATTTATTTTAAAAATGTAATTTTATTTCAAATTTTAGAAAATGAAAAAAGCCATATTTTATATCCTTATAACTTTTATAACACTATCTTGTACAAAGTCTATTAAGGATTCTGATTTAGAGAATATTAAAGGATATTGGGAAATAGAAAAAGTAATATTACCAGAAGGAACTTCGAAAGAATATAAAATCAATGAAGAAGTTGAAAAAGTAGAATATAATAATGGAAAAGGAGTTAAGAGAAAAGTGATTTTACTTTATAATGGTAATTTTTTAGTAAATAACATAAAACAACAATTCTCAATTGAGAAGAGAAAAGATTCTTATTTTATTATGAATAAAACAGATTTTTCAAATTGGGAAGAAGAAATATTAACATTGTCTCCAGAAAAGTTGATAGTAAAAAATGAAGAAGGAATAGAGTATTATTACAAAAAAAGAAACGATATAAAACTAGAAGACAATGGCAAAAAGAATTAATGAAGAGCTTCCTATAAAAGACATTCTAAAAAACTTCATTACACAAAATAAATTAGAAACAGGAATTGATAAAGTAGATGTAAAAGATGCTTGGCAAAAAATGATGGGAAATGGAGTTGTTAGCTACACAGAAGCAGTTGAGTTAAAAAACAACACCTTATACGTAAAACTAACGTCATCAGTTTTAAGAGAAGAATTGTCTTATGGAAAAGAAAAAATAATAAAAATGATTAATGATGAAATGGGGAAAGAACTAATTAAATATTTAGTTTTAAGATAATATAGTACTATTTCATGTTCACAATTACATTATGTTTTTTTAGTAATTCTAATGACGACTCAGATAAATGATCAAATTTTTCTTCAAGAGTAATTAAGTTTTTCTTTTGATTAATACGCCTCAAAGCATCAAAAAAACGTCTAATTTCTTCCGAATTTGACAAAACTAAATGAGGAACTTTTGTAGTGTTTCCATCCTTATCTTTTGCAACCATTGTAAAATAACTAGAATTGCAATGCTTTACTTTTCCAGTTTGAATATTTTCAGAAACAACCCTTATACCAACAAGCATTGAAGAATTACCAACATAATTTACAGATGCTTTTAATGTGACTAATTCACCTATTTCAATAGGATTTAAAAAATTAACGACATCAACAGAAGCTGTAACACAATAACAACCAGAATATTTTGAAGCACTAGCAAATGCAATCTGATCCATAAGTTGTAACAAGTAACCTCCATGTATTTTACCACTAAAATTAGAATGAGACGGTAACATTAATTCAGTAAATGTTACCTTTGAAGCGTTTACAGAGTTACTTTCTTTATTTTTCATATATACCTATGGTTAACTTTTCATTTTTATCTATAGCTGCTCTATACATTCCAGAAGTATTAAACTCCATTACAATATTTCCTTTTTTATCAAGAGCAATAATCCCACCTGTACCACCTATTTGGGTTAGCTTCTTTTGAATTACTTCTCTCGAAGCTTCTTCAATACTCATATTTTTATATTCCATTAAAGCAGAAATATCATAAGCTACTACATTTCTGATAAAAAATTCTCCCCAACCAGTTGCAGAAACACCACATGTTTTATTATTTGCATAAGTACCAGCTCCAATAATTGGAGAATCACCTACACGTCCCCATTTTTTATTTGTCATACCACCAGTAGAAGTTCCCGCAGTAATATTCCCATTTTTGTCTAAAGCAACACAACCAACAGTTCCAAATTTGGAGTCTTTTATATTGGAATCATAAAAAGAAGCTTTTCCATCATGGTCAAGTTCTATTTTTTCTTTTTCCTTTGCTTTTAATAATGATTGATATCTGTTTTCTACATAAAAATAAGAAGGATCAACAATTTCTAATCCGTTTTGTTTTGCAAAATACTCAGCACCTTCTCTCGCAAGCATAACATGCTCTGATTTTTCCATAACAGCTCTGGCAAGGTTTATAGGGTTTTTTACAGTTGTTACACCAGCAACTGCACCCGCTTTTAATGTTTTGCCATCCATAATAGATGCATCTAATTCATTTTTCCCATCATTAGTAAAAACAGCCCCTTTACCAGCATTAAAAAGAGGAGAATTTTCTAAAATATTTATTGTTTTTTCTACTGCGTCAATACTTGTTCCACCATTTTTTAGAATAGAATACCCTTCTTTAACTGCTATTTCTAAAACTTTTTTATATTCTAATTCAAGTTCAGGAGACATATTTTTCTTTAAAATAGTACCTGCTCCACCATGAATCACAATTGCAATGTTTTGATTTTCAAGGAGATTATCAGCCTTGTCAATAGTTTTACATTGAATAAAAACAATTGAAATGAGAATTAAAATGTATTTTTTCATGTTTTATTTATTAAAATGAGGCGATTTTTCAGGAGTAACTTTGGTAATAAAATAACGAGTTTCGCCCCACCAAAAAAAAGTACGATAGCGTTCTACGTATTCTACTTTTACATATTTTCCTTGTAAATCTTTTAAAGATTGTATTACCTCAGGTTGATTATCCATTATAGAAAAATTGAAAATTTGTGCACCCGATATTCCTTGACTAATTTCCCCTTCCCAAGTTTTTGTAATATATCCTTTATGGCTTATTTTAATCAACTCTCCAGATCTAACACCTTCGCTATATGGAATATAATAGACAAAAGTGAAATAACCTATGATAGATAATACAAGAGTTAAAACACCATAAACAAGTATTTTTTTTAGTATAGACATATTTTTTAATTTATTAAATCAATTTCGTTTTCTGTGGCTCTTTTTATAATATTTTCAGGAAGAGCTTTTTTGGCCTTAGCGCCCATTTTCTTTAATTTCTCCACACTGGTTACTAAATTCCCTTTTCCATCAACAAGCTTATTCATAGCATTGCCATATTCACCCTTAGCCTCATCCATTTTTTTACCAATCTTAATCAAATCGGAAACAAACCCTTCAAACTTATCATATAATGCACCTGCTTGTCTTGCAATTTCAATAGCATTTTCTTGCTGTTTTTGATTTGTCCACATGCTATCTATAGTACGTAGCGTAGCCAAAAGAGTAGAAGGAGTAACAATTACAATGTTTTTCTCAAAAGCCTTGTTATATAGCGTGCTATCTTCATTAAGAGCTAAAGCAAAAGCAGGTTCAATAGGAATAAATAATAACACAAAATCAGGACTTTCCATTTGATAAATATCCTGATAATTTTTATCACTTAATTGATCCACATGACGCTTTACAGACGTAACGTGTTCCTTTAAAATAGCCACTTTCAAGTCATCATCATCTTCATTCACAAAACGTTCATAAGCAGTCAAAGATACTTTAGAGTCAACAACCATTTTCTTTCCATCAGGAAGATTAATAATCACATCAGGCATTACTCTGCCACCTTCTTCAGTGCTAAAACTCTGTTGAACCTCATATTCACGCCCTTTCTCTAATCCTGATTTTTCTAAAACACGTTCTAAAACCAGTTCGCCCCAGTTTCCTTGCATTTTACTATCGCCTTTTAATGCTTTAGTAAGGTTTACTGTTTCTTTACTCATTTTATCATTCATTTCTCTAAGACCAAGAATCTGTTGGCGCAAAGCAGCATGATAATCAATACTCTCTTTGTGTGTGTCTTCTACTTTCTTTTCAAACAATTGAATTTTTTCCTGAAGTGGATTCAGAATAATTTTCATGTTCTCCTTATTCTGTTCTGTAAACTTATTTGTTTTTTCTTCTAATATCTTATTGGCTAAATTTTCAAATTCCTTAGTGAATTTTTCTTGTAATTCATTAACCTCTTGTTTTTGCTCTTTATTGCGCTCTAGTAAATTATCAAAATCGTTCTCCTTTTTCGCTAAATGAATAGCCAAAGCCTCTTTCTCTTTTTGAATACTTTCTTTTTCAGTAGTTATTTGTAAGATTGTTTTTTCAAACTGATTTTTTTCAGACTGAAACTGCTGCTTAAATTGCTCAATTTGACTCAGTAACCCATTGTTTCGCTCATT
Organism: Flavobacterium sp. 316; assembly: GCF_000967805.1. Classification (NCBI taxonomy): domain Bacteria; kingdom Pseudomonadati; phylum Bacteroidota; class Flavobacteriia; order Flavobacteriales; family Flavobacteriaceae; genus Flavobacterium; species Flavobacterium sp. 316. Next base: position 494,603 of record NZ_JYGZ01000002.1, read on the forward strand.
TAAGCTTGATTTTTCGGCTTGAGATTGCGTTTTAGAAAGTAATTTACCAAGGTAAAAACCAATAGCTAAGGCGATGATAAAAGCGGCTAATACTATAATAATCTGTGACATAAAAAATAACTAATTTTAACTGTAAATTTAAGGAATTACTTTTTAATGAATAAAGATTCTGATTGATGATTTTAAAATATTTATGTATTTATAAAAAGCGATTTTAAATATCAATAATAATATCTTGAACTTATATTCATTTTCTTTATTTTTGAAACAATCTTCAAAATAACAATCCATTAATATCAATGCATGGAACACCAACACTTTATGTTGCATAAACCACACGGCTATTTGAGTCAGTTTGTGTATGAATTGAAACGAAAGAAAAAACTACTGGGCGAATTATATCCTTTTCCAGAAGGAACCATGGCAATAGGTCGTTTGGATGAAGACTCAGAAGGTTTACTTTTATTAACTACTGATGGAAAAGTAAGCGAACAAGTACGTAGAAAAACTGTAGAAAAAGAATATTACGCTCAAGTAGATGGTATTATTACACAAGAAGCGGTAGAAAAATTACAAAAAGGAGTAGAGATAGGAGTAAACGGTACAAAATATCTGACTCGAAATTGTTCTGCTAAATTGATTATCGATTTACCTAATTATATAGGACCAGGTAGAAGAATTAGAGATGATAGACATGGTCCAACTAGTTGGGTTTCAATCACAGTTACAGAAGGTAAATTTCGTCAAGTAAGAAAAATGACTGCTGCTGTTGGCTTTCCTACATTAAGACTGATTCGTATTCGTGTGGGAGAAAATTATCTTGAAGGATTAAACGTTGGAGATGTTAAAAAAGTAAATGTTTTTCCGCTATAAGGAAGTAAATTAGTCAATAATCTTAAAAAAAATACTGTTAAAGTAAGAAACAGTGTCAAATTTTTGATGCTGTTTTTTTTAAAGCTATTTTTATTATCAACAGTATATAAATTAAATATAGTATTAACAATACTAATCATAGGGTAGTTTTTAAAAATGAGAAATTTTAATTATGATTTTTCTTGATTTTTTCAATAGATTTGCACTCAATTATTTAAGCTATTAGTTACTTTATGAGAACGATTATTATTATGGCATTATTGATTACAGAATCAATAGTTGCCCAAGTTGGTATTGGAACAACTGCACCAAATTCAAATTCAATATTAGATATTTATGGAACAGATAAAGGTATTTTAATACCGAGATTAACAAGTGTACAAATTAATGGAATTACATCACCTCCACAATCATTAATGGTTTATAATACAGATGTTAATTTATATTATTATTACAGTTCTGCAAGTAATTCATGGATGCCCGTTAATGTAGGTTCAATTGTAAATGTTTCAAGTACAACATATACATTGTCGGCTAGTGATAACGGTAGAATTTTAGATTTTACATCTAATTCAAATATAACATTGACAGTGCCTAACACATTACCAGTAGGATTTCAAGTTAGTATTACCCAAGCGGGAACAGGTCAAGTAGTTTTTGTAGGAAGTGGAGGAATGACTATAAATAACCGTTGGGGTGCTAAAGCAACATCTGGACGATGGGCGAAAGCAGGTATTGAAGTAAGAGCAACAAATGTAGCAGTATTAAGTGGCGATTTACGTTAAGTGTAGAAAAATGAAGATAAAAAAATACTTTTATAGCTTAGTTTTAAGCTTAATTACACTGACGTTTTTTGGACAGTCTTTACCTGCAAACAGATACCACGTACCATATTTATTAGATCAAGTATCTGTATCACCTTCTTTTGCATATAGTTTAAGAAAACTAAGCAGAGGTTATACAGGATTTGCAGTTAAGATTAGAAGAAGTACAGATAATGCAGAAGCAAACGTTAGTTTTAATAATAATGATATTGTTGCAAATGATAGTCAAGTTGTTATTACCTCGCAAGGATCTAGCTCTTTAACTGTTGGACAAAAAATAACCTATTCAGCTTTTGTCGGAGCAAGTAACGTATTTGTTACAACATGGTATGACCAAGGAGCAAACGCTTACAATGCTATTCAAACGATTAATGCTAATCAGCCTAGATTAGTTTTAAATTCCGCAGGATCTTCAAATACTTTACCTTCAATTCTTTATAATGGAGCAGTTGAACCAGATTGTTTGGTGGTTAATCAGCCTATTCAAAATTTAATTAATTCTGGAATAAATGGATCATTTATGCTGTTATGTAAACCTACTCAAAATACAGATCAGCATTCTTTTGGAATGAGATCAGCTTCAAATTGGCGATGGTCTATACATATTAATTGGAGTGATGAATATTGTTATTTTGATGCATCAGAAGAATGTTGTGCAACAAATAGACGTTTTTATAATTCCTCAAGTTTAAATATTTATAAGCAATATTCTTTTGTACGTGGAACAGCCTATAAAACAATTCGTTTAAATAATGTAGTAACAACATTGAATAATGCATCAGCTACATCATATTCTCAAACAGGAGGTGCTTTTTATCTAGGTTCATGGGGAGCAACTAATGCAAAAGGTTTTTATGGTAATGCACCAGAAGCTATTTTATTTCCTACAGATCTTGCTACTTCAGAGTTAGATATAATAGAACGTAATCAAATGAATTTTTGGTTATAGAAAAACATAGTATATAAAAAAAGAGTTGAAATTATAATTTCAACTCTTTTTTTATGCCTTATTTATTTAAAAATTTCATTAAAAAAATCTTGCATCGCTTGCCAACTTCTTTTATCGGCTAATTCATTATAAGCAGCACCTTTACTATTGTCAGTATCTAAATCTTTATGAGTAAAAGCATGAACAGCATTAGCATAAAAATTCATTTGCCAATCGGCTTTTGCAGTTCGCATTTCATCCTGAAAAGCAACAACATCCTTTTGCGGAACATAAGGATCATCAGCACCATGTAAAACCAAAACCTTTGAATGAATCAATTTTGTTTCACGCATAGGATCTTTCCCTAAACCACCATGAAAAGAAACAACTCCTTTTACATTTAAATTACCTCTAGCCGCTTCAATAGCTCCTGTTCCACCAAAACAATATCCTATTACTACAATTTCATCTGCATTTGCACCTTGTTTTATTAGTTGATCAATAGCCAATTGAATTCTTTTTTGATAATCTTTATAATTGTTTTTAAAATAACCAGATAATTTTCCAGCTTCAGAAGTATCTTTAGGATTGTTATTTGTTCCATAAATATCTGCTACAAATGCATGATAGCCTAATTTAGATAAATTCTCTGCCGATTCTTTCGCATGCGCATCAATACCCATCCAAGCAGGAAGTATAATAACTCCAGCATTTTTAGGATTGTCTTTTTGAGCTTTAGCAAAAAAGCCTTCTAATTTTTGATTAGTGTCTGAGTAGTTAATTGTTTCAAGTTGAGCCATCATAGTAAAGCTAATAGAGAATAGTAAGATAATTGCGTATTTTTTCATTGGTGCTTATTTATTGTTCTGATTATAAAGTAATATTATTTCGTATAACTTCTTTTTTAATTTAGTTTCAGATTGTAAATTTTTATAAAAATAATGAAATCTTATCAGTTTTTCTAAAACAAAAGACAAAAGAGTTTTAAAACTAAACGACTTTAAATTTACCTATTGTTTTATCAAACACAACCGATTCATTTTGAAACAATTCATTAAAAACATCTTGTTCAATTAAATTGCAAGGTTGATCTTTAACTAATCTATTTTCGGTTAAAACAATCATTTCATCACACAATTGTATAGCTAAATCAATATCATGCGTAGAATATAAAATTGTTTTCCCTGTTTCGTGAGTCAATTTTTGAAGTAGTTTAATTAATGATACTTTATGAACTAAGTCTAAATGAGTAGTAGGTTCATCTAATATAATAATAGCAGTATCTTGAGCCAAAGCCCTTGTAATTAATGCCTTTTGAAGTTGTCCGTCACTAATTTCAAAATGTCTTTTTTCAATAAAATTACCAATGTCCGTTAATGCAATTGCATTTTCTATTTTTTCTTTATCTTCTGGTGTTAAAGTACCTAGCCAATTTGTATAAGGTTGTCTGCCTAAAGCTACAATTTCATAAACCGTTAAATTACTAGGAGGTAATGACTCTGTAAGAACAATACTAAGTTCTTGAGCTAACTCTTTAGGATGATAGTCTGATATTCTCTTTTGATTAATAAAAATATTTCCTTTAATAGGAGGAATAATTCCAGTAATTGTTTTTATTAATGTTGATTTCCCAATTCCATTAGCACCAATTAGCGCAATTAATTTGCCAGATTCTAAACTAATATCACACTGTTCAATAATTGTTCTGGTATTGGATTTTGTAGTATATCCTATAGAAAGGTTTTCGCTATGTAATACTTTTTTTGACATGGTAAAGTTCTTATTGACTTTAATAGCAAAGCTAAAATATTTAAAAATAGAAATAACCGTAATCTCTTTATTTTTTTGATTTATCTATTGAATAATATGGAGAACCACAAACTTGTCGTGCTGTAAGCATCCTAATTAGTAACTTCATAATAGTATGTATTAGTTTTAGGCATCTTTATGAAAAGAATATTGAGGTTTTTTATAATTTAGCGATACACTTCGCTCTCTTTTAGTACGTATAAATACACACAAAAACATAAAAATACGTGTTTATATGCGTTGCGAGTTTAAAATGAATAGGTTACGGTTGTAAATAATACGCTTTATCATACATAATAAATAAGTTGGTAACAAATTAAAAAATATTGAAAATGGACAAAGAAAAATATCTCGATAGAATTAAATATTCAGGAAAATCTAAACCTAATCTAGATTTATTAAAAAAACTACAAAAACAGCATCTTTTAAATGTTCCTTTTGAGAATTTAGACATACATTATAATATTCCGATTGAATTAAACATTGATCGAATTTATAAAAAGATTGTACTCAATAATCGCGGAGGATTTTGTTATGAACTTAACGGATTGTTTTTTGAACTGTTACTTGCATTGAATTTTGAAGCCAAGCGTATATCTGCAAGAGTTTATAGTCAAGAAAAAGGATATGGAGAAGAATTTGACCATTTTGCAATTATTGTTAAAATTGATGGTGAAGAATACTTAAGTGATGTAGGATTTGGCGATTTTACTTTTGAACCTCTAAAAATAGATATTGGTAAAATTCAAAATGACGAATGTGGGACTTACCTTATAGATAAATATGATGAAAAATATTTTCGTGTAAATAAAGTGGAAAATGGAAAAATAACACCCGAGTACATTTTTCAGAAAGAAAAAAAGGATTTTAATGATTATCAAGAAATGTGTAAATATCACCAAACTAGTCCCGATTCTCATTTTACACAGAAAAGATTAATCTCATTGCCAACAACAAACGGAAGAATTACTATAACCGGAAATAAATTAAAAATCACAGAATCGGGTTCAACAACTGAAAGTGAAATTAAAAATGAAATAGAATTCAGACAGCATTTAAGGAATTTATTTAACATTATAGAATAAAGTCACTTGACAACAAGTATATAATTTATTTTACTAGTTTTTGCATACTTACAAAAATCCTCATGGACTTACATATTTAATATTTATCACAATAAACACATTATAAATATAAAAAACACCTTATAACAACCATCTGTAACAATTGCTAGGCTTGTATTTAGACTTTTACTTCGTTTGTTCACTTCGCTCAAGTCTCTGAAAATTACACGAGTAGTTTTGTACTTGTAAACTTTTGTTATAAATTTACATAACTACCAAACTATTAGATGCAATTGTATCAAACTGATTTTAAACTTAAAAAAATAAACAAGCAATGCAAAAAATACAATTTAGAAAAGAAATAAACGCATCCGCTCAAAAAGTATATGAAACAATGCTGGGTTTGAAGAATAAGGCTACTTACGAATATTGGACAGCAACTTTTAATCCTACTTCTACTTATGAAGGAAGTTGGGACAAAGGAAGCAAAATCCTTTTTGTAGGAATAGATGAAAACGGGAAAAAAGGAGGAATGGTGTCGGAAATTGTAGAACACAAACCTGCTAGTTTTATTTCCATTCGTCATTACGGATTTTTGAACGAAGGTATTGAAATAACAACAGGTGAACAGGTAGAAAAATGGGCAGGCGGACACGAAAATTATAACTTTCAAGAAAGTAATGGTATTACAACTGTAACTGTGGAGATGGATACTATTGATGAATATTTAGATTACTTCAATAACACTTATCCAAAAGCATTAGATAAATTAAAAGAAATTTCAGAACAATAAAAGACATAAGACTTTTATATTCAATGAAAAGATTTGTGAGATAGGTTTTATATTACCAACAATGTATTGATTTTTTTAAGTAAAAACTCGAACTGACGGAGTGCTAAATACAAGCTACGTTTCTTTGAGTGCAAAACGTATTGAGAAGTTATAAAAAAACTAAACATTCTTTTTATAAAGACGTTCAAACTAATGTATAGTATTACGGAGTTGCTAATGAGATGCTTACAGCATGACAAGTTTGTAGTTCTCAATACACGGTTTATACAATTGCTAATAGCATTTCTTAAAAACCACTCGAACAGAGGAAATACAAACAAAAAACAAATTTATAGTACAATTATTAGTTATTAAATTCCACAATCTTGTCATCCTGAAAGGATCCCATTTGTAGCTCAATAATACTGAGTTTTTAATGCGACCCTTACAGGGGGACAATTTTCGTTTTAGTGGAAAGTTTTTTAATTTTCCTCATTCAATAATTTTTGAAACTTCCAATTGGCAACTTTTCTAATTCTCATCATCCTGTCTGCTACATCAGTGTTGTAGGAACATCTAGATATATCAAACCCAATCCAGTTAGGAAAATATTTTTTAGCCATTTCAAAAATTTGTTTGTCAAATTTTTTAGAGCGCATAACACCTACATCGTTTTTTGACCCTATAATTAATGTCATTCTATGATGAATTACATATTTAAAAGCATTGGCTAAAAGATGATTTGTTTCCCATAGACCTTCGTCTTCCCAGATAAATGCTCCTGAAAAACCTTCATATTCCATTTTTGGATTACTCATTTCCGATTTTGTAGGCAACTTACCTTTATAGATAACAAAGGTTCTCCAAATCCATAGTTTTAGGATTAAATTTTTTATCATTAACTATTTTTTATAAGCGTATCACTTATTTACAAATCTAAGTTAATACTTGCTAAATAGCAATATGTATTACTACTAATCGAGTTTGGTTTAATAGTAATTAAGTTTTGTTTACTACTAATCAAATTATGCTTATTACTAATTGAGTTTGGTTTAATAGTAATTAAGTTTTGTTTACTACTAATTAAATTATGCTTATTACTAATTGAGTTTGGTTTAATAGTAATTAAATTTTGCTTAATGTTAATTAAACTAGGTTTACTACTAATTAAATTTGGTTTAAACCTAAAGTATTTTGTGTCTTGCTAATTGAAATTCTTTTTAATGATAAATTTTCGTCAGTTGGAGTGATTTTATTCCTAATCTTAGGAAAGAAAATTGCATTGAGAAGTTATAAAAAAACGCAATATTCTTTTCATGAAAATGTCCAAACTAATGTATAGTATTACGGAGTTGCTAATGAGATGCTTACAGCATGACAAGTTTGTGGTTCTGGATATACGTTTCTTTGAGTACAAAGCGTATTGAGAAGTTTTACTCCAATTTTCTACGTTAAAAAAAATCGAACAGAGGAAGTGGTGGTTTTGTGTTGCATGTGTGTAAAAGTGTTTGTTATAATAAAAAAAGCAACTTGTTTGAAAAGTTGCTTTTTAAAGTATATAGTTAGTATTGGGTATTATTTTTTAGACGCTTTCATATTCTTGATAAACAGTTTTATTTCGTCTAAATGTTTTTGTTTTGTTTGTGTTACGCTAATTTTACTTTCATAGTCAACTGCTCCATTGAAGATATGACTAATGTTTAGCGATGAACCTCTACTTGCTGAGTGACAAGAGAAGCAGTTACCCATTCCTTCTACATTTTGACCGTGAATGCTTGTTGGAGAAAAGCCAAGTTGTTCATAAGTTTCCATAGTAATATTGTAGGCAGCTACAGAACCTCTTGGTAATTTACCAGGAGCAGAGTTGCTTAAAGCACTACCTAATGAAACTAATAATTTTGCTTGTTCGGTTGGGTAATTGTGTCCTTCGGTATTAATCCAGATAGAACCATTGTAAAAATAATTTTTCCAAACGTCTGTTAGTTTCTCTTTTACAGATGTATTAATAGCTGCGATGTTGTCATAATTTAAAGGTTCTTCTTGACTTGTTGAAAGAAAAGTATCACCAGCCTGACGTGGTACTCCATATTGGTTTACTGCAAAAACACTAGTGCTATCTGCATTTGGAGCATTACTTGTAATATTTGCAAGTGTAGCTGTTGCATGAACATCGAATAAAAGTTTGTTGGTTTTTGAAGTTACAGGAACATCGGATGTTGTGGTTGCTTTCCAATCATAATAAGGTGCAAGGTCATGATGTTCGAAAGTAGCCCAAACAAACTCAGGATGGTTATAGACTATGCCTACAACATGCATTCCTAGTAGTGCAATTTTTGTGTCTTTTCCTTCTACAACTGCATCTGTTACAAAATAACCAGTAGTATCTGGAATGGCATCAGCACTTACCCATGCTATTTTTAATTCTAAAGAACCCACAGGGAAAGTAGCATTGGAATAATCGCTTTTTTTCATTTTAGCATATTTCCAAATACTGTTGTATAAACTATCGTTCACATGGATGGAGTAGTACACAGGGTAACTAGTAACATTAGAACTAAACGATTTGTTTGTATTTAGAATGTCACTAGTTGCTTGTTTTTTGTCTGATGCAGTTAAAACAATTTTATTGTTTGTAGTTGGAATACGTACTGTTTGAGAGGTAACTTGAAATAATTCCTCAAGGAATAATGGTTGCCCCGAAACATCATTGGTTAACCAAAGAAACTTTTGCCAAGACCATTGATGAAAATCACAGTTACTAACGGTAGTATTGTCTCCAAAAACACTAGTTTTGTCTTCTCTAGGTGCTGGTGTTTTTCTTTTTCCAGTAATTGTGTCTACTGTAAACCAACTAGAAGGAGCTAAGCAGGCTTTATCTTCTTCTTTAATGTAGGTTGCTACTGTTTCCTCTTTTTCTTCTTCTTCTTTTTGATTTTTTGGATCTTTACAGGATTGGGTGGAGAGTAAAACAAAAAGTAACAGCCCCGTTAGATTTTTAAATTTTTTCATGTTTTCTGTTTTAAATTAATTAAATGTTTAGGATTTGTTTGTATATAATGAATTGTATAGGGATTTGAATGAATATAAAATTAAAGCTTGTTTTGATATTAGTTTGTTTTTTGATGACCAATACAACTATTTGATGAAAATAGATTTTACGCGTCTAATTATCAATAATTCAGCAGTATAGGTTTTTGTTGTTATCATTTCTACACAAATCTAAACATTGTTTTGTAAATATATACAGGTATTTTTACTTGTTTTTTAGAAAAAAAATATTTTAATTTTAGTTTAAAATGTATTGAAATAGAAGAAGTTATGATTTGTGTCGAGAAATTTTGTTTTAGTACACAGGTTCTCGATACCTTTTTTATGAAATTGATTTTGAAATAAGTCAACTTAAATCTATTCCAAAGAACATAGATAAAAATGCAATAGAAAATTAATCTATAGTAGATTAATCAAAAAAATAGATATTGAAGAATATTAAAGAGTTTATTATTAAAGGTAATGCTTTTAAAAAGTATTATTTTTTCCAGTAAAATGTCACTTTATTTTATCTCTAATTGTTACGTTTTTTCAGTAGAGTTGAATTTTAAGATTTTATTTAGCTATGTTTCTTAGTTAGTTTTGTTTGCACAGATAGATATAAAATAATCGTCTAAATCGCGAATTGAAAATTCTATTCGTCCAGAATTAATGTTCAAATGAGGTTCTTCTTCTATTTTTGCATTAAGCTTTTTTGCATTTTTCCAAATTAGGTTTAAATCATCTACAACAAAGTATAAAATGAGTCCGTTTCCTGCTTTTATATTCGGGTTAGATAAGGTTGGATGCTCGTGAGCGCTCCATTTATGCAATGATAAAATTTGTTCATTGTTATCGTTTGTCAAAATTTCAAATGTGTCTCCACCATGTCCACTTTTACAGTTTAATAGTTTTTGATACCATTCTGAACTTTCGTGTACATTTTTAACTGCAATTATAGGTTCTGTTTTTATCATTTTGAGTCTCAATATTTATAAATTCTAAAAAAAATATCATTAATTCATAGTACGTTTTAATCAAAGGAATTAATCTCTTGAATAATTTTACCTTCTCCGTTTAACATTTTAAACAATGGATTTCCAATGCTATCTACTGAAATAATAATTCTTGGTTTTTCATCGGGTCCATTAATTACTAGGCTAGAATTACCATTATTACTCATTAAATTAATTCTATTTATGTTACTTCCTATTTTACCCGATGTGTCTTTGTCATTAATGATTAACCCAGATCTATAGGTATTATCATTGTTGCTTTGTTGAGATAATAGTCCAATAGCATCTGCATTATTATAATCTAAGGCTAAAGCATAAGTACTGGTTTTTGGATTTTTTGAAAGTGCTATTCCACCACATTCATCTCCTTTTTCATTATAAAAGATTATACCTGCTGGATTAAGAGCTCGTTTGTATTTTTTACCTAAAATTATAGGTGGTTCCATTTTTTCCTGATTGGATAAAACTATTCTATTAATACCATTTTCATCTACTATATTAATGCGTTTTACAGTAATTTCATCAAAGGTTTCATTCATTGTTTTGAAAGAGTAAAGAAGCATTGAAAATGCTAGAGTAATTATTCCAGCATAAAACCCAAGTATCCATTGTGATGTTTTTTTCATTTTTAAATTGTTTTAATTTATTAAGTTTTGTATAAGTTAAATTTTATTTTGAAAATGCTAAATAGTATAATACTAGAAGGGTTTACATAAGAAAGGATTTAGTGATTGTTTTTATTTTCTAATAATTGGATTCGGTATTTAATCATTCTTTCAACTAGGTCAATAGGAATAGGTTTATCTAATGGAAATTGAACCGAACCTTTTCCTTTTTTATATTCGCTTAATTCCAAGTCGAATTTTTCCATAGTAGTGGGGTGTGGATAAAGACCAACGTGTTTTTTATAGCCTGCAATCATAATTTGCTGTTCTCTTTTTCCACCTTCTACTAATGAATATGCTGGAATATTATAATTGAATAATTCAGTTGCATTTGGTTTAACTTTAAGAATACACTTTTTTAACTCTATAAGTGCTTTTTTCGTTTTTTCAGGTTGAGTATTAAAATAGTCATCAACCGTTTTCGGCTTGTCCATTTTTATATTTTTTAGTTTGTAATGATATTGTAATTAACCATAACACACAGAATAACAGAACTATTCTTCCTGACCAACCAATTAGTACATTCGGACCTAAATTTCCATTGTTCTTTGGTAATTCTGTAGTCATATCTATTATTGTGTATATTTCTGAAATCCAAAGTAGAATTGTCATTATTAATATTGGACCTTTATATTTTTTGTAATTCGGATTTTTAATAAAAACCCAAGCGAATAGCAATGAAGCCATTATTAAGAATCCTAAAAATCCAGCTCCTACACTATGGATTAATCCGCTTGTAGTTCCTTGTTCCTGAGGAAGAGTTGCTGGGTCAGTGTTAAAAAGACCTGCCAATAAAAATCCGATTGCAGAAATAGCTAAAAATGTTTTTCCAATTTTTCCTCCAAGATTTGTGTAACATTTTCTTGATTGTATAATGAAAGACACAATGCTAAAAGTCATTAATGAAAATGCAATATTCATTAACCAACCATAATTACCAAGCGCTGTTTCGCTAATTGGTTGCCAAGATGGGTTGATTTCGGGGTTAGCAAAATGAGCAATGATTGTTATAACAATAGTAAGAATGCTCAAAAACACTGAAATGTTACTAAAGTTTGTCTTCTGTGATTTCATGTTTTTAGAGTTGGTTTTTAAAGATTTAATAGAAATTTATCTAATCTTTCCAGAGTGGAAAGCATTCCGTCTTGCATTCCCATTTTGATTATAGTTTCTAAATCTTCAAGAGAATTATACACTATTACAGTTTTTACTATTGTATTATCGCCTTTATCAGTAAATGTAACTTCCCATTTTGCTTGTGGTAGTTCTTTGCTTATTTCGCCTTTTTCATTATTAAAAGCATCTAAACTTGTGTAGTATTCAATAGGCTTAATTGTAAGATATTTTGTCCAACCCCAATATTCTGTTCCATTTGGTTCAATCATTGCATAATGCCAATGTCCATTTTCTCTAAAATCCATAGATTTGGTTTTAGTTGATAAGGGTTCAGGTCCAAACCATTGATCTAAAAGCTCACTTTTTGTATAGCAATCCCAAATGAGTTGTCGTTCTGCTAAAAATTCTCGATTAATCGTAATTGTGTTTTTTTCCTTATCTACAAGGAAATCGAATTGCAAATTAGTTTTCATTTTTCTTGTTTTTAATTGTTGATAATAAGTTGTCTAAATTATTGAAACGGTTTTCCCATATTTCTCTGAATTGTGCTAACCATTTATCTATTTCTTTCATTTTATCAATTTTTAGGTGATAGTATATTTCTCTTCCTTTTTGATTTGCTTCAACAAGTTCACATTCATTTAATATTTGAATGTGTTTTGAAATTGTTGGTCTTGCTACATCAAAATTTGACGCTATATCACCTGCTGTCATAGATTGTGATGTAAGCAATACTAAGATTGCTCGTCTTGTTGGGTCGGAAATAGCTTGAAAAATATCTCTTCTTAGTTTCATTGCGAAGTCATTTGACTACATATATATATGAAGTTATTTAGCTACACAAATATTTTTATGATTTTGTGAAAATTATTATAGATGAATTTCAAAAAAAATAAAAAAGAGTATTGGGTTTTCAAATTTCATTGTTTATCATCGTTTGGATTTATTAGGTTCTATTAAAACAAACAATTTTTGAATGAATTGAAATAAGATATTGATAAGGCTGCGTATTTCAAAGTGATGGAAAAGTCTATTTTCGAATATCAGTTCCATATCATCATTCTTATAGAAAAAATAAAGACCTCCTTTTACATCCAAAAAAGGTCTTTACTAAAAGTGAAAATTCTTTTTACTAAAGAAAGATTCTTGTTCCCAAATTTATTTTAGTTCTCTTTTTTGTAAGTTGAATACTGTTCCTGCTGGGTCTTGAATCCAATGCATGTCTTTTGGAAGTTCTTCGATTTCGTCACAAGTTTCTACACCGTTAGATATTAAATAATTTGTTGCTTCTGTTACATCGGGAACTGTAAGTTGCAGCCAAGTTTCCGAATGGGTATAGTTGTCTACACAGTCTAACCATATAATATTATTGCCAAATTTTACTTCGTGTGTCCTAGAAACAGTAGGGTTGCTTATAGGTTTTTCTTGGACTTCCAATTTTAAAATATCTTTATAAAAAGCTACTGTTTTGTCGTATTTGCTTTTTGGAATTTTTATTGCAATGTTAATTCCTGCTTCAAATTTTGTTTCCATGTTTATCAATTTTGTTTGTTTAAGTTGTTATCAATTGAAATGTCGGCTAATGGTATAATAAATTAAAAAAGAGTTATTTTTTACGTATTGACTTTTCGATTAAATAAAGACTTAAAATTATAAAAATCATTTTGTTTTAAATGTTAAAAATGATGGTTTTTATACATTTTGTTGGGCATCCTATTAAGTCTCGATAGTCAATTGAGTATTCTGTATCAAAATTATCATGTCTATATATAAAAGTTTCGTCAATATAAGATAAGGTTATATAACCTTATTAAAAAGGGGTGAATACCTTGTGATTTAAAGATTGAAAAACAGGACTTTTGAATAGTAATAATCTAAAAAATAAAATTATGCCATTAATTTGTTCAACTTCAGAAAATTGGATAGTTCAAGAAATCATTGAACCTGTAGAAAATTGGGTTAATCAACAACAAAAGCAATGTAAAAAAAAGAGGTGGCCTTGGAAATGGTTTTGTTGGTTCATAATGATATTAATCAAAATAATTACTTGGGTAGTTAAACAAATATTGGTTAAAATAACAACAACTATATGTGTTTTTATTGCTTGGAGTATAGGTTATGTATTTGGTTGGATTCCATGGATTGATAAATGGTTTAAATCTTGCTATTTAGAACTAAAAAATAAAAAAGATTTGCCAACTGGTGAATTTGAATACACATACTTTTGCAGATGTAATAAGGATTGTAAAAATACTACTGAAGCTAAAGTAGTTGCTAAAGATATAAAGGAAGCAAATGAACTCGCTAAAATTGAATGTAATAATAAATGTAAATAAATTATTGTGAATTTATGATAGAAATTCAAAGTTTAGATGAACTTAAAGATTACTTGATGATTAATAGAAATTCAAAGTTTGATATTCGATTTTTAAAAGACGAGTCTTTAAATTTATATTTTAGTATTAAAATAAATAAATATAAAAATTCGTGCGGTTGTAATACAGGAGCTCTTTTTATGAGTTCTTCAATCTTATTATGTATCATTTTAAAACTAACTATTTTCAATTTTTCAACATTTACTTGGTTTACTCAAACTTTATATGCTTTACTGTTTGTTTTTAGCTCTTCTTTATTCGGTAAATTTTTTGGAATATTGATAGCGAGAATAAAATTGAAATTAATATTATCAGAGATAGAGAGTATATAAAATAGAACATAAACGTATAATTGTGGTCATTTCTAATTTGTCAATGGCAAAATCAGATATTTGCTAATGCATTCATAGAAGGATGTTTTTCTAGATTTGTTAAATGCAAATAAATATTATGAATCTCGTTATAATTAAATGTGTAATTATTGAAAACCAATCAGTTTATCTTACTCATGGTATTTTAAAATCAATATATTATCTGCTTAAACCTTGATTATAAACAAATTCATTAAAAAGAATTTGCTCAGTTCGTTTGTCAACTGACATTTCTGAAATTTTCATATCACTCATTCCTTGAGGTGAATAGAAATAAGTTTTCCAAATAGGTCTATGTTTTATAAATAAGTGCTTCCCTCCAAATTCATCGTGAGAGTATAACCCAATCCAAAATTTTGATAGAATTAGAATTCCAATGATTCCTAATATGAGACTTTTTTTTAGATTCAATTAAGTGTTTTTTTTAAATTTAGTAACAATTAGACTAAATTCTCTATTTTTAATTTTCCAAAATGTGGTAATATATATTCAGTCATTTTATTTGTAATATCTTTTTTTAGTAATTAGTTGCATTTCTATAGTTTTTGTTACGATATCATCTTTATCCCTTTTTCTTGTATTGAGAATTAGTTAAAATGTATATTAAAACAATTGTGAATGGTATCACTATTGAGTAGACTAGAATAGCTTGTCTGTCAATAAAAAGGGAAAGTGTATCGAATTCATTTTTTGGTTTACTTTTATATAGGAAATTTTCACCTGTAAATTTTGAGAGAAATAAACCTAAATATACAATGCTTCCAGTTTCAATAAAAATTGTCCAAACCGTTATAAAATCAGAAAAAAATACTCCAGAAATTCCAATAATTGTCCAAACAATTAATCCAATTATTGGTGTAGCAAGAAATTTTTGATTTGAAAATTCAATTTGTTGCTCTTCAAGTGTTCTTTTCATTCGTTCGCACTATTTTAGGGCTTATAGTTGTTACGTAAATGTATAATAAAAGACTACAAGTGCAAAATTACGGATGCACTTTTTAAAGAAGAATTTAGAAATAAGCTAAATTAAATAACTGATAGTGTTGTAGTTGGTTTGTGTAATGACGTATGTGAATAGAGGTGAAACTTTTGAAAGTCTAATACTATCGGTTTTATTTCATAATTGTTCTTAATGCTCGCTTTATTATCTTTTCTGTTTCTGCTGTTGGCGATTCTGATTTCCATTTTTTGCATAACTTGATTACAAATTCAGGTTTAGACTTACTGGCATCGTTTAACCAATTTCCAACGCTATCTTGAACATATTTTGATTGATCTGATTTTAATTCTTCTAAAATGGGTAACATTTGTTCAGGATTTTCTTTTAATTCTTCAATATGTTTGCACCAAACACCTCTTGGTCTTGTTGACTCCGTTGTAAAACGTCTAATGTTTTCATCCGAGTCGCTAGTCCATCTGCTTAATATTTTAATGGATTCAGTAAGATTTTTTTCAATTTCAGGTCTTAAAGCCATCCAAACAATTTCTCTAACTCCAAAATGCTTGTCGGCAATTAGTTTTCTGGATTGGTTAAGCTTTTCTGAAATATTCAAATCACTATCCAAAGCTATTAGATATGTGACATAACATCTTAACGTATCTGATTCGTGATTGCTTAAAAGGCTAATTGTTGAAGTTATAGTTTTAGATTGTTTACAATATTCATAAAGATGTAGTCCGATAAGTTTTATTAAACTCATTGTAGAAGGTTTTTTTTGTAGCTCAATTGCTTTTGTGATAGTATCAATACTTTCTTCTAATCCAATTTTTTGGAAAGTGTTTTGAATCAATTTAACTTGATTGATGGCTAACCATTCTGTAAGATTAACCGTTGGAATTTTACCTTCGTTGAGTAATTTTAGTACGTTATCTGGAATGTCCTGTGCTTTTTTTGCACCTTTTCTATTTTTGATTTCTTCGCTTACCATATTTTAGCCAATTCTGATAACTGTTTTTTAGATTGTTCAAAGTTACTATTTTTTAAATCTTCTGTTCCAAAATCTTGTGCCTCTGTGTTTACAAAAGTGATGTTTGTTATTCCTATAAAATTTAGCAATGCTCTTAAATAATTTTCTTGAAAATCGAAAGATTCAAGTATTTCTCCGTTTTTATAGGACATTGCACCTCTTGATGTGATTACTAAAGCTTTTTTACCGCTTAACAGTCCTTTCATTGCTCCATTTTCGTCTAATTCGAATGTTCGTCCAACCCTTACTATATTGTCAATATATGCTTTTAAAGTTGCAGAAATGGAGAAATTATACATTGGAGATGCTATTATTATTTTGTCGCTATTTGTTAGTTCATCTATTAATATATCGGACAATGCAAGTATGTTTTTCATTTCTTGCGTTCTGTTTTTCTCTGAGGTATAATTTGCTTTAATGAATTCGTCAGTTGGAAAATTTGGCGGATGAATGCCAACGTCTCTACTTTTCAATGAGTATTTTTTGTGGTTTTTCAACTGTTCCAAGAAATAGTCGGTTAGCATTCTTGTTTTTGAATTTTGAATTCTTACACTTGAATCGATTCTTAATATTTTCATAGATTTGTAGTTTAAATTTTGTCAAATTTATGATCTTGAAACAAAGTAATCAATACCGCATATTTTTGTCAATAGGGGATAAAAAAGTCAATATTATGGATACAAAGGAATTAGTTGTTGAAAATAAAATTTGTCCGTTAGAAAAAGCGGTTAACACAATTAGTGGAAAGTGGAAAATTCCTATTATTTGGCAAATTAATGAAGGTAAAAAAAGACCAAGTGAATTTTTAAGAGGAATTGATAAAGTTGATAGAAGAGTGTTAAATCAACATTTGAATGAAATGGTTTCGGATGGTTTATTGACTAAAGAATCATTCAATGAATTACCTCCTAGAGTTGAATATCAATTAACGGATTTAGGTCGAGAATTGGTTGATGTTCTATGGAAATTAAACGATTGGGGGAAATTGCTTCTAGATAAAAACGAATAATACTAATTTAAATAGATGATAATTTGTGTGTGTATTGTTCTTTCGTTTTATATAAAAGCATAATTAGAGAATTATCGATACATTTTGGGAACTATTTGGTACATTCAAATTAATGGTTGAAACTCTACATTACTTTGATTGTGAATTGTATGAATTATTATAGTAATTATGCAATTCTTCTTTTTCTGATTAACAACCAAACTACAATAGGAGCACCAATGATAGAAGTAATGGCATTAATAGGCAGTGTAAGGTCATTGCCAGGAAATTGGGCTACAATATCACAAAACAACAAAATAATGGCTCCTAACAGTGATGTACTCCAAAATAATATAAAATGATTACTCGTTTGGAAAAGTAATTTAGCTATATGAGGAACTGCTAAACCTATAAAAGCAATAGGACCAACAAAGGCAGTAATACTACCTGCTAAAATACTCGTTGCAAAAAGAATAATATAACGTGTTCTTTTAAAATTGACTCCCAAACTATTGGCATATTTTTCACCTAATAAAAGAGCGTCTAAAGGTTTAATAACTAAAAAACTTAATACAATACCTATAAACGTAATAATAGAAAGTAAAGAAACATCATTCCAACTCAAATTCCCCAAACTGCCTAATGTCCAGAAAGTATATTTCTGTAATTGTTCAGCCGTTGTAAAATAAGATAGAATTGAAACTACAGCATTTGTGATACTACCAAACATTAAACCTACTATTAAAATAGACATAGTGTCCTTTAAACGTTGGGAAACAAATAAAACAGCCATTAAAACCATAGCGCTTCCTAATCCAGAAGCTATTACTAATCCATAAGACGATAAAAATAAGGAAGCAAGAGTAGCAGGCAAAATACTAGAACCTAATAGGACTGTAGCGACACCTAAACTTGCACCAGAACTTAGACCTAATACATAAGGACCTGCTAGTGGATTTCGAAATAGGGTTTGCATTAATAAGCCACTTATTGAGAGTGCAATACCTACTAATATAGCAGTTATAGCTTTGGGTAAACGAAAATTAAGAATGATATATTCCCAAGATGTTTTTGAAACTTCATTCCCTACTAAGCAATTGAAAACTTCTTTAAAAGGTATTTTTATAGAGCCTAAACTAATGTTAAGAATAGTTAGAAAAAGTAATAATGCAATTAAGCTTATAAATAATATGGAAAATTTTCTAGTCACGTTATTCTAACTTTTTAGCAAAGGTAAATTGATAATCAGGAATTACTTCAGGGTGAAAAATTTTAATATAGTCTTTCAAAACTAAATCAGGTCTACTTGGAGCCAATTCATAATAAACGGTGCCACCTGTTTCTCCTTTTTCGCTTTCAAATGAGTAAATTTGTTTTGCAGTGTAAGCATCAAATTTTTGATAATGATGGTTCTCTTTTAGTAATTGTGCTATCGTTTCAATAGAACCATTGGTAATCCAAATATCAGCATGTTCTGCTTTCTCAAAAACACTTTCAAAAGATAAAGGTTCACTCCCCATTCCAGGTAAATCTTGCCATAAATAATTTGCTTTTGCATCATGTAAAAATTGTGCAATCCAGCTATTTCCTTTTGCCACAAACCATTGGTCTTTATACATGGAACCATATAAAACGGTTTTGTTAGGTTGTTTGTCTTTAACTAGTTTTAAAGCATTATTATAATTGTCTTCAATAGAATTAAATATTTTTTCACCTTCTTTTTCTTTTCCTAATAGTGCTGCATAAAATTTAATCCATTCAGCTTTTCCTAGTGGTGATTGTTCCATCCAATCGCCTTGGAATAACACTTTCAATCCATTAGAAGTTAATTTATCAACCATCTTATTTGTATTGTCAATTCCAAAAGTTACAATTGCTTCTGGTTGCATATCAAAAAGTAATTCAATATTTAAATTTTCATTCTGACCTACATCTCTAATTTGTCCACTTTTAATTAAAGCTCTCGATTTTGGAGATGAAATATAATCAGTATGAGGAAAACCAATAAGCTTAGTTTCACTTTCTAACATTTCTAAAAAAGGGATGATTGTGGTAGATGTAACAACTAGTTTTTCTACAGGAGTAGTAATGGTTGTATACTCTTTTAAACTATCAGGAATAATTCCGTTTTTGTTTTTTAAAACATAAATAAAGGCTTTTTCAGCATTTGGCCAAGGATTTGTTACTTTAACAATAGAATACCCTTCATATTTATGAATAGCGAAACCAGTTGCATGTTTGATTTGATTATCAGAATGTTGCGTGATTTTAGTTTTTGTAGTTGATTTTTCTTGGCAACTAATAATTATAAAACTAGTTAAAAATAAGACTCTAAAAAGCAATTTCATGGCATTAATTATGTTTGCGCAAATGTATGAAAAATTATAGGCTTCAATTTTATTAAAGTTTAAAAATAGTATCTTTACGCAATGAATACGGTTAGAGAAAAAATATGTAGTGTTTGCCAAATTCCCTTTGGTTGTGGCAATCCATCGACAGAAATTTCATGTTGGTGTAATGAATTGCCTCCTATTTTCTCATTGGATCAAATAGCAGATTGTTTGTGTCCTGTTTGTTTAAAACAAGCAACAATTAAAAAAATAGACGAATATGTTGCAACTATTACACCTGAAAACAGCCTAACTAATAAGGCAAAAGATTTGCCTAAAACAACTCATCTAGTAGAAAATATAGATTATTATTTAGAAAATGGAAATTATGTATTTACCAAATGGTTTCATTTAAAAAGAGGTAGTTGCTGTGCTAACGGTTGTAGACATTGTCCGTATTAATTATTTAATGGTGAATTATTAATTAGTAAATAATGACAATATAAAAAAACAAACATAGCAACTTGTTTTTATAAATAAGAGTAACTCTAAAACTAATGAGAAACATAATCAAACTAAAAAAATAATGTCTACACAATCCAAATCCATTAATAATCAATCATCAACCATTAATAATTAACTCAATGTTTTATTTAATAACAGGAGGAGAACGCTCAGGAAAAAGCGGTTACGGACAAGATTTAGCAATGTCTTTATCAAAAAATCCAATGTATGTTGCAACAGCGCGCAACTGGGATGGAGATTTTCAAAAGCGAATTGATCGTCATCAAAAAGATAGAGATGAAAATTGGATAAATATTGAAAAAGAAAAACACTTAAGCGAGATTGATTTTTCAGGAAAAGTAGCTTTGATTGATTGTGTAACGCTTTGGCTAACTAATTTCTTTGTAGATACTAAAAACGATGTGGAATTGTGTTTAGAACAGGCTAAAAAAGAAATTGAATTAGTATTACAACAAGAAGATATTACTTTAATTGTTATAACCAATGAAATAGGAATGGGTGTTCATGCAGCTACACACGTGGGTAGGAAATTCACTGAATTACAAGGTTGGATGAACCAATATTTAGCTAAAAAAGCAGATAAAGTAGTTTTAATGGTTTCAGGAATTCCTGTGCCAATTAAATAAAAGATATGAAAGTTTTAAGTTCTTGGAGCGGAGGAAAAGATAGTTGCTATGCTCTAATGCAAGCTGTTAAAGAGGGTTTACAACCAACTGTTTTATTAAACATGATGAATGAAAATGGAAAAGTATCACGTTCGCATGGTATTCCATTGGCTATTTTAGAACAGCAAGCCACTCAAATAAACGTACCTTTAGTAGCTGTTCCAGCTTCATGGTCACAATATGAAGAAAATTATATTGCTACGTTACATAAAATTAAAGAAGAGTATCAAATAGAAGGAGTTGTTTTTGGAGATATTGATTTAGAATCACATCGTGAATGGGAAGAAAAAGTATGTAAAACAGCAAATTTGAAGGCTTTTTTACCCTTGTGGCAACAAGATAGAATTGCATTAGTGAATCAAATGCTCAATGCGGGAATTGAAACGATGATTGTTTCTTGTAATTTAGAAATGGGAGAGACCTATTTAGGGAAAATACTAACGAAAGAATTAGCTTTAGAATTAGAAGCAAAAGGAATTGATCCTTGCGGAGAAAATGGAGAATTTCACACCCTAGTTATAAATTGTCCATTATTTAGAAACCAAATTCAATTGCCTAAATTTGAAGTCAAAACTTATGAGAATTACTGTTTTGTAGTTTGGGATGAAAATTAAATAAAAGACTGATAAGAAATAATAGTTCACGCAGATTTTGTTGATTTTCGTGTACGGAATTAGCTTCTCGATACGCTTCGCACTCGAAGTGACGTGGATTGTGTGAATTGGATAATTTTATAACAAGGACTACGTCAGTTCGAGTGTTTTTTATGGAATGTAATGGAATAAAAAATGTATCGAGAACATTTAAAATAGACAAACGTTCAGAATAAGACTTTAAAAATAATAATGAAAGATTTATACGAAATAATAGCCTCAAGGAGAGACACGCGTCATTTTACAACAGATAAAGTGCCAAATGAAGTGCTTGAAAAAGCCATTGAAGCTGGTCATCACGCACCATCTGTAGGTTTAACGGATGCTACTCGTTATTATATTATTGAATCGGACACTATTAAAAAGAAAATTAAAACATTGTTTTTGGCTTATCATGAAAAAGCTGCCAATGAAACGGATGATGAAGCACAAAAAGAGTCCTATTTAAAATTAAAACTAGAAGCTATAGAAGAAGCACCTATCGGAATGGTAATTGCGTATGATCGTTCTGTTTTAGATTCATTTACCATTGGAACGGTGGGTAGTAATGAAGCTATAAAGTTTAGTGCGGTTTGTGCTGCGCAAAATATATGGTTGTCTTTAACCGAACAAGGCTATTCTATGGGTTGGGTTTCTATTTTAAATTATTACGATTTCAAAAGCATTTTAAATATTCCAGAACACATTGAACCTTTAGGGTATTTCTGTATAGGAAAACCCGCAACAGATTATGGAAATCAACCCATGTTGCAACAATTACATTGGAAAGAGAAAAAAACTGTTGCTAATGTAATTAAAGTGAAAGAAATACAAGAAGTAACTAAAACAACTTTTACTATTGAAAAAGAAACAACTTTTAAAAGTGAGGATTTAGTTCAGAAATTACAATACAAAATAGACCATAAAACCAAACCTGAAGGTGCTTTAGGACTTTTAGAAAAATTAGCGTTACAAATAGGATTGGCTTTTAAAACGGAAACACCACAAATTCAAAATCCACATATTGTTGTTTTTGCTGCCGATCATGGAATTGCGAATCACGGTGTAAGTGCTTATCCACAAGAAGTAACGCGTCAAATGATAACTAACTTTTTGGAAGGTGGTGCAGCTATTAATGTTTTCTGCAAGCAAAGCAACATTGCTTTAGAAATAGTGGATGCAGGAGTGAATTATGATTTTCCAACGAATATCAACCTCATTAATAAAAAAGTAGCCAAAGGCACGCAATCTTTTTTGCAAACGGCAGCTATGAGTTACACGGAAATGGAGTTGTGTTTTCAAAACGGAGCTACTGTTGTAAATGAGATTCATCAAAAAGGTTCTAATTGTATTGGTTTTGGTGAAATGGGTATTGGGAATACTTCAACTGCTTCCGTTTTAATGACTGTTTTAACTTCTTTTTCAATTGAAGAGTGTGTAGGAAAAGGAACAGGCGTTATTAATGAAAAATTAGAAAACAAAATAAATATTCTTTCAAAAGCAATTCAAAATTATACAGGTTCAAATGAATTAGAAGAACTTATAGCTCATTTTGGAGGATTTGAAATTTTACAAATGGCAGGCGGAATGTTGCAAGCGTATCAAAATAACATGCTCATTTTAGTAGATGGATTCATTTCGAGTGTTGCCTTTTTAATTGCTTATAAAAAGAAGCCAGCAATAAAAGCTAATACTATCTTTTGTCATTGTTCGGAAGAAAAAGCACATAAAACATTGTTGGATTATTTAGAAATTGAACCTGTTTTACATTTAAATATGCGATTAGGAGAGGGAAGTGGTTGTGCGGTTGCTTTTCCTATTATACAATCGGCTATTGTTTTTTTAAATGAAATGGCTAGTTTTGAAAGTTCAGGTGTAAGTAATAAATAAATTAAAAATGAAAAAAGAAATCGATATATTTTTTACAGCACTGATGTTTTATACCAGAATTCCTTGCCCAAAAAAAATCACACACGATCCTGATTATTTGAACAAAGCTACTCGTTATTTTCCTTTGATTGGTTGGGTTGTAGGTTTGCTTTCAGGACTTGTATTTATTGCTTTTTCTCAAATTTTGCCCATCACTATTGCTGTACTGCTGAGTATGATTGCTAGTGTTTTAACAACAGGAGCTTTTCACGAAGACGGTTTTGCAGATGTTTGTGATGGTTTTGGTGGTGGCTGGACCAAAGAGAAAATTCTGAAAATAATGAAGGACAGTGCAATTGGTGCTTATGGAGCTATTGGAATTTTACTTTTATTGGTTTTAAAATATAGTGTTTTAGTTGAAATTTTATCAGCTCAATCGAATATTGTTACAATTCTTTTAATTTTTATAGCGGCTCATGCTGTAAGCCGTTGGGCAGCAGCAACCATTATTTTTACTCATGAGTATGTTCGTGAAGATGAATTAAGTAAAAGCAAACCCATTGCAAAGAGTTATTCATGGAAAGAAGTTTTTGGAACTGCTTTTTTCGGATTTTTACCTTTACTGTATTTTGTTTTTTATAATTATAAGATTGTTTTTGTTCTTTTGCCTGTTTTTATCTTTCGATGGTATTTAGCGCGTTATTTCAAAAAATGGATTGGTGGTTATACAGGCGATTGTTTGGGTGCTACTCAACAAGTTTGTGAAGTTGTTTTTTATATTTCAATAGTAATTTTATGGAAGTTTATTTAATACGACATACAGAAACTGTCTGTGAAAAAGGCATTTGTTATGGTCAAGCCGATGTGGCTATTCAAGAACCATTTGAGCATTTGTTTCAAGAAATAAAAGACCAACTTCCTTCTGAAGAAATGAAAGTAATTTCAAGTCCATTAAAAAGATGCACCGTTTTAGCTGATTTTCTTTCGAATGAAAAAATTGAAAAAGACAAACGTTTAATGGAAATGGATTTTGGTAATTGGGAACTTAAAAATTGGAATGATATTCCTCAGGAAGAGTTAAACCCTTGGATGAAAGATTTTGTTTCGGTTCAAGTGCCAAATGGAGAATCTTTTGAAATGCTATATGAAAGAACACTTTCTTTTATTGAAGATTTAAAAAAGCAACAGCACAAAAAAGTCGCAATTGTAACGCATGCGGGTGTAATTAGAAGTTTCTTATGTTACCAACAAAATTTACCTTTAAAAGAGGCTTTTCAAAATAAAGTTACCTTTGGACAAATTATAAAAATAATACTTTAAAATATGAATACGGATTCAAAAGAATTTATGGCTGCACTATATACAATAATTGCTATTCATGTGATTATTGGTTTTATCATTTTGGTGCGTAAAATGAGGAAAAAGAAAAAGAAATGAAAAGCTTTTTTATAAAAAGGAATAAAAAAAACAAATTTTATTTATCAGTTAAACTAAAAGTAATTATTGAAGCATATCTCACTGCTACAATTTTGCCTTTTTGCTCACCTGGAATGAATTTTGGAAGCTTTGATATAATTCTAATGGCTTCTTCTTCAAAAAGAGTATAAAAATCTTGATTTGTAGCTTTGATTTTAGTTTTTAAATTGGTAATATTTCCTTCTTTTGAAATTTCAAATTGTACAATTGCTTTTGCTTCAACTTTATTTTGTTTTGCAGCTTTAGGATATTTTAAATGTTTTTTAATATGTTCTTGTAGTTTTTCGTGAAAGCAAGCTTTGTTTTCAGTTTCGGTAGTGTATTTACAATTTACAAAAGATGGTGTTTTGTCTATAAAAGCATAAGGTAATATTAAATCTTCATCAAAATCACTTACTTCTACAACAGTTGGTTGAACCACAACAGGCTCAGAATTATGTCTGTCAATAGCAGGTTCGTTTGTAGTTTGCGAAAAACTATTTAAAACTAATAAAAGCGCAAAAAATGTAAATACAGATTTCATATTTTAAATATATATAATTTCAAAAATAGTATTAAATCTTGTAATATGCTAAAATATATGTACTTTTGCACTCGAATTTTGGTTGTTGTTTTAAAAATCTTTTTTTAGAACAACATTAAAAGGGAATTAGGTTTAATGCCTAAGCTGTACCCGCAACTGTAAGCTACAAAGCTTGTTATTATCTACATACCACTGAGTTAATTGATTTCTATCAATGTCTTGGGAAGGTGAATAACAAGACGCAAGCCAGGAGACCTGCCACATTCGTTAGTAACAAACTTTCGGGAAAAAAGGTTTGAGTATGGGTAAATTCTATGCTTTTCTTCCTATTTATTAAAATCTATTATTAACTAAAATGAACATTAAGTTTATTAAATGGAGTGTGTGTGCAACATTCTTAACGAGTATTGTTTTTGCACAAGAAAAGAAGGACTCTTTAAGGGTAACTCAGTTAAATGAAGTGGTTGTGTCTGATACTAAGTTTGCTCAAAGCAAAGAAAAATCGGGTAAAATTATAGACAAAATTACTGCGGATGATTTACAAAGACGAAAAGGGCAATCTGTAGCAACAGTTTTAAATCAGGTTGCAGGTGTTGAAATCAATGGAAATCAAACAGGTAACGGAATGAATGTTGAGTACTACATTCGTGGAGGAAGAAGTCGTCAAGTTTTAATCATGATAGATGGCGTTCCTGTTACAGATGCTTCGGGTTCAAGTATGACCTATGATTTAAGATTATTGCCAGTAGATCAAGTAGATAGTATTGAGGTTATGAAAGGATCATCAAGTACGCTTTATGGTTCAAATGCTGGAACAGCAGTGATAAATATTACGTTAAAAAAAGCAAGAAAGGAAAATATTTCTGGAGGAGCTTATTTTAATTTGGGAACAATGAATTCTGTAAAAGATGATAAAACTTCTGCTCAAGATTTTAATCAAGGTTTTTCATTTAGTGCAGGTTCAAAAAAGCTAACATCATATACTTCATTTAATAGTACAGAAACTACAGGTTTGAGTGAAGCTTTAGGAGAAAATTTTGAAATCGATCATTTTTCTAGAGTAAATGCTTTACAAAAAATAGGATATCAATTGACTGATAAATTAAGTATTTCTTCATTTTTTGGATATGATAAAATAAAGAATAAATATGATTCAGGTTCGTTTGCAGATGAAGACAAAAATTCATTTTTAAGTGAGCAATTCAGAACAGGCTTGAATTCTATATATAAATATAACAAAGGTGAATTACACATAAATAGTAGTTTTTCAAATTTAGAAAGATTATATAATAGTTATACAGCATATAATTCAACATTAAATAATTATGATTATAAATCACGTCATTTTAATGCTGATGTTTTTAATAAATATGTAATAAATAAGCAATTATTTTTTGTTCTAGGAGGTCAGTTTCAATTTATGGATATGAATAATGTAACAACTCCTTCGTCTATTTATACAGTAAATGTTTTAAATAAGAACACTAAATTTAACATGATAGATCCTTATACAACATTTGTATATAATTCTGATTTTGGATTAAATGTTAATGTAGGAGCGCGTTTAAATATGCATAATGTTTATGGTGAAAATCTAACTTATAATATTAATCCATCTTATAAAATTAAAAATTTACCAGTTCGTATTCTCTCATCATTAAGTACAGCATTTATTACACCTTCTTTGTATCAATTGTTTTCTCAATATGGAAATTCAGAATTAAAACCAGAAGAAAATACAACAGTAGAAGTAGGCTTTGAAACGGAATTACTAAATAAAAAAGTAGTTATTAATGCAGTAGGTTTTTATAGAGAATCAAAAAACAGAGTAGATTTTTATACAAATCTGGTCACTTTTACTTCAAATTATATTAATAACGATTTGTTAGTAAACACAAAAGGGATTGAGACTAATGTTACAATTTTTCCAATAAAAAATGTACAATTGACAGGGAATTATACATACTTGCAATTTTCGGAAGAAGAAAATATTAGACTACCTAAGCATAAAGCTAATGCATCAATTGGTGTGAATTTTACAAAAAGAATTCAGTGGAATGCACAATATCAGTATGTAGACCAAAGAGCAGATAGATATTATGATAGTGCTACTTTTTCTTCTAAAAATGTAGTTTTAAGCTCTTATCAATTAATTCATACAAATATATCTTTTGATATTTTACCAAATAGACTTTCTGTTTTTGGAGCTGTAAACAACTTATTTAATGAAGATTTTGTTGAAGTAAGTGGATTTACAACAAGAGGAAGAAATTTCAAATTAGGTTTAAATCTTCAATTTTAAAGATTAATATAAAACGCTTCTTTATTACAAAGAGGCGTTTCTGTTTTTATTTTCAAATTAGTTAAGAATGCTTTCTTTATCGTTTTAAAAAGATTAGTGATTTTATGAAATTCATATTCGTTTTATTCATTTTTATCTATACTTCTATTGCTTTTTCGCAACAAGATTCTATTGTGAAATTGAAAGAGGTAGTCTTAATCGATAGTAAATTGAAGACCTTTTCTTTGGCTCATTCTATATTTAATTTATCAGATAGTATTATACAGCGGAACAACACATCATTAACAGATCTTTTACGAAATAATACCACAATTTATTTTAAAGAAAATGGAAAAGGAATGGTGTCTTCTCCTTCGTTTAGAGGAACAACTGCTCAACAAACGGCTGTAATTTGGAACGGTATTAATATTAATTCACAATTTAACGGTCAAACAGATTTTAACACTATAAATAGTTTCGATTTTAACTCTATTTCAGTTAGAACAGGTGGTGGAAGTGTGATTTATGGAAGTGGAGCAATTGGCGGTACAATTCATTTAAATTCCTATTTAAACTTTGAAAATAGAATATCAAATACATTGCGTTTAAATTATGGAAGTTATTCTACTCTTGGATTACATTGCAAATTAGATGTTGGATCAGATAAGATTTCAGCGAATATAAATTTTTCAAGAAATGAATCGGAAAATGACTATGAATATATTGGATACAATAAAAAGAATGAGAATGGGAACTATCAAAATAATAGCTTTAATAGTTTATTTGGGTATAAAATAAATGAGAAAAATATACTAAAATTTGCAACTCATTTTTTTGATGGAGAACGTTTTTTTTCAGGAACAATAGCATCACCTTCAAAGAGTAAATATCAAGATTTTAATACTAGAAATTTAATAGAATGGAAATTTGAAAATAATGCTATAATTTCTACTACTCAATTTGCATTTTTAACTGAAAAATATAAATATTTTGAAAATAAAAATAGTGATTTATTTTCCTTTGGAGAAGCAAAAAACGCTGTTTTTAAATATGATTTAGTGTATAAAGTGTCTTCTAAAATAAAGATTAATCCAATTGTTAGTCATACACAAAGCACAGGAAAAGGAACAAATGTTTTAAAAATTAATAGAGACATTACATCATTTAGTTTTTTACTAACTCATAAAATAGATAAGAAACTAGATTATGAAGCAAGCGTTAGGACAGAAATAACCTCTAATTATGAAAGTCCTATACTGTACTCAATAGGAGTGAAATATAATCCTTCTTCTTTTTATAGTCTTGCTATTAATTCTTCTAAAAATTTTAGAATTCCTTCATTCAATGATTTGTATTGGGAAGGATTAGGTAATCCCAACTTAAAGCCAGAACACTCTTTACAATATGAACTTAATAACATATTTAAAATTAAAGAAATTGAAATTAAACTTTCTCCATTTTATACTAAATTAAAAGATATGTTACGATGGGTTCCAAATGCATCGGGAGTTTGGCAACCCATAAATACAGATAAAGTGAAAATTTATGGAGTAGAAACAGCATTGACTTGGATGAAAAAAACAAGAATTGGTTTGTTTCAATTCAATGGGAATTATGCATACACAGAATCTATAAATGAACAAACAGATAAACAACTTATTTATGTTCCTTATCATAAACTTAGTACAGGTTTAACATTAAACGTAAAATCAATTAACCTGAACTATAATTATGTTTTTAATGGAAAAGTATTTACATCTTCGGATAATTTTTATACTCTAAAAGAATATGGATTATCGAATGCTTCTTTAGATTATACAATGGGTACAAAAATTAAAGGAATAATTTCTTTTCAAGTTTTAAACTTAGAAAATAAACCATATCAAAATGTACTTTCAAGACCAATGCCAGGTCGAAATTATACAATAAACTTAACCCTTAACTTTTAAATAATATGAAATTAAAAAAACTGTATTTATTAGGATTTTTATTAACAGCATTATTCTTCTCTTGTAGTAGTGACGATGAGTTAAGAGACGAACCTCTAGGTGCTTATGATAATGGAATAATAATTCTGAATGAAGGAAATTTCAATACAGATAATAGTGAAATTACTTATCTATCAAACGATCTTTCTACATTAAGAAATAATGTTTTCAATACGATAAATTCAACTCTTACATTAGGAGATACAGGACAAAGTATTGGATTTTATAATGAATTAGCATTTGTAGTGGTAAACAATTCTCAAAAAATTGAAGTAGTAAATCGTTATACAATGTTGCATGTTGCGAGTATTACAACAGGATTAAGTAATCCTAGATATATTGCTTTTTCAAATGGTAAAGGATATGTGACAAATTGGGGAGATGGTGGATCAAGTACAGATGATTATATTGCTGTTATAGATTTAAATACTTACACTGTTTCTTCAACAATTTCTGTTAGTGAAGGTCCAGAACGTATTATTTCAAATGGAACTAAACTATATGTAGCACATAAAGGAGGTTATGGAGAAGGGAATACAGTATCGGTAGTAAATTTATCAGATAATAATGTTACATCTATACCTGTTGGAGATATTCCAAATTCTTTAGAATTAATAGGAACCAATCTATATGTTTTATGTGGAGGAATTCCAAGTTGGTCAATAGTATCAGCAGAAACAACAGGAGAATTAGTCATAATAAATACATTAGATAATACAACTCAAAGAAAAGTTTTTTCGGGTATTGTGCATCCTTCTAATTTGTATCATGAATCAAATAATTTTTATTACACAGTAGATTCTAAGATATATAAAATGGGAATTAATGATACTTCATTACCTACAACTGAATTGTTTAATACGGTGAATCAAGGAGCTTATGGAGTGTATAGTCTTGCCGTTAATAATGGGAAAATTTACTTAGGAGATGCTAATGATTATTCTTCTAATGGGAAACTACATGTTTATTCTTTAACAGGAACTTTAATAAACAGCTTTGGCGTTGGAGTTTCTCCAACAGGAATTTATTTTAATAATTAAAAAAACAAACAACATCCTTATTTAATATAGTATTAAAGGAATTTTAAATTAATATACAATGAAAAAAAATTACATTTTATCTCTTATAACTTTCTTAGTTGGTTTTCTTGGTTTTTCTCAATCTTACTTAGACGGTATTTTAGTTCTAAATGAAGGAAATTATGGAAGCAACGCAGCATCTGTTAGTTTTATGACAACCAATAATCAGGTTACAGGTGACATCTTTGGACTAGCGAATAATAATGATCCTTTGGGAGATGTTGCTCAGAGCATGAATTTTATTGATGATAAAGCTTATATTGTTCTAAATGGGTCAAGCGCTATAAAAGTTGTAAACTATGAAACGTTTGAAGTTTTAGCCACGATAGATCAAGGATTAATTAATCCGCGATATATAGCTTTTCATAATAATAAAGGATATGTAACATGTTGGGGAGATGGAAGTGTTACTACCGATGATTATTTAGCTGTTATCAATTTAACTACTAATTTGGTCGAATCTACTATACCAATGGCTGAAGGTGTTGAAACAATAGAAGTTATAAATGATAAACTTTATGTTGCACATCAAGGAGGTTATGGGTATGGAACAACAATATCTGTTGTTGAAATAAGCAATCAAAATGTTTCCTCAATTATAGTTGGAGATCTTCCAAGCTCAATGATAGTTAAAGATAATTTTTTATATGTATTATGTCGTGGATTACCAAGTTGGTCAGGACAAACAGAAACTACTGGGAAACTAGTAAAAATAGACCTGACAGATAATAGTATAGTAAGTGATTTACCATTTGATAATATTACGCATCCATCACATTTAATTGCTGATGCAGATAATTTATACTACACAATTGGTTCAGATATTTTTAAAATGCCATTTACAAACACAACATTACCTACAACCTCTTTTATCACAACACC
Source organism: Flavobacterium sp. 316 (assembly GCF_000967805.1). Lineage (NCBI taxonomy): Bacteria > Pseudomonadati > Bacteroidota > Flavobacteriia > Flavobacteriales > Flavobacteriaceae > Flavobacterium > Flavobacterium sp. 316. Next base: position 526,648 of record NZ_JYGZ01000002.1, read on the forward strand.
AGTAACAGATTATTTAGGAATTTATGGATTAGATTTAATTGATGATAAAATATATGTTGCAGATGCTAATGGATATGCGGCTACAGGATTTGCTCATATTTACAATGTAACAGGAGATTTTGTAATTACAAATACAGTTGAAAATATTCCAAATAATTTCTATAAATCTAAAGAAAGTAGCCTTGGTTTAGAAGATAATCTAGCAAATACATCTTTTTCACTATATCCAAATCCTGCAACAACAACATTTTATATTAATTCAAATAAAAATGTAGCTGTTAAAATATTTGATTTAACAGGGAAAGTGGTGAAAACCCAACTATATAATACATCAGGAATTGATGTTTCAAACCTTGAGAAAGGAATTTATATTGTAGAAATAAACTCTGAAAACAAAAAGCAAATATCAAAACTGATTGTTAAATAAAAACAAATAAAAATGAGAAGAATTATTTTTTTAACTAGTCTTTTATTAATCGGATTAAACAGTTATTCGCAACTTTATCCACCAATAAATGGACAAATTGGTTCTACAGCAATTCATAAAAATAATTCTTCTTTTGTGGCTTGGGCAACCGAAGTCCAAGTTAATAGAGGTTATAAAAAAATATCTGATCCAACTTTAGGATATGCTTCAGCAGGTGAAAGTTCAAATGCTATTGGAATGCCTAATGGTGCTATTGTTAGTTTAGGAGATAGAGGAGAAGCAATTATTACATTTGATGTTCCCATAATTGATGGAAACGGATTCGATTTTGCTGTTTTTGAAAATGGAAGTATTAGTTATTTAGAATTAGCAATTGTAACAGTAAGTTCAGATGGTGTTAATTATTTTGGTTTTCAAACGCATAGTCAAACACAAACAAATACTCAAATAGGAACTTTTGAAACTCCACACGCAGAATATCTCAATAATATAGCAGGAAAGTATGAAGGAAATTACGGAACACCATTTGATTTAAATGAAATACCTAATAACCCATTATTAGATAAAAACAATATAACTCATATTAAAATCACCGATGTAGTTGGAAGTATAGAAGCCCAATATGCTACTTATGATAGCTTTGGCAATGCAATAAATGATTCTTATCCAACAGCTTTTCAATCTGGAGGATTTGACTTGGATGCAGTTGGTGTAATAAATCAAAAAACATTAGGATTGAACGAATCTAATCTCCATTTATTTTCAATTTATCCGAATCCAGCAACTAATACTATATTCATAAAGTTAGAAGAACAAGCAGCTATTGTAATTTATGATTTATATGGAAGAAAAATAAAAAGCTATCCAAAAGGAAATTATACAACTGTAGATATTTCAAATTTGCCATCAGGAAGTTATTTAATAGAAGTATTAATTGATGATAAAAGAGAAATTAAGAAAATGATTATTCAATAAAAAACAACCAAATAAATTTAAAAAAAATGAAAAAAACGTTACTTTTAATTACGCTATGCGTTGCAACAATTTCAAATGGACAATCTTATGCTCCTCCAGCAGGACAACCAGGCTCAACAGCTATTGCTGCAAGTAGCCCTTCCATAGTAGCTTGGGCTACAGGAGCAACAATTGTGAGAGGAAAACAAGATATCTCAAATCCGTCAAGTCCATTAGCTTCTTTTGGAACATCAAGTGATGCTTTAGGGGCACCAGGTGGAAGTACATTAGGTGTAGTAAGTCTTGGAGATGGTGGATCTGCAATTGTTACATTTGAACAACCAATTATTGATGGATCAGGTTATGATTTTGCTGTTTTTGAAAATAGCTTCTCGGATACCTTTTTAGAACTAGCATTTGTTGAGGTAAGCTCTGATGGGGTTAATTTCTTTAGATTTCCATCTCATAGTGAAACACAAACAGCAACTCAAATTGGAGGTTTTGGATCTGTTGATTGTAGATATATTCATAATTTAGCAGGAAAATATAAAATAAATTATGGTACACCATTTGACTTGTCAGAAGTGCCAAATAATGCATTATTAGATAAAAATAATGTTACGCATGTAAAAATTATTGACGTTGTAGGAAGTATAAATGCAGCTTACGCTTCTTATGATAGTTTTGGAAATAAAATAAACGATCCCTTTACAACTCCTTTCAATTCAAGTGGATTTGATTTAGATGCTGTAGGTGTTATAAATCAAGGCTCTAGTTTAAGAGTAATGTCTAAAAGTGAAAAAGAGGATATTGTTGAATTTTCAATGTATCCAAATCCAGCAAATGATGTTGTTTACATGAATTCTAACCAACAAACAACAATTACTGTTTTTGATCTTTCAGGACGAATTGTGAAAAACCTACCTAAAGGAAATTACAATCAAATAATAGTATCAGATTTAAAATCAGGAATTTATATTTTTGAAGTTATTGTAAATAATGAGAAAATAACAAAAAGAATAATGGTTAATTAAAAACAATCTTACTTTTTAAACATAAAAAACGTCTATAGCTATAAGTTATAGACGTTTTTTTATAATTGTAGAATTATTTTAGTAAAAAATCAGGCATCTTTTCTAAATACATTTCATTACCAAAAGGTTGTATGGATTTAACATCTCCAAAATGTTTGAAAGTATGTTCTGGCTGATTAATTGAAAAACGACCATTAACATCTACATAATTTAAAGCAGTATTTAGCAAAGGATCACTCTCTTCCCCAAGAACACCTAAATCATTTAAATCTTCTAATTGACTAATACTAGGTTGTAACCCATTTGTATAATCACTAAAATTATTTTTATTTGCTATCTTTAAAACAATAGGTTGCATCGCATAACGATGATTAGGATTTACATTTTGTTTTCTGAAATTTGGAGAATCATAAAGCGTAATAGAACCTACATTTTTACCTGTTGTAGCGTCTCCTATTTGTACTACGTTTATGTGCGGAGCTAATCCGTTAATAATTAATTCACTGGCAGATGCAGTTCTTTTCGAGGTCAACACATACAATTTGTCTAAATTTAAACTCTGAATACTCGAACCGTTACCTAAAGTAGTTGTAAAACGATTTAACAATTCTTCCGGATTATTATTAAATATATTTTGAATTTTATAATTCCATTGTTGTTTTCCAAATATTTCATTGTTAAACTGGCCAGTTATCATACTAGCAAGTCTTGTAGCAGTATCTACAGAACCACCAGAATTATAACGTAAATCTAATATTAAATGGCTAATTCCTTCTGAAGCAAAATAACCAAAAGCATTATTTAATTCTGTTTCATATTGAGAATAAAAACCATTATACATTAAATACCCCACTTTTTTAGTTCCAACAGTAAATGTTTTCTTTAAATATACAGGATTTTCTGAAAAAGCAGTTTTTGTAAGTGAAACAGTATTTCCATTTGAAGTAATATTTCCATTATCATAATCAGCTAAATTCAAAGTATAAGTATCATTGTTAAGAAGAGAGCGGTAATTATCAACAGTTAATGAGGTTCCATTTACAGCGTAGAAAAAATCTCCTCTTTGTATGTTTTTTGAAGCAGCATCAGAATTAGGTAAAATATATCTCACCCATCCAAATAATTCTGTTGAGCTACCTGTTTTGTAACGTAATTCATAGTCAACACCATTACTTTTTTGTGTTCCAGATAAAGTTTGTTCAAGTGCGTCATAATCTGAAAAAATAACACTAAAACGATCAATCTGTCTATCAACCACTAAATGTTCAAATAAAGATTCTGGAGGTGAAAAAGAATTTAAAAAATTTTGATAATCACTATTTGTTGAAAAACGATTATCAACCAAATCAGGTGAATCTTCAAGCCAATAGTAATATTGATTTAATCCTTTCCAAATAAAATCATTTACACTTGTTCGTTGCGGATTATCATCAAAATCATCACTACAACTGAAAGTAATAAAGAGCGCTAGAAATAGGCTAGATAATAAATAAATTCTTTTTTTCATTAGTTAATGTTTTTTATTATTTGGGTTGAAATAATTAAATTATAATGAGCGTTTCTTTTTATTTATAGGACTTTAGCTCATTTTAGACCGAAAATTGTATTGATTAATAAAAATAGGTTTATTTTTTAATGTAACAAAATTAATTTACATTCGTCTGTATTTAAAACCAACTAAATAAAATGAAACAACAGGAGTTTATACATATCATTTCTCCTTTTAAAGATAAAATTTTTAGAATAGCAAAGAGGTTGTTAATAAGTATTGAAGAAGCAGAAGATGCAACTCAAGAAGTATTAGTTCGTTTGTGGAATAAAAATGATGGTCTATTAAAATATAATAGTGTAGAAGCTTTGGCAATGACAATTACAAAGAACTATTGTTTAGACCAGTTAAAATCAAAAAGGGCATCAAATTTGCAATTAGTACATAGTAATTATGGAGATAATTCAGCAGGAGTTGATAAACAAGTAGAAGATAAAGATAGCTGGAATTGGGTAGAGAAAATTATTGATGAACTACCAGAACAACAGAAAATTATCGTTCAAATGAGAGATGTAGAAGAATATGAATTTAGTGAAATTGCATCCATATTAGATATGAACGAAGCAACAGTTAGAGTAGCTCTTTCAAGAGCTAGAAAAGTGATAAGAGAGAAATTGTTAGAAAAACACAATCATGGAATTAAAGTTAGTTGAAATATTATTAGAAAAGTACCTAGAAGGTACATCAAGTATAGCAGAAGAGAAACAATTAAAGGCCTATTTTTCTTCTGAAGAAGTAGCATCACATTTGGTTCAGTATAAACCTTTGTTTTGTTATTTCGAAAATCAAAAAGAACAACAATATACTAAAGCCCTACCATTACAATCTAGAAAGCATTCATATGGGAAGTGGATAGGAGTAGCTGCTGTAATTGTTGCTTTTTTTGGAACAGTGGGATATTTTTATAATAATTCCTCAGATGTTGATTTAGGAACATATACTAATCCTGAAGAAGCATTTGTAGAAACACAAAAAGCCCTCGAAATGCTTTCTGAAGAAGTAAATAACGGAGTAGAAAGTGTTGTCATCTTAAAAGAGTATGAAAAAACAAAAAAAACAATTTTTAAATAATTAAGAAAATGAAAAAAATAATTTTAGGTATAGTATTTATGATGTTTGCATCAGTAGGATTTTCTCAATCAACATTTGATAAATATGAAGATAGCGATGTAGTAAAAACAATCATTGTGAACAAGAAGATGTTTGAGTTAATGGGGAAAATTGAAGTTGATGCAAAAGGAACCGAAAAGCAATTTATAGAACTAGTTAAAAAATTAGATAATTTAAAGGTATTTATGACAGGAAATGTAAAAGTAGCTAGTGATATGAAAGGAACTGTTGCAAGCTATTTAAAATCAAACCCTCTTGAAGAATTAATGAGAATTAGTGATGGCGGAAAAAAAGTTAATATTTATGTAAAATCAGGAGCTTCAGCTAATATCGTTAAAGAATTATTAATGTTTATAGAATCTCCTGAAGATAAAGAAAATCAAGCAATTGTTCTATCTTTAACTGGGAATTTTAACTTAGATGAAATTTCAGCATTAACTGAGAAGATGAATCTTCCTGGAGGAAATGAATTGAAAAAAGCATCTAAAAAATAGAAAAATGAAAAAAATTATATTAGGTATAATGGCAATTGTATTGTTTAGTTGTAACAATAAAGGAAGTTTACAGAAATATTTCGTAGAAAACTCTGAATCTTCAAACTTTATCTCTTTAGATGTTACACCTTCAATAATTAATACAGAGAAATTAACATTGTCTCAAAAAGATAAAGAAACACTAAGCTCTTTTGAAAAGATGAATATTTTGGCTTTTAAGAAAGATTCATTAAATGTAAAAGTTTATGATGTAGAGAAAGAGAAAGTTAAAGGATTACTTAAAGATGAAGCATATCAAGAACTTTTAAAGATAGGTTCAGGAAGTGAAGGAGGAGCGCTTTATTATGTAGGTGATGAAGAAAAGATTAATGAATTTGTACTATTTGCAAATAGTAAAGAAAACGGATTTGCAGTAGTTAGAATCTTAGGTGATGATATGAATCCTACGCGGATTATGAACTTGATTAGCTTAATTAATAAATCAGACGTGAAGCTAGATGAATTTAAGGCATTGCAAAATATGTTGAAATAAAAAAAGCCCAGTTTTGGGCTTTTTTTATTGGAATAAAGTAAAAGTAATTGTCAATATAATTTTCAAATTATACGTAAACAGAATTTCAACGGGTTTAACTTTTTATAGTTGAACCCGTTTTTTAAATATAGTTAAGTATCAACTCCAAATTTTGTATCGAGATTGTCCACTTTGTTAGTGATTTATATTAACTAATTTTTAATACACAAAACATACTAATTAGTATGTTTTGTGTATTTTTGTAAAATAACTAATCAATTAAGCAATGCAAGATAATTTTACACAATTAGGGATTTTGAATAAAAATGAAATTTCAAGATTTAAGATTTCACTTATAAAGTCTACATTAAATGAAAATATAAAGAGAGTTTTAACTCAATTAGGGTTGAATTCGTATGCTAAATTTAACTTTAACGATTTGACAATTCCAGATTCAAAATTAGCGCTGTTAGCTATCGAGGAAGCAAATGATATCTATAATCCTATTCTTTTAAAACATTGTTATCGAACTTTTTTTTGGAGTGCAGGAATAGCAATTTCTGAAGGAATAAAAACAGACAATGAATTATTATTTATATCCTCTATTTTACACGATTCAGGATTAACAGATAAACACAATCATATTTGCAGTCAACAATGTTTTGCTAATTATGGTGGAGACTATGCTAAAAATTTTGTTCTGAAAAATGGGATGGATACTAATAATGCAAATCTTGTAAAAAAAGCTATTGATTTGCATTTATATCCTAATGTAGATAAAGTGAAATTTGGAAATGAAGCTTATTTGTTATCAAAAGGAGCTGCTATGGATGTTATTGGGTCTCATTATTTTCAACTTCCAAATGAATTTATTAAAGCTACTCATAAGAAATATTCAAGAATTGATTTTAAAGATGATATTATACAAACTATAGAAGAGTTGAAACATAAAGAAAATACAAGAGCAGATATACTTTATAAAATGGGATTTAATAAATTAGCGAATAAAAATAGATTAGATACTAATTTTTAATTATTAATATTTTTTCATGACAAAAGCATCAAATACAAGATATACAATACTTGAAAAAGCATTTGAATTAATCTATAAAAAAGGATATCAAACAACAAGTATAGATGAAATTATAGCCACAACAAAAGTAACTAAAGGAGCGTTCTATTATCATTTCAAAACAAAGGATGAAATGGGAATTTCCATTATCAATGAGATTGTTAAACCAACGATGTATAATTCTTTGATCCGTCCATTAGAAAACACCTCAGAACCAATTGAAGAAATCTATTTGGTAATGAAATCACTTTTATTAAAAAATCCAGTTTTAACATTTGAATATGGTTGTCCTATTGGAAATTTGGTACAAGAAATGACACCTTGGAATTCCGAATTCACAAAAGTGCTTAATGAAGTTGTATTAGAATGGCAGGAAAGTATGGAAAATGCCTTAAAAGAGGCAATTAAAAGCAATTGTTTAAGTAATAATATAAATACAAAGCAAGTTGCTCATTTTGTATTATCAAGTTATTGGGGTATCAGAAATTTGAGTAAAATATCTAATAATGATGAGTGTTACCATACTTATTTAAAAGAACTTAAAACTTATTTAAATAATCTTAAATAGTTAAGATTGTATGTTTACACAAGGATCTTTTTATGATACCCCGCTTTTAGAAATCTTTAAAAAACCGTTGAAGTGATCTCTGGTCTTGAATTATTTTAGCTATTCATCATGGAATAATTTTTTTATTTTGACGCTTTAAGAAGTAATTTTATTTACGTATAACTTCACTAGCTTGATATATATCCGCTTCTGCTTTATATATTTTAAACTGTACATCAAATCCTTCAGGAACATAGATAACAATAGGAGATCTGCCATTGTATCTTGTTATTTGAGGTGGAGCAGTAATAAATCGATCAACTTTATTGCTGTCTAGGCAAGCCATTTGAGTCGATATACTATTTCCATTTGATTTGAATACATAATAAGAATATCCCCAGCCCTTTAAATCTTTCTGTTCTAAAGATCCTTGAAGACCATGTTTGTTACATGTATCAACCTCTATCCATTTACCAACTGTAAATTCTATTTTCTTAGCGTCATCATTGTTAGAATGAGGAACTTCAATGACCATTTGTTTGTAGCCTTTTTCAGGTTTTGGATAAATAGACAAGTCAACTTTAGAAACGGATGATTGCCCTATAACGGATATACTACTTAAACATAAAAATACGATAAAAAAGAAACTGATTTGTTTGTGTGCTTTCATAATTATTTTTTTATGACTGATTTCAATATTTGTGCCAGAAATTATTATACTTGAAAATATGATGTATTTTTTAACAAGAATCTAAATCTAATTAGTTGATAAAATTATCCGTTTTATTTGGTTCTGAAATTAGTTTTATGCAATCCTTAACATTGTGAAGATTATGAACACTGTTAAGTTGCTTCTACGGAGTTTTAAACTTAAATAAAAACTAATAGTATATAAGTAGTTGGTTGTTATCGTATAAATAAAAAGCTATATGGCAGTATTTCTTACCATATAGCTTTAAGTGACCATGATGGGATTCGAACCCATACGTCTTGCGACACCACCCCCTCAAGATGGCGAGTCTACCAATTCCTCCACATGGCCATAAATAAAAAAAAGTTAAGCATTTTTTGCTTAACTTTTTCTGTGACCTGGCTGGGGCTCGAACCCAGGACCCCATCATTAAAAGTGATGTGCTCTACCAACTGAGCTACCAAGTCTATGCTTGAAGTGTTAAAAAAATTGTGACCTGGCTGGGGCTCGAACCCAGGACCCCATCATTAAAAGTGATGTGCTCTACCAACTGAGCTACCAAGTCATTTATTTCCTTCAATGCGGGTGCAAATATAAGGGGTATATTTTATTTTCCAAGGATTTTTTTGCATAAATTTACATTTTTTTTAAAAATATATTTTAACTCCTTAGTTTTTAGATAATTATTTATATTATGAAAATCGTTTTAATTGGTTACATGGGATCAGGTAAATCTACAATTGGTAAAGAAGTTGCTAAAAATGTAGGAATTCCCTTTTATGATCTTGATAAAATAATAGAAGATAGAGAAGAAGATACTGTGAAAAATATTTTTAAAAGAAAAGGAGAAATCTATTTTAGAAAGAAAGAGAGTATGGTTTTTAGAGATTTTATACAGAATAATGATACGTTTATTTTGGCACTTGGTGGAGGAACTCCATGCTATGCAAATAATCATGAAGTTTTAAAAAATGAAGATATAGTATCATTTTACTTAAAAGGGTCTATTAAAACGCTTTCAAATAGGCTTGAAGACGAAAAAAAGAATAGACCCTTAATAGCTAGTTTGTCAAAAGATGAATTAGATGATTACATACGAAAGCATCTGTTTGATAGAAGCTATTATTATTTGCAATCAAAGTATATAATATCTATTGATGAAAAATCTATAGAAGAAATTACAAATGAAATAATCTTGAGATTAACTTAAATATACATAGCTATTGTCTTTTTCAAAAACAACTTGAATGTGTTCTTGTAAAGATGTAGAAAGAGACAATCCTTTAAAATCGGCTTTTACAGGATATTTTTTGTGATTTCTATCAACTAACACTGCGGTTTTAAATTTACTTAAAGGAACTTCTAAAAAGTGCTTTACTCCGTAAATTAAGGTTGTGCCAGAATTCAATACATCATCTACAAGAATTAAGCCTTTGTTTTGATATAATTCACTCGAAATTGAAGTAGTAATTTTTTCTTGTGGATTCTGTTTGTTAATGTTCACTTCGCAAAGTGTTATTTCTAAATCTGAAATTATTCTTAATTCTTCACAAATTTTTTCAGCTAAAACATATCCGCTTTTTGAAATTCCAGCTATAATAATTTCTTTTTCATTAACAAAAGTTTCAAATATTTGATAGCTAATCCTTTTTATCTTATGCTGGATTTCTTGGTGATTTAAAATGATATTTTGCATATTGTTGTATTGTTTTTATAATTAAATAAGAAAGGGCTATTTGAAAATATACTTTTTTCAATGATGTTTTATTCAAAATCAGTTGAAGAATCATTTTCAGTTGTATAATCATCAATATCTCTTCTGTCTTTTTTCGTAGGTCTTCCTTCTCCTTTAGCTCTGTAATATTCTTTACTTAATTTAAGTAATTCTAAATGAGCAAAAGCTTCATCTGGAGTGGTGTCTTTTCTGTAAATATCAACAAGTTTTGCTCCAACTCTGCTAGGAGGAATATCTAAAATAGTTAATTGATAATTAATCTGATCTTTTCTTAATACAATTTTGTCTGTTGGATATACTTCTCTTGAGGCTTTTGCAACTTGCCCATTTACGGATACATGTCCTTTTTTTATAGCTTCTGATGCAATGTTTCTAGTTTTAAAATAACGGGTGCACCATAAAAATTTGTCTACTCTCATTTTTAATCAAAAATCATTGTTAATTTTTATACAAAAATAAAGTAAAATTGTATCTTGCAACACAAAATTTATGAAAATGAAGAATATTTTTAAGAGTAGTTTTTTTGTCATGGTAGCCATGTTAGTAATTTCTTGTAACAAAGATGATAGTTCAAATTCTTCCATCGAGTTAAGAAATAGACAAGATGTGTATGATGAAAATATTGCTGAAATAGAAGCATATTTAAAAGCTACTTATCTTACTGTTGATGCAGATTTGGATGCTACAGTAGATAGTATTGATGCAGGACAGGTTTCTATATGGGATCAATTAGATTACCCTTTACAATCTGTTACAGTTAAAAACGACGCAAGGACAACAAATTTTACTGATGGAAGATTTCCAGATGATGTAGACTATAAATTATATTATATTGTTTTGAATGAAGGAGGAGGAGAGTTTCCAAAAAGTGTAGATTCAACACTTGTGGGATATAAAGGGTGGAATTTAGAAAATAAAATATTTGATCAAAATGATCAAGGAGTATGGTTTACATTTCCTCAGTTAGGTCAGTTTGACCCAGTTTCAATTTCTGGATTTAGACAAATATTATCAAAAATTAAAACGTCTCCTAATGCACCTACTTTAGAGTCAGATGGGACTTTAACATGGTCTGATTATGGAAATGTATTAGTTTTTATTCCATCAGGATTAGCTTATTTTAGTTCACCAAGAGCAGGTATTGGAGCTTATAAACCAATTGCTTTTCAAACAAAGTTATATAAACTTAAAAAAAATGATCATGATAGGGATAGAGTGCTAAGTGTATATGAAGATTTGAATAATGATAATGATTACTTTAATGATGATACAGATGGAGATAGAATACCAGATTTTCTTGATATAGATGATGATGGAGATGGTTTTGTTACTAAAACAGAGATTAAAAAACCAGAAGGAGAGGCAGGATTGTTGAAATATTATCCATTTAATATAGTACTTGATGATCCTACTACACCTGAAGATGAAACAGAATTAAAAGGAATTCCAAGTTGTTCTAATGATTTTACTACACCAGCAAGATTGAGAAAGCATTTAGACAGAAATTGTCATTAATATTTTCGATAGTAGATAAAAATAAGTTATAAAAAACGCCCAACTTTAAGTTGGGCGTTTTTTTATGCAATTTGAAAATATATTACTTTCTTTTTATAACCTTTTCTGCTGCATTAATAATTGCATCAGCATTTAAACCATATTTTTCCATTAATTGAGCAGGTGTTCCACTTTCTCCAAAACTATCATTAACGGCTACAAATTCTTGAGGAACAGGATTGTTAGATACTAATGTTCGAGATACACTTTCACCTAAACCACCTAAAATATTATGTTCTTCTGCTGTTACAATACAACCTGTTTTTGAAACTGATTTTAAAATAGCTTCTTCATCAAGAGGCTTAATAGTATGTATGTTGATTACTTCAGCAGAAATTCCTTTTTCTTCTAATTTTTCAGCAGCAATTAAGGCTTCCCAAACTAAATGACCTGTTGCCACAATAGTAACATCTGTTCCTTCATTTAGCATAACAGCCTTACCAATGATAAATTCACCATTTTCAGGAGTGAAATTAGCAACACTAGGACGACCAAAACGTAGGTAAACAGGACCATGATGATCTGCAATAGCTATAGTTGCTGCTTTCGTTTGGTTATAATCACATGGATTAATAACAACCATTCCAGGTAACATTTTCATTAAGCCAATATCTTCTAAAATTTGATGAGTAGCTCCGTCTTCACCAAGTGTTAAACCTGCATGAGAAGCACAAATTTTTACATTTTTATCAGAATAGGCTATAGATTGACGAATTTGATCGTAAACTCTACCTGTTGAGAAATTAGCAAAAGTACCTGTGAAAGGAATTTTTCCTCCAATAGTCATTCCTGCTGCAATTCCCATCATATTTGCTTCTGCAATTCCAACTTGAAAGAAACGTTCTGGGTGATTTTTTTTGAAATCATCCATTTTTAACGATCCAATTAAATCAGCACAAAGTGCTACAACATTTTCATTTTTTTGACCAAGCTCAGTTAAACCAGCACCAAATCCTGAACGTGTATCTTTATTTCCTGTATTTGTATATTTTTTCATTTTCATTTTAGTTGAAGGATTAATAGTCACCTAGAGTTTCAGGATTTTGCGCTAATGCATTTGCTAATTGCTCATCATTAGGTGCTTTACCATGCCATGCATGAGTGTGCATCATAAAATCTACACCATTACCCATTTCGGTGTACAATAAAACACAAACGGGTTTTCCTTTTCCTGTTTTTGCTTTTGCTTCCGTCATGCCATTAATAATAGCATCAATATTGTTACCTTCTTTGATTTCTAAAACATCCCAACCAAAAGCTTCAAATTTAGCTTTTAAGCTTCCCATTGCTAAAACTTCGTCAGTTGTTCCATCAATTTGTTTACCATTTACATCTACTGTAGCAATTAAATTATCTACTTTTTTAGCTGATGCATACATAATTGCTTCCCAGTTTTGACCTTCTTGCAATTCGCCATCTCCATGTAGTGTGTAAACTAAACTAGAATCGTTATTTAGTTTTTTTACTTGTGCAGTACCTAAAGCAACACTTAATCCTTGACCAAGAGACCCAGAAGCCATTCTTATTCCAGGTAAACCTTCATGTGTGGTTGGGTGCCCTTGTAAACGAGAATTTAATAATCTAAAAGTAGCTAGTTCACTTATAGGAAAATAACCACTTCTTGCTAGTACGCTATAGAAAACAGGAGAGATATGACCGTTAGATAAGAAGAAAACATCTTCATTAATTCCGTCCATATCAAAACCTTCTTTTCTGTTCATTAAGTTTTGATAAAGGGTTACTAAAAATTCTGTACAACCAAGTGATCCTCCGGGATGACCTGAATTTACAGCATGTACCATGCGTAGGATATCTCTTCTTACTTGGACAGTTAATTCTTGTAATTGTTGTGTGTTTGGTTTCATTTACATAAATAATTTGGGCAAAAATACTTCATAATTTTTCTTTCAACAAACCTTTTATCAGGAAGTTATTCGAATTAATGAATTTATTTATTCACAATTAGTATTTCATAAAACTATTTTAAAATTTTAGTTTGAGTAACATGCAAGTGCACTATTTGATTTATATTTGCCCAGTAAAATTGTTATATGAAGTTCGATTTAGTTAAAAAAGATCCAAAAAGCCAAGCAAGAGCAGGAGTAATTACTACAGATCATGGAGTTATTGAAACCCCAATATTTATGCCTGTTGGCACTGTAGCATCTGTAAAAGGTGTTCATCAAAGAGAATTAAAAAATGATATTAATCCAGATATTATATTAGGAAATACATATCATTTATATTTAAGACCGCAAACAGATATTCTTGAAAAAGCAGGTGGTTTGCATAAATTTATGAATTGGGATCGAAATATTTTGACAGATTCAGGAGGATACCAAGTATATTCTCTTTCTTCAAATAGAAAAATAAAAGAAGAAGGAGTGAAATTTAAGAGTCATATTGATGGTTCATATCATTTTTTCTCTCCTGAAAATGTAATGGAAATTCAAAGAACCATTGGTGCAGATATTATTATGGCGTTTGATGAATGTACTCCATATCCATGTGATTACCGTTATGCAAAGCGATCTATGCACATGACGCATCGTTGGTTAGACAGATGTATTACGCATTTAGAAAAACTGCCATTTAAGTATGGCTATGAGCAAACTTTTTTTCCAATTGTTCAAGGAAGCACTTACAAAGATCTACGTCAACAATCAGCAGAATATATTGCTAATGCAGGAGCACAAGGAAATGCAATTGGAGGACTTTCAGTAGGTGAACCTGCTGAGGAGATGTACGCAATGACCGAAGTTGTTACCGCAATTTTGCCAGAAGATAAACCAAGATATTTAATGGGAGTAGGAACCCCTATTAATATTTTAGAAAATATTGCTTTAGGTATTGACATGTTTGATTGTGTTATGCCAACACGTAATGCAAGAAATGGGATGCTTTTTACAGCTCATGGATCAATCAATATAAAGAATAAAAAGTGGGAAGCCGATTTTTCTCCAATTGATGAAATGGGACATACTTTTGTTGATTTAGAATATTCAAAAGCTTATTTACGTCATTTATTTGCTGCAAATGAGTATCTTGGAAAGCAAATTGCTACTATTCATAATTTAGGTTTTTATATGTGGCTTGTTCGTGAAGCAAGAAGACAAATTGTAGCAGGAACATTTAGAGAATGGAAAGATAAAATGGTAATTCAAATGAGTCAACGCTTATAGTTAATTTAATGAAGCTAATTGATAAATATATTTTAAAGAGATATCTAGGTACATTTAGTGTAATGTTATTATTATTTATTCCTATTGGAATTGTAATAGACGTCTCTGAAAAAGTAAATAGAATGATTGAAAGGAAAGCTCCTTTTAATGAAATAATAATGTATTACGGTGATTTTATAATATACTTTGCTAATTTATTATTTCCTATTTTCCTATTTTTATCAGTTATTTGGTTTACCTCAAAATTAGCAAACAATACAGAAATTATTGCTATTCTTAGTTCTGGAATCTCGTTTAAAAGATTTTTAAGACCTTTTCTATTTGGAGCAACTATTGTTTGTGTTTTTGCATTATTAATGGGGTTTTTCTTAGTACCAAAGGCAAGTAAAGGATTTCTAGATTTTAGAAATACATATTTGAGAAGTAGTAGTTATAAAACAATGGAAACTTCGGATATATTTAGACAAATAGGAGAAGGAGAATACATTTACATTAGCAATTATAATTTTACCTCTAAAACAGGATTTAACTTTACGTATGAGAAATTTAAGGATAATGTTTTAGTTGAGAAAATTACCTCAAATAGAATAAAATATGATGAAGAGATAAAAAAATACTCTTTATTTAATTATGTAAAAAGGAATATTGGGAATAACAATGATATATTAGAGTTAGTAGATAAAAAAATTGTTGATTTTAACTTTGAACCAGACGAATTAACTCCAGTTTTTTATATTGCAGAGACAATGACAATTGGAGAGTTATTCAAATTTATTAATAAAGAAAAAGAAAAAGGAAATACTAGAATCAATGCATATTTAGTTGTATTGTATAAAAAATTTAGTTTACCAATTTCAGCATTCATACTTACTATTATTGCAGTAGCAGTATCATCCATGAAAAGAAGAGGAGGAATGGGAGTTAATTTAGCTATTGGAATTGTAATTGCATTTACCTTTATATTTTTTGATAAAGTATTTGGAACCATTGCAGAAAATTCAGATTTTTCGCCATTATTAGCAGTTTGGATTCCAAACATATTTTTTGGAATATTAGCCTTTTATCTTCTTAGAAATGCAAAACGATAGTATAAAAACATATTTGCATCTTCATTTAATAGTGTTTATTTGGGGATTTACAGCCATATTAGGAAAACTAATATCATTAGAAGCATTAAACTTAGTTTGGTATAGAATGTTTTTTGCGTCACTCTTTGTTTTAGCTTTTTTACTTATAAAAAAGAAAAGTATGGTGATTACAAAAAATGCATTTATAAGTTTTTCATTTGCCGGAATTGTAATAGCAGTACATTGGTATACTTTTTATGAAGCAATAAAAGTATCAAATATTTCAGTAACACTGGCATGCTTATCAACAGGCGCTTTTTTTGCATCTATTTTAGAACCTATCATACACAAAAAGAAAGTAGTTTGGTATGAAATGCTTTTCGGAATAATAACAATTATTGGATTAGGAATTATCTTTAAAGTAGAAACCCAATTTAAAGCGGGGATTTATTTAGCCATTACTTCAGCATTCTTATCAGCCCTTTTCTCTGTATTAAATGGAAAATACGTAAAAGAGTATGATCCAAATGTAATCTCTTTCTATGAAATTTTAATAGGCGTTTTAGGAATAAGTGTATATATGTTATTTACTAATAATTTTGATACAGCTTTTTTTGAAATATCATTAGAAGATTTATTTTGGTTATTAATACTTTCATCAATTTGTACCGCTTATGCCTTTTCTGCATCTGTGAAAATTATGAAGTTTTTAAGCCCATTTACAGTAATGCTAACTGTAAATATGGAACCTGTTTATGGAATTATTTTAGCATTGTTAATATTTAAAGACTCAGAACACATGAATTCCTATTTTTATCTAGGAGCAGGAATTATTTTAGTGACAGTTCTAGCAAATGGATTAGTGAAAAATTATAAAAAAAGAAAACTAAAATTAGTTGAATAATACATTTAATTAATTGAAAATTTTATCTTTGTCACAACAAACACAAACCAAAATTTAGTCCCATGGAATATTTAGATTTTGAATTACCTATTAAAGAGCTTGAAGACCAATTAGATAAATGTGTCGTTATAGGTCAGGAATCTGAAGTAGATGTAAGTAATACATGCAAACAGATTGAGAAAAAATTAGAAGAAACTAAGAAAAATATATATAAAAATTTAACTGCTTGGCAACGTGTTCAAATGTCACGTCACCCAAATCGTCCTTATACGATGGACCATATCAAAGCATTATGTGGCGATACTTTCCTAGAATTATTTGGAGATAGAGGAGTTAAAGATGATAAAGCCATGGTAGGTGGTTTAGGGAAGATTGACGGACAATCATTCATGATTGTAGGACAGCAAAAAGGATATAATACGAAAACGCGTCAATATCGTAATTTCGGAATGGCAAATCCAGAAGGATATAGAAAAGCACTTCGATTGATGAAAATGGCAGAAAAATTTGGAATTCCTGTTGTTACTCTTGTTGATACTCCAGGGGCATATCCAGGTTTAGAAGCAGAAGAAAGAGGACAAGGAGAAGCAATTGCTCGTAATATTTTTGAAATGATTCGATTAAAAGTTCCTATTATTACAATCGTTGTTGGAGAAGGAGCTTCAGGAGGAGCATTAGGAATTGGAGTAGGAGATAGAGTATTTATGTTAGAAAATACTTGGTACTCTGTAATATCACCAGAATCATGTTCGTCTATTTTATGGAGAAGTTGGGAATATAAAGAACAAGCTGCTGAAGCTTTGAAATTGACACCAACTGATATGAAGAAGCAAAAATTAATTGATGATATTATTCCAGAACCACTTGGAGGAGCTCATCATGATAGAGAAACTACTTTTAAAAATGTTGAGACTTTTATTATGAAAGCATATAAAGAATTAAAAGACTTATCAACAGAAGATTTAATCGTACAAAGAATGGACAAATACAGTAAAATGGGAGAATTTAAAGAATAATTCATTTTACATTCAACATATAAAGTCCGAAGCCTAATAGTTTCGGATTTTTTTTGTGTTATTAACAAAAAGAATTATGTTTTCAACAGGTTTTTAACACAATAGAGCTAATAAGTTAGGGTATAATTTATCAAAATTTGGTTACCTTCGCAATATGGAAAACGTCAGAAATAGCAGCTTTCAAAAAGAAAATAAAAGCGCTATTATTAATCTAGAAAAAGGAAAACTTCCTCCTCAAGCTGTAGATTTAGAAGAAGCAGTTTTAGGAGCAATGATGATTGATAAGAAAGGTGTAGATGAAGTAATTGATATTCTTCAACCTGATGCTTTTTATAAAGAATCTCATAAACATATTTTTGAAGCAATTGTTGAATTGTTTAACGATACTCAACCTATCGACTTATTAACAGTTTCTTCTCAATTAAAAAAGAATGCAAAATTAGAGTTAGCAGGAGGCGATTTTTATCTTATTCAATTAACTCAAAAAATATCATCTTCAGCTCATATTGAATTTCACTCAAGAATTATATTGCAAAAATATATTCAAAGAAGTTTAATAAAGATTTCCAACGAAATAATTGAAGAATCTTATGATGAAACAACAGATGTTTTTGATTTATTGGATAAAGCTGAATCTAAATTGTACGAAGTTACACAAGGGAATATTAAAAGAAGTTCTGAAACCGCCCAAAGTTTAGTTATCCAAGCTAAAAAGCGTATTGAAGAAATTGCAGGAAAAGAAGGATTAAGTGGTGTTCCAACAGGATTTCATGATTTAGATAAACTTACTTCTGGCTGGCAACCTTCAGATTTAATTATTGTGGCAGCTCGTCCAGGTATGGGTAAAACAGCCTTCACATTATCAATGGCAAGAAATATGGCGATTGATTATGGAGCTCCTGTTGCTTTCTTCTCTCTTGAGATGTCTTCAGTTCAGCTAATTACGCGTCTTATTTCATCTGAAACTGGCTTGTCATCTGAAAAGTTGAGAACAGGAAAGTTAGAAAAACACGAATGGGAGCAACTTTCAATAAAAGTTAAAGATTTAGAAAAAGCTCCTTTATATATTGATGATACTCCATCATTATCCATTTTTGATTTACGTGCCAAAGCACGTCGTTTAGCTTCTCAATATGGAATTAAAATGATTGTAATTGATTACCTTCAACTAATGACTGCTGGAGGAAATGGAAAAGGAGGAGGAAATCGTGAACAAGAAATTTCAACCATTTCCCGAAATTTAAAAGCATTAGCAAAAGAATTAAATGTACCAGTTATTGCTCTTTCACAGTTATCTCGTGCCGTTGAAACTCGTGGATCTAGTAAAAGACCATTACTTTCCGATTTAAGGGAATCTGGAGCGATTGAGCAAGATGCGGATATTGTTTCTTTTATTTATCGCCCTGAATATTATAAAATTGATGAATGGGATGATGAAGAGCGTTCTCCAACGCAAGGTCAGGCTGAATTTATTGTAGCAAAGCATCGTAATGGTGGTTTAGATAATATACGACTAAAATTCGTTGGAAACTTAGGTAAGTTTGATAATTTAGATGATTTTAGTTCTCCTTTTGATTCGCTACCTTCAAAAATGAATTTAGATGAACAAAATCCTTTTATTACTCAAAATCTTCCATCAGCAAATGAAGCATTTGGGAGTAATTTTAGTAGTGTTGATGATGAAGATTCAGATGTTCCTTTTTAAAAAGAACAACGATAATAATAAAAAAAAGGTTCCTTACAAGGAACCTTTTTTTTATTATTAGAATTTTAAGTTTTTAAATTTTAACTAAATGAAAATTAAAAGAGGATGTTGTTTGATTTCCAGAATTGATATTCTTTGGAGTAAATTCGGGTTTAAAATTAGGATTATAATTCCATTCTTCAGAGTGAATATAGCATCCTTTTGTAGTTAAATAAATATTACCATTATAAGGTTTGTATCCATCAGCTTGAATATGAATATCTATTTTATCCTGTATGTTTGATTTTGAAAATCCAGTTTGTATATGATAACTACTATTTGTAGATTCTAAAGATTTATTTAAAGGGAAAAATCGATTCCTTTTTACTTTTGCTTCCATCTTAATAGGTGATAAGATAGGTTTTAAAGTTATTGAATCTATAAAGAAACCTTTTAAAGTTAATTCATTTTCAATTAGCGCTACAGGAGAAAAATCTATTGTGTTTAAAGAATTTTCCGTTTCAGTAGCATATAGATTAGTGCTTGATAAGGCAATCGTACCAGTAGTAAAAATACCAACTTTTTTTACAAATGATCTTCTTTTCATAATTATTGGGATTAATAGTGTTATTTTAAATCTAGTTTTTAATTTAAGTTGACTTTTTATATAAAAGGTTGTTATAGAATATATAACAACCTTTTTTTAACCTTCTAATTAAAAGATAAGATTATTTTTTAATTATCAGTTTTTGAGAACTTATTTCTGTTCCATTAGTTCCTTTTATGAAGTAAATACCGTCAGATAAATTTTCAACATTTATTGTATTTTCAATATTTGAATTTACTCTAAATGATTTTACTGTTTGACCTACTTGATTTACAATAATAAATTGACCATCAAAATCAGCATTGATATTTAATTGTCCATTATTTGGATTAGGATAGATTGAGAATTTTGATTTATTTTCAAAAGTATTTGAACCTAAAGTATTAACTGTATAACACGCTGATTCAACCGTACAAGTTCCAACAGTTACTTCAACTTTATAATCGCCAACTACTGTTGGAGTAAAATCTTGATTTGTTTCTCCTGCTAATAATGTATTTGGACATTCATACCATTGATAAGTAGCACCCACTTCGTTTGCTGTTAAAATACCAGTAGTTAATTCAGATATAGTATTATTAATAGCAGACGGCTCAGTAATTGTAACTGAAGCTGTATTTGTACAACCATTATTATCTGTTATAGTCACAATATAAATTCCAGCACTTATACCAGTAATTGATGCTGTTGTAGCTCCGCTGCTCCATA
>NZ_JYGZ01000002.1:548113-562538 GCF_000967805.1 Flavobacterium sp. 316
AGCTGTTCCTCCAGATGCAGATGCAGTTGCAGCACCATCAGTTTCTCCATTACAAGAAGCATTGTTATCTACACTTGCAGAAGCTATTAAAGTAGATGGTTCAGTAATTGTAAAACTTTGAGTAGTAGTACAACTGTTAGCATCTGTTACTGTTACTGTGTATGTTCCCGCAGTAAGACCTGTAGCTGTAGCAGCAGTTCCTCCTGAAGGTGCCCAAGAATATGTATATCCAGGAGTTCCACCCGTAACACTTACAGTTGCACTACCATTAGTACCACCATTACAAGAAACATTAGTTTGCGAGTTAGCAGAAGCAACTAAAGCAGTTGGTTGAGTTATTGTGAAACTTTGAGTAGTAGTACAACTGTTAGCGTCAGTTACTGTACAAGTCCAAGTACCCGCAGGTAAACCAGTTACAGAAGTTGTTCCGTCACCTGTAGGGTTACCAGGAGTCCAATTATAAGTATATCCACCTGCTCCACCAGTTGCAACGTTTACAGTTGCTGCACCGTTTGAACCACCATTACATGATACATTAGTTTGAGAAGAAGGCGTAAGTACTAAAGTAGTTGGCTCAGTTATAGTTACGGAAGTTGAAGCACTACAGTTATTAGCATCTGTAACCATTACATTGTATGTTCCAGCAGCTAAACCAGTTGCTGTAGCCGTAGTAATTCCAGAAGGAGACCATGAATAGTTAAAAGGACCAGTTCCTCCAGTAGGTGTTACAGTAGCAGCACCATTTGTTCCTCCATTACAAGCCACATTAGTTTGTGAAGATATAGATGCTGTAAGTGCAGGATTTACATTAATAGTTATTGTTGCACAAGTTCCAGATGTTACACAACCTCCTTCACCTCTGATATAATATGTTGTGCTAGAACCAGAAGGAGTAACAGCAAATGTAGAACTTGCAGTAGTTCCTAATAATGACCCTCCGCAAGAACCCGTATAAATAGCCCATTGCGTAGCATCATTTAAAGTTCCAGTAATATTTATAGTAGTAGATGCACCATTACAAACAGGATTTGCTGTTGCAGTAACCGTAGGTACAGTTGGATCTGTACATGATGGAGCTTCAAACAATCTAAAATTATCGACTGCGATTTCTTGAGAAGCTGAAGCATTTGCATGACAATTAAATCGGATATCTAAAGTTGAACCTGTATTAGGGATATTAGCAGATAATTCTGTAAAAGCATATGTTAATGCGGTACCATCACCTAAAAGATCTCCGTTAGTATCAACACTAAAAGTATTAGAAGAACTAGCATTGTCAGCATATATACCTATTATTTTATTCCAAGAACCACCATCAATTCTATATTCGATTACGATAAAGTCTTGCGCTGGAGGTCCTGGATTGATCCAATCAGTACCTTGAAAACTACCATTTATATTGTTACATGCAAAAAAGCCTTTAAAAGAAAGACCTGTTTTTCCAGCAATATTAATTCCTGACCAAGTTACTTGTTGATTTGCTGATATAGAATTTGATGAACAAGTAGGACCTCTATCAATATCTTCAGCTGCCCAAAATTTTGAACCTTCAAAATTGGAGTAAGTTCCAGACTGTAAGGCTATACCAGATAAATCAGTTCTCTTAAAATAAGCTGTTGCAGGAGGACCACCACAAGAAAATTCAGCTATTGAAGGTGTTCTAGTTCCAGAACTTGGAGCGCCAACATCTTCAAATGAGTCACTCCAAAACTGAGTTTGTGCATTTCCTTCTAAACAGAAAAAGGAAATGATGAATAAAAGTAAAGTAATTTTTTGTTTCATATTAGTCTTTTTATTGTTAATTTTTATACAAATATACTATTTAATTAAATGCTAAATTTATTAAATTCAATTTTGTATGTAATTGTTTTACAGTTTGTATGCCCTCTTGAGTTTGTATTATTGTAGCACTTATATGTAGATTATCTGAGGTAGCAATATGAATCTCATTTTCATCAATAATACTTACAATTGTACCAGGAAAGATATTGTGGTGTGGTTTATTAATTATTTTTGCATCTATTATTTTTGCTGGTTGTCCTAAAAAAGTAGTGTCAGCACCTCCATTCCAAGGATTACAAGCATGTATTAAAGCTACAATTTCATCTGCATCCATTTTTTTCCAATTAATATAAGTATCAGATAGAGTAGGTTTTTCATAGTAATAGGCCAGCTCTTCATCTTGAATAATACTAGGAATAGAATTAGCATATTGTAGCATATTAGCCATATTTAGGGTTACTTGGGCTATTCTATTACTTAATTTTACAGTTAAGCTACCATATGTTTCAGCTTCATTGATGTTAACGGGATCATTAAAGATAATATTTCCTTCATCAAAATTAGAATTCATAAAATGAGCACAAATGGCAGTTTGTTTTTCTTGATTTTTTAGGACATCAAAAATAGGCATCACACCTCTGTATTGTGGTAATGGTCCTGGGTGAAAATTGATAAATTTTTTAGTTCCGTATGCTAGTACATCATCAGGAATTAAGAATGGAAAAGAAATGGAAAAAATATAGTCTGGTTTAATCTCATTAATCCAATCTTTCATGTTTTTCATTTTTGATTTATTAGGAAAATGATTGAATTTTATTTGATTATTAGCACATTCATTTTCTAATGCATCAACAATGTTATCAGAGCCTTTTCCAATAGCTACAGCATATAGAAATTTTTCAAAAGCTAACAATTGTAAAGCTGGAAAAGCAAATCTACCACCACATAATAATACTATTTTTACATTATTTTCCATATTATATACAAGTATAACTATTATACCAAGCCGAGTTTATATTTTCTAATTCAAAAGAAGCTAGTTTTTCAAATTCTTCTTTATAATTAGGAATGCTTTTCTCTATTTCAATCTCACAAAAACCGTTTTTTTTAATAAGTTTAGCTTCAAATAAAGGACTTAAAGTTGTATTTGTTTTAACGTCAAACGAAATAGTACCTCTTGGACTATCAAATTCAAACTTTTTTAATTCAGTAGAAATTTCAACTAGGTTGTTTTTATGAATGTCTAATAAGTCAATTATTTTATCTACTATTGAAACACTTTCCCAACTTATTAATGAAAACATATTTGGTTTTCTTCCAGAAGTTTCTAAGGTTTCAATAAAGGTTTTATTCTCTTGATTATTTATTTTTTTTGACCAAGAAATAATTCCTTTCACATTATTACTAGGAAAAACAGCTTCTTCCAGCGTTGATTCTTCCATACCAAAAGGAGTTAAATAAATAGGAATATTATCATTTTTAAAATATTTTTCAATTTCTTTAAAATACCACTGTATAAAATCACCACTAAAAAGTGATAAAAGAGCGGTATTAGGATAAGTATTCAGATGAGATTGTAAAGGTTCCATACTGAAATCTTCTGTTTTATAACCTGTAGCATGATTAAAAACAATTTTTCCATTAAAATCTTCAAAACTTTTACTGATGCTATAGGTATGCAAATAACCACCATCATAATAACCTGTTATTAAAGCTCCTTCATTAAATCCATCATTTACAGCTTTTTGAGCAGTAAGTCTTGCACCTAATGCATTGTGTAAAGAATGGTAAAAAATATTCGGACAAGAAGGCCATTCATTTGGTAAATTAGCACCAGCATCCAATACTACAAGTATTTTGTTAGCCGCCAAGAATAATGGTCTTAATAATTCCGCTGTTCTATGGCCAATGTAGGCTACAACTATGCTAACATTTTCTTCTAATAACAATTTTTCAGCTGCTCGATAGCATTGTTGCTTATCAGCACCAAAACCAATATTCTCTGTTATGATTTTATACTCTTTATTTTTAAAGTTTTCTAAACCTGATTTTAGTCCTTGAAAAATATCAAAGCTAATGGTTTCATAATAAGTGGATCTTGGTAGAAGGAGTCCAATTTTTTGCATTTTGTTATTATATTTATAAAGAAAACATCATTATGATGTTTCCTTTATTTTTTAAATTTATATTTAAATTAATTCCTACTTGGAAAAATTCCTACAGTAGCAATAGAATAATTAATAGTCAGATAAGGATTCATAATGCTTAAAGGAATATTTGAACCTGTTGGATCTGTAGAACCAGTCACTTGAGTTCCTCCTGTAAATACTCCTGGGGAAGCTCCATTTCCGCTATAGATAGGATTGTTAGTCGTAGCAGGAAAATTTCCATCAGGTGAAATTTCATCAGCATTTCCCGAAGAAGCTTTTAACAGAACATGAACATTGTTCAATGTATGAATATGAGCGGGTAAATTTGTAGAGAGTAATGTTACTGTTGTGTTACCGCTTTTTTGTCCTATATTGTAATTTGGTAATCCTGGTCCTTGACCTTGTCCAATTGGCATTCTTCCTTGTAAATCGGGAAGTGCAAAAGTCGTTTGCCCATTACCTCCGTAGGTTGTTCCGATTAATGAGAATAATGCTGTGTTTTGAGCAATTGAAAGGATTTGACCCTGACAAGTCATGTATCCTCTTGGCGGAAAGTAAAAGCCAAAAATTTTGATTTCTCCTATGAAAGGTTCTGTTGACATGATTTTATATTTTTTAAAGGTTATTAATTTAATTAATTGCGACTTGGGAAGATCCCATAAATTGCAATGGAGTAATTAATCGTTAAGTAAGGATTCGTTATATTTATTGGAATATTTGATCCAGTTATATCTGTTGTCCCTGTGACTTGCGTTCCTCCAGTAAATACACCAGAAGTTGCACCATTACTACTATAAATAGGACTATTAGCTGTAGCAAGAAAATTTCCATCAGGTGAAATTTCATCAGCATTTCCCGAAGAAGCTTGTAACTTAACTTGCATTGAATTTAATGTATGCACGTGTTGAGGAATATTCGCTGTTAAAAGAGTTACATTGGTTGTACCCGCAAGTTGTCCCATATTATAATTAGGTAGTCCAGGACCTTGTCCTTGTCCTATTGGCATACGTCCTCTAAGATCAGGTAATGCAAAAGTAGTTTGTCCATTGCCACCATAAGTAGTCCCTAATAGTGAAAATAAAGCAGTATTTTGAGCGATTGACATTATTTGACCGCTACATAGCTGATAACTCACTGGAGCAAAATTGAATCCAAAAATCTTAATCTCTCCAATAAAAGGTTCTGTTGACATATTTTAAAAATTTAATGGTTAGTATTATTTTCTACTAAGTTAATTAAAAATAACTAAGTTAACACTTACTAAAATTATCTATTTTTTAATTATTTGCTAAATTATTACATATCCAATAAATCTATACCCGTAAAAATACCTGTTTTTTGGTTTAGATGCTTTATGAATGAATTTTAATATTAAATTTGTGATAATAATTTAACAAATTAAAATGTATTATTTATGAAAAATGATAACTCAATTCCATTGACAACAGCTCAAGGATGGGCTAAAACATGGGTGAATTCTCAACCTGCAGGAGCAGTTAAAGCTCATTTAATTCCTATGGAAGATTTTGTTGCTTTGAGCAAAGAAGAAGGAGTAGAAAATATTCGTGCCTACATAGGTATTGATGAAAATGGAGTAAATAAATTAATGCTTGTGGGTGTTAATGCAAAAGGTCTTGATATGGTTAATGAAGAAATAGGGGAGAGAGTTTATGATTTCACGGCTCCATGTCCTACAACGTGTGATCCTTCAAGTCCTTTATTTATAGTAAAAGAGAAAGAATAAAGGTTTTTAAAATTATTTATAGAAATGAAAAGTGTTGTTTAAAAATAAGTAAAATTATGACGGATTTTTTTTTATTTGTAGGATACTTTTTATTACTAATAAATTTTTTTTTATTCCTTAGAGGCTTTTCTAATCAAGGAAAGGCCTTTAAAATTTTTACAATTTATTTATTTGGTATTTTTGTTATACAAATAACAGCTTATGTATTTAAGATAGAAAGAATTAATAATCTCTTTATATCTCATTTCTATTTTATATTTCAACTCATAATCATAAGCCTATTCTATCATAATCTTTTGAAAGAAAAATATCAGCGAAAAATTATTCAAATAAGTTTTTTGCTTTGTATAGTTTCATTGCTTATCCTATATTTAGTAAATCCTTCATTGTTTTTTGAATTTAATTTATTTGAAGTTTTTATAACCTCTTTCTTATTGATTATTTATTCTACTTTTCATTTATATAATCAGCTCGATAGTAAAAGAGAATATTATTATATAAATTTAGGCATATTAATATATCTTTTTGGAAGTACAATATTGTTTTTAGTAGGGAACTTAATGTTAAGTTTTAAAACAGAATTGAATAAAATTACATGGAACCTAAATGCATGTTTATATATAGTTTACCAATTATTTATTTTATATGAATGGAAAATAAGTTTTTCTAAAAATAAAAAACAACAGAATGAATTCTGAATTAATACATCAAAATGATATAATAAATATCATAATTTACACTTTCACAGCTTTTTTATTAATGGCTTTGGTATTAATTTTATTTTTCTATTTCTCAAGAAAAAAAATTGTACAACAAGAAGTAGAAAAGAAAAATTTAGAAATAGCACATCAAAAAGAATTGTTGCATTCTATAATTATCACACAAGAAGAAGAAAGAAAAAGAATAGCGCAAGATTTACATGATGATATTAGTTCAAAACTTAATATAGTGTCAATTAATAGTCATTTATTAAAAACACCAGGTTTAACATTTGATGAGTCTTCTGAAATTTCTACAAATATTTTTAATCTGACTAAAAAAGCCTTGGATAATTCAAGACGAATAGCACATGATTTGTTGCCTCCTGTTTTAGAAAAATTTGGATTACATGCAGGAATAGAAGAATTATGTGTTGAGTATAATAGTAATAAACTAATAAATGCAAGCTTTACAAGTTTTACAGAATTAGATAAAATTAATTCAGATAAGCAATTAAACGTATTTAGAATCTTACAAGAATTAATGAATAATTCATTAAAACATGGAAAAGCTAAAAATATAACGATTATCTTTGAAAGTAATTCTAACCTGATTACATGTAAGTATAATGATGATGGTATTGGTTTTGACATGAATGATGTGAAAAATCAGAAAGGATTAGGAATGAAAAATATTGAAAGTAGAATAAGCTTTCTCAATGGAGAATTAAAAATAATTTCAAGTGAAAAAAAAGGAATGCAAGTAATATTTAGTTTTTAGGTTATGGAAAAAATAAAAATAATATTAGCAGATGATGAAATTTTATTTCGAAAAGGGATAGCATTTATGCTTCAAAGAGAGCAAAATATTCAAATTATATTTGAAGCCTCAAATGGAAGCGAATTAACCTCTTATTTGTCAGAAAGCAGTATTCATCCTGATATTATTTTGATGGATTTAAAAATGCCTTTATTAAATGGAGTAGAAGCAACAAAAATAATTCATGAAACATATCCAGATATAAAGATTATTGCATTAACAAGTTATAACACAAGATCATTTATTGCAAATATGATACATGTAGGAGCATCCTCTTATTTAGTGAAAAATGCAACACCTGCAGAAATGCTAGAAACGATAAATGAAGTTTTTAAAAAAGGATTTTATTATAGCGAGTGTGTATTAGAAGTTATAAATGACGGAATAGCTATAAAAGATTATAGAATTAAAAGTTATTTTGATGATGATTATTTAACATCTAGAGAAAAAGAAATTTTAGAATTAATATGTCAACAATATAGCACAAGCGAAATTGCAGAAAAATTATTTATTAGTCCAAGAACTGTTGATGGACATAGAAATAATTTATTATTAAAAACCGAATCAAAGAACATTGCTGGATTAGTAGTTTATGCGATTCAAAACAAAGTTATTCCAATAAAAAATATTTTGAAAAGGATATAATTTTTTTAGATATAGAATGTTAAAGATATAGCGCTTTAAACCTAATTTCATACCTTTGAATAAAAAGCTATTACTTTGAAAAAACATATATACATACTTCTTTTATTGTTTTCTTTTTCTAGTTATGCTTCCTTTATCTTATTACCAATGGAAGCAGAAGGACAACAAAATCATTTGAAAGCTTATGGAATAACCTATTGGGCGTTAGAAAAAAACTATAAAGTAAGTTGGTTATTAAATTACAGAGGTGGTTCTTTTCTTCTACCAGATGATAATGCCATTAGAAGAGAATGCCAAATTAGAGGAGTTACATTTGAAGTTTTGTCAGACGGAAATGCTAATACTATTTTAGAAGAAATAAGTAGTCCTTCACAAAATATGGAAACTGTAGTTTTGGAAAAAGCACCCAAAATTGCTGTTTATACACCTAAAGGAAAACAACCTTGGGATGATGCCGTTACTATGGTATTGACCTATGCAGAAATTCCATACACAGAGATTTATGATGAAGAAGTATTATCCGATCAATTACTTTTATACGATTGGTTGCATTTACATCATGAAGATTTTACAGGTCAATATGGGAAATTCTTTGGAAGTTATAGAAATGCACCTTGGTACATAGAACAAAAAAAAGAAGCCGAAAATTTAGCTAAAAAATTAGGATACAATAAAGTCTCAGAAGAAAAAAGAGCAGTTACCTTAAAAATTAGAGATTATGTAATTGGAGGTGGATTTATGTTCGCGATGTGTTCTGCTACTGATAGTTTTGATATTGCATTAGCAGCAGATGGAGTAGATATATGCGAACCTATGTTTGATGGAGACCCAAGTGAAGCAAATTATCAAACAAAAATAGATTATAATAACTCTTTAGCTTTTAAAGATTTTATCCTTGAACGAAAACCAGATAAATACGAGTTTTCAGATATTGATACTACAGACGATAGAGTTAACAAAAAAGTACCTTTCGAACAAGACTATTTTACATTGATGGATTTTTCTGCGAAATGGGATCCAATTCCTACCATGTTATGTCAAAATCACACACAGTTAGTAAAAGGGTTTATGGGACAAACAACAGCTTTCGAAGGAGATAGAATAAAAAGTAATGTACTAAGGTTAGGAGAAAATAAAATAAACGGAGAAGCAAGATATATTCATGGAACAAAAGGAAAAGGAATGTTTACATTTTATGGCGGACATGATCCTGAAGACTATCAGCATTTTGTAGGCGATTCTCCAACAGTTCTAGATTTACACCCAAATTCTCCAGGATATCGATTAATTTTAAATAATGTTTTGTTCCCTGCGGCTAGAAAGAAAAAGCAGAAAACATAATACGAAGTATTTTCTTTTTTTTAAATAATGACTTAATAAATGATAGAGAAAAATTGATTTATTATAATAAATTAGAAGAAGCCATTATTCATAAAAAATAAATTAAAGATCTTCATTGAGCTAAATATTACAATTGGAAAGTAGCATTTTTTACAGAATATTTTCACATTTAAACGTTACTCTTTTGTCTGCAAATAAATCTCTAAGCCTAGCAAAGCTTATAATGATAAAGACGATATATTTTATTCTCTTTGGAATTTACAACTAAGTATAACGAACTAAAAAACAAAATAGTAAATAAGATTTTATATAATTATTAGTTTATTATTTTTCACTATTTTAATTACGGTATTAGAGGGCTATTTTTTGGAGCAATCTAAACAATCCAATAAAAAAAATAACATTTTTTGGAACAAAATAAATCTTTACTAAGTGAAGTCAATCATTGTATTAATAACAATCTTCAATTAGTTATTATCCTAATTTCAAATCAACTGAATAAACTTACTGTAAATAAAATAAAGAAGTAAACAAATTTCAAAAGAAATGTTTGCTTTATATAAAAAAGACCAGTACTGCTACTAGTCTTTTCTGTTTGTATATAAGTTCTACTAAAAGAGCTTTTCTTATTATTAGTCCCAATTTATAACGGCCCAATTTTCTTGTTGTTGAGTTGTTAAAAAACTCCAAGCTATAAAACGACTAATTTTGTTCCCTTGCTCCATATCAATAGTCTTAACTTCAACTGCACCTACTTTTTTTAAATGATTATAGAAAGGTTTTAGATTCTCTTTTTTAGAAACCAATGAAGTAAACCACATACATTGTTTTTTGAAATGGGCACTTTCATAAATCAAATTAGTAATAAAAGTAAGTTCACCACCTTCTGTCCACAATTCGTTATTTTGACCACTAAAATTTAAAATAGGTTTCCCTTCATTAGCTTTGCCAAGATTACGTAATTTTCTCTGAGAACCTTTTGTAGCTTCTTCTCTTGAACTATGGAAAGGAGGATTACAAATAGTAAAATCAAAGCGTTCATTCTCTAAAATACAATTTTTAAGAATATTTCGTTTATTTTGTTGAATTCGAATACTAACATCTTTATTCAGTTGCTCATTATTTTCAATAATTTTAGCACAAGCTTTTAAAGAAGGTACATCAGTTTCCGTTCCAATAAATTTCCACTGGTATTCTTTATTACCAATAATGGGGTAAATACAATTTGCTCCAATTCCAATATCTAATCCTTTAATATGATTCCCTTTTGGAATTTTATTATTGTTTGAGGTAGCTAATAAATCAGCTATATAATGAACATAATCAGCTCTACCAGGAATAGGAGGACAAAGATTTGTTTTTGGAATATCCCAGAATGTTACATCATAAAAATGAAGCAACAATGTTTTATTCAGTGCTTTTACAGCTTCAGGGTTTGCAAAATCGATAGTCTCATTACCATATTTATTGGTGAAGACATGATTTTTCAATTTAGGATTAGTTTCGATTAATGATGCAAAATCATATCCGTTTATATGCTTATTTCTAGGATGTAGATTTTTTTTAATTGGAATGTTATTTTCTTTTTTCAAAATGATGATTTAATTTTTCAAAATTACGCATTTATAAATTGAAA
Source organism: Flavobacterium sp. 316 (assembly GCF_000967805.1). Taxonomy (NCBI): domain Bacteria; kingdom Pseudomonadati; phylum Bacteroidota; class Flavobacteriia; order Flavobacteriales; family Flavobacteriaceae; genus Flavobacterium; species Flavobacterium sp. 316. Next base: position 558,930 of record NZ_JYGZ01000002.1, read on the forward strand.
ATGATAAAAATAAAAATCCCAACCAAAAAATGGTTGGGATTTAATATATAAGTAAGATAAACTGTGGTTAGACGTTTATTTAATTTTATTAACGATAGCTGAAAAAGCTTCTGGGTGATTCATTGCTAAATCAGCAAGTACCTTACGGTTTAACTCAATGTTGTTAGCTTTTATTTTACCCATAAATTGAGAATAACTCATTCCATGTAATCTTGCACCAGCGTTAATACGCATAATCCATAAAGCACGGAAATTTCTCTTTTTTTGCTTTCTATCACGGTATGCATAAGTCATCGCTTTTTCTACCGCGTTTTTCGCTACTGTCCAAACGTTTTTACGTCTTCCAAAGAATCCTTTGGCTTGTTTTAATATTCTTTTTCTTCTAGCTCTTGAAGCTACTCTGTTTTTTGCTCTTGGCATAACTTTAAATGTTTTTTGTAGTAAGGCGACTTTTCAGTTCTTCTATTATTTTGAGTTTTAATTTCAAAAAAAGCCCACTCCAGGGTTATTAATTAATTTTAACCAAACAATAAATTAAATTAAATTTAATTGTTGTTTAATGCTTTTCTCATCTGTTTTGTGAACCAAAGTAGAGTGAGTTAAAGCTAATTTACGCTTTTTAGATTTTTTTGTCAAAATGTGACTCTTAAAAGCGTGCTTTCTTTTGATTTTTCCAGAACCAGTAACTTTAAATCGTTTCTTAGCGCTAGACTTCGTTTTCATTTTAGGCATTTTCTTCCTGTATTTAATTTATTCTTACTTATATTATTTGTAAAAAAGAGCTACAAAGCAAAACACTTTATTTATTTTACCTTTTTCTTAGAAGCAAGGTACATTATCATACGCTTCCCTTCTAATACAGGTAACTGTTCTACTTTTCCGTATTCTTCTAATTCTTGTGCTAATCGCAACAAAAGAATTTGTCCTTGTTCCTTATATATAATGGAACGACCTTTAAAGAATACAAACGCTTTTAGTTTTGCTCCATCTTGAAGAAACTTAATAGCATTTTTCTTTTTGAATTCATAATCATGCTCATCGGTTTGAGGTCCAAAACGAATCTCTTTTATAACCACTTGAGATGATTTTGCTTTTAGCATTTTCTCTCGTTTCTTTTGTTCATAAAGAAACTTACCATAATCCATCAATTTACAAACAGGTGGTTCTGCATTTGGAGATATTTCTACCAAGTCTACTTCTTGCTCTTCTGCAAAACGTAGTGCTTCACCTATTTTGTAAATACCTGGTTCAATGTTTTCACCTACTAAACGTACTTCAGGAACACGAATTAAATTGTTAATCCTGTGTGCTGCTTTTTTTTCTTCGCGAGGCTTATAACCTCTGTTGTTTCTAATTGCTATGGCTTTAAAAATTTAAGTTAAACTTAGAATTGTTTTAATGTTTTATTTATTTCTTCTTGTATTAATGCTGCAAAAGCATCAATTGACATTGTTTGGTTTGATTTTCCATCATCACCATGTTTTCTTACAGAAATTGTCCCGTTTTTCTCTTCTTCCTCACCTATAATAAGCATGAAAGGATATTTCTGAGTTTCCGCTTCACGAATTTTTTTACCAATAGTTTCGTTTCTATTATCTATTTGGGCGCGAATTTCGTGATTTTCTAGCAAAGAAAAAACTTTTTGAGCATAATTTTCATATTTCTCACTCAAAGACAAGATAATAGCTTGTTCTGGCATTAACCAAATCGGGAAATTTCCAGCTGTATGTTCTAGTAAAATGGCAATAAAACGTTCCATACTTCCAAAAGGAGCTCTGTGAATCATAACTGGACGATGTAATTCGTTATCGCTACCCTTATATGTAAGGTCAAAACGCTCAGGTAAATTGTAATCTACTTGAATTGTTCCAAGTTGCCAACTTCGTCCTAACGCGTCTTTTACCATGAAATCAAGTTTTGGTCCATAGAAAGCAGCTTCTCCTGATTCAATTACATAATTTAGCCCTTTGTCTTTTGCAGCACTTATAATTGCATTTTCTGCTTTTTCCCAATTTTCAACATTACCTATATATTTATCAGGATTGTCTAAATCTCTAACTGATACTTGAGCTGTGAAATTTTCAAACCCTAATGAACCAAATACATATAATACTAAATCAATAACATTTTTAAATTCAGCATCTAATTGATCGGGAGTACAAAAAATATGTGCATCATCTTGAGTAAATCCTCTTACACGTGTTAAACCATGTAATTCTCCACTTTGTTCATATCTATATACAGTTCCAAATTCGGCATAACGTTTAGGTAAATCTTTATATGACCAGGGTCTTGCATTATAAATTTCACAATGATGTGGGCAATTCATAGGTTTTAATAAAAATTCTTCTCCTTCTGCTGGAGTATGTATAGGTTGAAAACTATCAGCACCATATTTTGCATAGTGCCCTGAAGTTACATATAATTCTTTTTGACCAATATGAGGTGTTACAACTTGTTCATAACCTGCTTTTTTTTGTGCTTTTTTCAAAAATTGCTCTAAACGATCACGTAATGCAGCACCTTTTGGTAACCATAACGGTAATCCTTGACCTACTCGTTGAGAGAAATGGAATAACTCCAATTCTTTTCCTAATTTTCTATGATCACGCTTTTTCGCTTCTTCTAATAATTGAAGGTATTCAGTTAGTTCTTTTTGTTTTGGAAATGAAATACCATATACACGAGTCAACTGTTTGTTTTTTTCGTTTCCTCTCCAGTAAGCACCTGCTACAGAAAGAATTTTCATAGCTTTAATTATTCCAGTATTTGGAATGTGTCCACCACGACATAAATCTGTAAAAGAAGAGTGATCGCAAAATGTAATTGTACCATCTTCTAAATTTTGAATTAACTCTGTTTTAAATTCATTGTCCTTATATAGAGCTAAAGCTTGTGCTTTTGTAACTGAACGCATTTTGAATTCATGCTTTCCTCTTGAAATTTCTAAAACACGATCTTCAATTTTTTTAAAATCAGTATCTGTTATTTTTTTATCTCCAAAATCTACGTCATAGTAAAACCCATTATCTATCGCAGGGCCAATAGTTAATTTTGCACCAGGATAGATCTCTTCTATCGCTTGAGCCATTACATGGGAAGTTGAATGCCAAAATGCTTTTTTACCTTCTGGATTATTCCAAGTATATAATATAAGAGAACCATCGGTGGTTAATGGGGTAGTGGTTTCAATTGTTGTACCATTAAAGGAAGCTGAAATCACATTTCTAGCTAAACCTTCACTAATGCTTAATGCCACATCCATTGGAGTTGTATCTTGTGCAAACTCCTTAACCGAACCGTCAGGTAAAGTAATTTTTATCATCTCTTAATTTTTATTGAGTTGCAAATATAATACAATAGAGAAATACATACAATATATATAGGTATAGATATTTCAAATAATTGAATAGCTTTTATTTTCTTTATATATATAGGAGATTAAGTTTGAGAATAATTTGTTTGTGTGTGTATGGTATTTGTGTGTGTTAGTATATTTTTAGAGGTTTGGTTTTTGTGTTTAGGGTTGATTATTTTATAAAGTTATGTAAAGGTTAAAAAAAGATTATTTGTAAGTAATTGATTTTTAGGGATGATTAAAAAAGATTT
>NZ_JYGZ01000011.1:0-3430 GCF_000967805.1 Flavobacterium sp. 316
TTAGTTTTTATAATGATACTTGTTTTCGCTTACTATCTTATCATCTTTGTCCGTTACAAATTCCAATCGGTTAAAAGGATCATAATGATATCGTACAAAATTCCCTTTAGGATCAGTCATAGTACTTACACCTATAAGTGGTTTGTGTGTATAGGTGGTTATCATCGCATTGGGTAAAACGGTTCTCAAATTATTCAAAGCCGTTATCAAGCTCGCTTCATCTGTTCCATTAGAAAGAGTTTGCAAATTAACTTCATATGATTGCACTTGGGCATAGGTGGCATTTTCTATTTTGGCAATAGGCAACGTTTTGTTATAGCCCCAAATGTAAGTGATAGGTTGTCCGCCTTCTTGCTGCACTTCTAGTGGATTACCTGTGGTGTTGTCTAGTGCATTGTATTTTATTCTAACTTCTGCTGTTGCAGCTCCTTTGGCTGTTTTKATTACCTCAGGTGCTATTATACCATTGCCCCAGTCTCTATATTGGGTTTCTTGAGAAGAAAGGGCAACTCCATTTCTTTTTACTTCTGTTTTTAATGGAATAGCAATCATATTTTTGTCAATTAATRCTTGATTACTTTGTTCATGGGCATAAGAATATTTGGTTTCTAACGTTTCTTCAGGTGAACTGGTTATTATAGTTTGTGTTGTTTGTTGAAGATGATTAGGGCTATTATGTGAATTAATAATCGTATTTTCAACTTGGCCAACTAAATTGTTTGAAATGTCATAAAAATAGTCTGTTGATGTTTTATTTTTTAAATAATATCGGTAAGATATGTTCTTGTATTCAACAATGTCAATATTGTCTAATCTATTGTAATAAGTAATCAAATCCCCTACGTTTCTGCCATAACAAGAGTGGTTTATGTATGAAGTTACATTGTTTGCTCCTGGAACAACACAATTCCAAGTACCTACATAATGAATGTGTTGATGATTTGTTGTACAGGTTTTTATAGGGTATCTTGTTGTAACATCAGTCGAATTACACGTGTATACAGCTGGGCCTTCTAGGATTTCATCATATTTTTTTCGAGTAGCAAAGTTGATTAATTCAACAGTCTTAGTCTCGTCAAGAAAATAGTTGTTGGATTGTTTTTTTAATAGATAAAAATTACTTCCTTTTTTGGTATAACTTTTCGATTCAATTTCAAAGCCATTATTCCATCCAAAATTAGTAAATGGAGCTCCAGAAATATCATCACTATTGTATATCGTTTTCCCAAAATAGTCTTTATTAACCATAAATTGTTTTTCTTCTGCTCCGTTTTCAAAATTATTGCCTCCATAACTGATGGTTACATAAGGATAATAGATGTTATTTCCATTAACATACATATTTCTTAACGAACTAGAAGTAACAACTAAATCTGAGAATTCATGATAGCCTACTAAACTACCAGAGCCATCAAAACCAATTATTGGCTCTCTCCATGTCCTAATGTCCGTATAGTGTTGCTTTAAACCATTAACTCCAGAAGATTTGTATAACTCATTTAGTTTTGAATAATAATATCTTTTTATTATCGGTTTATTATTATCATCATCAATGGTCACACTGACTCTATTACCGCCAGTAGGGATGTTCTGGTAGCTAGTAGTGTAATTGTCTTTATAATATTGAATCGATGTATAGCCTCTTGTACAAGTACCACTATTTGTTAAAGTAATAATATAATTTTTTTCTTTTTCAGCTATAAAATAAGCGTCTCCGTTATTTAAGTCAGCTGAGAGACCGTTGGGTATTTCCATTCCAAACTGGTCATATTTGAATAATCTTACAGCTTCATTGTCTTCTACGCAATGAACACTTGTTATTGTTTTGTGCTTATTAGATCCTAAATTTAAATCAGGTTGGCAATTGTAGAATTCGGAACCACCTATTAATTTTACTTTTTGAATGAAATGAGAATATATTTGTGTGTCTACTTTTTTGTTTCGCTGACCTTCATAACTATCTATGGTTTGGTAATAATTAAAGAGGTTAGAAGGATATGTTCTTTTTTCTCCAAAATAATTATTTTGTTCATAGTGAATCGAAGTACTTCCTTTAGTTGGGTAAATTATTTTATTAAGAAGACCTATTTTTGAAAAAGTTGAGTTTAATTCTAAATTTGCGTGGCTGTAATTCACATTCTGTAAACCATATCCATCAATCTTTGGAATTAAATTAGTATTGCTTGTAACTCCATTATAATAACCCCAATAATCTCTTGCAAATGATAGTCTTGAGGGGAATAAATGGGGTTGTATGTATTCAAAACTATATTTTTGATTTGGGTCATTTGAGATGACTTCTTGAAGAAAAAGACGTTCTGTATTAGTTCCTAGGTAATTAAGGTTTACTTTGTTAATAATCTCAGCACTTTTGTTTTCTCTGCGTATTTCCTTTAGTACGGTATTCGGATCACTTACATTATATAATTCATTATTGTAAGTAAAAATCAATTTACCGTCATTAGGGTTATTACTCTGAATACTTTCAATTTTTTTACCAATAATTGTAATGCTATGTGAATTTAAAGGTGATATAGTAATACCTTTTGAATAAGATTTTCCTACTGAATATTGATAGCTAGGATAAGATTTTGACAATTGTTGACTTTGTGATGAAATATAATCGTCTGTTTGGCTAGTATAATTAATGTAAATTTCTAAACCATCTGTTGTTTTTATTTTGTTTAAATACCAAGCAGTATAGTTGCTTTCTGGAGGGTTATGATACCCTGGTGTATTTGTTCTTGTTCTTGTTCTTTCTTTTTCTTCAAAATAGTATATAATACCTTGTAAATCTGTAATTTTAAAATTATACAATTCGCTAGCAAGTGCACCAGAATAAACTTCAATTTTAAGATCCGATTGAGGCAAATGAACAATTGATCCGTCTTTGTCGAACACAAATTGTCCTGAATTTCCATTAAAGTTGTAGCTGAATAAATCTCTTTCAGAATCCATATATTCATTCTCTCCAACAGTTTTTAAATATTGCATTAATGTTGGTTCCTGATAATTGTTATTTGATGCTTTTTGAATTATTAGTTGAGAATCTTCATCTGGCTGGTCTCTTATAACTCTATTTATAACACCACCACCAATTAAGTTCCAACCTAATCCTACTTTTGAATTAACATCATCAATCTTTATTCCATTAGAACTGTAAGATAGACTAAAGGGAATAGTAATACTTTTTGTTTTAAATTCTAGTAAGGGTATTTGTACATTGGGAGATCCTGTAAATAATCCTACTGGAATATTTCCGTAGTTTCCCAATGCATAAGCTTCAGGAGATGGAGGAATTATATTTGGCAGATAATCTTGTGGGTTAGGATCGTTTTGCCCAAACCCTAAAGCACTTATCAATACAATAGTTAGCAGTTTTRTTATTCTCATGGTGTATCGTTTTGTTTTCAATTCTTTATTTTTTAAT
>NZ_JYGZ01000012.1:0-2861 GCF_000967805.1 Flavobacterium sp. 316
ATTAAAAAATAAAGAATTGAAAACAAAACGATACACCATGAGAATAACAAAACTGCTAACTATTGTATTGATAAGTGCTTTAGGGTTTGGGCAAAACGATCCTAACCCACAAGATTATCTGCCAAATATAATTCCTCCATCTCCTGAAGCTTATGCATTGGGAAACTACGGAAATATTCCAGTAGGATTATTTACAGGATCTCCCAATGTACAAATACCCTTACTAGAATTTAAAACAAAAAGTATTACTATTCCCTTTAGTCTATCTTACAGTTCTAATGGAATAAAGATTGATGATGTTAATTCAAAAGTAGGATTAGGTTGGAACTTAATTGGTGGTGGTGTTATAAATAGAGTTATAAGAGACCAGCCAGATGAAGATTCTCAACTAATAATTCAAAAAGCATCAAATAACAATTATCAGGAACCAACATTAATGCAATATTTAAAAACTGTTGGAGAGAATGAATATATGGATTCTGAAAGAGATTTATTCAGCTACAACTTTAATGGAAATTCAGGACAATTTGTGTTCGACAAAGACGGATCAATTGTTCATTTGCCTCAATCGGATCTTAAAATTGAAGTTTATTCTGGTGCACTTGCTAGCGAATTGTATAATTTTAAAATTACAGATTTACAAGGTATTATATACTATTTTGAAGAAAAAGAAAGAACAAGAACAAGAACAAATACACCAGGGTATCATAACCCTCCAGAAAGCAACTATACTGCTTGGTATTTAAACAAAATAAAAACAACAGATGGTTTAGAAATTTACATTAATTATACTAGCCAAACAGACGATTATATTTCATCACAAAGTCAACAATTGTCAAAATCTTATCCTAGCTATCAATATTCAGTAGGAAAATCTTATTCAAAAGGTATTACTATATCACCTTTAAATTCACATAGCATTACAATTATTGGTAAAAAAATTGAAAGTATTCAGAGTAATAACCCTAATGACGGTAAATTGATTTTTACTTACAATAATGAATTATATAATGTAAGTGATCCGAATACCGTACTAAAGGAAATACGCAGAGAAAACAAAAGTGCTGAGATTATTAACAAAGTAAACCTTAATTACCTAGGAACTAATACAGAACGTCTTTTTCTTCAAGAAGTCATCTCAAATGACCCAAATCAAAAATATAGTTTTGAATACATACAACCCCATTTATTCCCCTCAAGACTATCATTTGCAAGAGATTATTGGGGTTATTATAATGGAGTTACAAGCAATACTAATTTAATTCCAAAGATTGATGGATATGGTTTACAGAATGTGAATTACAGCCACGCAAATTTAGAATTAAACTCAACTTTTTCAAAAATAGGTCTTCTTAATAAAATAATTTACCCAACTAAAGGAAGTACTTCGATTCACTATGAACAAAATAATTATTTTGGAGAAAAAAGAACATATCCTTCTAACCTCTTTAATTATTACCAAACCATAGATAGTTATGAAGGTCAGCGAAACAAAAAAGTAGACACACAAATATATTCTCATTTCATTCAAAAAGTAAAATTAATAGGTGGTTCCGAATTCTACAATTGCCAACCTGATTTAAATTTAGGATCTAATAAGCACAAAACAATAACAAGTGTTCATTGCGTAGAAGACAATGAAGCTGTAAGATTATTCAAATATGACCAGTTTGGAATGGAAATACCCAACGGTCTCTCAGCTGACTTAAATAACGGAGACGCTTATTTTATAGCTGAAAAAGAAAAAAATTATATTATTACTTTAACAAATAGTGGTACTTGTACAAGAGGCTATACATCGATTCAATATTATAAAGACAATTACACTACTAGCTACCAGAACATCCCTACTGGCGGTAATAGAGTCAGTGTGACCATTGATGATGATAATAATAAACCGATAATAAAAAGATATTATTATTCAAAACTAAATGAGTTATACAAATCTTCTGGAGTTAATGGTTTAAAGCAACACTATACGGACATTAGGACATGGAGAGAGCCAATAATTGGTTTTGATGGCTCTGGTAGTTTAGTAGGCTATCATGAATTCTCAGATTTAGTTGTTACTTCTAGTTCGTTAAGAAATATGTATGTTAATGGAAATAACATCTATTATCCTTATGTAACCATCAGTTATGGAGGCAATAATTTTGAAAACGGAGCAGAAGAAAAACAATTTATGGTTAATAAAGACTATTTTGGGAAAACGATATACAATAGTGATGATATTTCTGGAGCTCCATTTACTAATTTTGGATGGAATAATGGCTTTGAAATTGAATCGAAAAGTTATACCAAAAAAGGAAGTAATTTTTATCTATTAAAAAAACAATCCAACAACTATTTTCTTGACGAGACTAAGACTGTTGAATTAATCAACTTTGCTACTCGAAAAAAATATGATGAAATCCTAGAAGGCCCAGCTGTATACACGTGTAATTCGACTGATGTTACAACAAGATACCCTATAAAAACCTGTACAACAAATCATCAACACATTCATTATGTAGGTACTTGGAATTGTGTTGTTCCAGGAGCAAACAATGTAACTTCATACATAAACCACTCTTGTTATGGCAGAAACGTAGGGGATTTGATTACTTATTACAATAGATTAGACAATATTGACATTGTTGAATACAAGAACATATCTTACCGATATTATTTAAAAAATAAAACATCAACAGACTATTTTTATGACATTTCAAACAATTTAGTTGGCCAAGTTGAAAATACGATTATTAATTCACATAATAGCCCTAATCATCTTCAACAAACAACACAAACTATAATAACCAGTTCACCTGAAGAAACGTTAGAAACCAAATATTCTTATGCCCATGAACAAAGTAATCAAG
>NZ_JYGZ01000013.1:0-2834 GCF_000967805.1 Flavobacterium sp. 316
TTAAAATATGATGAACAAACAGGAGAAGAATACATAGAAACAACGATAGAAGATATTAAAAATGCAAATGAGCTCATTAAAGAAGTATTGATTAGAAAAGCTGATACACTCACAGGAAGAAGCCGAAACCAATTAGAAGCCTTTAAAACCATCCTCAAAAACAAAACAGAAACCTTTACCAATGCACAACTAAGAACCACACTAAGAATCGCAAAAAGTACTGCACAATATCATTTAAACACATGGCTAGATGCAGGACTAATCACCAAAATACACGACAAAGAATCCCAAACCTACAACTATAGATTAGTAAGCGAAAAAGAATACAAAGCACTTGAAAACAAGATAGATACCCTGTTAAAAACAGTAGTCACAAACATCGAGAACAGAGCGAGAGACCAAGACCGAACCAAAACCCAAATTAGGTCGGTTAAACCCAAAGCCACAAAGGGAAAACTACAACCGAACGAGTGAACAACCAAAAGGGTATGACGACCAAAAAAACGAATTACCAATTACTATTTACTAATTACTATAAAAATGAAAAAACTACCTATACAATCCACCAGTTACAACTATTTAGAAAACGCTTTTGCAGCGTGGTTAGACATATTGGGTTTTGCACAAGTTACCGTTTATAACCTACCCAATGCTGTTAGAGAGTTTTTACATTACCTAGAACAAAAAGACATCAAACAAATCAATCAAATAACCCATCACGATATAGCAGCATATTACAATTATCTAATCAATAGAACTAGCGAAAGACAAGGTGGAGCATTAAGTAGTAATTACATTAACCATCACTTTTGGGCGTTAGAAAAGTTTTTTGAGTTCCTGCATCACAAAGGCACAACAGGACTACCAGAAATCAATTTAAAAAGATTAAAAATACAAACACTAGAAAGAGAAATACTAACCATAGAGGAAGTAAAAGAACTCTATAAAATTGTAGAAAACCAACAAGCAAACACCCAAAAACAAGAAGCTTTAAACTACCAAGATAAAATACTGTTAACGATTTATTACGGTTGTGGACTTAGAAGAACAGAAGGTATAAACATAAGTATTGATGATATTAATTTTGACACACGAGTATTACACGTAAAGAAAGGCAAGAACAGCAAACAAAGGCTAATCCCTTTTAACAAAACAACAGCCAAAACATTACAAGATTGGGTGTATGAGTATAGAACCCTACTCGTAAAAGACAAAGCAGAGCACAAGCTATTTATTAACCGTTACGGCAAACCACTCACAGGCGGAACACTAAACTACAGGCTACAAAACATCATCAATCAAAGCGACAATATAAAACTAAAAGAAAAAACAATCACATTACACAGTCTAAGACATAGCATAGCCACACACTTACTAGCAAACGGAATGGATATCCAAAAAGTACAACGCTTTTTAGGACACAGCAGTCTCGAAACCACGCAAATATATACCCATTTACTAGAAGAACAACCAAACTAATCACTCATCACTAATTACCAATCACTTAAAAGATGGATTTTAAAACATACCTAAAACAACAAGAACTAAGTAAAACTACAGCCAAAATGTACCATTATCAAACTATGAATTTTATTAACTTTTTAGATAAGGATAATACAGAGCCCGAGAATTGTACAGAAAAGGAAATYATGTTATACTTGGCACACTTACAAAAACAAGGCATGGCATCCGAAACCAAAAAACTAAGGCTAATCGCACTAAGGCACTTCWTCAACTTCCAGATAGAAACAGGCAAGAGAAAAAACAATCCAACCACTAGAATAAAACTACAAGGAGGRCAAAAACAAAAACTCTATCCCATACTATCACCACAAGAACTACAAAACATTTACGAAAATTACACCGTTCCAAAAGAAGATGATCCAAGAAGCCATCACAACTGGTTTACMATGTATAARCTAGCYAAAGAACGAAACAAAGTGATTATAGGATTATTATTCAATCAAGGCATCACCACAGCCGAAGTAAGCAGAATTACAAYMGATAGTTTAGACCTTAGAAACGGTAAAATAGACGTGCGCGGCGGAAGAACAGGAAAAGACCGAACACTAGAACTCAAATCTAGCCAAATAATGGATTTAATGGAATAYCAATATAAAACTAGAAACGAACTAYTAAAATACCAAGCACARCAAACCAAACTATTATTTTTAAGCACACCACCAKCAGGACAAACACAAGTAAAAGAACCAAGCACACTAAACATCTACAAGCGATTAACAGAAGAACTAAAAGAACAAAATCCAAAGTTTATCAACTTCTTACAAGTTCGGGCATCAGTCATAACCTATTGGCTAAAAAACTACAACCTAAGACAAGTACAATACTTTGCAGGACACAAACGAATCATATCCACAGAAATGTACTTAATCAACGATATAGACGACTTACAAAAAGAGATAGACAACTTCCATCCAATAGGCTAATGGAATTAAAATAGGAACGCTTCGCTGAGTTCTTTGCGCCCACCCATCCAACGCTCCCCAAGCTCAAGTGGCTTCTCCCACCACGCAAAGCACTTGTTTTTCCCTAAGTACAGCACTATATACTACACTTTATGTTTTTTATAGGGAGTTACTATTGTTTTTAGTGGTCAATAAAAAGCCAGAAAGTGTTGTTATAGCGCTGCTCACCCAAAGCTCAAAAAACAAGAGCTTCGAACCCAAGCCAAAGCCACCCCAAGCTATTTATACATAATGCACCGGGCATTATAGTTCATAAAAAAGAGTTGATAATTAATTAAAAGATTTTTTTATGAAACCATAATTTGCACTATGTAAAATATCCGCACAGCCAACGCGCCCACCCGAAAA
>NZ_JYGZ01000014.1:0-2574 GCF_000967805.1 Flavobacterium sp. 316
GATACCGCCTAATACTGTTATTTTGATTAGTTTATTATTATATTCTAATTGGTTTGGGTTTTGAATGTTTAGATTGTTCATAACTTATAAAATTTCACTTATTAGTTACAAACTTAATCAATAAATGATATTATTTACAAATTTATTCGTTTGTTTTTTTACTTTTAAGTAATGTATATTTGCATAAACCCTTATTCTTAAAGCATTATTATTACTTATAGATTATGAAAATAGGAACAACCATAGTACAATTACGTAAAGAAAAAGGATTATCTCGTGATGTTCTAGGAAGCATTGTAGGAACTTCTGGAGCTGTAATTGGAAGATATGAACGTGAAGAGATTACGCCCTCAGTTGAGATAGCTAATAAAATTGCACAAGCTCTTGATGTTTCTTTAGATTATTTAGTAGGCAATAATACCGTAATTGTAAAAGATAAAAAAATTGTCGAACGTATTGAAGTTATCGCCACTATGCCCGATGAAGAACAAAAACAATTATTTAATGTGATTGATGCTTTAATTAGAGATTATAAAACTAAACTTTCTTATAAATAGTTTCTTCTATTACTTGACAAGGAAGATCTCCTATAATTACATCTATACTTTCTAATGCCTTATCTCTGCTAGATTCTATAATTTTTATTTATATAATACGTATCTAATTATATACGTATTACAAAATATATCATATATTTGTAGTGCATATTTGTAGCATACAATTGTATTACATATTTGTTATACATATTTAAATACTCAATGTTGCCAATAAAAAAACCCACCTGCTCTTGCAAATGGGTCTATTAAATAACTACTTACTAGGATTTTTTACCTCTTTAAGTAGTTTGGTAATTGCAACAATTACCAATAACAATAGTAGAAGATTCAATTCTTCCATAATTTTTAAAATCTTTTAGGTTAATAAATAACACCTAAATTTTAATAGAAACCGAGACTGCAATCTCGGTTTTTTTCATCTCTAGATGGTGTTGACTCTCAACTCTTCAAAGATAATCATAAAATCTATATTTCCATTCCAAAGTTATTCACAGATAATTATTTTGTGACTAATAGCGTTTTCTTGTTTTTATAGTAAAATTTAACAGTTTTAAACAGTTTTTAAAACAATAAAACCACTCAATTGAGTGGTTTATGTTTTATTGTTTTTAAAATAAGTATTTAAAATTAATCCGTTTTTAAAATTGAATTGGTCTCGACTAACTTACCTTTATCGTCTATTATCCAATATATACTATTATCGACTATAATTGACTTTCTTTTTAAACCATACAAGTGATTGTTTTTTTCTCTCTCTTCAATTGTAGGTATTGATATGTCTTTGTATACATTTTTACTCTCTTCAAATGAAACGAGTGGTTTATTATCCTTTAATTGAGTATAAAACAAATAATCTGTATAAAAAATAATAGGATAAAACTCATCATTGATAAATAACTTTCTGTTAGTTAATTGTATCTCTTTATCTTTAAAACTAATTAAATGTATTTTAAATCTTTTATCAGATACATTTTCTATTAAAAAAGCTATATCCTCTTTCGGTTTATTTAGAATTTCCTTGTAAATAGATTTTTCAGTTTCTAAATTAACTAAATAAGGTATTGTATTTTGTGCATTAATCTTGAGTAAACAAAAAGCAGTAATTAATATTGTAATAATTATTTTATTCATCTTTTTCATTTCTATAAATTTTAAAAGCCACTCCATCTCTTTAATGCATCTAAACCTATGTTAATAGTAGGTGCACCTTGACCTCCAGCACTTCCTTGGGTATAACCAATATTATTAGTCCGTGTTCCGTCTGAGCTAACTCTATGTATTTCAACCTGACCACCTGCATTTTGGCTATAAGCGTCAGTTGCATAAATCGTAACCCCTGAACTCGATGCTGTGTTTTTATCAAAATCCGAAGTACCTGGTATATTAATTTTAGTTGGATCTTGCGATAAGTTGTGACCATGAACTTGACCTAAAAGTAGTTTACCATCAACTGTATTATATTGATTACCATCACTACTTGTTCTAGAATTATAATTCATAGTTGTCAATCCATCTGTACCAGGCTCTCCTCTTGACGCTGATACTTCTCCAGTATCTCTATCTAAAGTTACAAAGGTCTGATGTTCCATTGTTGTCGATAAATCTGTGATTGTTTGAACCTCGTTTTGTATTTCAGAATCGTTAATACAAACTACTGTACTATTATTTTGTAAATCATTTGTAGCATTATTAGACATTGTGCCACCATGCTTTTCAGAAATATCTTGAAAATCAACACGATTAATTAATCTAATATTATTTGTTGAAGAACCGTCTTGACCTAACTTCTTACCAGTAACAGAATCTATGTACCAATCATCTGGAGCCATTCCATCAGGGTCAATAAAATAAATAGGATTATCAAAAGCATAGTTATATGGAGAGTGTCTTCTCATTTGTTCAGCTAGCGGGTCAACATTCATCCATCTACCTATAGCTGGGTCGTAATTCCTTGCGCCATAGTCGTATAAGTTTAAAGAAAGTTCATTTTGTAATTCCTTTCCGTTATAGCGATACT
>NZ_JYGZ01000015.1:0-1651 GCF_000967805.1 Flavobacterium sp. 316
TTTTAAAAACGGATTAATTTTAAATACTTATTTTAAAAACAATAAAACATAAACCACTCAATTGAGTGGTTTTATTGTTTTAAAAACTGTTTAAAACTGTTAAATTTTACTATAAAAACAAGAAAACGCTATTAGTCACAAAATAATTATCTGTGAATAACTTTGGAATGGAAATATAGATTTTATGATTATCTTTGAAGAGTTGAGAGTCAACACCATCTAGAGATGAAAAAAACCGAGATTGCAGTCTCGGTTTCTATTAAAATTTAGGTGTTATTTATTAACCTAAAAGATTTTAAAAATTATGGAAGAATTGAATCTTCTACTATTGTTATTGGTAATTGTTGCAATTACCAAACTACTTAAAGAGGTAAAAAATCCTAGTAAGTAGTTATTTAATAGACCCATTTGCAAGAGCAGGTGGGTTTTTTTATTGGCAACATTGAGTATTTAAATATGTATAACAAATATGTAATACAATTGTATGCTACAAATATGCACTACAAATATATGATATATTTTGTAATACGTATATAATTAGATACGTATTATATAAATAAAAATTATAGAATCTAGCAGAGATAAGGCATTAGAAAGTATAGATGTAATTATAGGAGATCTTCCTTGTCAAGTAATAGAAGAAACTATTTATAAGAAAGTTTAGTTTTATAATCTCTAATTAAAGCATCAATCACATTAAATAATTGTTTTTGTTCTTCATCGGGCATAGTGGCGATAACTTCAATACGTTCGACAATTTTTTTATCTTTTACAATTACGGTATTATTGCCTACTAAATAATCTAAAGAAACATCAAGAGCTTGTGCAATTTTATTAGCTATCTCAACTGAGGGCGTAATCTCTTCACGTTCATATCTTCCAATTACAGCTCCAGAAGTTCCTACAATGCTTCCTAGAACATCACGAGATAATCCTTTTTCTTTACGTAATTGTACTATGGTTGTTCCTATTTTCATAATCTATAAGTAATAATAATGCTTTAAGAATAAGGGTTTATGCAAATATACATTACTTAAAAGTAAAAAAACAAACGAATAAATTTGTAAATAATATCATTTATTGATTAAGTTTGTAACTAATAAGTGAAATTTTATAAGTTATGAACAATCTAAACATTCAAAACCCAAACCAATTAGAATATAATAATAAACTAATCAAAATAACAGTATTAGGCGGTATCAGGTTAGATGGATTGGACAGAATGCGCGTAACACTCAAAATACAATCTACAGAAGTTGATACACTAGCAGTAAGACATAATTTAGATCTATACAACGACACCCAAGTAGAAAAGCTAATTAGAAAAACAGCTACTAAACTAGAAATAGGCACAAGTGTAATCGAAGCGAGTATAAACGAACTCATAGAAGAACTGGAAAAATACAGATTAGAAAGTCTAAAGTCACAAGACCAAAGTCCAAAAGCCAAACAACTAACAGAAAAAGAGAAAAACGAAGCTTTAGAACTACTAAAAACTAAGGACTTATTACTAAGGACTAACGACTTAATAGGCAAAAGCGGAATCATAGGAGAAGAAACAAACAGGCTAATCATGTATTTAATTTTTAGCAGTAGAAAAAGAGAACAGCCATTACATGTAATAAGTTTAGGTTCATCAGGAACAGGGAAA
>NZ_JYGZ01000016.1:0-1597 GCF_000967805.1 Flavobacterium sp. 316
TTTTCGGGTGGGCGCGTTGGCTGTGCGGATATTTTACATAGTGCAAATTATAGTTTCATAAAAAAATCCTTTAATCAATTATTAACTCTTTTTTATGAACTATAATGCTCGATGCATTATGTAAAATAGCTTGGGAGTGGCTTTAGCGTTGGATTAAAGCTCTTGTTTTTTCGGCTTTGGGTGAGCAGCTCTATACTACACTTTATGGCTTTTTATTGACTGCTTAAAAAATCAATAATAACTCCCTATAAAAAACATAAAGTGTAGTATAGTGCTGTTCTTAGGGAAAAACAAGTGCTTTGTGCGGTGGGAGAAGCCACTGGAGCGTGGGGAGCGTTGGATGGGTGGGCGCAAAGAACTCAGCGAAGCGTTCCTATTTTTTTAATTATAAATGAATAACTAAAAACTAAAAATGATTATTTTAAAATTAGGGTAGTTTATTGGGTGGAAGTTGCTTGTCTTTTTGGGTAAGAGGTCGCATAGTAACTACCCCTTACTTCTTTCCGTATTACGAATACTTTTTTCAACTATTTATACTGATAATCAATGTTTTGGCTGTTTTTAGATTGATTTGTTAAAATGTGTTAAAATTGGCTGTTTTTGATTGGATAATTTGGTGTTGTTTTTTGCTTTTTATTCGTGTTGTATTTCCTTTTGAAAAAGCGCTTTGTGATGTGTTCTTATTTTTTTATTTATTGGTAGGACGTTGCATAGTAACTACGTCCTCCCACATACCGCACTACGGTTACTTTTTTAGGTTAATTTATTGATAATAAATGTTTTATATAAATTTCAGTCAATATGTTAAAAAGTGTTAAAATTGAGTGCTTTTTTTAGGGTTATTTTTAGTTATCCTATCGGATGATAATTCTCAATTTCTTTTTGTAAGTCGTCTATGTCGTTGATTAAATACATTTCTGTGGATATGATTCGTTTGTGTCCTGCAAAGTATTGTACTTGTCTTAGGTTGTAGTTTTTTAGCCAATAGGTTATGACTGATGCCCGAACTTGTAAAAAGTTGATAAACTTTGGATTTTGTTCTTTTAGTTCTTCTGTTAATCGCTTGTAGATGTTTAGTGTGCTTGGTTCTTTTACTTGTGTTTGTCCTGATGGTGGTGTGCTTAAAAATAATAGTTTGGTTTGCTGTGCTTGGTATTTTAGTAGTTCGTTTCTAGTTTTATATTGGTATTCCATTAAATCCATTATTTGGCTAGATTTGAGTTCTAGTGTTCGGTCTTTTCCTGTTCTTCCGCCTGTAATGTCTATTTTACCGTTTCTAAGGTCTAAACTATCGATTGTAATTCTGCTTACTTCGGCTGTGGTGATGCCTTGATTGAATAATAATCCTATAATCACTTTGTTTCGTTCTTTAGCTAGTTTATACATTGTAAACCAGTTGTGATGGCTTCTTGGATCATCTTCTTTTGGAACGGTGTAATTTTCGTAAATGTTTTGTAGTTCTTGTGGTGATAGTATGGGATAGAGTTTTTGTTTTTGTCCTCCTTGTAGTTTTATTCTAGTGGTTGGATTGTTTTTTCTCTTGCCTGTTTCTATCTGGAAGTTGAAGAAGTGCCTTAGTGCGATTAGCCTTAGTTTT
>NZ_JYGZ01000017.1:0-1015 GCF_000967805.1 Flavobacterium sp. 316
ATTAGTTCTATAAATTGTAAATAGTGTGCGTTTGTTCTTCTTGGTTTTAAAACTTCGTTTGGTAGTTCTAATATTTGAGCATAGGGATTGATTACTTTGATTGGTTTTAGCAAGTATTGGCTATTCTTTAATAATTCACACGATGTGTGTTGTTCTTCTATGTCTATTTTTCCTGCTGATGCTTTTCTTTGGTAATTCATAATTTTTGCATCTTGCTCGCTGGTTTCATCTAAGTAAATTAAAAAGCTTCTGTTTGCATTGTCTTCGTAAATAGTTTCTTTAGTGGTACATCCTGCTACACACACAGGACCTTCAACGGTGATGTTTTGGCTTTTGGTTTCGCCTTTGGTGTTTTTAAAAGCTACGGTTTTACTGATTCTCTTTTTAGATTGTAGTTCTCTTATGGGATAAAGCGCACTTTCTGCTCCGTCTAAGTCCTCTATTAAAATGAGTTTGTGTTTTAGTTCCTGTTGCCCAAAGTAATAAAAGGCGTTTTCTGATAGTGTGGTGATTTCTACTTTTTCTTCGTTTGGGATAAGATTTCCGATTGATTCCTGTAAGTGTGTTTTCCCTGTTCCTGATGAACCTAAACTTATTACATGTAATGGCTGTTCTCTTTTTCTACTGCTAAAAATTAAATACATGATTAGCCTGTTTGTTTCTTCTCCTATGATTCCGCTTTTGCCTATTAAGTCGTTAGTCCTTAGTAATAAGTCCTTAGTTTTTAGTAGTTCTAAAGCTTCGTTTTTCTCTTTTTCTGTTAGTTGTTTGGCTTTTGGACTTTGGTCTTGTGACTTTAGACTTTCTAATCTGTATTTTTCCAGTTCTTCTATGAGTTCGTTTATACTCGCTTCGATTACACTTGTGCCTATTTCTAGTTTAGTAGCTGTTTTTCTAATTAGCTTTTCTACTTGGGTGTCGTTGTATAGATCTAAATTATGTCTTACTGCTAGTGTATCAACTTCTGTAGATTGTATTTTGAGTGTTACGCGCATTCTGTCCAATCCATCTAACC
>NZ_JYGZ01000003.1:0-1355 GCF_000967805.1 Flavobacterium sp. 316
TCATAATCATAGCTGTATTTTCGGGCAATATTATCATTGCCTGTTTTCCAAAGTGTTTCTGAAATATTACCATTGAATAAAGCAGTGGCGTTTTCAGGATCATTGTAATTGATTTTAAAAGCAAACAAATCGTTTTCCGTAGTAATATCATTGACATCATTAATACTTTTCAGCCAACCTCTTATGTTGTAGGTATAATCTACTTTTTGGAGTCCTGTAGCACTTGGGCTTACATTGGTTCCACCTACTTTTTTACTAATCAATTGTCCTAGTTCATCATAGGTATTTTGGGTAATAAGCTGTTCTGGCAGACTGCCTATTTGTTGTTTGTGTTGGGTTAAACGATCTTGTGGGGAATAGCTAAAACGATCAGTAACAGTTATTGTTGTAGCATTGGTGTCGTATTTATGAGTCGTAATGGTATATTCGGTTTTTCCAGCCCAGTCTAGTTTGGAATCTATTTGTGTAAAACCGCCTAAATGGTTTGCAGAATAAACACGAACCGGTCGATAACGATCATCATATAGGGTGTAACTTGTTTCTGCTGCATTTGGATTGGCATTGTCCAATACTCTCACCCATGAACCGGTTGGTAAGCCTTTTACATTGGTAGCAATAGTCTGGCCTTCCACTTGCGTCGGTACAGGATTTGGAATGCCTAAAAGAGTGTAATTGTCATAGTAATTTTTGGTTAAAACATTGGCGGTATTAAATACAAAAGGATTGCTTCCTTCATTGATGTGGGTTTGATATGTGTTTCTATAAGCAGAAGTAACATATCCTTTTATCCATGCGGTTTGAGTCACTCTTCCAAAAGCATCGTATTCGGTTACTAGCCATCCTATGGTTGACGGATTGTCTTCGTAAGGCGAAAAAGCGGGTCCGGTAGCTACAGGTCGGTTTAATTTATCATAGATAATGAATTCCCATTGTTTACCGGGTAGTTTCTTTTCTACTAATCGGTTGCGATGGTCGTATTGGTATTGATACCCCAGATTATCCAAATTAGCCTGATTGGCAATGCCTTCTGCTAGTGGTGGAATCACATAGGTAAGATTACCAAATTGATCATAAATATAATAAGTTTCGTGTGGATTACCATTGTTAAAAGTACGTTTTAATACCACTTGTCCTTCTTTGTCTTTGTATTCCTCGGTAGTGTTGTTTTTTCCTGAAGTCCAGTTTTCATCTTTGGTAATAGTCACATACAATTGTGCTGGAGCATAATAGCCTAAGTTTTGAATACTAATGGTGTATAATCCTAAAGTAGCATTCCATGTCGCATTGGCCTGATAGGAACGTACATCGTTTGCTAGGTTGGTGTCGTATTCCAATTTTATTTCTTTGCCTTGTCC
>NZ_JYGZ01000003.1:2388-15604 GCF_000967805.1 Flavobacterium sp. 316
TACTACTCCATATTAAAGGTTACTTAAAGGTTAGGATAAAGGGAGGATAGTGTATAGAAACAGTATGGAAGAGTAATTGTATTAGTTATTTTAGGACGAGTCGACAAAACATTAATTCTTCAAATAGAACTAGTAAATAGAAATATCATTCACAAAAAGTGATTTTCTAAATATATTTTAAAAACATCCAAAATGACCTTTTCTTTAGATAGTTAAGGTCATTTTCATTTGAATATGCTTCTCTTTCAAACGAAATATTCCTATAAGCCAAATTCCAATTTTTATATTGCAAAAAACGCAGAAAAAATTCAACACCATACCATATAAAAAAAAGAACTACTAACATTTCCACTTGCTGCCTAATATGTATTCTTTCATGATGTATTAACACTTCATTTGTCTTATCTTTTTTATGAGATAATATAACAAAAGGAAAAATAGTCATCCCTCTAAAATTCTTAGGGATTAAATATTTCGAAACAAATAATATCATTAATCTATAATTTAAAAACGTCTTTAACTTATTATTTTACCAAAGTAAAGAAGTAAACTTGAATAAAAATATTTATTTTTGAAGAATCTAAAAAAGAATTAGATATAGATTTATCTTTATGGACAATAAATTAGATCCTAACAATCTAAAAGAAGGCGAAGATTTTTATTATACGCCAGAAGGTTACAAATGCTTCACCTCTACTTATCATCTAAAAAGAGGTTATTGTTGCAAAAGCGGTTGTCGTCACTGTCCTTATGGCTATGACAAAAAAACGGGAACAATAAAAAAATAAAAAATGGACATTCGACTATTCCAATATAAAATAAAAATATACAAATCGTATCATAGGTCAGATATTCGGTATCCTTAGTTTTTCAAGGACATGTCCTACATTTCACTTCGATTGAGCCGTATGCTTCATCTTTTATTTTACACATTTAAGATATCCTTCCAGCTCTCACGAAAATCAAAATACAAACATAAGAATACCAAATAAAAAACAAAAGATGACCTTTAAAGAACAAATACAAGAAGGAATACCTTCTACTCTACCAAATCCGAAACCGTTTGACCCAGCAATTAATCATGCTCCAAAGCGAAAAGAAATTCTTTCAGAAGAAGAAAAAAAATTAGCTTTAAAAAATGCGTTACGTTACTTTGAACCCGAACATCATAAAACTCTAATTTCTGAATTTAAAGAAGAATTAGATACATATGGTCGCATTTACATGTATCGTCTACGCCCTGATTATGAAATGAAAGCAAGACCTATTTCAGAATATCCAGGAAATAGTGAGCAAGCAAAAGCAATTATGCTAATGATTCAAAATAATCTAGATTATGCAGTTGCACAACATCCGCATGAATTAATTACTTATGGAGGAAACGGAGCTGTATTTCAAAATTGGGCACAATATAGGTTAACCATGAAATACCTTTCAGAAATGACAGATGAGCAAACATTAACCATGTACTCAGGTCATCCAATGGGTTTATTTCCATCACATAAAGAAGCTCCAAGAGTTGTCGTAACTAATGGAATGGTAATTCCTAATTATTCCAAACCAGATGATTGGGAAAAAATGAACGCACTTGGTGTATCTCAATACGGACAAATGACTGCTGGAAGTTACATGTATATTGGTCCACAAGGAATTGTACATGGAACAACCATAACTGTATTAAACGGATTTAGAAAAATTAAAAAATCACCTAAAGGAAGTCTATTCGTTACTTCTGGATTAGGAGGAATGTCTGGAGCTCAACCAAAAGCAGGAAATATTGCAGGTTGTGTTACCGTTTGTGCAGAAGTAAATCCAAAAATCACAAAAATCAGACATGAACAAGGTTGGATTAATGAAATCGTAGAAGATATAACACTCCTAGTCGCTAGAGTTAAAAAAGCATTAGAAAACAAAGAAGCTGTTTCAATTGCTTATTTAGGAAACATTGTTGATGTATGGGAAAGATTTGACCAAGAATCCTTACATATAGATTTAGGATCTGATCAAACTTCATTACACAATCCTTGGGCTGGCGGTTATTATCCAATAGGATTTACATTTGAGCAATCAAATGAAATGATGGCTAACAATCCTGAAAAATTCAAAGAAGAAGTACAAAAAACATTAAGACGCCATGCAGAAGCAATAAACAAACACACTGCAAACGGAACTTATTTCTTTGACTATGGAAATGCTTTTTTACTTGAAGCATCTCGTGCAGGAGCAGATATTATGGCAGAAAACGGTATTGACTTTAAATATCCAAGTTATGTACAAGATATTATGGGACCAATGTGTTTTGATTATGGTTTTGGACCATTCCGTTGGGTTTGTGCATCAGGAAAACCAGAAGACTTAGCTAAAACAGATAAAATAGCCTGTGATGTATTGGAAGAAATGATGAAAAACTCTCCAGAAGAAATCCAACAACAAATGGCAGATAATATTCAATGGATTAAAGGAGCACAAGAAAATAAATTAGTTGTAGGATCGCAAGCTAGAATTTTATATGCTGATGCAGAAGGAAGAATTAAAATAGCTGAAGCATTCAACAAAGCTATTGAAAAAGGAGAAATTGGACACGTTATCTTAGGTCGTGATCATCATGATGTATCTGGAACTGATTCACCATATAGAGAAACATCAAACATATACGATGGTTCTCGTTTTACTGCTGATATGGCAATTCACAATGTTATTGGAGACAGTTTCAGAGGAGCTACATGGGTTTCCATTCACAATGGTGGAGGTGTTGGTTGGGGAGAAGTTATCAATGGTGGTTTCGGCATGGTTCTTGATGGTAGTAAAGAAGCATCAAAACGTTTAGAATCGATGCTTTTTTGGGATGTAAACAACGGAATATCAAGAAGAAGTTGGGCAAGAAATGAAGGCGCTATTTTTGCAATTAAAAGAGCTATGGAAACGCAACCTTTATTAAAAGTTACCATCCCTAATATAGTTGATGAAACATTATTTTAGTTTAATAAGTTAAAAATTGGCTTATTAAATAATTTTTAAACTTTAAACCATAAAAAATACACTATGAAAACAATTAATTTAATTCCTGTTTTGCTACTCTTTGTATTAGCATCTTGTAGTTCGGTTAGAGTAAATGCAGATTATGATAAAAAAGCAAATTTTAATACCTACAAAACTTATGCTTATTTAAAAAGTAGCATTGACAAAGCTGAAATATCAGATTTGGATAAGAAAAGAATTCTTCGATCAATAGATGAGGAAATGAACGCAAAAGGTTTTTCTAAAAGTGAAAATCCAGATATGCTATTAAGTATATTTACAAAAGAAAGAGAACGTGTTGATGTTTACAACAATGTTGGTTTTGGATGGGGATGGAATCCATATTGGGGTATGAATTATTCTTCAGTTTCAAGAACTCCAGAAGGAACACTGTTTATTGATATTGTTGATGCAAAATCTAAAGAAATGGTTTGGCAAGGAGAAGGTTCTGGCTATTTAACAAAAGATACTCGAAAAAAAGATGAAAGAATTCATCAATTTGTATCTAAAATACTAGCTCAATATCCACCTGTTTCAAAATAATTTTCAATTTTATTAAAAAACATATCTATATATAAAAAAAATTATTAGATTTGTTCCCTGTTAAGCATTTTATGAAAAACACAATTGTCATTATTATCTCTATTATTATTCCAAAATTTGGATAGGAGATAGTATGCAATAAATATACACCAAAGCCTCCTATTTTTTAGGAGGCTTTTTTTATTTAAAAAAATGAACCATATAGCAACAGTTATTATTATTATCGTAATTATCGTCATTCGTAACACCCTACGAGTCAGGATTATATTACCTATAACTAATAAGTAAATTATAAAAAGCCTTTCTCGTAAAACAGTAAGGCTTTTTTTTATCTCATAACCTAAAAAAACACTAAATGATTTATAAAAAACGAGTCAGCCATTCTAAAAAAGACTAACCAAATAATTAATAACACACTGTTAAACATCATAATACAAAAAAGTTAAAACACTTAAAAAGAACAACTTAACAATGTTATTACTCTTTTAAATATTGTATAAAACGTACAAACTAGTCATTAATAAAAAACACATCAATATAAATTTACATTAATAAAAATACAACAATGAATTCAAATACAAACCCATATTACAACGAAAACACCATTTTATATTATAATGGAAAATTTAAAAATGCATCAAAAGTATCAACTGACTTATATGGTCAAACTTTACATTATGGATATGGCGTTTTTGAAGGAATTCGTGCCTATAAAACATCGTCAGGAACAAAAATATTTAAAGCAAGAGAACATTATGAAAGACTAAAAAAATCATGTGAGTTAATTCAAATTCCTTTTCCTTATGACATAGAAGAACTAACTCAAAAAACATACGAATTATTAGCATTAAATCATTTTAGTGATGCATATATAAGACCAATTATCTATTGCGACCCAAACATGAGTTTAACAAAACCAAATGGAGTTAACATTATGATTTGCGCATGGGAATGGGGCGCTTACTTAGGAGATAATTTATTAAATATTTTCATCTCATCATATTGTAGACCGCATCCAAAATCTATAAAAATAGAAGCAAAAGTATGTGGTCATTACATTAACTCAATCTTAGCAACCTCAGAAGCTAAAAACAATGGATATGATGAAGCCTTATTATTAGATTCTGATGGATTCATTGCAGAAGGACCAGGAGCAAATCTATTCTTTGAAAAAGACGGAGAATTATACACTCCTCAATTAGGAAATATTTTACCTGGAATTACAAGAGCAACAATCATTGAATTATGTCAAGATTTAGGCATAAAATTAAATCAAGGATTATACAAACCCCATACGCTAAAAAATGCAGATGCTGCTTTCTATTGCGGAACTGCTGCGGAAGTTGTAGGAATCAAATCAATTAATAAACAAAATTTTCCACTAGAATGGAAAGATAGTTTAGGGAAAAAATTACAAACTGCATATAAAAATTTAGTACTAAAAAATGAATTAAGTACTCAAACCAATTAAAACATGGAGCTAAATAAACATAGTAAAACAGTTACACAAGATCCTACTCAACCTGCTGCTCAAGCTATGCTATATGGCATTGGTTTAACCGATAAACAATTAACACAACCTTTCATTGGAATTGCTTCAATGGGTTATGATGGTAACACTTGCAATATGCATTTAAATCATTTAGCAACTTATATAAAAGCGGAAATTAACTCCTCTGAAATGGTTGGATTAATATTTAACACTATTGGTATAAGTGATGGAATTACAAACGGAACAGACGGTATGCGATACTCACTTGTAAGTAGAGAAATAATAGCCGATAGTATAGAAAGCGTAGTAGACGGCCATTACTACGATGCTGTAATTGCAATTCCCGGTTGCGATAAGAATATGCCAGGTTCCATAATAGCAATGGGAAGATTAAATCGCCCTTCTATAATGGTATATGGAGGTACAATTGCACCAGGAAAATACCAAGGAAAAGATCTAAATATCGTATCAGCATTTGAAGCATTAGGAGAAAAAATAGCAGGAAAAATTTCTGAAGAAGATTTTAAAGGAATTATAAAAAATTCTTGCCCAGGAGCTGGAGCTTGTGGTGGAATGTACACTGCAAACACTATGGCAATTGCTATTGAAGCTCTTGGCATGAGTCTCCCCTATTCTAGTTCTAATCCTGCAATTTCTCATGAAAAAATCGAAGAATGTAAACAAGTTGCATCCTACATTAAACTATTATTAGAAAAGAATATCTGCCCAAAAGACATAATGACATTTAAAGCTTTTGAAAATGCAATAACCACACTAATTGCACTTGGAGGAAGCACTAATGCTGTTTTACACATAATCGCAATGGCAAAAAGTGTTGGAATAACCATAACCCAAGATGATTTTCAACGAATCAGTAATAAAACACCATTAATTGCAGATTTTAAACCTGGAGGCAATTACTTAATGCAAAATCTCCACGAAAAAGGAGGTGTACCAATGGTTTTGAAATATTTACTAGCTAAAAAAATGTTACATGGAGATTGCTTAACTGTTACTGGAAAAACAGTTGCCGAAAATTTAAAAAACATTATCGACATTGATTTTGAGGATCAAAATATCATTAAGCCAATTGAAAATCCAATAAAAAAAACAGGACACCTTCAAATCTTATATGGTAATCTCGCAAAAAATGGTTCTGTTGCTAAAATCACAGGAAAAGAAGGTGAAAAATTTTCTGGTCCTGCCAAGGTTTTTAATGGTGAAAAGGAACTAATCAAAGGCATTGAAGATAAAATAATTAAAGCAGGTGATGTCATTGTTATTCGATATGTTGGTCCAAAAGGAGGCCCAGGAATGCCTGAAATGCTAAAACCAACTTCTGCAATAATTGGCGCAGGTTTAGGAAAAAGTGTAGCATTAATTACCGATGGTAGATTTAGCGGTGGTACTCATGGATTTGTCGTTGGACACATTTCACCTGAAGCTTATGACGGAGGCACAATAGCATTGGTCAAAGATGGAGATCATATAGAGATTAACGCTATTAATAACACTATTCACTTAGCTGTTACAGATGAAGAACTTAAGAAAAGAAGAGAACAATTTAAGCAGCCAAAACCTAAAGTAACAAAAGGCGTATTATATAAATATCAAAAATTAGTAACCGATGCTTCAAAAGGCTGTATTACTGACGAATTTTAAAAAACAAAATCATGGAAACATTAGACAAAGAGTTAAAAGAAAATACAACAATAAAAACACATAATATTAGTGGTAGTTTAGCTGTAATTGATGCATTATTGTCTGAAAACGTCTCAACAATTTTTGGATATCCAGGTGGTGCTATTATGCCCATTTATGATGCACTCTATGATTTTAAAGAAAATTTAAATCACGTTTTAGTACGTCATGAACAAGGTGCTATTCATGCTGCACAAGGATTTGCCAGAGCAAGCGGAAAAACAGGAGTTGTTTTTGCAACGAGTGGTCCTGGTGCAACAAACCTTGTAACAGGTCTTGCTGATGCACAAATTGACTCTACTCCTTTAGTTTGTATAACCGGACAAGTATTTGCTCACTTATTAGGAACTGATGCCTTTCAAGAAACAGATATTATCAATATCACTACACCTATAACAAAATGGAACTATCAAGTTACAGATGCAAATGAAATTCCTGAAGTTTTAGCTAAAGCTTTTTACATTGCTAAATCTGGAAGACCCGGACCTGTTTTAATCGATATAACCAAAAATGCTCAGTTACAACTTTTCAATTATACAGGATATAAATCATGTAGTCATATAAGAAGCTATCGTCCTGAACCAATTATAAGAAATGAATACATTGAACAAGCAGCTAAAATAATAAACCAAGCTAAAAAACCAATGGTTGTTTTTGGTCAAGGTGTAATTTTAGGAAATGCCGAAAAAGAATTACTTGCTTTCATTGAAAAAGCAGGATTACCTAGTGCTTGGACAATCATGGGAATGAGTGCTATCCCTACAAATCATCCATTAGGAGTTGGTATGGTAGGAATGCATGGAAATTATGCGCCTAATTATTTAACTAACGAATGTGATGTTCTTATTGCTATTGGAATGCGATTCGATGATCGAGTTACAGGCCGATTAGACT
Source organism: Flavobacterium sp. 316 (assembly GCF_000967805.1). Taxonomy (NCBI): domain Bacteria; kingdom Pseudomonadati; phylum Bacteroidota; class Flavobacteriia; order Flavobacteriales; family Flavobacteriaceae; genus Flavobacterium; species Flavobacterium sp. 316. The sequence goes on from NZ_JYGZ01000003.1 coordinate 10,037, forward strand.
TATATGCTAAGCAAGCTAAAATTATTCATTTGGATATAGATCCTGCCGAAATTGATAAAAATGTACAAACTACGGTTGCTATATGGGGAAATTGTAAAAAAACATTACCGCTTTTAACTCAATTAATTAATGTTAATACTCATTATGAATGGTTTAAAGAATTTGAAGAAAAGAAAGAAAAAGAGATAAACCAACTAATGAATAAAGAATTGGCTCCAGAAGCAGGCAAATTAACCATGGGAGAAGTTTTAAATGTTTTAAACGAGTTAACTAATGGTAAAGCTGTAATTGTAACAGATGTAGGACAACATCAAATGATTACTTGTCGATATGCAAAACAAACGCAATCACGAAGCAATATTACAAGTGGAGGTTTAGGAACTATGGGATTTGCACTTCCGGCAGCAATTGGAGCAAAATATGGTGCTCCAGAAAGAGAAATTGTAGCAATTATGGGCGATGGCGGTGCGCAAATGAACATTCAAGAACTAGGAACAATTATGCAATTTAAAGCCAATGTTAAAATTGTAATTCTAAACAATAATTTCTTAGGAATGGTAAGACAATGGCAAGAATTATTTCATGAAAAACGATACTCTTTTACAGATATTCAAAGTCCAAATTTTGTTGCTGTTGCCAATGCTTATGGCATTAAAGGAAAACAGATTTCAGAACGAGAATCATTAAAAACTAGCTTAAAAGAAATGTTAAACCATCCTGAATCATATCTACTTGAAATTGCAGTAATACATGAAGATAATGTTTTTCCAATGGTTCCTCAAGGAAAAGGAGTAGCAGAAATAGTAATGACCAAAGAAGAAATATAGTAACAGGAAAATAAACTATTTAATCATGAAAAAAGAATATACATTAACCATATATACTGAAAACCATATAGGTCTTATCACTAAGATTTCCATATTATTTGCTAGAAGAAAAATAAATATTGAAAGCTTAAACACTTCACCTAGTGAAATAAAAAACATTTATCGCTTCACATTAGTCATTCTAGAAACAGAAGAAAAAATAAAAAACCTAGCTCGACAATTAGAAAAATTAATTGATGTTCTTAAAGTATATTATAACACAAATGAAGAGATTATTTGGCAACAAATGGCTCTATACAAAGTACCTACTTCTATAACTATGAAAGAAGTAAAAGTAGAACGTCTTTTAAGAGAATATGGAGCTCGAGCAATTGTAATTAGAGAAGATTATACTGTATTTGAAACAACCGGTCAGCAAGAAGAAATTGAAAAATTACTTAAAAAACTAAAAGAATATCAACTAATTGAATTTGTAAGAAGTTCAAGAATTGCCATTATCAAAGCAAGTGAAGGTATTCATAAAAAAGTTTTAGACATTGAAAAAAATGACCCTTCAAAACTACTTAGTAGAATTGATTTTACACATCGTGAAAAAATAACTTTCGAATTATAAAAGATAGCACATCTAAAATAAAAAATAAAAATGACAAATTATTTCAACTCGCTTCCACATCGTTTAAAAGTTCAAGAATTAGGAAAATGCGATTTTATGAACAGTACAGAATTTTCTAATGGAATTTCAAAGCTTCAAAATAAAAAAATAGTAATTATTGGATGTGGTGCACAAGGATTAGCACAAGGCCAAAACATGCGAGATAGCGGACTTCAAGTTGCTTATGCACTAAGACAAGAAGCTATTGACAACAAAAGAGCATCCTTTATTAATGCTACTGAAAATGGTTTTGAAGTAGGTACATTTGAAGATATGATTCCTACTGCTGATTTGGTTTCAAATTTAGCACCCGATAAACAACATACACAAGTAATCAATAAAGTAGTTCCATTAATGAAAAAAGGAGCTTGTCTATCTTATTCTCATGGCTTCAACATTGTAGAAGAAGGAATACAAATTCGTGAAGACATCACTGTAATCATGATTGCACCAAAATCTCCCGCATCAGAAGTACGTGCAGAATATTTACGAGGATTTGGAGTACCTACATTAATTGCTGTACACTCTGATAATAATCCAAATGATGACGGTTTAGAACTTGCAAAAGCATATTGCGTAGCTACAGGAGGACATAAAGCAGGTGTTTTACTTTCTTCATTTGTAGCAGAAGTAAAATCAGATTTAATGGGAGAACAAACCATCCTTTGTGGATTATTACAAACTGGATCTATTTTATCTTTCAATAAAATGATTGAAAAAGGAATCGAACCAAGTTATGCCTCAAAACTAGTACAATATGGTTGGGAAACCATTACAGAAGCGTTAAAAATAGGAGGAATTACAAATATGATGGATCGTTTGTCAAATCCTGCAAAAATTGAAGCTTTTAAACTAGCTGAAGAATTAAAAGAAATCATGACTCCTTTATTCAACAAGCACATGGATGATATTTTATCGGGGGAATTTTCGAAAACCATGATGAAAGATTGGGCTGAAGGCGATAAAAATCTACTAACATGGAGAGAAGCAACCGGACAAACTGATTTTGAAAAAACAACAGCAAGCGATGTAAAAATTAGCGAACAAGAATATTTTGACAAAACAACATTAATGGTTGCATTTGTAAAAGCAGGTGTAGAACTAGCCTATGAAACTATGACACTTTCTGGTATTAAAAACGAATCGGCTTATTATGAATCTTTACATGAAGTTCCATTAATTGCAAATACTATTGCTCGTAAAAAATTATATGAAATGAATCGTGTAATATCAGACACCGCAGAATATGGTTGCTATTTATTTGATCATGCTTGCAAGCCTCTTTTATCCAACTTTATGAAAAAAATAGACACAAATCTTATTGGAAAAAACTTCAATGATACAGCAAATCAAAATGTAGACAATTTCGAGCTTGTAAAAATTAATGCCAATATTAGAAATCATTCTATTGAAATTTGTGGAGCTCAACTCCGTGAAGCCATGACTGAAATGAAAAAAATTGTGCTTAATTAATTTACAGAAAATGAAATTATTACAAGAAATAATAATAGCTAAAACACAATTTAATGGAGTAGTATTCCCTACTCCATTAAAACCTAACAGAAATTTATCTGATGCTTTTGAAGCTAATATACTTTTAAAACGAGAGGATTTACAAGTAGTTCGTTCATATAAAATAAGAGGAGCATATAATAAAATAAGCTCCTTAAACGAACAAGAAAAAAAACAAGGAATAGTTTGCGCAAGCGCAGGTAATCATGCACAAGGAGTTGCCTATTCCTGTAACCTTTTACAAATAAAAGGTAAAATATTTATGCCCAAAACAACTCCAAAACAAAAGATTAAACAAGTACAACTTTTCGGTAAAGAATATGTTGAAATTGAACTTTTTGGAGACACTTTTGACGATGCTAATGAAACAGCTATTAAAGAAGCCTTCACACTTAAAAAAACATTCATTCATCCTTTCGATGATTTAAAAGTAATTGCAGGTCAAGGCACTGTTGGTCTTGAAATATTAGACGATTATAAAGAACATATTGATTATATTTTTATTCCCATAGGAGGAGGTGGATTAGCTTCCGGACTTTCAACTGTTTTTAAAGAATTAAGTCCTACTACAAAAATTATAGGTGTAGAACCAGCAGGAGCTCCATCTATGAAAACTTCAATTGAAAAAGGAATAAACACACGCTTAAAATCTATAGATAAATTTGTAGATGGTGCTGCTGTAAAACAAGTAGGTCAAAACAACTTTACCATTTGTCAAAAAAATCTTGACGATATTATTTTAGTTCCTGAAGGAAAAGTTTGCTCCACTATATTACAATTATATAATGAAGAAGCTATGGTTGTGGAACCTGCTGGAGCATTAACTATTGCTGCACTTGATTTTTACAAAGACAAAATAAAAGGTAAAAATGTAGTTTGCATTGTTAGCGGCAGTAATAATGACATAGAACGTACTGCTGAAATAAAAGAACGTTCCCTTTTATACGAAGGTCTAAAACACTATTTTATGATTCAGTTTCCACAACGACCTGGAGCTTTAAAAGAATTTGTAAATTATATTTTAGGCGATGATGATGATATCACTTATTTTCAATTCAAACAAAAAAACAGCAGAGAATCAGGACCTGTAATTGTAGGTTTAGAACTAAAAAATAAAACAGATATTTCACCCATTCAAATTAAAATGAAAGAAAAAGGATTTAACTTTCATTATCTTAATGAAAAAGAAGATTTATTTGCACAATTAATAGATTAAAAAGCGAAAGAAGCCATTTGAAACAAGAATATTAATCATTTAGTAATATTAAAACTCCTACATAATTTGTAAATTTGCGTCCGTTTTCCTTTAACGATAAAATCAAATGACAATAATTAAAAAAATTATAATTGGAGTTTTTATATTAATAACCAATTTAGGCTTCTCCCAATGTTTTGAAATTGAAAGCATACTTGTAGATGCCTGTGATTCAGGAAGCAATGAAGGATTCAATGAAATGGTTCGAATAAAAACAGGAGATAATCTACTAAGTACAAATAATTTAGATATTGACTGGCCTTCTAACTCATGGAAAGGTATTATACAAAACGCTACAACAGCTTCTAAAGTTGCCCAATTAAACACAGACATTGCTGCTGCGGGTGGATGTGGACAAATACTTGAACCAAATGGTGGTGTAATTCCGCCTAATTCTACTGTAATTATTGTTACTAGTTTTAATTTGAATACTATTTTGAATTCATTTGGAGCTTTAACAACTGATATTTACATGATATTCCAAAATAATACAAATACTACTTCTGGTCATTTTGCAAACTACAATACAAATCCAGGAACAAGAAGTTTGAGCATCGATTTTGGTGGTGGTTGCAGTGATACTGTAACTTATCAACGAGCAAACTTAACTAACATATATGGTACGTATGGAGGTACTACAGCCGAAAACAATGGAGCTACTGTAAATTTTACACCATCAGGAACTCCTAGCTATGTTAACAATGGTTGTACAGCACCTATTCCTCCTTTTACTGTTGATGCTGGAAATGCAACGCTTACTGTGTGTCCAGGAGAAACCATTAATTTATCAGGAAATGCTCAAGGACACGAAAGTGTATTATGGACAGCTTCATCTGGTGTTTTTTCAAGTCCAAATACACTACCTACAAATTATACTGTTCCAAATACTGCTGTTACAGGAAGCACAATTACAGTAACCTTAACAGCTACAAATACATGTGGAGCATCTATTTCCGATGATATTACATTAACTGTTAGTGGTAGTACACTAACCTTAAACTCAGCAAACAACAATCAAACTATATGTTCAGGAGATAATATTGCYTCTATTGAATATACTTTTGGTGGTGGCGCAACAAGCGTAGATGTTACAGGATTACCTGCTGGAGTGACTGCTACAACAACGGGAAACACTGTTACCATTAGCGGAAATCCTACAACCAATTTTAATTATACCATAAGTACTGTTGGTGGTTGTGGAACAGCAACACTAAATGGAAATATCATTGTAAATTCAAATGCAACATTAACATTACTATCTGATAACAATGACCAAACCGTTTGTGTAGGTAATACTATCGATCCTATTGAATATACTTTTG
>NZ_JYGZ01000003.1:17009-22059 GCF_000967805.1 Flavobacterium sp. 316
CTTAGTGGAACTATCGTTGCAAATCCGTTACCTGAACCTATTTTAAAAGACGGAACTATTTGTATTACTAATAGCTCTCAAGTATATCAACCTTACACATTAGACACGGAATTACCAACTACAGGTTATAGTTTTGAATGGTACAAAGATGGTTTATTAATTTCAGGAGCAAATGAACCAATATATGTAGCTAATGCAATCGGACTATATTCCGTTATTGTTACTAACACAACTACGCTATGTTCTTCTGAAGAAGTATTTGCAACAGTGAGCTCATCACATCAATTAGATGCTTTTACAACTATTTTAACAGATGCTTTTTCTGACAACACCACTATTACAGTACTTATAAATGGAAATTCTGAAACTTACCTATATCAATTAGATGAAGGCGCTTTTCAAGAATCAAATATTTTCACCAACGTAAGTGCAGGAGAACATACTATTACAGTTACAGATACAGCAGGCTGTACTTACATAACTCAAACAATATTAGTAATTGACTACCCTAAGTTCTTCACTCCAAATGGAGATGGATATAACGACACATGGAACATTGTAGGTTTAAATCAATCAAATGCTAAACTATATATCTTTGATAAATATGGAAAATTAATCAAACAACTAAGTACTTCAGAAACCAGTAAAGGTTGGGATGGAACATATAATGGACATCAACTTCCTTCAACAGATTACTGGTTCTCTTTAGACTATTTAGAAAATGGCAATCAAAAACAATTTAAAGCTCACTTTTCTTTAAAACGATAAAAGTTCCCATCTTCGTTACCTCAACGAAAAAATAAGAAACAATAATGACTCCATTTATTTTGTCAAAACAAGAAGGTTGAAATTCTTTTTTCAACCTTCTTGTTTTTAATATATCATAATATAACCGAATAGTTATACCTTTGTACAAAATCTTTTATACGCTATGGCAACAGGTAAAAAAATACTTTTTAAAATTCTTAAAATTTCTGGAATTTCAATAGCTATTACACTATTATTACTTATCGTTTTACCTATAATTTTCGCTGATACTATTACTGAAAAAGTAAAAACATTAGCAAACGAAAGTTTAGAAGGAGAATTAAATTTTGATGATTCAAACTTATCTTTTTTTAAACACTTCCCTTCTTTAACCTTAACTTTAAACGAATTTAATTTAAATGGTTCTGCTCCTTTTAAAGAACAATCACTTGTAACAGCCAAAGAAATAGGTTTTGGTATTGATATTCCTAGCTTACTTTTTGGAAGTGAAACTAAAATTGATGAAATCTATTTAAACGAAGCTACCATTAACATACAAGTAAATACAAAAGGAGAAGCAAATTATAATATTTATAAATCGAGCGACACCATAAAATCGAACGATGAATCTTCAGCATCACTTCAACTTAAAGACATACAAATTAATAGAAGTCATCTTATTTATGATGATGCCTCTGCTAAAATACATATTGAAGGTAAAGGATTCAACTATAAAGGAAAAGGAAATTTATTAGAATCTAACTTTAGTTTAAAAACTACAGCAAAAATTGACAGCTTAAGCTTTGCTTATGACAAAAATGAATACCTGAAAAACAAAAAAGTACAAGCCGATTTAATTACTCGAATTAACACAAACTCACTGGCTTTTGTTTTTGAAAAAAACGATTTGATTATTAACAAATTACCTGTAGAATTTAGTGGTTTTTTCAACTTTCTAGCGAATGGATATGAAATGGACTTTAAACTGAAAACTGAAAACAGTAATTTAGAAGATTTATTTACAGCTTTACCTTCAGAATATGTTACTTGGATGAATCAAACACAAATGAAAGGTAAAACAGATGCGTATTTTACTTTGAAAGGAAAATATATTGCTTCAACCAATGAAAATCCAAATGCAAATTTCAATATTAAAGTACGAGATGGCTATGTTAAACATCAAAAAGGACCTTATCCTGTTAAAGATATATACCTAAATCTTGATACTAAATTACCTAGCTTAGACATCAATCAGTTAAAAATTCAATTAGATTCTTTGTATTTTAATGTAAACGAAAACAAACTAAGTGCTATTTTAAAATCAGATGGCTTTGGGCAACGCATGCAAATTGATACAAAAATAAAATCTAATCTCGATTTAAATTTTCTTTCCAATGCACTTCAAATTCCTAACCTTAAAATTGCGGGTAAACTAGATAGTGATATTGTAGCAAAAGGTAATTATGACAAAATAGCACATACTTTCCCTATAACTAAAGGAAAATTTGCTTTAACAAATGGTTCGATACAAACAGCATACTATCCCAAACCTATTGAAAGCATTAATATAAAAGCTCAATTAAATTGTCCTACTGTTGCTTTTAAAGATGCGACTTTTACATTAACTCCTGCTACTTTTACTTTTGAAAATGAACCTTTCAACATGTCTGCTTCTTTCAAAAATTTTGATGATATTGAATACGATATTAAAGCAAATGGAATTTTAAACCTCGCCCCTATTTATAAAGTTTTTTCCCAAAAAGGATTAGATCTAAACGGAATTATTAAAGCAAATGTTTCGCTAAGTGGAAAACAAAGTGATGCTACAAATGGAAACATTAAAAACTTAAAAAATAGTGGAACACTTGAGCTTGAAAATATTGTAACAACAAGTGACTATTTAGCAAAACCCTTTCTTATTGAAAAAGGTCTTTTTACATTCAATCAGGATAAAATGAACTTTTCCAATTTTAATGGAAAGTATGGACAATCAGATATTACCATGAATGGTTATGTTTTAAATGTAATTAATTTTATTTTATCCGAAAAGGAAACCATAAAAGGAACATTTGATTTAGCTTCTCAATATTTAAACATTAACGAATTTATTCCAGCAACAACTCAAAAAACAGAAGATGATACTGTTATTACAACTCCTAGTGTTATTGAGGTGCCGACAAATTTAGATGTCGTAATTCAAACTCGTGCTCAAAAAACACAATATGACGACATTGTTATAACTAATTTAAATGGACTTATTGCTTTACAAAAAGGAACAATAACACTCTCAAATGGTACACTTGGAATTGTAGGTGCGACTGCAAAAATGAAAGGAACTTATCGAAATGAAGGAAAAGAAAAAGCTTATTTTGATTATACTATAAAAGCTAATGATTTTGATATTAAAAGAGCGTACAATGAAATTAAACTTTTTAGAGAGATAGCTACTGCTGCTGAAAATGCGGAAGGAATAATCTCTTTAGACTATACCATAAAAGGAATACTTAATAAAAATATGGAACCTGTTTTCCCTTCATTAGAAGGAAATGGAATACTTTCAGTAAAAAAAGTAAAAATGAAAGGATTTAAAATAATGAATGTTGTTTCGCAAAAAACAAATAATCCCGACATTAAAGACCCAGATGTAAGTGAAGTTGATATAAAATCAACCATTAAGAACAATTTACTTACTGTAGAGCGTTTCAAATTTAAAGTATCTGGCTTTCGTTTACGGTTTGGAGGACAGACTAGTTTAGATGGAAAACTCAATTTAAAAATGAGATTAGGATTACCTCCTCTTGGACTTATTGGTATTCCTATTAAAGTAACAGGAACACAAGACAATCCTAAAATTCAATTAGGCAAAAAATCGGAAGATTTAGAAGAAACCATTTATGAAGATGGTGTAACACCAATTACAACTCCTACTGATTCTATAGGAATACCAAAACCTAATGTCATAATAGATTCTACTGCTATTATTGTTCCAGTAATCCAAAATGATAGTATTAAACAAAATATATTGCCATTGGAAAAAGAAAACGATAGCATTAAACAAAACACACTACCACTAAAAAAAGAAAGCGATAGTGTTCCTAAAAAAAAGATTAATTTACCCTATTAAAGAGGATTAATTTTTATATAACACACTAAAAAACGTTCTAAAGCTTATGTTCTAGAACGTTTTTATTTTATTTAGTTATCCTTTATATTACTATACAACAAGCTACCCCGTTTCACTATAAACATATTAAATCCATTACCTAATTTATCAGTACAATATAATTTTAATATTCCAGTTTAAAAAATAATTACAAACACTACTTAATTACTCCATTAACATATAAATCTATAAAAACTCTTTCTTTACATTTAAAATCATAAAAAAATAATCGAATAATTACTGAAAAAACTACCGATTGTGCAGCAATGATTTTGACATCAAAATGATTTTGAAATTCTAAAATCATGTTTTTTTCTTTTTACAATCAGATTCGTTATCAATTTCCTAAAAAATTAGTTTTAAAATTTCATTATTAATTAATATTAATAGTTATTTTTACGCTTTATTAACTAAATAACATTATTTTTTAAAATGAAAAAAACTACTTTAATGTGTTTCATACTATTGACGCTATGGTGTCAATCTTATGCTCAATTTACCGAAAACTTTGATACCAGTACTAATTTACCTACAGGCTGGTCTGTTATTAACCAAGGTGGATCAAATGAATGGAACATCACTAATATTGGTACTGGTGCGCATTCAGGAACAAACGTTGCTAGAATCGTATTTAACACAACAGCTCATGATGATTACTTGATTAGTCCTGCTATTGCTGTAACAGCAGGTTTAAATGACAGAATTTCATTTTATATTAAATCATTGAGTTCTACATTTTTAGAACCATACGAAGTATTATTATCTACCACTACAAATACTAGTGATTCTGATTTTTCTATTACCTTACAAGCAAGTGAAATTGCAAGTAATAGCTGGACAAAAAAAGAGTTTGATTTAACAGCTTATGATGGCCAAACTATTTACATTGCTATTAGAGCTACTGGAACAGATAAATACCATCTTGCTGTTGACGATTTTGTAAATGATACTCCTCCTACTTGCCTTCAACCAACAAATTTAACAGCTTCTGCTATGACAACTACAGCTGCAATATTAAGCTGGACAGAAGCAGGATCTGCTTCATTATACAATGTTGAAGTTGTTAGTTCTGGATCTACACCTACAGGAACAGCAACAGATTYGGGTGTTACTAATTCATTTAACAAAACAGGATTAAAT
>NZ_JYGZ01000003.1:22981-28482 GCF_000967805.1 Flavobacterium sp. 316
GTAGAATATTCTTCTAGTTATAATTATATTTCAATTGATGATGTAGTTTGGGAAGCAATTCCATCATGTCCTGAGCCATTGGCATTAACAGCAACTAATGTTACTGMATYTACAGCCGATCTAGGYTGGACTGACGGTGGAACAGCTACTACATGGAACATTGAGTGGGGAACAACTGGATTTACTCAAGGGACTGGAACTATGATTACTGGAACTACTACTAACCCTCATCCACTATCAGGATTATCTTCTGATACTTCTTACGAATTTTATGTACAAGCCGATTGTGGTGGTGGTGATTTAAGTAGCTGGAGTGGTCCATTTACATTCTACACAGGACATTGTATTCCTTCAGGGACAAGTTCATCTACCTATATTGATACTTTTACCACTACTAATGGTGCTGTTAATATAGATCACGCTTCTTCTGGTTTTTCAACAGGAAATTATGACGACATGTACAATACTATGAGTGTAAGTCAGGGTCCTGGAGCAACTGTAGATTTTAGCGTAGCAATAGTATCTGGTACTGTTGGTTGTGCTATATGGATAGACTGGAATAACGATTTAATATTTGACACAACTGAAGTAGCTTATAGCACCACTGGCTATGGTAATGGTCCTTTCACAGGTACTATAACAGTTCCTTCTGGAGTTGCTGATGGTGATTATAGAATGCGTGTAATGATTGACTTCAATGATTCTAATCCTGGAGACGACACTGCTTGTTCATTCTCGTCTGGACGAGGAGAAGTTGAAGATTATAAATTTACTGTTGACGCTTCTTTATCTACTGCTAATTTTGATATTGCTAATTTTGTAGCTTATCCAAATCCAGTTAAAGATGTATTAAATCTATCATATACTTCAGCTATAACATCTGTACAAGTACTTAATTTATTAGGACAAGAAGTTATAACTAAAAAAATTGGAAATACTGCAACACAAATAGATATGTCTGATTTAACATCAGGTGCTTACATTATTAATGTAACCGTTGACAATGTTGTAAAATCAATAAAGGTTATTAAACAATAATCTTAACTCTTCTAATTATTTAAAAGCCTTGTCATTAAATTGACAAGGCTTTTTCTATGGCTAATTTTAAACAACTATAATCCATTTCTTCATACTTTTAACTCATTGGGTGCAATTATCAAAGACCTCAGTTCGAGTGATTTTTATATAATGAAATGGTGTAAATTCTCGATACGCTTCATATTCGAAATGATGTGCATCCAGAATCTCTATAATGAATTTAATATTTTTAATATGCTTCTTACTTGAACTGACAAAAAAAAGCTTATCAAAAACTAATTACACCCAACAGGTTATTTTTTATTATAATACAGTTCCTTTATAATTTCTTCAAAAAACTTGTGTCATTTTTTTTATTTTTTTTGTTTTGCCACACTTTCTGTGACAATCTTAAAAAATTATTTCACTTTGTCACAAAAAACGTGGCATTCTATTTTTTTTAAACAAAATGCCACAACTAATAATAAACATTAAAAATATGGAAAAAATATACCAATCAAAAGCAAGCCAGCTTTTTACAAGCTATTTGTTTTCTAACAAGAATATTATACAAAGTAACACTTAAGAAAAGCGTGTTTTACTCTATTGTTTCTGTATTTTGTACTCACTATAACCTTAACATGAAACAAAATAACGCTTTCTAACGAATACAATCCCTAAAAAACATGTTATGGTTTTCCGTAAGGAATACTTACCCCACTCTATTATATTTACAAATAGCAAAAAACAGGTAATTCTACCTAGAGACAAGGTTTATTTTCGGAATATATTACTAGTCTTTTTTGAACAAGTAGCTGTCAATAACTTAAATTGGTAAGCCGTTTAATAATACTTAAATTAGTTAAGTAAATATTTTTTTAAGATAAAGAAACATGGATAACAATATTACTGTAGAAAAAACAGAATTAGGTTTAGGTATCACCTATAATCATGATAAAGTTGAAGACAAACATTATTTCGGTGGTTTCTTTAACTTGGCTCAAAACAACATTGATTTAGTTGCTCAAGAATTTAAAAAAAGACTTTTAATACAAGGAAAAGATAGTATAAACATATTTGCTAATTATTTTTCTGACCAATGCTCAATTACTAATCTAGAAAGAGGAATTAAAATATTAGCTGAATATTTTCCAGTGGTTTCTTACATTGACTTAGATGAAAAAAATAAAAGTAAAAGTATTAGGGAGCATCTAATTTTGTTATTAGAGACAATCAATAATCTAAGAAATTATTACACTCATTATTATCACAAAAAAATAATAATTGATGGTTCTTTATTTCCACTACTCGATACTATACTTTTAAAAGTAGTTTTAGAAATAAAAAAGAAGAAATTAAAAGAAGACAAAACCAAGCAATTATTAAAAAAAGGACTTGAGAAAGAAATGACTATCCTTTTTAATCTAATGAAAGCTGAGCAAAAAGAGAAAAAAATTAAAGGATGGAACATTGACGAAAATATTAAAGGTGCGGTTTTGAATCGTGCTTTTAGTCATCTATTATATAATGATGAACTAAGTGATTATAGAAAATCTAAATATAATACTGAGGATGAAACTTTAAAAGACACACTAACTGAAAGTGGTATCTTATTTTTATTATCCTTTTTCTTAAACAAGAAAGAACAAGAACAGTTAAAAGCAAATATAAAAGGTTATAAAGGAAAAATTGCTAGTATTCCTGATGAAGAGATTACGTTAAAAAACAATAGTCTTAGAAATATGGCTACACACTGGACTTATTCACATCTTACTTATAAAGGATTAAAACATCGAATAAAAACGGATCACGAAAAAGAAACACTTTTAGTAAACATGGTGGACTATTTAAGTAAAGTTCCTCATGAAATTTACCAAAACCTTTCAGAACAAAATAAATCTTTATTTCTTGAAGATATAAATGAATATATGAGAGATAATGAGGAAAACCATGATTCTTCTGAAGCTTCTCGTGTTATTCACCCAGTTATTAGAAAAAGGTATGAAAACAAGTTTGCTTATTTTGCTATTCGTTTTTTAGATGAGTTTGCAGAATTTCCCACACTACGATTTATGGTTAACGTAGGGAATTATATTCACGATAATCGAAAAAAAGATATTGGAGGAACTTCTTTAATAACTAACAGAACAATAAAGCAACAAATCAATGTTTTTGGAAACCTTACAGAAATTCATAAAAAGAAAAATGATTATTTTGAAAAAGAAGAAAACAAAGAAAAAACGTTAGAATGGGAATTATTTCCAAATCCTAGCTATCATTTTCAAAAAGAAAACATTCCTATTTTTATAGATTTAGAAAAAAGTAAAGAAACTAATGATTTAGCTAAAGAATATGCAAAAGAAAAAAAGAAAATATTTGGAAGTTCAAGAAAGAAACAACAAAATACTGCTAAAAAAAATAGAGAAACAATTATCAATCTTGTTTTTGACAAATACAAAACGAGTGACCGTAAAACAGTAACTTTTGAACAACCCACTGCTTTATTAAGTTTCAATGAACTAAATTCTTTTTTATATGCTTTTTTAGTAGAAAATAAGACTGGTAAAGAACTCGAAAAAATAATTATTGAAAAAATAGCAAACCAATATCAAATTCTAAAAAATTGTTCTTCAACTGTCGATAAAACTAACGACAACATACCAAAGTCTATTAAAAAAATAGTTAATACAACTACAGATTCATTTTATTTCGAGGGCAAAAAAATTGATATTGAAAAACTAGAAAAAGATATCACTATTGAAATAGAAAAAACAAATGAGAAATTAGAAACAATAAAAGAAAATGAAGAATCTGCACAGAACTATAAAAGAAATGAAAGAAATACTCAAAAAAGAAAACTATATCGAAAATATGTATTTTTCACAAACGAAATAGGAATTGAAGCTACATGGATAACCAATGATATTCTTCGTTTTTTAGATAATAAAGAAAACTGGAAAGGATACCAACATAGTGAATTACAAAAATTTATTTCACAATATGATAATTATAAGAAAGAAGCTCTTGGATTGCTAGAATCAGAATGGAATTTAGAGTCTGACGCTTTCTTTGGACAAAATTTAAAAAGAATGTTTCAAAGCAATTCCACCTTCGAAACGTTCTACAAAAAATATTTAGATAATAGAAAAAATACTTTAGAAACTTATTTAAGTGCAATTGAAAATCTAAAAACAATGACAGATGTACGTCCTAAAGTTCTAAAGAAAAAGTGGACAGAACTATTTCGTTTTTTTGACAAGAAAATCTATCTATTATCTACTATTGAGACTAAAATAAACGAACTTATTACTAAACCTATCAATTTATCAAGAGGTATATTTGAAGAGAAACCTACTTTCATAAATGGGAAAAACCCAAACAAAGAAAATAACCAACATCTGTTTGCTAACTGGTTTATTTATGCCAAAAAACAAACTATTCTTCAAGATTTTTACAATTTACCTTTAGAACAGCCTAAAGCAATTACCAACCTTAAAAAACACAAATACAAATTAGAAAGAAGCATAAACAATTTAAAAATTGAAGATATTTACATCAAACAGATGGTTGATTTTTTATATCAAAAACTATTCGAACAATCTTTTATAGGATCTTTACAGGATCTTTATACTTCCAAAGAAAAAAGAGAAATTGAAAAAGGCAAAGCCAAAAACGAACAAACACCTGATGAAAGTTTTATTTGGAAAAAACAAGTTGAAATTAATACTCACAATGGAAGAATCATTGCAAAAACAAAAATAAAAGACATTGGAAAGTTTAAAAACCTTTTAACTGACAATAAAATAGCACATTTAATCTCTTATGATGATAGAATATGGGATTTTTCATTAAACAACGATGGTGATATTACAAAAAAATTATACAGCATAAATACCGAATTAGAAAGTTATGAAACAATTAGAAGAGAAAAGCTACTAAAACAAATACAACAATTTGAACAATTTCTTTTAGAGCAAGAAACTGAGTATAGTGCAGAAAGAAAACATCCTGAAAAGTTTGAAAAAGATTGTAATCCTAATTTTAAAAAATATATAATTGAAGGAGTTTTAAATAAAATTATACCTAACCATGAAATTGAAGAAATCGAAATTTTAAAAAGTAAAGAAGATGTATTTAAAATTAATTTTAGTGATATACTAATCCTCAATAATGACAATATAAAAAAAGGGTATTTACTCATTATGATTAGAAACAAATTTGCACACAATCAATTGATTGACAAAAACTTATTTAACTTTTCTTTACAACTGTATTCAAAAAATGAAAACGAAAATTTTTCAGAATATTTAAACAAAGTATGCCAAAATATCATTCAAGAGTTTAAAGAAAAACTAAAGTAATAATAACAGCTCTTTGAAATACTGTACTACTAAAAATTAAAAAATGACTATTTTTACATAACAATCTGTCTTAAAAGCTCATTTTTTTTATTGAAAACATACAAGAACCCCTTTTAATATCTA
>NZ_JYGZ01000003.1:29865-174713 GCF_000967805.1 Flavobacterium sp. 316
GAATGTTGTGAAAGCCTTTATTTTATTCACTGATCTTCTATTGTTTTTTATAGGAGTTCATCAATGCAAAACATTTGAAAAGTGTCTACAACACCTCACTGCTATACATTTAAAAATTAAAATATCTATCTCATAGAAAAAGTTCGCAGTTTATATCTAATATTATGAAACACAAAAAAAAACCTGACAATTTAAAAAAATCATCAGGTTAATTACTTAACATATTCTCAACAACTAATCCTTTATTAATTTTTCAACTTTTTCTCCTTTTTCAGATTTAATTTTCAAGATGTAAATTCCTGTTTCAAAATCTGAAATATTCATTGTTGTGATTTGATCATCCAACATTTTCACAACAATTAATCTTCCATTTATATCGTAAACTTCTATTGATTCTATAGTTGTGTTACTTTTAATATTTACGATACTGTTTGATGGATTTGGATATATTTGAATAGAACTGTCCATTATAACAATAGCGCTACTTAGTGTTTCAAAAGTCGTATTTGCTAAATTGGTTTCAATAGGCGCATTATAATCAAAATAAATAGCCGCTTTGTTTGTTACTATGTCTGTTGTTACTAAATTATCTTTTGTTTTTATCTTCAATAAGATATTTCCATGTCCGCCTGTATCTAAATAAATAGCCTGAAAGATTAATTCTATAATGTTATCTTTTATTCTTACATCTAGATTATGGGAAGCATTTAATAATTGTAATGTTTTAATATCGAAATCTTCTGGATTAACTTCAATTTTTACAACTATGTTTTCTGCTTGATAGTTTCCTGTGTTTTCAAAATTTATTATATAATGTAAATATTCGCCTATCATAGTTGGTGATACTATTTCTCCTTCTATACAGCTAATGTCATTTGGATCAAATGAACCCACTACTGTTTGATTAAACTGAAAAAGATTATCCATTGTGTTTATATCACCACTTTGTGGCATAATTGAAGCTGTTAATTGTAGTACATCATCAATATTTACTGGATTAGGATCTGTAGGCGAATTGATGTTAAAAGTTACATAGATACTTCTACTTTCAAAAGGTTTTAAATCGGCATAATCCCAAGATAAAGAGCCTAATCCTACAGTAGATGTTGGAATTGAAGTAGAAACAAAGTTCATTAAATTGTGATTATAAAAGAAATTAATTCCATATAACTGTGATAATGTTTGATTTCCTTTGTTCTTGTAAACTATTTTGTAAACTGCTTCAAAGCCTGGTCGTGCTGGAACAATTGGAGCAATAACAATTTCTAAATCGGGATGTACTCCATTAGCCGAGACACAAAAATTTTGGGTAACAACACTATTATCTATTACAGGAAAAGGAACTTCTGCTGAAATAGGTGTAATAGTATAGATGCTTGGGTTTTCAAAATTTGGAATTAATGAATAGGTTCCTGTTTGATTTGTAAATAAGCTATAATTCCCTATAGTGTTTGAATATACATATGAATTTGTTGTTACTGCATCTATGTTTACTTCAAATCCTAAATAAGGTACAAAACTGTCTGAATTATCACAACCATCATTATCATCATCAAATTGTACTAATCCTGTAATTGTGTTGTAGTCTCCTCCTGGTGTGAAAGAACAATATGTGTTTATTACTGGATTTGGAGTTGTAAAAAAATAGCCTACAACATCATCTTCATCCATACATATAAATTGTAACGTATTGTTTAGATTTCCAGATGATAAATCTACTTCTAGGTTAGTAAACCCGTTTTTAAGATTTATAAACGTTAAATTGACATTGTTATTTACCGATATATCCAAAAGGTTTGCTGCTGGTAAATTATTTGGTTCTGTTTGAAATGCTATTGTTGAAAAATCAACACTCGACAAATCATTATTTTGAGCTTGAACTCTGTATAGTATTGGTAGATTTGTCAATTGCAAACTAGTTAACTGATTAAACCCAATATGTAATGTTCTTACAAAGTTTTTATTTTGCAATTCAAAGTTTGTTAAGTTATTATTGAAAGCAGAAATACTTGTTATTTGATGATTATTGTCTAGATTTAGACTTGTTAATTCATTATTACGAACATTTAAATTGGTCAAATTTGGACATTGACTTACATCTATATTTGCTAATTGATTATAATCACAATTTAAAACTTCCAGAGTATTACAGTTTGTCAAACCTAAACTTGTGATATCATTATTAGTACTATGAAAATATTTTAAATTGGGCAAAACACTCAAATCTACAGTTGTTAATTGATTATAACCACAATTAAAATAACTTAGATTATAGAATGATTCTAATCCTTGTAAATTTTGTATTCCTCCATTTGTTGGTGAGCTTCCTGAAACATTTAAATGTATAATTGCTGCTGCTTCTGAAAATTGAATTTCACCATCTTCATTAGTATCTATTTTTGTATATATATTCCATGTTGTTGAATTATTTGGATTTACATTTGAAGCAATCGAGTTGTTTTCATCTGCTGCTAATAATTTTGCTTTCAAATTAGCATCTGGTATATTTACTATTCCTTCAAGACTTACAATTAATTCAAAATCTGCAATTTCATAACAACCAGTGTTAATATTTTCTACTCTAGCATATATTGCTTGAGGATTTGAAATATTAGTATAAGAAGTAACTCCTATTAATTCATTAGTATTAGCTATAGCATCTAATTCTGATAAATAAAATGTAACATTCAAATTTGTTTGATTTCCTACAAGTCGAGGAATTTGTTGTGTTAAATCAAAAATGGCTACATTATCATTTGGATCTTCAAAAACAGTCATATTTGGCGACTGAGATATTGTTGGTCCATAATTTGTAATCAATTGTAAATACGTTATAGCAAAATTAGAAGGGTTTGCATTTTCATGAACTCTAATCGTAATTGAGTCATATACATTATTAGCGATAAATTGATTTGGATTTTGTATTGGGTTTACTCCATTTTGGGCATCATTAGAATACTCATAATAAGTAACAGTATAAAGATTAGGATTGAGCGATCCTAATATTTCAGCATTCTTAGATGTCAAATCAAATAATCCAAAATTTGAATTACCACTTTCACAAACTACATAATTAGAAGGTGTATTAATAGGTGGTTGTGCATACAACGTTCCCGTTATAAAAAGCAATAAGAGTATTATTTTTTTCATGATTATTGTATTTTTATATAAATTTAATTGTAATGTTTGTTTTTTGTGTTAGTAATTGAGTAAACGAAGCTTCTAAATTAGAATTCGTTAGATTGTTTTTAAAATTTCTTGCAATCGTTCTTTTTTACGCTGCGAAATGGGTAAATTGCTATTATCTGCCATGACTACATAGCCTCCATCTTTCTTAATATATGATTTTAAATATGCCAAATTAATTAAATGTGATTGGTGTATTCTTTCAAATCCATGTTCTGTTAATAATTCCTCATATTCTTTTAAAGTCTTAGAAATCAATACAGATTTCGTGTTTTTTATATGAAATCGGGTATAATTATCTTCGCTTTCACATCGAATAATATCATTAATTTCAAAAAGATGAATCCCATCTGAAGTTGAAAGCGCAATTCTTTTGAAATTATCTACTTTTCTACGGATATTTTCCAATAGTAAATCTATATGATCGTAATTATTGTTTTTTTCAAGAACAGCTTCAATTTTTAAAATCACTTTTTGCAAATCATCTGGATCTACTGGTTTTAATAAGAAGTCTAAAGCACTAAATCGAAAAGCTTTTATAGCATATTGTTCATGGGCTGTAATAAAAACAATATTTGATTTAATTGCTCCGTTTTTTAAAGCCAATTGCTCCAAAATATCAAAGCCTGTCCCATCATTTAATTGAATATCTAAAAAAACAACTTGAGGTTTTAATTTACTTATAGTTTCTATGCCTGTTTCAACGCTGTCTGCTTCTCCAATTATTTTTATATTTGGTGCAAAACGAACTAATAAACCTTTCATTCCATCTCTTAAATTCTTATCGTCGTCTACAAGTACTGCTGTTATCATTTTTAATTGCTTCTTTTATTTATTAACCTCTATTGATATATTGTATTGGTAAATTTAAAACTACTTTAGTTCCTTTTATTTCTTGATTATCTACTATTTCTTCAATTGTCATTATTGCTTTTTTATTTGTAGATGATGTTATCATTTCCAATCGCTTTTTAATAATATCTAATGCCATTGATTTGTGAGCTAAAACTAAATTTTCTTTATTTAATTTTGATTTATTAATTCCAATTCCGTCATCTAAAATCGTGCAAATCAAGGATTCATTATCTAATAGAAATGCAATATCAATTGTTCCCATTTCTCTTTTTGGAATTACACCGTGTAGAATAGCATTTTCAATAAATGGCTGAATTAATAAAGGAGGAAGTGCTACATCATCTTCAATGTCTTCACTTTTATTAATACTAAAATTAAATTTGTGATTAAATCTTAGTTGTTCTAACTCTAAATAATTTTGTAAACTTTCAATTTCTTTATCAATAGGAATTAATGATTCTTTTGAATATTCAAGAGTTAATCTCATTAATTTTGAAAATTTTGACAAGTACTTTATTGCCGAATCTGTTCCGTTTTGTACTATAAAACTTGAAATTGAACCTAAACAATTGAATACAAAATGAGGATTCATTTGTAAATGCAGTGCTTTTTGTTCGTACTCGGCTAATTCTTTTTGAAGTGTTAGTGTTTTTTTGAGTTGCATTCTATTATAAATAAGAAATCCTATACCTATCAATAATAAAACAATTAGTCCAATGTAAAGCAATTTCATTTTAAATTGCTTCGCTTCTTCTTTTAGTAATAATTCCCTTTTCTCATTTTCTTCTTTTTGAATAAGTTCTCGTTTTTCAAACTCATAATTCATTGATGATTCAATAGATTTTCTAATACTTTCTTCATTAGTTAAACTGTCCTTAACAGCACTATACTTTTGAAAATGAGTTAATGCTAGATTAGGGTTATTTTTCTTTTGATAAATCTCACTCAACATCTTTTGTGAAATGGCTTGTTGTTCTAAAACTTTAATTTCATTCGCTAACTTAAGAGCTTCATTAGCATTAAATAATGCTTTGTCTAAATCGTTTTCTTCTAGAAAAAATTGACTTAAAAAAATATAAGTATCCGCCAAACCAAATTTATCATCTATACTTTGGAAAATAACAATAGCATTTCTCCAAGACTCTATTGCCTTATCAAAATATTTTTTCTCTTTATAGTACAATCCTATATTATTATACCATTCTCCTAAAGCTCTAGGATTAGGATTTCTATCTAAACTGACTTTTGCTAAATCATAGTACTCTAATGCGCTGTCAAAATCTTTCTGATTTAGATAAATATTTGCAATATTAGTTAATGTAATTCCTGAATTTATATCTCCATATTTTTCTTGAATTTTATTTGCCTTAACAAAATATTCTAATGCTTTAAAATCTGAATGTTGTGATTTATATACTACACCAATATTATTATATAATTTTCCTTGATGAACTTCATCTTTCAAGGTTTCATAAATTTTTACTGATTTTAAATAATATTGAAGTGCTTTTGCATAATTACTTTGTTCAGAAAAAACAATTCCTAAGCTACCGTAAGCTTTTGCTAAACCAAATTGTATTTCTCCTTGATTTGTATCTGATTGATTTTCTTCTTCAAAAATTTCTTTTGCTTGAACAAAAAAACGGATGGCTTCTGCATAATTTCCTTGTATAATATTAGAATTTCCAATATTTAATAATGCGTTACCTTCTTCTGTTCTAAATTTTATTTTTTGCGCTAATTGTATGGCTTTATTTGCATAATTAACCATCTCCTCAGGATCAGAATATTTAAATCGATCAGAAATTGCATTTAATAATTTAGTCCTATCAATATCATTTTTCGTGTTTTTTAGACTATTCTGTAAGCTATCCATCACTTTATCTTGTGCTTGAATAACAATTGAAACTAACAAAAAAAGAGATACTATTATTTTTTTCTTCATCTTAAAATGATTGATAAACAAATGTAGTATTTACTTTTTAGTTTATACTTGTAAATGAGTATTTGACTATTTTGACTGAGAATTTAAATCATTTTCAAAAAAACAACCCTTTCTGAACCTAAGATTCAAAAAGGGTTGTTTGTATTATATTTTATAATATAACTATTATTTCACTTTAAAAGCTTTTAATCCTGGGAAATAAGCTACATCTGCTAATTCTTCTTCTATACGTAATAACTGATTGTATTTTGCCATACGATCAGAACGTGAAGCCGAACCTGTTTTTATTTGTCCACAGTTTAAGGCCACTGCTAAGTCAGCAATAGTATTGTCTTCTGTTTCTCCTGAACGATGACTCATTACAGATGTATATCCTGCATTGTGAGCCATATTAACAGCCGCAATTGTCTCAGTTAAAGTTCCTATTTGATTTACTTTAATTAAAATAGAATTTGCAATTCCTTCATTAATTCCTCTAAAAAGTCTTTGTACATTAGTTACAAATAAATCATCTCCTACTAATTGTACTTTATTTCCAATTTTTTCAGTTAACAATTTCCATCCTTCCCAATCGTTTTCATCCATTCCATCTTCAATAGAAATAATCGGATATTTAGCAACTAGTTCTGCTAAATAGTCAACTTGTTCTGCGGATGTTCTTACTTTCCCAGTAGCACCTTCAAATTTTGAATAATCATATTTCCCATCTACATAAAATTCTGCGGCAGCACAATCAAGAGCAATCATAATATCATCACCAAAAGTATATCCTGCATTTTCAACTGCTAATTTTATTGAATCTAAAGCATCTTCTGTTCCTCCTGGCAAATTTGGAGCAAAACCACCTTCATCACCAACAGCAGTAGAAAGATTCCTATCATGCAAAACTTTCTTCAGATTATGAAAAATTTCTGTCCCCATTTGCATAGCATGAGTAAATGACGTTGCTTTAACTGGCATAATCATAAATTCTTGAAATGCAATAGGAGCATCAGAATGTGAACCTCCATTAATAATATTCATCATTGGAACTGGTAATGTGTTCCCAGAAACTCCTCCTACATATCTATATAAAGGCAATCCCAATTCATTGGTAGCAGCTTTTGCAACAGCTAAAGAAACACCTAAAATTGCATTAGCTCCCAGACTAGATTTATTTGATGTTCCATCTAAATCAATCATAGCTTTATCAATTGCATTTTGTTCAAAAACAGACATCCCTACAATTTCAGAAGCAATTTTAATATTTACATTTTCTACTGCTTTTAAAACTCCTTTCCCCATATAAGCTTTGCTTCCATCTCGCAATTCAACCGCTTCATGCTCACCAGTTGAAGCGCCACTTGGCACAGCAGCTCTACCTAATATTCCATTATCAGTAATTACATCAACTTCAATTGTTGGGTTTCCACGTGAATCTAATATTTGTCTCGCGTGAACTTTTATAATCATGCTCATTCTTATACTTTTTTAAATTGTTATTATGTCTAATAAGACAAAAATAAAGGTTATAAAATTGTATCGTTTATAAATTTAGAAAACTTATAAACGATAACGTTTTAGTTAAGTGAAGATTCAATATTTTCGATAAATTGGTCAAATAAATAAGAAGAATCATGCGGTCCAGGACTTGCTTCTGGATGATATTGTACTGAAAAACAATTTTTATTTTTCATTCTCATTCCTGCAACAGTTCCATCATTTAAATGTTCATGAGTCAATTCAAAATCTGGATGTTTCTCTAAATCTTCTTTAACTACCGCAAAACCATGATTTTGCGATGTAATTTCACCTTTACCAGTGATTAAGTTTTTTACAGGATGATTAATTCCTCTATGTCCATTAAACATTTTATAGGTATTAATTCCATTTGCTAAAGCAATTACCTGATGACCTAAACAAATTCCGAAAAGAGGTTTGTTTTTAGCTAGAATTTCACGAGCAACTTGTTGTGCACTTTCTAATGGTTCTGGATCTCCAGGTCCATTAGATAAAAAATAACCATCAGGGTTAAAAGATTCTAAATCGCTAAATGTTGCATCAAAAGGAAATACTTTGATGTAACAGTCTCTTTTAGCTAAATTTCGAAGTATATTAGTTTTAATCCCTAAATCTAAAACTGATACTTTATATTTAGCGTTTTCATTACCAAAAAAATAAGGCTCTTTAGTAGACACCTTTGATGCTAGCTCTAAACCATGCATATCTGGTACATCAACTAATCTCTTTTTTAATTCTTCAATAGGTGTATTATCAGTAGAAATTATAGCATTCATAGCGCCGTTATCACGTATATAGCTCACTAAAGCACGTGTATCTACATCAGAAATAACGATTAAATTTTGTTTTTGAAAATAATCGAATAAGCTTTCTGTTCCTTTATCTCTAGAATAGTTGAAACTAAAATTTTTACAAACTAATCCAGAAATTTTAACCCCATTGGATTCTACTTCTTCATCATTTACTCCATAATTACCAATGTGAGCATTTGTAGTAACCATTATTTGGCCAAAGTAAGAAGGGTCTGTAAAAATTTCTTGATAACCTGTTGTTCCTGTATTAAAAGCGACTTCTCCAAAAGTTGTCCCTTCTATACCAATTGATTTACCATAGAATATGGTTCCATCCTTTAATAATAATACCGCTTGAGTACGATTAATATATTTCATTGTGTTGCGTTGTTGATTTTGCAAATTTAAATTAAAAAAATGAAAATAGAGTATATAAAAAAAGGATAAACAAATGTTTATCCTTTTTTATATGTAATCATATATATCATGATTATTCTGTAGCTTCAGTATTTTCAGAAGTTTCAGCAGCTGCAGTTTCAGTAGATCCTTCAACTTTTTTTACTCTACTACGACGAGTAGTTTTCTTAGCTTCTTTTTTACCCGCTGTGTACAAGTCATTGTAGTCAACTAACTCAATCATTGCCATATCAGCGTTATCTCCTAAACGGTTACCTAACTTGATGATACGAGTGTATCCTCCTGGACGGTCACCAACTTTAGCTGCTACGTCTCTGAAAAGTTCAGTAACGGCATACTTACTTCTTAAATAAGAGAAAACGATACGTCTATTGTGAGTAGTATCTTCTTTTGATTTTGTTACTAACGGCTCAACAAATTGTTTTAAAGCTTTAGCTTTAGCAACAGTAGTGTTAATACGTTTATGCTCTATTAAGGAACAAGCCATATTAGCTAACATAGCTTTTCTATGTCCTGTTTGTCTACTTAAGTGATTGATTTTTTTTCCGTGTCTCATGACTTTCTATTTAGCCTTCATCTTGCTGCAATCCGCTTTGGAGAGCAAAATATGAAGTAATTTATTCTTTATCTAATTTATATTTACTTAAATCCATACCGAAGTTAAGACCTTTAGCAGCTACTAATTCATCAAGCTCTGTTAAAGATTTTTTACCGAAGTTACGGAATTTCATTAAGTCATTTTTATTGAAAGAAACTAAGTCCCCTAATGTATCTACTTCAGCCGCTTTTAAACAATTTAATGCTCTAACAGATAAATCCATATCCACAAGTTTAGTTTTTAACAACTGTCTCATGTGTAAAGATTCTTCATCGTAAGATTCAGTTTGAGCAATTTCATCAGCCTCAAGTGTAATTCTCTCATCTGAAAATAACATAAAATGGTGAATCAACGTTTTAGCTGCTTCAGTTAATGCATCTTTTGGATGAATAGAACCGTCTGTAATGATTTCAAAAACTAATTTTTCATAATCAGTTTTTTGCTCAACACGGAAGTTTTCTATTGCATACTTAACATTTTTTACAGGAGTATAAATAGAATCTGTAAAGATAGTACCAATAGGTGCGTTAGCTTTTTTGTTTTCTTCAGCAGGAACATATCCTCTACCTTTTTCGATAGAAAGTTCCATATTGATAGTTGTTTTGCTTTCTAAGTTACAAATTACTAAATCAGGGTTTAACACCTGAAAACCTGAGATGAATTTTTGAAAATCACCTGCTGTAATTTGCTCTTTTCCAGAAATAGAAATTGAAACAGACTCATTATCTACGTCTTCAATTTGTCTTTTAAAACGAACTTGCTTTAAATTTAAGATAATCTCTGTAACATCTTCTACTACACCAGAAATAGTTGAGAACTCATGTTCTACACCTTCTATTCTTACAGACGTAATAGCGTATCCTTCTAGAGAAGAAAGTAAAACTCTTCTTAATGCATTACCAACTGTCAATCCGTAACCAGGTTCTAAAGGTCTAAATTCAAATTTACCTTCAAAATCGGTTGAATCGATCATGATAACTTTATCGGGCTTTTGAAAATTAAATAATGCCATATTTCGACTAAAGTCAATTATTATTTGTTATACAACTCAACGATTAGTTGCTCTTTAATATTTTCTGGAATTTGAAGTCTTTGAGGAACAGAAACAAAAGTACCTTCTTTTGTATCATTATTCCAAGTAATCCACTCATATACTTGAGAAGAGTTAGATAAAGATCTTTCAATAGCTTCAAGAGATTTAGATTTTTCACGAACTGCTACTTTATCTCCAGCTTTTAAATGGTATGAAGGAACATTTACCAATTCACCATTTACAGTAATATGTCTGTGAGATACAATTTGACGAGCAGCTCTACGAGAAGGAGCGATACCCATTCTATATACAACGTTATCTAAACGAGCCTCACATAATTGAAGTAAAATTTCACCTGTTACACCAGAAGCAGCAGAAGCTTTTTCAAATAAGTTTCTGAATTGACGCTCTAATATACCATAAGTATATTTAGCTTTTTGCTTTTCCATTAATTGAACAGCATATTCAGATTTCTTACCTCTTTTCTTTGCTAAACCATGTTGCCCTGGAGGGTAATTTCTTTTTTCGAAGGCTTTATCATCTCCGAATATTGCTTCGCCAAATTTACGAGCAATTTTAGTTTTTGGACCAGTATATCTTGCCATTATAAAAAATTAATATAAGGTAGTGATTATGAATTCAGGTCATATATCCTTCGATAATCGTTAATCTACCTTGGTTATACTTAATAAATATTAAACTCTTCTTCTTTTTGGAGGTCTACATCCATTATGAGGAATTGGAGTAACGTCGATAATTTCAGAAACTTCAATACCACCATTGTGAATTGAACGAATAGCTGATTCTCTACCATTTCCAGGTCCTTTAACGTAAACTTTAACTTTTTTAAGTCCAGCTTCAAGTGCTACTTTCGCACAATCTTCTGCTGCCATTTGAGCTGCATATGGAGTATTCTTTTTAGAACCTCTGAAGCCCATTTTACCAGCTGAAGACCAAGAAATAACTTCACCTTTTTTGTTAGTCAAAGAAATAATGATGTTATTAAATGTAGCATTAATATGCGCTTCTCCTGTAGATTCAACGATAACTTTACGTTTTTTTGTTGTTGCCTTAGCCATATTATTTACTTATTATTTAGTTGCTTTTTTCTTGTTAGCAACAGTTTTTCTTTTACCTTTTCTAGTTCTAGAGTTGTTTTTAGTTCTTTGACCTCTTAATGGAAGTCCAGCTCTATGACGAATACCTCTTTGACATCCAATATCCATTAAACGTTTGATGTTTAATTGAATTTCTGAACGTAATTCACCTTCAATTTTGAAGTAAGAAACAGCATCACGAATTCCGCTAATTTCGTCATCATTCCAATCTTGAACTTTTTTATCTTCACTAACTTGAGCTTTAGCTAAAATTTCTTTAGCTCTGCTACTGCCGATACCAAATATATAGGTCAAAGCAATAACTCCTCTTTTCTGTTTAGGTATATCTACCCCTGCAATTCTTGCCATAATTATCCTTGTCTTTGTTTAAATCTAGGATTCTTTTTGTTAATCACGTATAATCTTCCTTTTCTACGTACTATAATGCACTCGGCACTTCTCTTTTTTACTGATGCTCTTACTTTCATTTTACTAGCTTTTAGTATCTATATGTAATTCTTGCTTTTGTTAAATCGTAAGGACTCATTTCAAGTTTCACCTTATCTCCTGGTAATAATTTAATATAATGCATTCGCATTTTACCAGAAATATGAGCAATTACAACATGTCCATTTTCTAACTCTACACGGAACATAGCATTTGATAATGCTTCTACGATTGTTCCGTCTTGTTCTATTGCTGATTGTTTTGCCATAAATATTAAGCTACTGCTTTTCTATTTTTACCACTCTTCATCAAACCATCATAATGCTTATTCAATAAATAAGAGTTTATTTGTTGAATAGTATCAATTGCTACTCCTACCATGATTAATAAAGAAGTTCCTCCATAAAAATAACCCCATGCTCCTTGAACATTCAATAAACTAACTACAACAGCAGGAAAAACTGCTATTAAAGCTAAGAATAATGAACCCGGAAAAGTTATTAATGACATAATCTTATCTAAGTAATCACCCGTTTCGACTCCTGGTCTAATACCAGGTATAAAGCCTCCACTTCTTTTCAAATCATCAGCCATTTTATTAGTCGGTACAGTAATTGCGGTGTAAAAATACGTAAAAATTATAATTAACAAAGCAAATACTATATTATATACTAATCCAAATGGATCATTAAATTGACCAGCCAATGATTGAGCTGTTTCAGAATCTTTCGCAAGACCCGAAACCGCAGCAGGAATAAACATAATAGCCTGAGCAAAAATAATAGGCATTACACCCGAAGCATTTAACTTCAAAGGTATAAACTGTCTAGAACCCATCATATCTTGTTCAAAATCACCAGAAACAGTTCTCCTTGCATATTGAACAGGAATTTTTCTTACCGCCATAACTAAAAGTATACAGGCAATAATAACCAAAAACCACAAAACTACTTCTAAGACAATCATCATCACTCCTCCATTTGCTTGAGTCGTTCTTGAACTAATTTCTTGAATAAAAGATTGTGGCATTCTTGCAATAATTCCTACCATGATTAATAATGAAATACCATTACCAATACCTTTATCAGTAATTTTTTCACCTAACCACATTGCAAATATTGTTCCTGTTACTAAAATAAGAACAGAAGAGAACAAGAATGAAAAAGAACTAACACCTAATAAAAATGCATCAGCAGGCAGAGTTTTATATAAATTATATATATAACCTGGTCCTTGTACTAATGTAATTAAGATTGTTAGCCATCTAGTAATTTGGTTGATTTTCTTTCTACCACTTTCTCCATCTTTTTGTAGTTTTTGTAAATAAGGAACCGCAATTCCCATTAATTGAACTACAATTGAAGCAGAAATATATGGCATAATACCCAATGCGAATACAGAAGCTTGCGAAAAAGCACCTCCTGTAAATACATTTATTAACCAACCAATACCACCATCAGTTTGGTCAGTAAGATTTCCTAATTTAGTTGCATCAATACCTGGAAGTGTTACTTGTGCACCGAAACGGTACACTAGTAACAACCCTAGGGTTAAAAAAATTCTATTTTTTAACTCTTCTATTTTCCATACATTGATAAATGAATCTATAAATTTCTTCATTGTACTAAAAAGGTTATAAAGTTACAACTTCTCCACCAGCTGCTTCGATAGCGGCCTTTGCAGTAGCTGTAAATTTGTGAGCACTTACTTTAAGTTTAGCTTTTAGCTCACCTCTTCCTAAAATCTTTACTAAGCTATTCTTTGTAGCTAAACGATTATCAATAATTACTGACAAATCTAATGTATCAGTAATCAAACCATTATCTACTAATGATTGAATAGTATCAAGATTTACACCTTGGTATTCAACTCTATTAATATTTTTAAAACCAAACTTAGGTACACGTCTTTGAAGAGGCATTTGCCCTCCTTCAAAACCAATTTTCTTTGAATAACCAGAACGAGATTTTGCTCCTTTGTGACCTCTTGCAGCGGTACCACCTTTACCAGAACCTTCTCCTCTACCTAATCTCTTATTTTGGTTGTGAACTGAACCTTCAGCTGGTTGTAAGTTACTTAAATTCATAACGAATATTATTATTTAGTTTCTTCAACAGAAACTAAGTGTTTAACTTTATTTACCATTCCAAGGACAGCAGGACTTGCGTCATGCTCAACAACTTGTCCTAATTTACGAAGACCTAAAGATTCTAAAGTTCTTTTTTGTGTCTCAGGACAATTGATTTTACTTTTAACTTGTTTTACTAAAATTTTTGCCATTTTCCTTGGATTTTAACTTTTAAATACTTTATCTAGAGAAATTCCTCTTTGTTTAGCAACAGTAACAGCACTTCTCATCTGTAACAAAGCATCAAAAGTAGCTTTAACAACGTTATGAGGATTAGATGAACCTTGAGATTTTGATAATACATCATGTACACCAACTGATTCTAGGACAGCACGCACAGCACCACCAGCAATTACTCCAGTACCATGAGATGCAGGCATTAAAAACACTCTAGCACCACCAAATTTTCCTTTTTGTTCGTGAGGTACAGTAGCACTGTTCAATGGAATTCTCACAAGATTTTTCTTTGCATCTTCTACTGCCTTAGCAATAGCTTCAGAAACATCTTTAGATTTTCCTAATCCATGACCTACAACACCACTTTCATCACCTACTACTACGATAGCAGAGAAACCAAATGCTCTACCACCTTTAGTAACTTTAGTAACACGATTTACACTAACCAAACGATCTTTTAATTCAAGACCACTTGGTTTTACTAGTTCTACATTTTTATATTTTTGATACATAATTTATTAGAATTTAAGTCCTGCTTCTCTAGCACCTTCAGCTAATGATTTAATACGTCCATGATATAAATACCCTCCTCTATCAAAAGAGATGTTCGTAATACCAGCTTTAAGAGCTCTTTCAGCTACTAATTTTCCAACTGCATTTGCAGTTTCTACATTTGTACCTCTAGTTACTTCTTTTTCACGAGAAGATGCAGCAACTAATGTAACACCGTTTACGTCATCTATGACTTGAGCATAGATTTCTTTATTAGATCTAAATACAGACAACCTAGGTTGCGCAGCAGTACCGCTAACAATCTTTCTGATTCTGAATTTTATTCTTTGTCTTCTTTCACTTTTTGTTAATGACATAGTCTTAATTTTTAAGCTGATTTACCTGCTTTTCTTCTTAATACTTCACCTACAAACTTAATACCTTTTCCTTTATATGGTTCAGGCTTACGGAAAGATCTGATTTTTGCAGATACTTGACCTAATAATTGTTTGTCAAATGATGATAATTTCACTATTGGATTTTTACCTTTTTCAGAGATTGTTTCTACAATAACTTCTGGAACAACTTCCAAAACTATGTTGTGTGAAAAACCTACAGCCAAATCAAGTTTTTGTCCTTGATTAGAAGCTCTATAACCTACACCAACTAATTCTAATTGTTTTGTAAAACCTTCTGAAACTCCTATAATCATATTGTTTATAAGAGAACGATAAAGTCCATGTTTCGCTCTTTCATTCTTATGATCTGATGAACGTTCAACGATAACTTGGTTATCTTCTACTTTGACTGTAACATCAGAAAATTCCTGAGAAAGCTCGCCTAATTTTCCTTTAACTGTAATTACAGCATCTTTAACCTCTACGGTTACTCCTGCTGGAATTGCAACTGGATTTTTACCTATTCTTGACATTCTTTCGTCTTTATTATTAATATACGTAACAAATTACTTCTCCACCAACATTAAGCTGTTTAGCTTGCTTACCTGTCATTACTCCTTTAGAAGTTGAAACAATTGCAACACCTAAACCGTTTAATATTCTTGGTAATTTAGTAGAGCCAGCATATTTACGTAAACCTGGTTTACTAATTCTTTGGATATCTTTAATTACTGACTCTTTAGTTTCTTTGTCGTACTTCAGAGCGATTTTAATAGTGCCTTGAACACCACTATCATCAAATTTGTAACTTAAAATATATCCTTGATCAAATAAAATCTTTGTGATTTCTTTTTTCAAGTTAGAAGCAGGAATCTCAACTACTTTGTGATTTGCTCTAACTGCATTTCTAACTCTCGTAAGAAAATCTGCAATAGGATCTGTATACATATGTATGAATTTGCGGTTTTGGTTTTCGCTAGAACTATTCTAGCGAACCTGAAACCAATTAAAATTTTTTATTACCAGCTTGCTTTTTTAACCCCTGGAATTAATCCTTGGTTAGCCATTTCACGGAAAGTAACACGAGAAATACCAAATTGACGCATATAACCTCTTGGTCTTCCTGTTAACTTACAACGATTGTGTAAACGAACTGGAGATGCATTTTTAGGTAATTTTTGTAATGCTTCATAATCTCCAGCTTCTTTCAAAGCTTTTCTTTTTTCAGCATATTTAGTTACTAACGCTTCTCTTTTCGCCTCACGGGCTTTCATTGATTCTTTAGCCATATCTTAATTCTTTTTAAAAGGTAAACCTAATTCCGCTAATAATGATTTTGCTTCTTTATCTGTATTTGCCGAAGTTACAAAAGTAATATCAAAACCAGAAATTTTATTAATTTTATCAATATCAATTTCTGGGAAAATGATTTGCTCTAAAACTCCTAGGTTATAATTACCTCTTCCGTCAAAACCTGTAGACTTAATACCATTGAAGTCTCTTACACGTGGTAATGAAGATGTAATCAATCTGTCTAAG
Organism: Flavobacterium sp. 316; assembly: GCF_000967805.1. Classification (NCBI taxonomy): domain Bacteria; kingdom Pseudomonadati; phylum Bacteroidota; class Flavobacteriia; order Flavobacteriales; family Flavobacteriaceae; genus Flavobacterium; species Flavobacterium sp. 316. The sequence continues at coordinate 46,469 of NZ_JYGZ01000003.1, forward strand.
AACTCATACATTCTTTCACCTCGTAAAGTTACTTTAGCACCAATAGGCATTCCTTTTCTCAATTTAAAAGATGCAACATCTTTTTTAGAGATTGTAGAAACTGCTTTTTGACCAGTAATTTTCGTCATTTCTTCTACAGCATAATCAACTAATTTCTTATCTGACACAGCTGCACCAACACCGCGGCTTACAACAATTTTTTCAAGTTTAGGAACTTGCATTACATTTTTGTAACCGAACTCTTCTGTAAGAGCAGAGATCACTCTACTCTTATATTCTTCTTTTAATCTAGGTATATAAGCCATTACTATAATACTTGATTAGATTTTTTTGAAAACCTTACTTTCTTATCTCCTTCTTGTTTAAAACCTACCTTAGTAATTGATTTTGATTTTGGATCAATTAATGATAAATTAGAAATATGAATAGGAGCTTCTTTCTTAACGATACCACCTTGAGGGTTTTTCGCACTTGGTTTCGTATGTTTAGAAACCATGTTCACACCTTCAACTACCGCTTTATTTTTGTCACGGATAACGCGTAATACAGTACCTTCAGAACCTTTGTGGTCACCAGCGATTACTTTTACTACGTCTCCAGATTTAATTTTTAGCTTTGTCATCATTTATAGAATTAAAGCACCTCTGGTGCTAATGATACAATTTTCATGAATTGTTTTTCACGAAGTTCTCTGGCAACCGGACCAAAAACACGAGTACCTCTCATTTCACCTGCAGCGTTTAACAATACACATGCGTTATCGTCAAAACGGATGTAAGATCCATCAGCTCTTCTCACTTCTTTTTTAGTACGTACAACAACTGCAGTTGAAACAGCACCTTTTTTCACGTTTCCGTTTGGCGTTGCATCTTTAATAGAAACTACAATTTTATCTCCAACAGAGGCATAACGACGTTTCGTTCCTCCTAAAACACGGATAGTTAAAACTTCTTTAGCTCCCGTGTTATCTGCTACTTTTAATCTTGATTCTTGTTGTACCATAATTATTTCGCTCTTTCAATGATTTCAACTAATCTCCAACATTTAGATTTACTTAAAGGTCTTGTTTCCATGATCTTTACAGTATCTCCAATATTACAGTCGTTTGTTTCGTCGTGTGCAACATATTTTTTAGTTTTCAACACGAACTTACCGTATAAAGGGTGTTTTACTCTTCTTGTTTCAGAAACAACAATAGATTTCTCCATTTTATTGCTAGTAACAACACCAACTCTTTCTTTTCTTAAATTTCTTTTTTCCATCTTTCAGCAGAATACAATTATTGTAACTCTCTTTTAGTTATCTCTGTTGCAACTCTAGCAACAGCTCTTCTAATAGTTCTTATTTGAAGAGGGTTTTCAATTGGAGAAATAGTATGAGCTGTTTTTAAGTCAGCATACGTTCTCTTTAACTCACTAAGTTTTTCTTGTAACTCAGCTGCAGATAGATTTTTTATTTCTGATTGTTTCATAATATTTTTTGATTATGCTTCGAAATCTCTAGCAACAACAAACTTAGTTTTAACTGGAAGTTTTTGTGCAGCAAGACGTAAAGCTTCTTTTGCAACAGAAAGAGGCACTCCTCCAACTTCAAACATGATTCTTCCAGGTTTCACAACTGCAGCCCAATACTCAACTGCACCTTTACCTTTACCCATACGTACTTCAAGTGGTTTCTTTGTAATAGGCTTATCTGGAAATATTTTAATCCATAACTGTCCTTCTCTTTTCATAAAACGAGTAGCAGCAATACGAGCTGCCTCAATTTGACGAGAAGTAATGAAAGTTGAATCTAAAGATTTAATTCCAAACATTCCATTAGAAAGTTCGTGACCTCTTTGAGATACACCTTTCATTTTACCCTTTTGTACCTTACGGTATTTTGTTCTTTTAGGCTGTAACATTTTTCTTTAATTTAAAAAATTACTTTCTTTTGCGTGCATTTGGTTTACCTTTTCCAGATGATCCTGAAGATTTGGATTTTTGTTTATCCATACCTACTAACGGAGAAAGATCTCTTTTACCGTAAACCTCACCTTTCATTATCCATACTTTGATTCCCATTCTACCATAAGTAGTATGAGCTTCAGCTAATGCATAATCGATGTCAGCTCTGAAAGTTGATAATGGAATTCTTCCATCTTTAAAACCTTCTGAACGTGCCATTTCAGCACCATTCAAACGACCTGAAATTAAAACTTTAATTCCTTCAGCATTCATTCTCATTGCAGCAGCAATCGCCATTTTAATAGCTCTTCTATAAGAGATTCTACTTTCAATCTGACGAGCAATACTGTTTGCTACAAGATACGCATCTAATTCAGGTCTCTTGATTTCAAAAATATTGATTTGAATTTCCTTATCAGTAATTTTCTTAAGTTCTTCTTTCAACTTATCTACCTCTTGCCCACCTTTTCCGATAATAATACCAGGTCTAGCAGTAGTGATAGTAACGGTTACAAGTTTTAAAGTTCTCTCGATTATTACTTTTGATACACTCGCTTTTGATAAACGCGCATGGATATATTTTCTGATTTTAAAATCTTCAGCGATTTTATCACCATAATCATTTCCTCCATACCAGTTTGAGTCCCATCCTCTGATGATACCAAGTCTATTTCCTATTGGATTTGTCTTTTGTCCCATACTGTTTATTAATTGCTTTGTGTGTTATTATTTGATCCTAACACGATTGTAACGTGATTAGAACGCTTTCTAATTCTATGTGCACGACCTTGAGGAGCTGGACGAAGTCTTTTTAACATCGCACCACCATCAACTCTAATCTCTTTTACAAATAAGCCTGCTTCTTCTAAACTAGCATCTGCATTTTTCTGTTGATAATTATTTATCGCAGATAATAACAGTTTTTCTAATTTTCTAGAAGCTTCTTTACTATTAAATCTTAATATATTAAGAGCTAATTCTACCTTCTGACCTCTAACTAAATCTGCTACAATGCGCATTTTTCTAGGTGAAGTAGGGCAGTTATTTAACTTAGCAAACGCAACTTGTGTTTTTGCTTCTTTAATCTGCTCTGCTCTTTCTCTTTTACGAACTCCCATAGCTTCTTATTATTTTTTACCTTTATTTTTTGCACCAGCATGACCTCTAAAAGATCTAGTTGGCGAAAATTCTCCTAATTTATGACCTACCATGTTTTCAGTAACGTAAACAGGTACAAATTGACGACCATTATGCACTGCAATAGTTTGCCCAACAAAATCTGGAGTAATCATTGAAGCTCTTGACCAAGTTTTGATAACAGCTTTATTATCTTTCTCTATATTTTCTTGAACTTTTTTCTCTAATTTATAGTGAACATAAGGTCCTTTTTTTAATGAACGTGCCATGTCTATCTAATTATTTCTTTCTACGTTCTACAATATACTTATTACTCGGGTTAACCTTAGAACGAGTTCTATAACCTTTAGCAGGTAAACCTTTTCTCGAACGTGGATGACCTCCTGACGAACGTCCTTCACCACCACCCATTGGATGATCAACAGGGTTCATTGCTACTGGTCTTGTTCTAGGTCTTCTACCTAACCATCTAGATCTACCAGCTTTACCTGACACAACTAATTGATGATCAGAATTTGATACTGCACCAATTGTTGCCGAACAAGTTAACAAGATTAATCTTGTTTCTCCAGAAGGCATTTTAATTGTTGCGTACTTACCATCTCTTGCCATTAACTGAGCAAAAGTTCCTGCAGAACGAGCAATAACAGCTCCTTGACCTGGTCTTAATTCAATACATGAAATCACAGTACCTAGAGGAATTTTACTTAAAGGCAATGCATTTCCAATCTCTGGAGAAGCATCAGCACCAGAAACTACAGTTTGTCCAACTTCTAAACCATTTTGAGCGATGATGTAAGTTTTAGCTCCATCTGCATACGCTAATAATGAAATAAAAGCTGAACGATTTGGATCATATTCAATAGTTTTAACTACAGCTGGAACACCAACTTTAGTTCTTTTAAAGTCTATTATACGATATTTTTGTTTGTGACCACCACCAACATAACGCATGGTCATCTTTCCTTGACTATTTCTACCTCCAGAGTTTTTTTTCGGTGCGATCAATGAACGCTCCGGCTTATCAGTTGTAATAGTGTCAAAGCTATTAACAACTCTAAAACGCTGACCTGGGGTAATAGGTTTTAATTTTCTAACTGACATTTTCTATTAGATATTATTATAAAAATCTATTGTTTCTCCTTCTTGTACTTGAACAACCGCTTTCTTATATGCGTTTGTTTTTCCACTGATCAAACCACTTTTAGTGTATTTTACACTTCTATCCGCTCTATAATTCATAGTATTAACAGCAACAACATTCACACCATACACAGCTTCAACTGCATTTTTGATTTGAATTTTATTTGCTTTTTTATCAACTACAAAACCAAAACGGTTAAAAAGCTCACCATCTTTAGTTATTTTTTCAGTTATAATTGGCTTAATAATGATACTCATAACCTTATTATTTACTTAAATTATCTTCAATTCCAGCTAAAGCACCTTCCAAAACAACTAAACTATTTGCATTTAAAACTGCATAAGTACTTAATTCTGAAGAAGTTACAACCTTAGAGGTTTTTAAATTACGTGACGACAAATATACATTTTTATTTATATCTCCCAACACAAATAAAGATTTTTTATTATCTAATCCTAAAGCTTTCAACACATTAATGAAATTTTTAGTATTTGGAGTTTCAAATGTAAAGTCTTCTAAAACAATCAAACTAGATTCTTTTGCTTTTAATGATAAAGCAGATTTTCTAGCTAATCTTTTCAAGTTTTTATTCAATTTAAATGAATAACTTCTTGGTCTAGGTCCAAAAACAGTACCTCCTCCTTTAAATAAAGGATTCTTAGCACTACCTGCACGAGCAGTTCCTGTTCCTTTTTGTTTCTTAATCTTACGCGTACTTCCAGCAACTTCTGCTCTCTCTTTAGCTTTATGAGTACCTTGCCTTTGATTTGCTAAATACTGCTTAACATCAAGATAAACCGCGTGATTATTTGGTTCGATTGCGAATACTGAATCAGAAAGTTGTACTTTTCTTCCAGTATCTTTTCCGTTAAAATCTAATACTTTTACTTCCATTACTTCTGAATGATTACATAAGAGTTTTTATGCCCTGGCACACATCCTTTAACAACTAAAAGATTTTTGTCAGCAACAACTTTTAAAACTTTAAGATTTTGAATTGTAACATTCTCTCCTCCCGTTCTTCCAGCCATACGCATTCCTTTGAATACTCTAGAAGGATAAGACGATGCACCTACAGAACCTGGCGCTCTTAAACGGTTATGTTGACCATGAGTTGCTTGACCAACACCACCAAATCCGTGACGTTTAACAACCCCTTGAAAACCTTTACCTTTAGACACTCCTTGAACATCTACAAATTCTCCTTCAGTAAATAAATCCACTGTAAGAACTTCACCTAATTTGTGTTCTTCTTCAAAATACTTGAACTCAACAACTCTCTTCTTAGCTACTGTTCCAGCTTTCTTGAAGTGACCTTCTTCTGCTTTAACTGTATGCTTTTCAGTTTTGTCATCGAAACCAAGTTGAAGAGCACTATACCCGTCAACCCCATCGGTTCTGACTTGGGTAACTACACATGGACCAGCTTCAATTACAGTACAAGGAATATTCTTCCCGTTCTCATCAAAGATGCTAGTCATGCCAATTTTTCTTCCGATTAACCCAGACATATAAAACTAATTAATTAATTAAACTCATTTTTTTACATATAACAACATATATGCACAATCCTCATTTTGAGGGTGCAAATATATAATTATTTTTTAATTCTCGCAAAAATAATTAGTTATGTTTATTTTTAACAAAAAACATAACCTTTTTAATTGAGAGATATTAAAAAAACCGTTGCAATTTTAAATTACAAACGGTTTTTAATATTTATACTGCTAAGCAGTTAAGAAATTATACTTTAATCTCTACTTCAACTCCACTTGGCAATTCCAATTTCATCAAAGCATCAATAGTCTTTGAAGAAGAACTATAGATATCTAACAATCTCTTATACGAACTTAATTCGAATTGTTCTCTTGATTTTTTATTTACGTGAGGAGAACGTAAAACAGTAAAGATTTTTTTATTTGTAGGTAATGGGATAGGCCCAGTAACTACAGCACCTGTACTTTTTACAGTCTTAACGATTTTTTCAGCAGATTTATCTACTAAATTATGATCGTATGATTTTAGTTTTATTCTAATTTTTTGACTCATTTTCTTAAAATTAAGCGTTACCTTTAGCTTTCTTAATAACTTCTTCTGAAATATTAGAAGGAGTTTCAGCATAATGTGAAAATTCCATTGTTGAAGTTGCTCTACCTGAAGATAAAGTTCTTAAAGTAGTAACATATCCAAACATTTCAGATAATGGCACATCAGCTTTAATTGTTTTTGCACCATTTCTATCACCCATATCATTAACTTGACCTCTACGTCGGTTCAAATCTCCAACAATATCACCCATGTTTTCTTCAGGAGTAATAACTTCAATTTTCATGATAGGCTCAAGAATAACAGCTCCAGCAGCTTTCGCCACTTCTTTATACCCTAATTTAGCAGCTAATTCAAAAGATAATGCATCAGAATCCACAGGGTGGAAAGATCCGTCCGTTAAAGTAACTTTTAAACTATCCACAGCATAACCAGCTAATGGTCCAGTCTTCATTGCCTCACGGAAACCTTTCTCAACAGCCGGAATATACTCCTTAGGAACATTTCCTCCTTTTACAGCATTAACAAACTGTAATCCCATTGGAACTTTACCATCCACTTCTTCAGCAGGCTCTAATGTAAATACAATATCTCCAAATTTACCACGACCTCCTGATTGCTTTTTATAAACCTCTCTATGATTAGCCAATCTTGTAAATGCTTCTTTATATTCAACTTGAGGTTCACCTTGATTCACTTCAACCTTAAATTCACGTTTCATACGATCAACTAAGATATCCAAGTGCAGCTCACCCATACCTGAAATAATGGTTTGACCAGAAGCTTCATCTGTTCTAACTGTAAATGTTGGATCTTCTTCAGCTAATTTAGCTAAAGCCATACCCATTTTATCCACATCAGCTTTTGTTTTAGGCTCAATCGCAATACCGATTACTGGATCAGGGAATTTCATCGACTCAAGAATAATTGGATGCTTTTCATCACACATTGTATCTCCAGTCTTGATATCTTTAAATCCTACAGCAGCTCCAATATCTCCAGCCTCAATATATTCGATTGGATTTTGCTTGTTAGCATGCATTTGATAAATACGCGAAATTCTTTCCTTATTCCCTGAACGTGTGTTCAAAATATAAGAACCAGCATCCAAACGACCCGAATAAGCACGGAAGAAAGCTAAACGACCAACATAAGGATCGGTAGCAATTTTAAATGCAAGAGCAGCAAATGGCTCTTTCGGATCAGGACGACGTAAAATTTTCTTTTGATCTTCCTCTAATAAATCTTGATCATCAGGATGAATACCTTCAATACCTTCTTTATCCATCGGAGAAGGCAAATATTTACACACAGCATCTAACATAAATTGTACTCCTTTATTTTTAAAAGAAGAACCTGCAATCATAGGAATGATAGCCATATCGATAGTAGCAGCACGCAATGCTTTGTTAATTTCATCCTCTGTAATAGAGTTTTCATCCTCCATATACTTATCTAAAAGATTTTCATCATAAGTAGCAATCTCTTCGATAAGAATTGAACGATAATGCTTCACATCATCAACCATATCAGCAGGAATATCAATAATATCAAAAGTAGCCCCTTGTGTTTCATCATGCCATACAATAGCTTGATTTTTCACTAAGTCAACAACTCCTCTAAAATCATTTTCCTCTCCAATTGGCAATGTAATCGCAACCGCATTTGATTTCAACATATCTTTAACTTGATCACAAACAGCTAAAAAGTTAGACCCTTGACGGTCCATCTTATTAACAAACCCCATACGAGGTACTCTATATTGATCAGCAAGTCTCCAGTTAGTTTCAGATTGAGGCTCAACACCATCAACAGCACTAAATAAGAAAACCAAACCATCTAATACACGTAAAGAACGATTTACCTCTACAGTAAAGTCAACGTGTCCAGGAGTATCAATAATATTAAAGTGATATGCTTGTGATTCAGGTAAAACCTTACCTTGTTCAGTTGGAAAATTCCACTCACAAGTTGTCGCAGCAGAAGTAATAGTAATACCTCTTTCTTGTTCTTGTGCCATCCAGTCCATTGTTGCAGCACCATCGTGTACTTCACCAATTTTATGTGATTTTCCAGTGTAAAATAGGATACGCTCTGTTGTTGTTGTTTTACCAGCATCAATATGAGCTGCAATTCCAATATTTCTAGTATATTTTAAATCTCTAGCCATTTCTAATATTTTATGAATTAAAATCTAAAGTGAGAGAAAGCTTTATTAGCTTCTGCCATTTTATGAGTATCCATTCTTTTCTTAACCGCAGCACCTTCTTCTTTAGCCGCAGCTAAAATTTCAGAAGCCAACTTATTAGCCATCGATTTTTCATTTCTTCTTCTCGCATAAAGAATCATCCATTTCATAGAATATGAAATTTTTCTATCTGGACGAATTTGCATTGGAATTTGAAATGTAGCTCCACCCACTCTACGTGAACGCACTTCTACGTGAGGCATAACATTTGTTAATGCATCTTTCCAAATTTCTAACGCAGTCTTTTCTGCATCTTGCTTTTTAGCCTCTACGATATCTAATGCATCATAAAAAACTTTAAAAGCTGTTGATTTTTTACCATCCCACATTAAGTTATTCACAAAACGCGTTACTAACTGATCGTTAAATTTTGGATCTGGTAAAAGGGGTCTTTTTTTGGCCGCTCTTTTTCTCATGTCTTTTCTTTAAAAGATTTTTAAATTACTTTTTCTTTCCAGTTGTTGCTGCAGCTTGTCCTGGTTTTGGACGTTTTGCTCCATACTTAGATCTACGTTGTGTTCTACCTGCAACACCTGCAGTATCTAATGCTCCACGAACGATGTGGTAACGCACACCTGGTAAATCTTTTACTCTTCCACCTCTAACTAATACTATCGAGTGCTCTTGTAGATTGTGTCCTTCTCCAGGAATGTAAGCATTTACCTCATTACCATTTGTTAAACGAACACGAGCAACTTTACGCATTGCCGAGTTTGGTTTTTTTGGTGTTGTGGTATAAACACGCGTACAAACCCCTCTTCTTTGAGGACAAGAATCTAAAGCAGCCGATTTACTCTTCTTAGTTATTTTGGCTCTTCCAGTTCTTACTAATTGTTGAATTGTTGGCATAATTGTTTATAATTATTACTAATAAATTTAACTCCCTAACACTTTTTAGGGGCTGCAAATGTAGTCATTATTTATTACAAAACAAATCTAATTTATTTATTTTCAACATTATCAACACATAGCAACCTTCCACTAGAACACTAAATCTATTATTCTAAAACCACAACACCTCTCTAAAAAACATAAAAATCAACATCTACATGTACTTAGAATGAAATTTATTTTATTTTTTTACGTTATTTTACAACAATGAAAAAACTTTATATTTTACTCTTTTTTATCAATACTCATTTATCTAATGGGCAAAATTTTAATTTAAAAATCGAAGGAAGTACAAAAAACGAGACAAAAACAATAGACAGCATAAATTACTTAAAAAAACACAAAGATATTTCTTCTATAATCAGCACAATTAAAGAATTCGACTCAACACTTACTAAATTTGGGTATTTTGAATACTTTTTAGTAAAGCAAACAAAAATAAATGACAGTACATTTTTATTCAATTACAATATTGGAGAAAAAACTTCTTTCATTAATATATATATAGGAGAAAACAAAACTTTACTTAATCTCAAAAAAGACACCATATCAATTCCTATTCAAGAGACTCAATCTTGGATACAACACAACCTAAGCACACTAGAACAAAAAGGATTTTCCTTAGCCAAAATACAGTTAACAAACCAAAACATAATTAACAACCACCTAACCTCTGATTTAATAATAAAATTAAACTCTAAAAGAACATTTGACGAACTTATCATATTAGGATACAATAATTTCCCTAAAAATATCAAAACCAATTTTAATAAAAAATTAAAAAACAAAACTTTTAATCAAGATTTAGTATCTACCATCTATAAAGATTTAAACCAATTTAACTTTGTCAATCAAAAAAAATATCCTGAAATATTATTCACGAAAGACAGTACAAAAATTTTCACTTATTTAGAAAAATCAAAACCAAATAAATTTGATGGATTTATTGGCTTCTCAAATGACAAAGAAAACAATCTAACTTTCAATGGCTACCTTGACCTCTCCTTACAAAATATCTTGAATTCAGCAGAAAAATTCAACTTATATTGGAAAAATGACGGAAACAACCAAACATCCTTTTTTCTTAACACAGAAATACCTTATCTATTCAAAACATCTTTCGGAATAAAAGCAAATTTAAAAATATTCAAACAGGATAGTTTATTTCAAAATACACAATCAAAACTCGATTTGGGATACTATTTTACATTAAATAAAAAAATACACCTAGGCATCCAAAACACCACTTCGGTAGATATTCAAAACATAAATACTAATTCATTATCCAATTACAAAAGTAAATTCTACACATTAACCTTTGAATACTCAAAAAAAAATAAAGAAAACTTTTTTTACCCAGAAAAAACTTTTTTTTCACTCAATACTGGAATAGGAAATAGAAAAACAAACATTAAAAAAGAAAAACAATTTTTCATTCAACTAGAAGCAAGTCATATCATAAATTTAAATCAAAAAAACACAATTTTTATAAAAAACCAATCTTTTTACCTTGACAGTAATCAATTTGTAATAAATGAATTATACCGTTTTGGAGGGATTAATTCAATCAGAGGATTCAGAGAAAATTCATTACAAGCAAATACATTCATGAGTGTAATTTCCGAATACCGATACTTACTTTCACCTACAATACACATACATTCAATCTTAGACTACGGATATATTCAAGATAAAACATCAAAACTAGAAAATCAATTACTAGGAATAGGAATAGGCTTTGAAATATTAACAAAAAATGGATTATTCCATTTAATTTATTCAAATGGGTCAACAAAAAACCAAGCTATCAAACTTTCAAATTCAATTATTCAAATTAGTTTTAAAACAAACTTTTAATAAATTTTATGTGAAATGTTAAAAAAACATTAAAATTTATTAGGATTACAATATTTTTTTTTTGAATTTTGAACAACTAATTCAAATAAACAAATATGAAATCTAAGTTTAACGGATTACTAACTTTTTTAGTAATAATGTTAGGGCAATTTATTTTCGCCCAAGTAACAACTGTTTCCGGAACAGTTACAGATCAAAACGGACAACCCTTACCAAGTGTTTCAATCTTAGAAAAAGGAAGCACAAATGGTACTGAGTCTGATTTTGATGGAAATTTTAGAATTAGCGTAAAACAAGGAACCACCTTGATTTTCAGCTATATCAGCATGAAAACACAAGAAGTTGTTGTTAATTCATCAACATTAAATGTTAAAATGCTTGAAGACGTAACAACTCTAGAAGGAGTTGTTGTAACAGCTCTTGGGATAAGTCGAGAAAAAAAATCTTTAGGTTATGGAACACAAAAAATTGAAGGAGAAGAAGTAAACAAACTACCTTCCACTAACTTCGTAAACAGTCTTTCAGGAAAAGTTTCTGGATTACAAGTAAAAACAAATAACAATCTTGGAGGCTCAACAAATGTTGTAATCAGAGGATACAAATCTATTAATGGAAATAATCAAGCACTTTTTGTAATTGATGGTGTACCTTTAGACAATTCAAACACTAACAGTGCTAATCAATTAACTGGAAGGATAGGATATGACTATGGAAATGCTGCTGCCGATATTAATCCAAATGATATTGAATCGGTTAACGTATTAAAAGGAGCTGCTGCAACAGCTTTATATGGCTCAAGAGCTGCCAACGGAGCTATTATGATTACTACAAAAAAAGGAAAGGGAAACAAAAATGGATTAGGAATAACTTTCAATTCTAGTGTTAGTGTTGGTTCTGTTGACAAATCAACATTCGCTACATATCAAAATGAATATGGTCAAGGCTATTTTGGATCTGCTCCAGCATTTAGAACTAACTATGACATTGATGGAGACGGAATCAACGACACATCTGTAAGAACTAACGATGATGCATCTTATGGACCAGCTTTTGATTCAAACTTACAAGTTTTCCAATGGAGTTCATTTGTTCCTGAATCTCCAAACTATCAAAAAGCAACAACATGGCAAAAAGCAAAAAATGGACCTTTAGAATTCTTTAACACTCCTATCACTAGATCAAATTCAATCTCAATAAACAATGGAAATGACAAAGGATCATTTACCCTTTCATATACAAATCTTTCTGCAACTGGATTACTACCAAATAGCAAACAAGACAAAAACACATTCATTGGTAATGCAAATTACAAGTTAAGCGACAAGTTAACAGCTAGTTTCTTCGGGAATTATATCAACACCAAAACACTAGGAAGAAACGGAACAGGATATAATGGTAATATTATGTCTAATTTTAGACAATGGTGGGCAACAAATGTAGACTTAAAAGAATTAAGAGATATTTATTTTAGCACTCGTAAAAATTATACTTGGAATGCAAATAGACCTAATGATTTAAGACCAGCATACTGGAACAATCCGTACTTTGAAAGATACGAAAGCTTTCAAAATGATACTAGAAACCGATTTGTAGGAAATACTAGCCTAAATTACAAATTAACTGAATGGTTAGATGTTACTGGAAGAGTTTCTATTGACACCTATGCTGAAATACAAGAAGAAAGACTAGCTAATGGTTCTTATGGAGGAAATCCTTTTGGAATAGCACAATCAAATGAATCTTCCGGTTACCAAAAATTTAACAGAAATTATTCAGAATTCAATTATGATTTAATGTTAAACTTCAATAAAGACATTACTGAAAAGTTGAATTTAAAAGGTATAGCTGGAATAAATATAAGAAGACAAAAAATAAATTCAATTTTAGCTTCAACTTCTGGAGGTTTATATGTTCCAAACCTTTTTGCTATTACAAATTCTTACAATAAAGTTGAAACACCTATAGAAACAGAAGTTAATATAGGTGTTAATGGATACTATCTTAGTGCTTCTTTAGGATATGATAGTTTCTTGTTCTTAGACGCAACAATCAGAAGAGATGTATCTTCTACTCTACCAAAAGAGAACAACGAATATTACTACCCGTCTGTATCATCTAGTTTTGTTTTTTCTAATTTAATGGATGCAAAATGGTTATCATTAGGAAAGTTACGTTTAGGATATGCTGAAGTAGGTAACGATGCTCCGTTCGCAAGAATTATAGACACTTATGCAAAACCGTCTCCTTTTGGAGAAGGTAATAACATATACTCCGTAAATTCTACTAAATACAACCCAGACTTAGAATCAGAGAGAACAAAGAGTTGGGAATTAGGTTTAGAAATGCAGTTTCTGCAAAAAAGAATCTCATTTGACCTATCACTATACAAAACAAACACACTAAATCAAATTGTTGACATTCCAGTATCTGAAGCAGCGGGAAACACTCGAGTATTTACAAATGTAGGTAACATTGAAAATAGAGGTATTGAGGCTACAGTAAATTTAATTCCAATCAAAAACGAAAACTTCACTTGGAACATTACTACAAACTGGTCTAAAAATGTAAATGAAGTAAAAGAACTAGCTCCTGGCATTTCAAACTATCAACTTGGGAATTTCCAAGGAGGTGTCTCAGTAAATGCAGCCGTTGGTCAGCCATACGGTATGATTCAAGGGTCTGATTATGTTTATTTGAATGGACAAAGAATAGTTGATGACACCACAGGTAAATACGTAATCACTTCTACAAATGATAAAAACTTAGGAAGTTTTATCCCTGATTGGAATGGAGGAATCAACAATTTATTCACTTATAAAAATCTTTCTTTCAGTTTTTTAATTGATGTTCAAAAAGGAGGAAAAGTATTTTCTTTAGACAGATGGTATGGTGAAGGCACTGGCTTATACAACAATACCGTAGGAACCAATGACTTAGGAAATCCAATTAGAAACACGATTGCAGATGGTGGAGGAATAATACTTCCTGGTGTTTTTGCTGATGGCACTCCAAACAACATTAGACTAGATACAAGCAATGGATTAGACGGATCTTTCGGATATTTAGGATCCGCAAATTCAGACTACGTATATGATGCCTCTTATGTAAAACTTAGAGAAGTAACTCTAGGTTATTCATTTAACAAAAAGTTTTTTGGTGATAAAATTCAAGAACTCTATTTAGGACTTTCAGGAAGTAATCTTTGGATTATAGACAAAAATTTACCTGATGCTGATCCTGAAGCTGGATTAAGTGCTGGTAACTTACAAGGATATCAATCAGGACCACTACCTACAACTAAAAGGGTCGCTTTAAATTTAAGAGTCAAATTTTAATAAAAATGAAAATGAAAAAAATAGCAATAATAATATGTATTCTATCATTAACAATTGCATGTAATGATGATGGTCTGACTAGACTAAATGAAGACACTAAAAATCCCTCAGCAGTTCCTGCTGGAGCATTATTTGGTAATGCAGAAAAAAATCTTTTTGATCACTTAGTAAGCACTAATGTTAATACTAATGTATTTAGACTTTTTGTTCAACATTGGACAGAAACCACCTATTTAGATGAATCAAGATACGATATCCTTCAAAGAAATATCCCTGACAGACATTGGAGAGTATTATATAGAGATATCCTTAGAGACTTAAAAGAAGCTGAAGATATCACTAAAAATATTATCACTCTATCTATTGAAGAGGAAAAAGTAAAAACCAATAAACTAGCCTTAATTGAAATTCTAAGCATATACACTTATGGAATATTAGTTGATACTTTTGGAGATATTCCATACACACAAGCTCTGCAAGTAAGCACATTCCCTAGCCCGAAATATGACAAAGCAATAGATATTTATACTGACTTATTCATAAGGCTAGAAGATGCGCTAAATAATTTAGATGGTAATTACAACAGTTTTGGAAAAGAAGATTTTGTATACAATGGAAATGTTGAAAATTGGAGAAAATTTGCAAATTCATTAAAATTAAAAATGGCAATAACTGTCGCAGATGTTCCAAGTCTTAGTGCTATTGCTCAAACAAAAGCAGAAGAAGCTGTTGCTGCTGGAGTGTTTACTTCTTCAGATGATAATGCAAGCATAGCATACCTAAGTATACAACCAAATACAAACCCTTTATACGAAGACTTAGTTTCTAGTCAACGTTATGACTTTGTCGCAGCAGATACTTTTGTTGACAAAATGAATTTACTTAATGACCCTAGAAGACCAAAATATTACACTAGCATTGGAGGAATATATATTGGTTGTCCTTATGCTGCTGGAGGTGATTTTGAAAACTTCTCATCTGCTGGTGATCCTGCTGATGATAATGGATTAAAAACAGTATTATTAGATCCTACACTTGAAGGATTAATACTAGATTATACTGAAGTTGAATTTTATTTAGCAGAAGCAGTTGAAAGAGGTTATGCTGTAGGTGGAACTGCGGATAGTCACTATGAAAATGCGATTACATCTTCAATATTATATTGGGGAGGAACTGCTACTGAAGCAACAACCTATTTAGCACAACCTTCTGTTGCTTATGCTACTGCAGCAGGAACTTGGAGACAAAAAATAGGAGAACAAGCATGGATTGGGTTATTCAACAGAGGATTCGAAGCATGGACATCATGGAGAAGATTAGACTTCCCTATATTGAATGCACCAGCTAATGCTGCATCAGCTGCTGAGAATGAGGTGCCAAAAAGATACACATATCCAGTATTAGAGCAAACCTTAAATGGAAGTAATTATAATGCTGCATCAACTTCAATAGGTGGAGACAAATTAAAAACTAAAATTTTCTGGGATGTAAACTAAAATAATAGTAAAATTCCAAAAATAATTAAACCGCCTCATTTGAGGTGGTTTTTTTTATACATTTGCATCATGGAAAAAGAGAATCAAATTTTTGGAATAAGAGCAATAATCGAAGCCATCCAAGCAGGTAAAGAGATTGACAAAGTTTTTATACAAAAAGAAAGTCAAGGAGAATTAATGCAAGAATTAATGAAGGCGATGAAGAAGAAGAATATTAACTTCTCTTATGTTCCTGTTGAAAAACTTAACCGTTTAACATCAAAAAACCATCAAGGAGCTGTAGCTACAATTTCACCTGTATCATTTCATGATATTGAAACTTTAGTAACTAATATCCTTGAATCCGGAAAGACACCTCTTTTTCTTATTTTAGACCAATTATCTGATGCTCGAAATTTTGGAGCTATAATACGAACTGCCGAATGTACTGGTGTAGATGGTATTATTGTACAAAAACAAGGTTCTGCTCCTGTAAATGGAGATACTGTAAAAACTAGTGCTGGTGCTGTGTTCAATGTTCCTATTTGTAAAGTTGAGCATATTAAAGATGCTATCTATTTCTTACAAGCTAGTGGCATCCAAACTATTGCTGCTACTGAAAAAACAGATAATACCATTTATGACATTTCATTTACTGAACCTACTGCAATAATTATGGGTAGTGAAGATAGAGGAGTGAATCCTTCTGTATTAAAAATTGTAGATCACAAAGCAAAACTACCAATGTACGGAACTATTGAATCATTAAACGTATCTGTTGCTTGCGGTGCATTTTTATATGAAACAGTAAGACAACGATTAATAAAATAATCAACTACTTGTTTTTAATTCCAATAAAATCATAGATTACTTTTAGTGATGATGAAAAATATTCTCTTATTATTTCTTCTGGTTTTGGTTGTGGGCTAAAATTTCCTTTCTCATCAAAATTTTTTATGAATGGATCTGCCTCTGGATTAAAATCTGGTTTTTCCCATTCATAAATAACAGCTTTTGCAAATTGTGGGGTTTTCATAAGTAATGCCATAGCTAAACCTGTTATAAATCCGCTTAAATGACCTTCCCAAGAAATTCCTTTTTCTACATCTGGAAACATATACCAAACCATTCCTCCATATAAGAGAACAATTACAAAAGACAAAGACATTAATCTATAATATTTAGTAAAAATTCCCTTAAAAAATATAAAGCTAACTAAAGCATATATTAATCCGCTTGCTCCAATATGATAACTTGGTCTTCCTAACAACCACGTACCTAATCCAGAAAATAAAATTCCAAAAATCAAAACTAAAATAGATTGTTCTCTATAAAAAAAACGAAGTATTGCCAATAGTACAATTAATGCTAGAGAATTATTAACTAAATGTTGTAAATTTCCATGAAGAAAAACACTAAATAAAATCCCTTTTGCTCCAAATGATTCTCTCGGATAAATGCCATAATGAGAAAGACTAATATGGAAACGTGTTTCAAACCAAAACACAATCCATAAAAGCAGCACAAACAAGACAGGTAGCAATATAACTGAACGGGTAAATATAAATGGATTATCTAAATTCTCTTTTCTCATACGTTTTTATACTCAAAGATAACACCAAAAAAATAATTCTGATTTTTTGTCAGTTTAACCATTAAAAAACTAATTCTTTAAACTAGAAAATTATTAAAAAAACAGGTTAAAAATTGTTTCATTTTAATGCATTAGCTAATTTTACAAAATGGAAGCACCATTAGCAGAAAGAATCCGTCCACAACATTTATCTGAATATATTAGCCAGCTACATTTAGTTGGAAATCAAGGATCGTTAACACACCAAATTGCAAAAGGAATAATTCCTAGTTTAATTCTTTGGGGTCCGCCAGGAACAGGAAAAACAACACTTGCGCAAATAATGGCACAAGAAAGCAAACGCCCTTTCTACCAATTAAGTGCTATACATTCTGGAGTTAAGGATATTCGAGAAGTCATTGAAAAAGCAAAACAAAGTGGAGGCTTATTTACTGCTAAAAATCCTATACTTTTTATTGATGAAATTCATCGTTTTAGCAAATCGCAACAAGATTCCTTATTAGCTGCTGTTGAAAAAGGATGGGTAACATTAATTGGAGCTACAACTGAAAACCCAAGTTTTGAAGTCATTCCCGCATTACTGTCGAGATGTCAGGTTTATGTATTAAACCCTTTTACAAAAGAAGATTTAGAGTCTCTCTTAAAAAGAGCTATTAAAACAGATGAAGTTTTAAAAACTAAAAACATTCAATTAAAAGAAACCGAAGCATTATTAAGACTTTCTGGTGGTGATGGAAGGAAATTATTAAACATTTTTGAACTTGTGATTAATGCTTCAAATGATGATGATATTGACATTACAAATGAAAGAGTTCTACATTTAGTTCAAAAAAACACTGTTTTATACGATAAAACGGGAGAGCAGCATTATGACATTGTTTCTGCTTTTATAAAATCGATACGAGGGAGTGATCCAAATGGAGCGGTTTACTGGTTAGCTAGAATGATTGAAGGAGGTGAAGATGTGAAATTCATTGCAAGAAGAATGCTTATTTTAGCAAGTGAAGATATTGGCAATGCAAATCCTACTGCTTTAATAATGGCGAATAATACTTTTCAAGCTGTTACAACTATTGGTTATCCTGAGAGCAGAATTATTTTAAGTCAATGTGCTATTTATTTAGCAAGCTCTGCTAAGAGTAATGCAAGCTACATGGCAATTAATAAAGCGCAACAATTAGTAAAACAAACAGGCGATTTATCTATTCCTATACATTTAAGAAATGCTCCAACAAAACTAATGAAAGAATTAGGCTACGGAGAAGAGTATAAATACTCTCATGATTTCCCGAACAATTTCGCGGAACAAGAGTTTCTACCTAATGAAATTTCTCAAACTAAACTTTTTGAACCTGGCGATAATGCTCGTGAAAAAGAACTACGTCAATTTTTAAAGAATAGATGGAAAGATAAATATGGATATTAATTTTTTTAAAAAAAAATACCTCAAGCTTAAAAAGCTATATCTATTTTTTTAGAAACAAGCACTCCTTTTTCATAATAATCAAAGTACCAATCATTTATTTTTCTTATTAAAATACCTTGTACTCTATCTCTGTAAGCAAAAAAAACATTATCTACTGAAGTATTTCCTAAAACCATAATTTCTAGTCCTTTTGAGTTCAATAATTTATACCCACTAGCTGTTTCTATAGCTGTAAGTTTCTCATCAAATTCCTTCTTATCATTTTTTATAGTTTGATTATCTACTATTAAATCAGAATTATTATATTTTTCAGATTTAATTATATTTTTCGCTTCTTTAATCTCTTGTGTTTTATTCTGAGATTTAACATAAGTGTTTGCGAAATTTAGTTTACCTCTTAACGAGGTTAAAGCATTACGTAAAGCAATTGTATATGCTCTCTGAAAATCTTTATCTCTACTTGTTCCTATTACACTTTCAGCAATTATCTTATTAGCACAATCTTTTATATTAACATTTAAATTTGTTGTAAATAATTTATTGTTTTCTAGAACATCCGCATATAGCATTTCACATCTATCATTCAATAAATGATCTGGTATATCTGTATCATAAAAAACAATAAATCCTTCTGTTTCAAAGAATGATTTCGTTAAGCTATTTAAATTATATTTATCTGCTTCTTTAAAAAAAGAAAACTGACTAGGTACAATTACATATTTATATTTTTCTTGTGCTTCAAGAAAGAAAGAAAAAAACAATGCAATAATAAATATTACTTTTTTCATGTTATAAAAAACTTTTGAGTTCTAATAAATGATTAATTTGAAACACTTCTTTTTCGACACTTACTTTTTGCTCATTAAAAAAAATAGCATCTATTCCAAATTCTAAAGCACCTTCAATATCAGCTTCAAAGCTATCTCCTATCATAACGCTTTCTTCTTTACTTGCTTTTGCTGATGATAATGCAAAATCGAAAATATTTGGATGAGGCTTTTTAACTCCTGCCAATTCAGAATTAGTTATAGTACTAAAGTAGTGTTTAATATTTGAATTTTTTAATTTTTTATCTTGAACTAAGTCAAATCCGTTTGTAATGATATGTAAAATATAATTTGATTTTAAATATTCTAATACTTCTACTGTTCCTTCAAATAAATGATTACTATTTGGTAAATGATAAATGTATTCATCTGAAATTTGATATACTAATTCGTCTGAAATTTCTACTTCTAAAACATCAAAAACATCTTTTAATCTTTTATAACGTAGCTCTTCTTGTGAAATTTTGTTTACTTGGTAAAGCTTCCAATAATATTGGTTTCTTGGTATGTAATGTTGTAAAAAATCATTTGTTGTAAAATTAAATTCATGTTTTTTAAAGATGATATCAAATGCTACTGCTGAATTTTTATCAAAATCCCAAAGTGTATGATCTAAATCAAAAAAGAGGTGTTTTTTATTTTTTAAAGTCATTTTTTATTCCTTTTGTTTGGTATTAGCCCTGATAATAGTGAAAATCCTATTATTTATGAGTTCTTATAGAACTCATAAATAATAGATTGAAACGAATAGCAGGAATTGCGATTAAAAAAAGCCCAAAAAATGGGCTTCAAATTATTTTCCTGAAGTGATTATGGCATTTTCTATATGATATATCCAATCTTCTACATCGTTATCATTATATCTAAATGTTCCCTTTAAGGTTACATATTGATCTGTTTTCAATTTTGGCAAATCTCCTTTAAATTTAATTCCCATTATTGTTTCTGGTCCTGATTTACCACAGAAAAAACATGCTGCAAAAACATTTTTACTGATGGCATAGTTTTTATTATCGATAGGAATAATAAATCCACTTATAATTATTGGCTTTCCTTGTAATGATTTTAATTTTGGATTAATTACTGGAAACATAACTTCTCCATATATTTTATCTGGTTTTTTTAAATAGTCAATTTTACTAAGTAAACTCCATGTTAAAGTATCTGTTAAAGTAGTATTTTTACTGTTCTTGAAAGTTGGTTTTACCTCTTTATTGTTAAAACTAAAAAGTGAAATTACAACTAATAAAGCGATTGAAGTTTTAATATAATTACGCATTGGCTAGTGTTTTTGAAATATTTAATTGATATGCTTTTATGGCTGGAATTAAGGCAGCAAAAAATCCGACTAACAAAGTTAATCCAAATAATATTCCTTCTTTTTTCCAAATAAATTCATACGGATTGAAACTAAATTTAAAATCTTGTTCTGCTGAATTTGAAATGAGCATTAATGCTATTCTTCCCAAAATCGTACCAAAAATAAATCCTACAATACAAAGTAAAATACTTTCAATCATTATTAGTTTTAAAAGTTGGAAACGTTTTGCCCCATTTACTCTTAAAAGTGCAAACTCATTTTTACGCTCTTTTAAGGTGTTGAATAAGGCAATAAAGATTGATATTCCTGAAATTAGCATAATTCCGTATGCTAAATATCGGAGTGCTTCAATTCCTATTCCAAATAATGAAAATAGTCTATTTACTTCTATTGCTGGTGATGCAACTTGCATTTTTGTGTTTTGTGCAATAATTCTTGGCCAAGTAACGATTCCCATTTTATTTCTAAACTGAAGTAAAACGGCTGTTATTTCCATTCCTGGCTCATTCAATGTCATATCATGATGATGTTCATGCTCATGTTGTAAGTGTTCATCTCCGTCTTCATGTATATGCCCTTCCTCTCCATGTACTGGTGATTCTTCATGTCCTCCATGCATTTGCCAAACACTTGGAATAGTACACAAAATTAAATTATCTACTACTTTCCCTGTAATTTCTGAAATTCCTACGACTTTATAAGCATAATGATCATGAACTTCTCCTTCTTCTGCATCTCCATGTGAACCAAAAAATTCATCTCCTATTTTTAAATTTAATTTTTGAGCAATTTCTCCTCCTATAACAACCTCAAAATTCTTTTCGTATATTCTTCCTTCTTTTATTTTTGCGTTGTATTTTTCTAAATAATCAGGAGTAGTTCCTAAAATTTTATACCCTCTATAATTGTCTCCAAAAGCTAAAGGTATTGCTTTTTTTACAAAAGGATGTTGCATCCAAACTTTTGCTGAATCATAGCTAATGTTTCCTGTTGGAGCATCAACTTGATAAACTGAAGAAAGGATTAATTGTAATGGACTTCCTTGTGCTCCAAGTACCAAATCTACTCCATCTATATTGTTAGTAAACTTTTCTTCAAATTGTTTTTCTAATAATACTAATACTGTAATGATGGCTACACTTGAAGTTAGTAAAATAATACTTAATATTGTATTTAATGGTTTAAACCAAATATTTCGCCATGCTAATTTTGTTATCATGCTACACTAACGTTATTCGGTTACTAAATTTTTCTTTAATTCTATTATCGTGTGTTACAATAATAAGTGCTGCTTTATATTCTTTTGAAAGTGATGTTAATAAAGCAATCACTTTCTCTGCATTTTTATCATCTAAACTTGATGTTGGCTCATCTGCTAACAACACTTTAGGCTCATTCATTAAAGCACGAGCTATTGAAACTCTTTGTTGTTGACCTATACTTAATTGACTTGGCAATTTATCCGATTGTTTTGCAATATCTAGTTGCTCTAAAAGTCGTTTTGCTCTTTCCGTATTTTTCTTCCCTGTTGCTAACCAACTAGCCATTTCTAAGTTTTCTAGTACTGTTAGCGCACTAATAAAATATGATTTTTGAAAAACCAATCCAATATTTTGACCTCGAAACGTGTCATTTTTCTTTTCTGACAAGGCTACTATATTGGTTTTATTTATTTCAATTTCACCAGTAGTTGGACGCAATAGACCTGCAAGTATGTGTAGATAGGTTGTCTTTCCTTTTCCTGAGTCACCAGTTATTAAAATTGTATTTCCAGCATCGCAATGCAAATCTGGCATGTGAAACAACTGATCTTTGTTGTATGAAAATGTGATGTTATTAGTGCTTATCATTTTTGATACACTTTTATTTTAGGGTGTTGCAAGATAGCAAATTGAAAATTATTTTTTTCTTAATGTTTTCAGAAAATTTGGTCTTTGCGGGCAATGAAAACTCTTAATGACCAAACTATAACTAATCCCGCAAAAAACCAAATATAATATATTATTAAATCTTTTTATTAATGTTTATGTTTTCTGAAATTTAATAAATGACCTATTATCATACCTATCCCTCCTAAATAGAGTATAAATGAATGATGATGAGTTACAATTGTTATAACAATGCTGCTCAGAATTAAAAACATTGATACTAACAAAATTGCTTTTATATATCTTGGCGTATTTGTTTTTACTATTTTTACAACTGCATATAAACCGATAGAAGCAAATAATAAATCAATCCAATGGTTATGACTTATACCAATAGGAATTATAGAAATTAATGGAAATACTAAGCAATGTACTAAACAAAGTGTAGCACTAGATATTCCTAAATAATCAAAAGATTTTGTAATTTGTTTTCTCACTTTATAATTTATTAAACGCAACATTGTTGCAAATATATAATAAAATTTAATATGGAAGAGAAAAAAATTAAAAGAGAAAGAAGCTCTTCAACAAAACAAAAAATAATCGATTTATTGAAGAAAAAAAACGAAGCTTTAACTCATAAAGATTTTCAAAACTATTTTAATGGTCAAATTGATAGAGTAACTATTTACAGAGCTTTAGATCGATTAGTTGACGAAGGAAAATTACACAAAATCATAAGTCTTGAAGGTGTAATTCAATATGCTATTTGTAAATCATGTGACCATGAACATGATAAACATGCTCACAATCATATTCATTTTTCATGCAGAAAGTGTGAAAAAACAATTTGCTTAGACGATATATCACCTAATATAATATTACCTAAAGGTTTTAAAGCTGAAGAAAATCAACTTCTAATTTCTGGTATTTGTTCAAATTGTAACAAATAATAAACATTATTTAAAAATACGTTTATCAAAAGGAAAATCTTCTTGATGAATTATTTTTATTCTATCAAAATCTTCATGAAAAGGATTTAATAAATAATTAAAATCTCCTTTTACAACAGCAGAAGGCACTTTTATTACAGCACTTTTTTTATTTCTAATAAACTCATTCCCTATTTTTTGAGTATCTATTAGTTCTGGAAAGCTATTCCAACCCAAAGGTAATTTCTTTACATCAATTTCTTGTATATATAAATCATCTGGAATAAAAATAGTCATCATAGCATAACCTGATGGTAATGTTGCTAAAGTTACATGCACAACTACTTCTGCCATAGCCAACGCTCTACTTTGAGCTGTATAAACCACTTCTATTCCTTTTGAATTCCATCGAGCACCTGTTATAGAAGCTCCTACTCCAGACAATTCAATAGGATATTTTTTATTTGCTAATCGAAATACTTCCATTATACAAATATTCCATATTGAATTTTATTCAATTCGTTCATAACCATTTCTTTACCATAAGAATCTTTTAATAATTCAAAAGGTTGTAAATTTCCTAAAGCAAAATTTGGAGTATTCAACCAAAGATAGAACTGCTCTTTAGAATCGAACACTTCTTTCCCAAGCGCTGTAACTTCTGCTAATTCAAGAATTTTTTCAGTAGGAATTGCATCAAAAACAAAATCTTTCTTTGATTTATTTCGTTGTAACGTTCTAATTGAAACACCTAAAAATTGTGCCCAATCTTCTTCATTAAAAGGAGTTCTTTCTTTTATTAAATCATACAATTCATAAGGCAATCCCCTTCTAATAGAGTGAACTATTAACATTCTATTAGATAGAAATTTTTTATATGTAATATTTTTATCTACAACTGTTAAATCAGACTCCTTCTCTACTTTAGTAACATACATTCGCACAGCTTTATCAATTTTAACATCTGAATTTGCAATCAACTTTGTCATAACACTGTCATTTGTCTGTAAATTTACGACAATTGTCCTTTGAAAACAAAAATATAACATTATTTAACAATGTCTATTTCAACTAATATACAATATTTTCGATATTAAATCTCAATTAAGATTCAGCGTAAAAAACAAAAACTAATTATTCTATATAAGAAATTATATTTACAATAACTACATGCTTGAATTAAACAGTATAGCATTAAAAAATACCCTCATCAACAAAGCTCAAATATCCTTTTTCTGTTATTATAACATGATCTAAAACACGAATATCTAAACTTCTACCTGCTTGTTTTAACGTTTTTGTAATTTGTATATCCGCTTCGCTTGCTTGTAGCTTACCTGATGGATGATTATGAGAAAGCACAATTGATGTTGCATTATACTCTAATGCTTGTTTAAAAATAATGCGAGTATCTACGACTGTTCCTGTTATTCCACCTTTACTTATTTGTGATTTATAAATTACTTTATTCGAATTATTTAAATATAAAGCCCAAAATTCCTCATGAAATAATTCTCCTATTATAGGTTGCATAATTTCAAAAACAGCTTTACTTGAAGATACTACATCTTGTTTTTTTATTTCTTCTCCTCTTCTCCTTCTCCCTAATTCTAAGGCAGCAATTATTGAAACAGCTTTTGCTTCTCCAATTCCCTTAAATTGAATTAGCTGTTGAATGGAAAGTTTTCCAAGAAAATTAAGATTATTATTTGTAGAAGCTAAAATTCGTTGACATAACTGAACCGCACTTTCATTACGAGAGCCTGAACCTATAAGAATAGCTAATAATTCTGAATCTGACAAAACAGATTTCCCTTTAAGAAGTAGTTTTTCACGTGGACGATCATCTTCAGCCCACTGATTAATTGGCGTATACATTAAATTTTTTTTTGGCGTTTATAAGAACAAATTAAACTAATTTTTCAATAGTTTCAAAATAAATGTTATATAATTTATTATTATATTTATCGCTCATTACAAAACAAAATCAGATGAAATATACTACAATATTAATCATGTCTATTTTTAGTTATTTTGGGTGTCAAAAAAACGCTTCTAAAGATAAAGGAGAGGTTATTGTAGAAAAAAAGGAAATCAATCTAACTCTATCACCTCAAAATCCTAAGACTTTTGAAGAAAAGTTATCAAATTCGGCAATATCTATTATTGACCCTGAAGTAATATACACTCCAAATTATGTAAGTATAAAGTATCCAAACGGAGATGTTCCTGCAAAAACAGGAGTTTGTACTGACGTAATAATTAGAGCATATCGAAAGTTAAATATTGATTTGCAAAAAGAAGTACATGAAGATATGAAAATTAATTTTTCACACTATCCTAAAACTTGGGGATTAAAAACTACAGACAAGAATATAGACCACAGACGCGTTCCAAATCTTGAAACTTTTTTCACCAGAAAAGGTAAAAAATTAGCTGTTACACAAAATCCTGCTGATTATAAAACAGGAGAAATAGTAACTTGGATGATAAATGGAAAGCTACCTCATATAGGTATAATTACACATCTAAAATCTAAAGATGGTAAACGACCGTTGATTGTACACAATGTTGGCGGTGGACAAGTTTTAGAAGACTGCTTATTTAGTTATAAAATTGTAGGCCATT
This sequence comes from Flavobacterium sp. 316, assembly GCF_000967805.1. Taxonomy (NCBI): domain Bacteria; kingdom Pseudomonadati; phylum Bacteroidota; class Flavobacteriia; order Flavobacteriales; family Flavobacteriaceae; genus Flavobacterium; species Flavobacterium sp. 316. The sequence continues at coordinate 73,144 of NZ_JYGZ01000003.1, forward strand.
TTAGTTATACAAGATGATAATTCAAACCCAAACACCTATAGCTTAATTCATTAACTCTTTCACCTCATCAAAATTCAAACCTCCATAATTTCCTGAACTCATCAAAAGCAATGTCGAATTACTAAAATTTTGTTTAAACAGAAACTCTTTAAATTCGGTTGGGTTAGTATAAATAATCAAATTATTTCGTTTAAAAGACTTCTCAATTTGATCATAAGTTACTTCTTCAAGTTGCTTTATTTTTACAGCATCAGGAGAATAAAATACTACTGCAATATCCGCACTATCTAATGCTCCTTCATATTCTTTTAAAAATTCCGCATTCAAGCTACTATATGTATGTAATTCTAAACAAGCTATCAATTTCCTATCGGGATATTGATCTTTTACAGCTTTAGTTGTTGCAGAAACTTTACTAGGCGAATGAGCAAAATCTTTATAAGCCACTTTATCTATACCTTCTGCAATTTTCTCTAATCGTTTACTAGCTCCTTTAAAGCTTGAAATAGCTTCATAAAATTCAGCTTCATCAACTCCCATACATTGACAAATCCATTTTGCACCTGCCAAATTATTTAGATTATGTGCTCCAAAAACTTCGATAGGCATTGATCCTTCTGGAGTATCTAATAAAGTAATTCCATTTTCAACCGAATAACTAGGAGTTTGATATGGAATTTTACGAATAGGATTTTCCGTTTCTTCTGCTACTTCTTTTACAGCTTCATCTTCTTCATTATAAATTAAAATACCACCTCTAGTAATCTGATTCGCAAAAATCTTAAATTGATCTACATAATTTTCAAACGTCGGAAACACATTAATATGATCCCAAGCAATTCCTGAAAGCAATGCAATATTAGGCTGATATAAATGAAATTTAGGTCTTCTATCCATTGGTGAAGATAAATATTCATCTCCTTCTAAAACAATAAAATCATTATCTTCTGTAAGATGAACCATCGTATCAAATCCTTCTAACTGAGCTCCTACCATATAATCTACTTCCACATCATGATAATCCATTACATGCAAAATCATTGAGGTAATTGTCGTTTTTCCGTGAGAACCACCTATAACAACCCTTGTTTTATTCTTAGATTGTTCATACAAAAATTCAGGATAAGAATATATTTTCAATCCTAATTCTTGTGCTTTTAATAGCTCTGGATTATCAGATTTCGCATGCATTCCTAAGATAATTGCTTCAATATCTGAAGTAATTTTATCAGGAAACCAACCCATTTCAATTGGCAATAATCCTTTTTTATCTAATCTAGATTTTGATGGTTCAAAAATAGCATCATCGCTACCTGTAATTTTATATCCTTTATTATGTAACGCTAATGCTAAATTATGCATTGCTGCACCTCCAATTGCTATGAAATGTGTTCTCATTATTATTGTTTAGAAGTTTAAAAAAAATATTTTATAATGATTTTAAACTATAGTAAATTATTTATTGTATTTATCTGATTCAATCTGAGCTTCATTTGCTTTTTTAGGAAGCTTCATTTTTGTGTACAAATTAATCAATCTTTGATATGCCGTTTTAGAATGAGTTAAATTTACACCTTGTAAATAATATTTTTCTGCGGAATTATATCTTTTAAAATATTCGTCGATATGTCCTTTTGCCATAACCCCATCAATTTTAGAAATCGCCATCAACTCATCTGCATACTTTTGTGATTTTTTTTCACTTCCTCCAATTATTGCAGGTAATTCAAGATACAAAATCAATAAAGCCCATCTTGTATCTGTATGTTTTAAATCTAATTTTGCAGCCAATTTAAAAGAAGTTTCAATATCATCAATCATTCCAAGCGCTTTAAACTTATTACTTTCTTTCGCTTTCATTCCCATTGCGCCTCCAAACTTATAATGATAGTTTGCATTTTGAGGAAACTTTTCCTTTAAAAATTTATATTTTTCAATTGCAGTGTCCCATTTTTTATAATAGCCCGCAATATCACCAGTGTATTCTATTGCCTTATAATCATTAGGATTTGTTTTCAAATGAGCTTCAAAATAAACTTTAGCCTCATCATATTTTTTTTGATTATACAGTTTTTCTCCTTTATTAAAATTATTCTGTGAGAAAACAAAAAGTGGTAAAAAAAACAAAATGAATTTGTACATAGCCGCAAATTTTTATTCAAAATTAAGAAAATACAATGATTTATCCTTAAGTAAAAAAATATTTATCTTAGTCGAAGATTTTTTCACAAAACAATCCAACCTTTTCACTCTTTTTATACTCTATACTAGAAAAACATATTCCATGAAAAATTATTTCATCTTTTTATTCTCCTTGAATTTGCACTTCATTATTTTCTCAATCAAATTATGATAATGAATAGTAAGAGGTTTATCAACACGAACTCGATGGAAAAACTCGTTCTACTTATAAAAGCGTTCAAAAAAACTATTAAGGTCAAAATCAATACTGAATCCTTATTTAAGATTCTCTTCTAAACAATAATCGTTACAAAATAATAATTTTAACAATAACTTATAAATCATATTTTTTATTATATTTGAGTATTAACATATAAATACAAAACAATTATGGGATTATTTTCATTTGTGAAAAATGCTGGAGCAAAATTATTTGGTAAAAAAGAAGAAGAAGCTCCAGTTGAAGAAAAGGCAATATTAAAAGCAAGCGCATTATTAGAACATGTAAAAGCGCTTGGATTGCAATACCAAACCATAAAAATTAGCTTAAAAGGAGATGATGTAACAGTTGAAGGAGATGTTGCACAACAAGAAGATGCTGAAAAAATTGTTTTAGCTATTGGTAATGTCGATGGAGTTGACACTGTAGACAATCAAATGACTGTTGTTGAGCCAAAACCTGAAGCTCAATTCCACACTGTAGAAAAAGGAGAATGGTTATCTAAAATTGCAGCGAAGTATTATGGTGACGCAAACAAGTACAATGTTATTTTTGAAGCAAATAAACCAATGTTAGAACATCCTGACAAAATTTATCCAGGACAAGTTTTACGTATTCCTAATTTAGATTAAAATCTTAATCAATAAATAAAAAAGGAGTGCAATGCACTCCTTTTTTATTTATTATCATCAATATTACCTTCTCCTTCTTCCAAAATAACTAGTCCCAAACTTATTAACAGGAACTCGCCTTATCACTTCCTCTTCTTCATTATCCATATCATTACTTATACTAACACTTGCTTCATCTCGAACTTCAATTTCTTCCTCAATTATGTTCGCTAATAAATCATCTGATTTCTCAACTTGATTTACAACTTCTTCACTTTCAAGGTATCCAAATCTAATTTCATTAAATAATTCTAATTTAAAATCAAGGGCATGTTTTAATATTTCAATATCTTTTTCGCTTTCCATATTTAAAATAAATTTGATGCAAAAATAAGAAAGAAAATCTTTATTACAGAAAAAATGTAATTTTTTTAACAATTGTTAAAAAAAAACAACATATTTTTGCCTATAAATTCATTATAAATAACAAAATGTTACAACAAATAATTGAAAATACAGGTATTGAATCTGCACTACTGTTTGACGCCAATTCAAACGTTATAGATTCATATAATATGGACACTCCTAAAAGAATAGCCGCAATGTCAAATACTATTTTTGAGATGTGTAAAGGCTTAACCGAGGATTTAAAAGAAAATAATCTGAATCAGATTATAATCAAAGGAGAGGCTCTTTTAATAATTGGAAATAAAATAAATAATGATAAATATTTAGTTAGTATAACTAAAGATATCACAAAACTAGGTCTACTATTAAAGGTAGTTGACAATTTAAGTAACGAATTAATTTAATTTTAATAAATAATTATGTCTGATTTTTTAAACAAGTTCGGTGAGGACTTAAAAGCAAATGTATCCGGATTTATAGCTGTTAGTGTAACAGAAGTAAAGTCTGGTATTTCTTATTATTCATTAACAGTTGATCCAGCATTTGATCCAGAGCTTGCTTCTGCTTATAATCTTGAAGTAGCAAAGGCTAAATTTAGCGCAATAAAAGCCCTAAATTTAGATCAAAAAATAAATGATATTATGATTAACCTAACTTCTCAAATTCACATTATTGATTTTTCAGAAGGTGGTGAGTATTTTATCTATTTAGCAGTGGATGCTAATAAAGTAAATTTAGGAATGGCTAAAGCACTTTTAAATAAATACAAAAAAGATATTACTGGAAAACTTTAAAAATAAAATTTAGTTTTCTAAAAGAGACTGCCCAAAAAGGCAGCCTCTTTTTTATATATGGTATTATCAAAATTTCATTTATTAAATATTATTATGCATTTTAGTTTAAACAACTATAAATTCACAAAAGGTTTTTTTTGAATTTTGGAAAAACTTTTAATTATAAGTTTAAAACGTACACAAAAAAAAAAAAAGACCGCATAAAACGGTCTTTTTTTCAAACTATATTATATATTTAAAATAGTTGCGTTTTAACTTAAAATTCTAACTATTCAACATTTTCCATAATTTATCTTTCAATTCTTGTAATCCTTGATGTGCCACTGAAGATATAAACATATATTCAGTTCCTTTGAATGCTTTATCTAGCTCTACTTTCATTTCTGATTTTAGTTCATCATCTAACATATCTGATTTTGAGACTACAATTAACCTATCTTTATCTAACATTTCAGGATTATAACGTCTAAGTTCATCCAATAGAATTTCATATTCTTTTTCTATATCTTCAGCATCTGCTGGAACAAGGAACAATAATGTTGAATTTCTTTCTATATGACGTAAAAAATAATGCCCTAGTCCTTTTCCTTCTGCTGCTCCTTCAATAATTCCAGGTATATCAGCAATCACAAATGATTGAAAATCACGATAAGCTACAATTCCTAAATTTGGCTTTAAAGTTGTAAATGGGTAGTCCGCAATTTTAGGTTTTGCGGCTGTTAAAACAGATAATAGAGTTGATTTTCCAGCATTTGGAAATCCAACCAAACCAACATCGGCTAGAACTTTTAATTCTAAAATTATATCTTGTTCCTCACTGGGCATTCCTGGTTGTGAATAACGAGGTGTTTGATTTGTAGAGCTTCTAAAGTGCCAATTTCCTAATCCTCCTTTACCTCCTTTTGCTATAACCTTTGATTCTCCATCTTCTGTTATTTCAAAAAGAATCTCACCTGTTTCTTTATCCTTTACCACTGTCCCTAATGGCACTTCTATTATTTTATCTTCCCCATCTGCTCCAGTACTTCTAGAACTTCCTCCATCTCCTCCATGGCCTGCTTTTACATGTTTTGTATATTTTAAATGATATAATGTCCAAAGGTTTTTATTTCCAACTAAAATTACATGTCCTCCACGACCTCCATCTCCTCCGTCTGGACCTCCTTTTTCAATAAATTTTTCTCTATGTAAGTGTGTAGAACCTTTCCCTCCTTTTCCAGAAGCAACATATATTTTTACGTAATCTACAAAATTCCCTTCGGTCATTCTATTTTCATTTAAAAGCTTAAAGTATTCATACAAAATTCCTTACTTTAAACAGGTATTATTTCTGCAAAGGTATAATATATAATTGAATTTACCGATACTTTTAATTACAGCTAGAATACCAATAAAATACAGATTTAGTATTTAAGAAAACATCCAGATTATTATTTATAAAAAAAGAGCTTCTATAATAGAAGCTCTTTTTTTATTAGTATATGTTACTTAAACATACCTTATAGTAGACAATTGCAAAAAAATTATAAATTATCAATCACTTTTGACAACCTTTCTGTTATTTCTACAATTTCACCTATCCCATCAACTGCTTTAAATTTACCTTGTTTCTTGTAATAGTCCATTAATGGAGCTGTTTTTTCATTATATTCTTCATAACGATTTCTTATTTTTTCCACATCTTGGTCGTCTGTTCTACCTGAAGTTTTCCCTCTTTCTAATAATCGCTGTACTAAAATTTCATCATCTGCTTCTAATGCAACTGTAGCTGTGACTTCCCAATTTTTAGATTGTAAAAAATTATCTAATGAATTTGCTTGATTAATTGTTCTTGGAAAACCATCAAATAAAAAACCTTTTGAGTTTGGGTTTTTCTCTACCTCATCTTGTAACATTTTAATAGTCACTTCATCTGGTACTAAATCTCCTTTATCCATATACGATTTAGCTAATTTACCAAGATCCGTATCATTCTTAATATTGTACCTAAAAATATCTCCTGTAGATAAATGAACAAGATTATATTTCTCTTTTAAAAATTCTGCTTGCGTACCTTTTCCTGCTCCTGGCTTTCCAAATAATACGATGTTAATCATTTTGTTGTGTGTGTTTGATAATTGATATACTTGTTTCAAATTTCTTCCTAAACCATCGTAATCTAACCCAAAACCTACAATAAATTTATTAGGAATTCGTATTCCTATGTAATCTATTTTAATGTCTTTTGTATAGGCTTCTGGTTTAAAAAACAATGTAGCTATTTTAAAATGCTTTACTCCTAATCCTTTAAAGAGTTTCTTCAACTCTTCCACTGTGTTTCCTGTATCTACTATATCTTCTATAATTACTACACTTCTTCCTTCTACATCTTGGTTTAAACCAATTAATTCTTTTACTTCATTTGTAGTTTTCGTCCCTTCATAAGATGCCATTTTAATAAAACTCACTTCACATGTACTGGAATATTGTTTCATCAAATCAGACAAGAACATGAATGATCCATTCAAAACTCCAATGAATATCGGAACTTCATCATAGAAATCATCTTCAATTTGTTTAGCAACATTTTGAATTGCAAAATTTATTTCTTGTTCTGGAATAAAAGCTTCAAATTTTTTGTCGTGTAGTTGAATCACAAGAGTTAGTTTTAAAAATAAACGACAAATTTAATAAACTATAAAGTATTACAGTATTAAGTATCAATATTTTTTTCATTTTTACTATTTTTAACTCATGAAATCGGCTTTTTATATTAAAATAGAAAATAGCACTGCACATAGAAAATCACGAGACTCTATTTGTGAATTGGCATTAAATAATTCTCAAAACTTAGAAAAATTGTTTGATTTCGCTTTAGACTTAGAAAATAAAAATCACTTTAAGGCATGTTGGAGCTTAGAATTAGTGCTAGAACAAAACATTCTTTTAATAATTCCATATTTAACTTTATTTTGCGACACCCTTTCAAGATACAAACATGATTCTGCAATTCGATCTATTTCGAAAATTTGTCTTTTTATTTCAAAATCAAAACAAATTGAATTATCTGACAAACAAGAACAACAAATAATTGAAACTTGTATGGATTGGTTAATTCAAGATGAAAAAGTTGCGACAAAAGCTTATGCTATGCGTGCACTTCATAATTTTAGTAAAAGTAATTTATGGATTAGAGATGAATTAAAAGTAATTTTAACTCAATATTACAGTTTTCATTCTGCTGCATACAAAGCCGCTGCAAAAGATATATTAAACAAAAATAGACACCTAAAATAAGTGTCTATTTTTTATCCTTTTTAAAACGAATCTTACTCTTTTACTATTTTAATAGTCTCAATATTCTCTCCAATATAAACCTTAACCAAATAATTACCAGAAGGAATACTACTCATATCTAATTCGGCAGTTGTCAAATCTATATTTTTATACAAAACTTTTTGTCCTAACAAATTAAATACCTCAACAGTATTAATTTCTGAAGAATAAGACAAACTCAAACTATTTTTTACAGGATTTGGATAATATGAAAACTCACTCTTATCAAATCCATCTGATGATAAAACTGATGATTGAACAGTTACATCGTCTAAATTTAATCCTCTTGCCCAGTTTGAAGTTCCTTCAAATGCTATATAATATGTTGCTGAAGGATTTGGTAAAGCTAATGTGACTTGCGTCCATGCAGCTTGTTCATCAACATAATCCGTACCTATTTGTACCCAAGGAGAAACTGCACTTTCTTTATAAAAAACTCTTAACTCATCTACATCACCGAACCAATTAACATTTGCATAATAAAACTCTAATTCCGGACTCGCTACACCTGTTAAATCTAAAGGAGGTAATACTAATTTTGTTGCATTTCCTGCATTAGCCGTTCTAAACTCAGCCATTACAGCTCCTGTTCTTGGTGTAATTGAATTATTTCCATTTGCAGCAACATATGTCCAATCTTCAGATCCTGACACATTTTCATCATCCCAACACGTAGGAATTGTTCCATTCTCAAAACCCTCCACAAAAGGAAATGAAGTTAAAGAAGAGCATAATGTTGTAAAGGCTTTAGGACCTTCCCAAGTACTAAAATTAGAATTTCCACAATCTCTTCTAACATAATATTCATAATCCGTATTAGGCATCAACCCAGTTAATGTAGTATTTGTAGCTCCCATTACTGTTGGAACTGTAGTGCCTGTTCCTACTACAAACCCTGGCGCACCATATTCCACCTCAAAATCACCTACATCAGAAGTCCAAGACAAGTCCACTTCTGAATCACTAATTACTATAGCAGCAGGATTAGTAGGAGACAAACAAGATGGTAAAGCAGTAACTTCAACATCATCTAAGTCGAAAGCAAACATATCTGTTGTTGAAGAATAAAAACCAATATAAATGGTTTGTCCAACATAAGCAGATAAATCATACTGATACTTATAAAACTCTAGACCACTTACAGGAGCAACACTTGCTTCTAAAGTTTCTGTAAAATCTGCTGGTGCAACTCCAGTAGTCGATAATTTCAAACTAATAACTTCTGGATATAGCGGATCTCTACTTCGTGCCCAAAAAGTTAAAAAATCAGAAACTCCAGTTGTAACATTAACCGCTGGAGATATCAAATAGTCATCATGAGCAGTAGAACCATACAATATTACAGCAACATTTGTTCCACTATGTGCTAAAATCTCCGATGTAGAAAAATCAGCTATTTCCCAGGTTTCAGAATCTCCACCATTTAATACAGTCCATCCTGTAGGTAAAGTTGTTCCTCCATCAAAATTCTCTAAAAACTGTGCACTAACCAAAGTTGGCAGTGTCAATAACCCCAATAAAAGTAATTTTTTAATCATAATTTAATTTTCATTTAATGTTTATAGCACAACAATATACAAAAAAATGCAACTGAATATCAAATGCTTGAAAAATAAATTTTATATTATCATTTGTCTAAGTATCTTTGCATAGATAACTACAAACAACAAAAATAGCAACCGAAATAACAGTAGGTTCACAATACACAATGAATTACTTTTCATCAGATTTTAGACTTGGCATACTTGGTGGTGGTCAATTAGGTAAAATGTTACTAACTGAAACACGAAAATTTGACATTCAAACATTTGTTTTAGATCCAAGTGAAGAAGCTCCTTCTCGTTTTGGTTGTAATAATTTTTATAAAGGCAGTTTAATGGATTTCGATACCGTTTATCAATTCGGAAAAATGGTTAACCTTTTAACTATTGAAATTGAAAATGTGAATTTAGATGCTTTAGATTTACTCGAAGAAGAAGGATTACCCATTTTCCCCTCTCCAAAAACGTTACGATTAATACAAAATAAGGGAAAACAGAAAGACTTATATGTTACTAATAATATTCCAACTTCTAAACACTTACGATTTGTAGGGCTAGATGATTTAAAAAACAGTTTATCAAAAGACGAATTAGATTTCCCTTTTGTATGGAAAAGTGCTCAATTTGGATACGATGGCAATGGAGTTAAAATATGTCGTTCTGCATTAGATCTAATTAAATTACCTGATGTAGAATGTATTGCAGAAGAATTAATTCCTTTTAAAAATGAATTAGCCGTAATTGTAGCTCGAAATTTTTCAGGCGAAATAAAAACCTATCCTGTTGTAGAAATGGAATTTCATCCAGAAGCAAATCAAGTTGAATATGTAATTTGCCCTGCTAGAATAAACGATTCTATTACTCAAAAAGCACAAGAAGTTGCTCTTAAAGTATCTGAAACTTTTAATCACGTAGGGTTATTGGCAGTAGAAATGTTTCAAACAGAAGATGATGAAATCTTAGTAAACGAAGTAGCTCCAAGACCTCACAATTCTGGGCATTATAGCATCGAAGCGAGCTATACATCACAATTTGAAAATCATTTAAGAGCAATATTAAATTTACCATTAGGAAACACTGACAGTAAAGTTGCTGGAATTATGGTTAACTTAGTAGGCGAAGAAGGTTTTGAAGGACCAGTTTACTACGAAAACATAGAGCAGATAATGGCAATTAATGGTGTCATACCTCATATTTATGGAAAAAGAGAAACTCGCCCTTTTAGAAAAATGGGACATGTTACTATTGTAAACAGAGATATGGTAGTAGCTCGAAGAATTGCTGAAGAAGTAAAGAATAGCATTAGAGTGATTAGTATTCAATAGAAAGTTTTAAGCATTTATCTATTAGAAAAATAAAACAATTTTTACCCAGTAAGAAATTTATTTATCTTTTTAAATTATAGCCTTATTATATTTCTAATTCAAACAGAATCTTAAAAACCTTTTAAACAAAATAAATCCAATACAAATACAAATGAGTAAAGTAGCCGTAATAATGGGTAGTATTTCAGATATGCCAGTAATGCAAGATGCCATAAACATATTAAAAGAATTCAATATAGAAACCGAAGTAGATATAGTTTCTGCACATAGAACACCTGAAAAATTATTCGATTTTAGTAAAAATGCTCATAATCGTGGAATTTCAGTAATAATTGCGGGTGCAGGTGGAGCAGCACATTTACCTGGAATGGTAGCTTCTATGTCTCCACTTCCTGTAATTGGTGTTCCTGTAAAATCAAGCAATTCAATAGATGGCTGGGATTCAGTTTTATCTATTTTACAAATGCCTGGAGGAGTTCCTGTTGCAACTGTTGCACTAAATGGAGCAAAAAATGCAGGAATACTAGCCGCTCAAATCATTGGAAGTAATAATGAAGAGGTTTTAAACAGTATTATAAGTTACAAAGAAGAACTTAAACAAGCTGTATTAAGAGCTTCAGAAAATTTAAAATAAAAAAATCCCGATGCAAGAAACATCGGGACAAAAATCTATTCACATTTAAGTGACAACTATAAAAAAATTCTATTTTGGGGCAAAAAGGTGTTTTTTAAACATCATTTCGTCGACAAAAATATACACTTTATCGATATAAAAAAATATTTATGACACTTTTTTTAAATAAATTTGAAAAAAAATACAATTCAGCTCCTTTCAGTAATATAAATCTTACAGACTATAAGCCTGCTTTTGAAAAATGTATTAAAAAGGCGAAAGATGAGATTAATTCAATTATAAACAATGATGAAAATCCTACTTTTCAAAACACAATTGAGGCATTAGATTTTGCTGGTGAAAATTTAGACCGTTTATCTAGTATCTTTTTCAATTTGAATTCTGCTGAAACTTCAGATGAAATGCAAAAAATAGCACAAGAAATATCTCCTCTATTAACAGAATTTAGTAATGACATCACTCTTAACGAGGATTTATTCAAAAAAGTAAAAATAATTTTTGATAATAAAAGCACATTATCTCTAACTCCCGAACAAAACACATTACTAGAAAAAAAATATAAAGGATTTGTTAGAAATGGAGCTCTATTAAATGAGGAGCAAAAAACAAAGCTTAGAGAAATTGACACTAAACTAGCTAAACTAAAATTAACTTATGGCGAAAATGTTTTAGCAGAAACAAATAATTACCACTTACACATTATGGAAGAATCAAAACTAAAAGGTCTTCCAGAAGGAGCAAAAGAAGCCGCAGCTTCATTAGCTAAATCAAAAGAATTAGATGGCTGGGTTTTTACTTTAGACTATCCAAGTTACATTCCTTTTGTTACTTATATCGAAAATAGAGAATTAAGAAAAGAATTAAGTATTGCAGCAGGAAAAAAAGGATTTCAAAACAACGAATTTGATAATCAAGATAACATAAAAGACATTGTTAAGTTTCGTCATGAAAGAGCCAATTTATTAGGCTATAATTCCCATTCTCACTTTGTTTTAGAAGAACGAATGGCTCAAAATCCAGAAAAAGTAATTTCTTTTTTAAATAATTTATTAGAAAAAGCCAAACCAGCTGCAGAACAAGAATTTAGTGAACTAACCTCTTTTGCAAAAGAATTAGATGGAATTGAAAAATTAGAAAAATGGGATGGTGCTTATTACTCTGAAAAATTAAAACAAAAACGTTTCAGTTTAGATGATGAAAAATTAAAACCGTATTTCAAATTAGAAAATGTTTTAAATGGTGCTTTTACAATCGCGGAAAAACTATACGGCATTACATTTAAAGAAATTCACGATATTGACAAATATCACGAAGACGTTCAAACATTTGAAGTATCAGACTTAGAAGGAAATTTTGTTGCTTTATTTTATACCGATTTTTTTCCAAGAAAAGGAAAAAGAAACGGAGCTTGGATGACATCATATAAGCCACAATATATAAAGAACAATATAAATGAACGACCTCATATTTCAAATGTTTGTAATTTCACTCCACCAACACCAACAAAACCATCACTCTTAACGTTTAATGAGGTAACTACTCTTTTTCATGAATTTGGTCATGGTTTACATGGAATGCTGGCTAACACAACTTATCCTAGCTTATCTGGAACATCAGTCTATTGGGATTTTGTAGAACTTCCTAGTCAAATTATGGAAAACTGGTGTTATGAACCAGAAGCACTAGCATTATTTGCAAAACACTACGAAACTGGTGAAATTATTCCTCAAGAATATGTAGAAAAAATTAAAGAAAGTGCTAATTTTTTAGAAGGCATAGCAACTATGCGTCAAATCAGTTTTGGCTTATTAGATATTGCCTATCATGGAAAAGTGCAAACCATTGAAGATGTAAAAAGTTTTGAAGAAACTGCTTTCGAAAGCACTAAATTATATCCTGATGTAATTGAGAACTGTATGAGTACTTCTTTTTCTCATATTTTCCAAGGTGGTTATTCTTCTGGATACTATAGTTATAAATGGGCTGAAGTATTAGATGCCGATGCTTTTGCATATTTTCAAGAAGAAGGAATTTTCAACAAAGAAATTGCAACAAAATTCAAAGAAAATATCTTATCAAAAGGAGGAACTGAACACCCAATGATATTATACAAAAAATTTAGAGAACAAGAACCAAAACCAGATGCATTGTTAAAGCGTGCTGGACTAATAAATTAATTAACAAATATCGAATTCAAATTATATAGTATATTTGCAACTGAATAAAAAATAAAAAATGCAACACATTATTGATCGCTTTATAAGCTATGTAACTATAGATACAGAATCTGATCCAAACTCAAGTTCAACTCCTAGTACTGAAAAACAATGGGATTTAGCTAATAAATTAGTTGAAGAATTAAAAGCAATGGGAATGCAAGATGTTACCATTGATGAAAACGCTTATATAATGGCTACTTTACCAAGTAATGTTGACCATGAAGTTCCAACTATTGGTTTCGTTTCACATTTTGACACTACTCCAGATTTTACAGGTGCCAATGTAAAACCTCAAATTATTGAAAATTATGATGGGAAAGATATTATTTTAAATGCTGAACAGAATATAGTTTTATCTCCAAATTATTTTGAAGACTTATTACTATATAAAGGACAAACTATCATTACTACTGATGGAACAACTCTACTTGGAGCAGATGATAAAGCTGGTATTACTGAAATAATGAGCGCCATGGAATACTTAATTCAACATCCTGAAATAAAACATGGTAAAATTCGTGTTGGTTTTACTCCAGATGAAGAAATTGGACGTGGTGCACATAAATTTGATGTAGAAAAATTTGGTTGTGACTGGGCTTATACCATGGATGGAAGCCAAATAGGTGAACTTGAATATGAAAATTTCAATGCAGCAGGAGCAAAAATAACTTTCAAAGGAAAAAGTGTTCATCCTGGTTATGCAAAAGGAAAAATGATTAATTCTATGCTTTTAGCAAATCAATTTATATCTTCTCTTCCATCTAATGAAGTTCCAGAAAAAACAACTGATTATGAAGGATTTTTCCATGTGCATCATTTAAATGGAACACTTGAAGAAACTGTTTTAGAATTAATCATCCGAGATCATGATAAAGAAATATTTGAAGCTAGAAAGGAGCTAATTCATACAATTGCTAATCAAATAAATACGCAATATGCAAAACAATTTGGAGAAGATATTTGTATTGCCGAAGTAAAAGATCAATATTACAATATGCGTGAAAAAGTAGAACCTGTATATCATATTGTAGAAATTGCAGAAAAAGCAATGAAAGAATTAAATATCACTCCTATTATTAAACCAATACGTGGAGGAACAGATGGTTCTCAATTATCTTACAAAGGATTACCTTGTCCTAATATTTTTGCAGGAGGACATAATTTTCATGGTAAATATGAATATGTACCGGTAGAAAGTATGATAAAAGCAACCCAAGTAATTGTAAAAATTGCAGAATTAACAGCAAATAATTAATAATAAAGCGGAAATTAATTTCCGCTTTATTATTTATAAAGTATATGACTGATAAAAAAATATGGGATAAAGCGAATCAATGGAATGAAGAATTAGAACTTCTAAAATCTATTATTAATACTACTAATTTAATTGAAACTACAAAATGGGGAACATCTGTCTATACACATAATAATAAAAACATTATTGGCATAGGAGGTTTTAAATCTTATTTTGGACTTTGGTTTTTTAATGGTGTATTTTTAAAAGACGAGCACAATCTTTTAATAAATGCTCAAGAAGGGACTACAAAATCACTTCGCCAAATGCGTTTTCAGTCTAAAGCAGATATTAATGAAAAAATTATTCTAGAGTATCTTACAGAAGCCATTAAAGTAGAAGAAAATGGTCTTTCTATAAAGCCTCAAAAAAAAAGAACAATTAGTTTCTGCTTTTTTACAAAATGAATTTAAATCAGACTTAAATTTAAAAATAGCATTTGAAAAATTTTCTCCATATAAACAGCATGAATTTATTGAATATATTGAAACTGCTAAACAAGAAAAAACGAAGCTTTCAAGATTTGAAAAAATTAAACCAATGATATTAGCGAACATTGGACTAAATGACAAATACAGATAGTATCATTTCTTATAAATGAAAAACCTCAATTTTTTTTCAAAATTTGAGGTTTTTCATTTAGTAATACTTTTTTATTACTTTTTTATTACTTTTTTTCTGCAAGTTTTGCACTCATCTCTAAAGAAATTGCTGACTTTTCCATCTTAATTTTTCCAGCCATTGTTTCAATTATAACTGTTGTTTCAGATAATTCAGCTATTTTGCCATGAATCCCTGCTTTAGTAATTATTTTATCTCCTATTTTTAAAGCCGCTTCAAAAGCTTTTTCCTTTTTTGCTCTTTGCTGATTTGGTCTTATCATTAAAAAATAAAATATTGCAATCATTAACAATATTTGTCCTATTACCATAGCATCCATATTTCTCTTATTTAATTATGTGTTTATTATTTATTTACTATAGGACTAGCTTCTTTACCTAATACATTTGCTTTAATCGTGAAAGTTTCTTTTCCAGATTCTGTATTAGTTGTTAACGTAACTGTTTTACTTTGTTGTCCAGATTTACCTGATGAATCAAATGTTACTTTTATAGGAGCTGTTTCTCCAGGCTTTAAAGGTTGCTTAGGATAATCTGGAACAGTACATCCACATGTAGCCTCAGCATTTGAAATAATTAAATCGCTTTCACCTATATTTTTCACTATAAATTCAGTACTAACTTTATCACCAGATTTAATAGTTCCAAAATCGTGATCTGCTTTATCAAATTCAACTTTCGGTAATTTACCAACCATTGCTTTTTCTGCTTCCACAACTTTCATGTCTTCGTCTGTTATTTTTAAATTCGCGTTTTCTTTACAAGAAACGACTGAAAATAAAAATGATAAAGTGACTAAGCTTAACGTTTTTTTCAACATAACTATAAAAATTAATTGTTTATAATAATCCTCTTCCCGCTTTATTTAGGCGATTGTCTTTTTCAAATTCTTTAATTAAATTATCTAAAATTCCGTTTATAAAAATACTACTTTTTGGTGTAGAATATTCTTTTGCAATTTCTAAATATTCATTAATTGTTACTTTAACTGGAATTGATGGGAATTTTAATAACTCACAAATTGCCATTTTTAAAATGATTGTGTCTATTTCTGCAATTCTATCTGAATCCCAATTTGGTGTTTTGTCAAGATATTCTTTTGATAATTCAGTTTCATTTAAAATCGTTTTTCTAAATAAACTTTTCACATATTCTTTATCATCAATATCTTTATATAATTTAGAAATCAGAAAATCATCATCAGTTGCTCTAAATTTCTTCAATTGTTTTAAAATCAATGTATTCACAGAAGGTAAATCATCTAACCATGTTAATTTATGCTCTTCTAAATAATCATATAATTTTTCATTTGGAGCAATCACTTCTGTAAATAAATCAGCAATAAAATCTTTATCTTCATTAAACGAATTCTCTGGAGAAGACATATATTCTAAATAGAGACTACTTGCTTTTATAGCTTCAAGTAGAAATAAAATAATATCATCATTTCTTTTCCAATTTGTAATAGATCTACTATCTATAGCATCAATCAATGAATTACTATTTGATAACAATTTTAAAACTCTATTCTCAGTAAACTTTTTGCTTGGATTGCGCTCTTCTTTAGTAGCCAAATGTTTTTTAGAAGCTAATTCTAAATATTCTAGTTCTTTTTCTCTGATTTCAATTAATGCAGACAATATCAAAAGATACAAATCATGCATATTATCAATACTTTGAAACAAGAATTTTTCCTCTTTATCAAGACTTTCTCCTTGATGTTGGTGCATTGCATATATACTTTGCATCACTTTAACTCGTATATGTCTTCTATTTAACATACTAATTTAAGAACTTTTAAAAATTAAGAAAGCGAAAGAAAATCTTTCGCTTTGCAAAAATACATATTTTTTTTATTTTAGGTTGAAAGTTCATAAAGATTTAGAATATACAATTTCTGAAATCAGAAATTATTATTATTCTACAATCGTCTTATTTTAAACTTTCGTTTTTCTTATCATCAATACGCTTTTGTGCAATTGACATTGCTGCTTGATGAGTTGTAATATTGTTTTTAGTAGCAAAATCAAAAATCTCAAGAGAAGTATTATAAATATTCTCTGTTTTTTCCATTACTTGAGCTTTTGTTAAATTCGCCAATTCAGAATAAACATTAATTACTCCACCAGCATTAATTAAGAAATCTGGCGCATAAAGAATTCCTTTCTCTTTCAAGATATTTCCGTGAACTACTTCATTTGCCAATTGATTATTTGCAGCTCCAGCTATAACTTTTGCTTTTAATTTACCAATAGTATCGTCGTTAATAGTTGCACCTAAAGCACAAGGAGCATAAATATCAACATCTGCACCATATAAATCATCTCCTGTAAAAATCTTAGCACCATATTTAGCACCTACATCATGTAGACGTTGCTCATTAATATCAGAAATAGTCACAATTGCTCCATTTTCGGTTAGATGTTGTACTAAGACTTCACCTACGTGACCAATTCCTTGGACTAATACTTTTTTACCTTCTAAATTATCTGTTCCAAATTGATATTTTGCTGCCGCTTTAAGCCCCATAAAAACACCATAAGCAGTAATAGGAGATGGATTTCCTGATCCTCCTTTTTCTTCTGAAATACCTGTTACGTATTTTGTAACCTCACGAACAGTATCCATATCTTTAGTTTCCATTCCTACATCTTCGGCAGTAATGTATTTCCCTGATAGAGAATCTACAAACTGTCCAAAACGTCTCATTAATTCTGGCGTTTTTTGTGTCTTAGCATCTCCAATGATAACTGCTTTTCCTCCTCCAAGGTTTAAACCTGAAATTGAAGATTTAAAAGACATTCCTCTTGACAAACGTAAAACATCATTTAACGCTTCCCATTCATTAGTGTAATTCCACATTCTAGTTCCACCAAGAGCTGGTCCTAAAACTGTATTATGAATTCCAATAATTGCTTTTAATCCTGTATCTTTGTCATGGCAAAATACAACTTGCTCATGTCCGTCAAATGAGATTTGACCAAAAACAGGATCAACTTTATGTAGCTCTTTTGCTAGTAATAAATCTGTTGACATGTAATTTGTGTTGAAAATTATTCAATAATTAATCACAATATTACGAATAAAATTAAAATGAATTGTTTTTTTATGCTTTTTTTAATGATTTGATAATTAATTATTATAAATCAGACATTTACAATATTTTAAATAAATCATAAAATTTTATCTTATTTACACAAATATTTACATCTTTGCACTTTTAAATGAAAGAACTACAATACTTAAATAAATATTTTGCAAAATATAAATACCGATTTTTACTTGGTATCCTTATAACAATTGCTGCACAAATATTCTCACTATTCACTCCTGAGTTGATAGGTAATTCAATAAAAGCAATTGAAAAATACACACAACATAAAGACACTTCTATTGATGTAATAAAAGCCGCTCTTTATAAAAACATATTACTTATCTTAGTAACTACAATAATTGCTGGTTTTTTTACTTTTTTAATGCGTCAGACTATCATTGTAATGTCGAGATATATTGAATTTGATTTAAAAAACGAAATCTTTAATCATTATCAAAAACTTAGTCAAAGCTTTTACAAGCAAAATCGTACTGGTGATTTAATGAATCGTATTAGTGAAGATGTTGGTAAAGTAAGAATGTATGTTGGTCCCGCAATAATGTATTCATTCAACACATTAATTCGATTTACAGTAGTTATTATATACATGTATAATATTTCACCGAAATTAACACTATATTCATTACTACCATTACCTCTTTTATCATATGGCATTTTTAAAATAAGTTCTGAAATTCATAAAAAGAGTAGTTTGTTTCAACAAAACTTATCCACATTATCTTCTTTTGCACAAGAAATGTTTTCTGGAATAAGAGTGATAAAAGCTTATGCAATTGAAGGACATAAATTAAATGAATTTTCAACACTAACAGATGACAGTAACAAAAAAGCAATGAGTTTAGCCAAAACCAATTCGCTTTTTGGACCTTTAATGATTTTACTTATTGGATTAAGTAATTTAGTGGTAATTTATGTAGGTGGAATGATGTACATTAAAGGCACTATTCCTGACATAGGTGTTATTGCGCAATTTATATTATACATAAATATGCTAACTTGGCCAGTAGCATCATTAGGTTGGGTTTCTTCTTTAATTCAAGAAGCTGAGGCCTCACAAAAAAGAATAAATGAATTTTTAAAAATTGAACCTTCAATTACAAATGAAATAAGCACTAGAAGTGAAATAATAGGTAAGATTGAATTTAAAAATGTTTCTTTCACTTATGATGATACAAATATTGAAGCTTTAAAAAACATTAATTTTACTGTAAATCCTGGGGAAACATTAGCAATACTTGGCAATACTGGTTCAGGAAAATCAACGATTCTTTCCTTAATTAGTCGTTTATACGATGTAACAGATGGACAAATTTTGATTGATGAAAAACCTATTCAAAAAGTAAATCTTAATGATTTAAGAAATCATATTGGAGTTGTACCACAAGATGCTTTTTTATTTTCTGATTCTATAAAGAATAACATAAAATTTGGAAACGAGAATGCTTCTGACAATGAAATAATAGACGTTGCAAAAAAAGCAGTAGTTCACCACAACATAGAAGCTTTTACCGATCAATATGAAACAGTGTTAGGAGAACGCGGCATAACGCTTTCTGGTGGCCAAAAACAACGTGTTTCTATTGCTCGCGCCTTAATTAAGAATGCTCCTATTTTATTATTAGATGATTGCTTAAGTGCAGTTGATACAGAAACAGAAGAAGCAATTTTAAATAATTTAATGTCTTTTTGTCAAAATAAAACAACAATTATTGTAAGTCACAGAATATCATCTGCAAAAAATGCAGACATAATAATAATATTAGAGCAAGGGAAAATAATACAAAAAGGTACTCACAATCAATTAATAGTTGAAGATGGATATTACAAAGAACTCTATTTTAAACAACTTTCAGAAAAAGAAAATGTATAAACTATTGCTTTATACATTTTTTTTTTAGACTTTTGGTAAACTATAAAACAATAAATTGACAGTTGGATTATGAGAGAAAATGAAATGTTAGAAAAAGAAGATATCTTTTCTAAGGTATTAAGAGCTGGAAGAAGGACTTATTTCTTCGATGTAAGAGCTACAAAGGCTGATGATTATTACATTACCATTACTGAAAGTAAAAAATTTACAGAAGAAGATGGATCTTACCATTTTAAAAAACATAAAATCTATTTATACAAAGAAGATTTTGTGGCTTTTAAAGAAATTTTAGATGAAATGACTGATTTTGTAGTATCTCAAAAGGGAGAAGAAGTAATTTCTGAAAGACATCAAAAAGACTTCAAGAAAGAAGTTTACAACGATTCAGATGATACTACACCATCTACTGATAGTTTCACAAATGTAAGTTTTGACGATATTTAATCGCATACTTTAAAAATACGAAAGCCTGAAATAATTTATTTCAGGCTTTTTTTATGCCATTCTTTGACCATTTTCTACTTTAAAATTTGGAGAAAGCAACACAACATCATTAGTTTCTCCTAATAGTCCTAATACCAAGCATTCGCTCATAAAATTTCCGATTTGTTTTCTAGGAAAATTAACAACTGCAATAATTTGTTTCCCTACTAAATCTTCTTTCTTATAATGATCTGTTATTTGAGCAGATGATTTTTTAATCCCTATTTCGACTCCAAAATCAATTTGCAACTGATATGCTGGTTTTCTAGCTTTAGGAAAATCGTTAACTTCAATGATTGTTCCTACTCTTATATCTATTTTTTCAAAATCGTTCCAAGTAATTTCTGGTTTCATGTTTTTTGTTTTTTTTCAAAAATAAGAATTTTCAAACATTCTGTAACATATTTAGGTTTTATAACGTATAACTAATATAGATGTAACATTTTAAAGTCTATATCCTTAAAACAAACCTCATCATGGCACAAACACCTTCAAACATGTTACCATTAGGAACAAAAGCTCCTGATTTTTTATTACCTGCTACTAATTTTAATACAAATTTTAATTTTGATGAATGTAGAGGAAATAAAGGGACTCTTGTTATGTTTATTTGCAATCACTGCCCGTTTGTACTTCATGTAATTGATGAAATTGTCATGATTTCCAATGATTATCGTGTACAAGGATTAGGAATTGTTGCTATTTCAAGTAATGATATTATAAAATATCCACAAGATTCACCAGAAAAAATGGCTGATTTTGCTTTAGAAAATAAAATAGATTTTCCTTATCTCTTTGATGAAACTCAAGAAGTAGCTAAAGCTTATAATGCTGCCTGCACTCCAGATTTTTATTTGTTTGACAACCGTGATCAATTAGTTTATAGAGGACAGTTAGACGACTCTCGTCCAGCAAATGCAATTCCTGTAAGTGGAAGTGATTTAAGAAATGCTATTGATGCCATTATTTATAACAGAAAAGTAGTTGAACCTCAAAAACCTAGTATTGGTTGCAATATTAAATGGAAGTAATTTATTTCAGTGAATAATAAAAAATAAGTTTTATTTTCTTTCCAAGATAACCTCAATAGGTCTATTTGTTCTTGGACCAAATTGACGTGATTGTTTTTCGTTTTCGCTAGAACACAAAATATACATATTATAACTCTGCAACGGAATTATTTGAGTTTTAAATATTCCTGAAACATCTTCAATTTTTATACTAAAAGTGCTAGCAGGAAATGTATTACTCACAGAAATAAAATAATTATCCTTTGCATATGGAAAAAAATAACGATCTTTTTCTTCTTCTTTATTAATCAAATAATTTTGTTTAAAAGTAAGAGGCTGATTGCTATTATTCCAACTATACATATTGTTTATATTAATAACTTCAATTTCGTTTTCATTAACAATTGTTATTTTCAAATCTTTTTCATTTTCCGTCTTACCATTTTCATGCACATTTACTACTATATACGATGTGAAATCATAACCACAGTGTTGGATTTGACTAAATGTAATTAAAGAAAAAAGAAGAAAAAAAGAAGAATATAAACGTTTCATAAATTAAATAATATTGGTAAAAATACAAAATCAAAAATAATACCATCTTTTATATACAAAAACCACTTGTTAAAAGAATTAATAAGTGGTTTTCTCTCTTTATATAATGACTAAATTAATAAACAGCCGTTTCTAAGACTGGCTTATAACGTCTAGGCTTCTCTCCTAACAACACCTTACTTAACTGAGTTGTTATAGCTCCATCAACTAATAAATCTAGCCAATAAAACTCACCTGCTGAATTAATCTCTAAGAAATAATGTTGACCATCAGGCGTTACAATAATATCTATCGCACCGTAATTTATTTGATAAACATCCATCAACTCTAACAATTTATTTTCAATATCTGATGGTAATTCATAAGGAACCCAATCATTCAACAATGTAGTTCCTTCTCTTCTCCAATCTACTTTTGCATTTGATAATTTTTGAGAGTCTACTGCAAAGGCAAAAACTTCATCTCCTACAATAGTAATTCTTAACTCAACTGCTTTTTCTAATTTCTCCTGAAATTGCATTGGACAATATTGAAGAGTATCTATTGATTCTAAATCTTCTTCTTTAATTATATTTGTAAAAACAACATTCTCTAAACCATCTTGATAAATAGCAAAAGAACTTTGCATCTTAGCAATAGCTCCATTTGGATGTGCTTTCACAAATCTTTTAGCTTCTTCTGGACTATTTGTTATACATGTTTCAGGAACAAGCAGACCTAAAGATGAAGCTATTTTCATTTGTTCTTCTTTACTATCTAATCGTCTATAAGAGCTATATTTTCCTATTTGGAAACAATTCAAGCTTTCTAGCATACCATACAACGTAACTCGAACTTCCCCATGAACACTACTTAAATATTCTCCTTCAAGAATAGAGTTTAATCCTTGAGCTAAATGATGACTTCTTCTATACCACAAAGCTTCAATATCATGTATAGATTCTCTATGTCCTTCATAATCTAGAAAAACTTTCCATTGTTTATCCTCATAACAAGAACTTAATGAATATTTAGTAGGATACTCGTCTACATTAAAGCGAATAGGATATCCTCCCATCTCTTTAATCTTATTAGAAATAACGGTTATGCATTCATTATCCCTAGTATGGGTAATAATCAATACTTTTTTCATATATCTTAAATTAAAAAATTATCAAATTTTATTAGAAAACAGAATTCCCATAAATAAAAAAAATCACACTTTCTTATTTTATGTATTTCTATTATTTTTTCTATTCACTAGTTTTTCGGCAATTGTTTCACCTATAGGATAACCTAAGTCCCTTTGAAGCATTCCCCATTCTCCTTGTGGATTTACTTCTAAAAAAACATATTGTCCATCTTTTTGTCTAATCATATCTATTGCTCCAAAAAACAATCCCATGCTTTTCATCATCTCAGTAATTGAAGAGCAAACATTTTTTGGTAGCTCATAAACATCCCAACCTACATTTTTTTCTTTTGTTGCTCGCCAATCTATCTTACCTGTTTCCGACAATGTTGCATTTATTTTACCCACAAAAAAATCACCATCAATATAAATTATTCTTAATTCATATTGTTTTTCAATCTTTTTTTGGAAAATCATTGGACAATATTCTAAACTATTTTTTAATTGTTGCAAATGATCTTCAACAAGAAGTGTTGTTGGAAAAAAAGAAGTATTTCCTTTCATACTTCTAGACAATGAACCATGTAATTTAGCAATAACTTGCTTATCACATACATCATAAAAAAAATGCTTAACTACCTCCTCATTGTTAGTAAAAACACTTTCTGGAATAGTAAGTCCTGCTTTTTGAGCTAATCTTAATTGCTCAAATTTATTTTCACCTATACTATGGTCTATATCTATTGGATTAATCCAAACTTTATCTTTTAAAGATTCAAAAAACAATCTTCTCATAGTATTATATTCCTGTAGATATATTGATTGATATGTTTTATCTAAATCTTCAGGAATAGTAATTCCCCACAATTTTCTATACCAAACCGCTTCAATAGAATCTGAAGTAAAACGATTTGTCCCATCAATTATTTCTAATACTGGCTTACCTGATGTGTTTCTATAAGACATCGACAATTTACTAGAAAAATCATCTGAGTTTAATCTGTAAACACTTTCACCTAATTCTTTTAATCGTTTTATTACAATATCAATTGTATAGTAATCTTTACTATGACTTATACATAAAATCATAATAATTTATTTAGAATCAGAAAAATTTGCATATTATTTATTGTTTGTTTTTAATAAATTAAAAAAACAAAGAGTAACGGTTAAACCGTTACTCTTATAATTTTTAAAGTAAATCAACTGGTCCACCATCATCAGAATCTGAAGGGTGCTTCATTGTATGAACTTGGTCTGATAATGGAGTAGTAGTATCATCATCAGAATCTGAAGGATATTTTAAAGTATGAGCTACATCTTCTAAAATAGAAGTAACTTTTGCTCCACCTTGTACTTCATTTGACTCTTCTTTAGTCAATTGGCTTTCTAAAAAATTTGCGAAAAATGGCTTTTTCAAATTTTGATTCTTCATGTTTTTGTTTTTTAAAGTTAATTTTAATTTTTAGTTTATTTGCAAATAACTGATGTCGAATTTAGTATTTTTTTACGGAAAAAACTCACAATAAAATCATAATAAAACGTTAAAATAAAAAATAAAATTTATATAACTCTATAAAAAAAAGAGTTTTACATATTTTTTGCGTTATTTTTCTAGAACAAATGCAGTATAAAAACAAAAAAAACCGCCTAAAAGGCGGTTTAACGAATTTAGTATAATAAATTTATTTTACATCCATTAATTCAACATCAAACACTAAAGTTGCATCTGGTGGAATAACTCCTCCTGCTCCACGTGAACCATATCCTAAATATGATGGAATAACAAAACGTGCTTTATCTCCTACTTTTAACAAAGCAATACCTTCGTCCCAACCTTCAATAACTTGTCCAACTCCTAATTGAAAATCAATAGGTTGTTTTCTTTTATATGAAGAATCAAAAACTTGTCCATTTTCTAATGCACCTTGATAGTGAACAGATACTTTTTTTCCTTTCTCTGCTTGAGTACCATTTCCTTTTTGAATAATTTGATAACGTAATCCACTTTCAGTTTTTTGAAAACCTGCTGCTAATTTCTCTAATGCTTCTYCAGCCAACCTTTTTTGATCAGCCAACCTTTTTTCTCTAGATCCTTCAAAAGTTCTAAATGCTTCAATTGCATTCCAGTTTTTAGCTTCATCACCAACTCTAACAATCTCTATAGATTCAATCACATCATTTTGAGCAACAGCATCAACCACATCTTGTCCTTCAACAACATGTCCAAAAACAGTATGTTTACCATCTAACCATCCTGTTTCAACGTGTGTAATAAAAAATTGAGATCCATTTGTACCAGGACCTGCATTTGCCATTGACAACACACCTGGTCTATCGTGCTTTAATTCTGGATGAAACTCATCATCAAATTTATACCCTGCATCTCCTGTTCCTGTTCCTAATGGACAACCACCTTGAATCATAAAATCAGGAATTACACGGTGAAATTTCAATCCGTTGTAATATGGTGTTCCCATTGATTTTGCTTTATTCTCTAACTGTCCTTCTGCTAGTCCTACAAAATTACCTACAGTTCCTGGGGTTTTATCATGTGTTAGCTTTACTAAAATACTCCCTTTTGGAGTATTAAACTTTGCGTAAATTCCGTCTTGCATTTTATTGAATTTAAATTATATGTCACAAAATTAGTGATTTTATTAGAGAAAAAAAATTACCCTAAAACTTATAAATTGAATACATTTTTAAAAGTATTTTATTCTTTATTTTAAAACCAGATAAACTTCAATTTTTAAATCGCATATCCTTTTCAATCATAAAATTATTTTAAAATTAAACTACAATCCGATCTATTAACTGCTAAATACTTAATTTTACCCCAAATAAAATTACTAAAATGGGAAAATTAAAAGGAAAAAAAGCAATTATTACTGGAGGAAGTAGAGGCTTAGGAAAAGCAACTGCTATTGCTTTTGCAAAAGAAGGGATAGATGTTGCCATCACAGGACGACATGAACAAACATTATTAGAAACTGTTTCAGAATTAAAAGCTCTAGGTGTAAATGCAACCTATGCAATATTTGATGTAAGTAATTATGAAGAGGTTAAAAATGGAATTAAAAAAATTATTAGCGTTCTTGGTTCTGTAGATATTCTAGTTAATAATGCAGGAATTGCCGCTTTTGGATCATTTAATGACATGGAAGTAAGTAAATGGAACGAAATCATACAGACTAATGTTATGGGAATGTATTATGTAACCAAAGAAGTACTTCCTTTTTTAATTGAAAAAAACCAAGGAGACATTATTAATATTTCTTCAACTGCTGGTTTAAGTGGAAACCCTAACACATCTGCTTATTCTGCTTCAAAATTTGCAGTTATAGGCATGTCTGAATCATTAATGAAAGAAGTACGCAAAAATAACATTAGAGTTTGTACATTAACACCAAGCACTATTGCTTCAGATATGTCAATTGAACTAGGAATTGCGAGTAAAGATTCTACAGAGACTGTTTTACAACCTGACGATTTTGCTGAACTAATTGTAACAAGTTTACAATTACCTAGAAGAGCCATGTTAAAAAGCGCATCATTATGGTCAACTAACCCATAGTTTTAAGACAAAATTTTCAATAAAAACAGATGACTAAAAACATATCTTTAGTTATCTGTTTTTTTTGTAAATTGAAAAATCATTTAAGACCTTAATATAAACACAGATGAAAGTTGAAAATTACATTGAAATCAATAAAAAAACATGGAATAATAAAGTTCCTTTTCATATTGATTCTCAATTTTACGATATGGAAAATTTTCTAAAAGGTAAAAACTCTCTTCCAGAAATAGACATAACACTACTTGAAGATATCAACGGAAAAAGTATTTTGCATTTACAATGCCATTTTGGTCAAGATTCTCTTTCTTTAGCTAGACTAGGAGCCAAAGTTACAGGAATAGATTTATCAGACAAAGCTATTGAAAAAGCAAGAGAATTAAATAACCAATTAAGATTAGATGCTTCTTTTATTTGTTGTGATGTTTATGAAACTTTAAAACATTTAAAAGAGAAATTTGATATCGTTTATACCAGTTATGGAACAATTGGTTGGTTACCTGATTTAGATAAATGGGCAGAAGTTATTTCTGGAGCTTTGAAACCCAATGGAAAATTTGTTTTTGTAGAATTTCATCCCGTTTTGTGGATGTTTGATGACAATTTTACCAAAATTCAGTACCATTATCACAATGAGCAACCTATAATTGAAGAATACACTGGAACATATGCCAACAAAGAAGCTGAAATTACCACCAATTATATAGGTTGGAATCATTCTCTTTCAGAAGTATTTCAAGCCTTATTAAAAAATGGTTTACAAATAGAACATTTTAATGAATATGATTATTCCAATTACGATTGTTTCAACGAAACAGTTGAGTTTGAACCTAGAAAATTCAGAATAAAACATTTAGAAAATAGAATCCCAATGATGTATAGTTTAAAATGCTCTAAAAAATAATTTCATAAAAAAAGCGATTAATTATCGTAAAACAATAATTATTTATATATTTACAGTAATAATTTATTCGTTTTATGAAAACTACTAGAATCATTTCTGCATTTTTATTCTACTTAGTAAGAATAATTTCACTTTTTTATTTTGCAACTACTCTTTACATTATTATTGTAACTAGCTTAAAAACAACTGCTTTAAGGATATTAGAAAACAATCGTTTTGCTGTATGCTATCCATTTACTAATAAGAATTTTATTTTAGGTAGCGAATATAATCTTGCTTACATCATTGAAATGGTTGTCACACTAGCTTTTTACAGTCTGTTTTTCTTTGGTTTAAGTAATGTTTTTAAAGCATTCAAACAGACAAAACTTTTTACGTGTAAAGGAGTTTTTCATTTGAAAACATTTTACATAACCAATCTTCTAATAGCTCCTATTGTTTTTGGAATTATAAGTATACAACCCAAAGAAGATTTTCCTTATTTAGCTATGATAGTTGCTCATGCCATCATTGGAATTTTTGCTTTTTTTATTGCAGCTATTTTCCAACAAGGTGTAAATTTACAAACTGATCAAGACTTAATTATTTAGATATGCCAATTATTGTAAACATTGATGTTATGCTAGCTAAACGTAAAATGCAAAGTAAAGAGTTGGCAGAAAAACTTGGAATAACTCAAGCCAATTTATCCATTCTAAAAACAGGAAAAGCGAAAGGTATTCGCTTTGAAACTTTAGAAGCTATTTGCAAAGTTCTAGAATGTCAACCAGGTGATATTTTGGAATTCGTTACAGAATAATTACTACTTAAAATAATTCTATTTTTTTCGACAAAAAACCGTCGACAGGAATTCTTTTGTTTAAAATTTAAAAATAAAAATCATCAAAATCAATCAAAAATGAACCGTTTAAAAATTAAAAATCTCCAAAAAACATATAAAAATGGAGTCACAGCTACTAACAACATATCGCTTGATATAACAAATGGAATGTTTGGATTATTAGGACCAAATGGAGCTGGAAAATCTTCCTTAATGAAAACTATTGCAGGTTTACAAAGTCCAGATAGTGGTTCTATTTTATTTAACAATGTAGATATTATCAAAGACCCTTCTTTTATTAAAAAGCAATTGGGTTTTTTGCCTCAAGATTTTGGCGTTTACCCAAAAATTAATGCTACAGATTTATTAAATCACATTGCTATCTTAAAAGGATTAACTAATAAAAATGAGCGAAAAGAACAAGTAAACATTTTATTAGAAAAAGTAAATCTTACTTCACATAGAAATAAAGAAGTACATACTTTTTCTGGAGGAATGCGTCAGCGATTTGGTATTGCACAAGCTTTATTAGGAAACCCGCAACTTATTATTGTTGATGAACCAACAGCAGGACTTGATCCTGAAGAACGAAATCGTTTCAATAATTTACTAAATGAAATAGGTGAAGATATTATTATTATTCTCTCAACTCATTTAGTAGAAGATGTGAAAAATCTTTGTACACAAATGGCAATTATTGAAAAAGGAACTGTTTTAGCTCAAGGCAAACCAAATGATTTTATTGAAGTTCTAAACGGACAATTATGGCAAAAAACAATTGACAAGAAAGAAATTCTCGAATATGAACAAAAACATGATGTTATTTTAACTCAGTTAAACATGGGCAAATCTACTATTCATGTAAGAGCTAAAAACAAACCAGATGACAGTTTTGAATTAATTCGACCTAATCTTGAAGACGTCTATTTTTCCATTCTAAATCAAAATAAATAATCACATGAATACCTTATTATATTTTGAATTACAATCTTATTTTAAGAAAATAGGATTCTATGTAACAGTCGTTTTTCTAATTGGAATAGGAATCCTTACTGGTTCTACTTTTTCAATTTCACTTAGCCCTGATATCTATAAAAACTCATCATATACAATTGCTTATATGATAGGTTTTCTAAGTCTCTTATCCATACTTTTTACAACTCTTTTAGCTTCACAAATTTTATTTAAAGAGAAAGAAGCCAACTTTAGTTTGATATTATATGCAACACCTATAACAAAAACAAGTTACTTATGGAATCGTTTTTTTCTAATTTTTGGATTAAGCGTCTTCTTTCTTATTCTTGTTATATTAGGTTTTGGAATAGGTCAATCGTTAAAATTAAACGAATCTAATTATTCTAATTTCGTTCTATCATTTTATCTTTTACCTTTTTTATTGTTTGGCTTTATTAATACTCTATTTTGCAGTGCTGTAATTTGCAGTGTTAGTTGGATAACCCAAAATAAATTAACAACTTACATTTCTGGTTTGTTCATTTACATCTTATACATGGTAATGTTACTCTTTTCTGGCTCACCTTTAATGGCTAAATCAATGCCACAATCAAAAGAAGCCATGAAAATTTCTGCTATTTTAGATCCTTTTGGACTTTCTGGCTTCTTTTCGCAAACAAATCATTATTCAATTCTTCAAAAAAATACTGATTTATTATTTCCAACTGATTTATTTTTAATAAACAGATTAGGCGTTATTGGAATTTCACTACTCTTTTTACTTATTGCTTTTAAACTATTTTCATTTAGCAATTCCGAAAAGAGAACCAAAAAAGACACGTTAAAATTAAATGACACTAATACAAATAAAACTATTCCATTAAAACCTATATCCCCAATCTTTAATAAAAGAAACACACTAAAAAAACTGCTGTCTTTCGTACATTTAGACTTAACATATATCACTAAAGGAATTCCTTTCATTTTAATATGTTTTGGATTGTTATTTAGTGTTTCTATGGAAATCTATGATGCTATTGAAAAAGGAATTCGTTTACCTCAAAAATATGCATCATCTGGATTAATGGCTAATGCAATTATTGACACATTCCCTCTTCTGGGTTTAATAGTTATTCTTTTTTATGCTCATGAAATTATTTGGAGAAGCAGAAATAGTAATTTTCATCTTATTGAAAATACAACTCCTCTAAATGAAACCACAATTTTTCTGTCTAAATGGCTCTCATTATCAATAATCATAGTGTTTTTAAGCACATTAATGCTTTTATTAGGTGTAGTTTTCCAATTCTTGTACACTTATCCATACTTTGATTGGCAAGCTTATTTAGGTATATATATATTTGTTAGTTTCCCTTTAATTTTAAGTGCTGGACTTATTTGTATCATTCAAAAATGGATTAACAACAAATATATTGGACTTACTATTTCATCAGTTTTTATTCTTCTTACTGCAACTCCTGTTGGAAAATCAATTTTAATTCATCCTTTACTTCGTTTTCAATTGCCTTTCAAAGGAATTTATAGTGACATGAATGAATATGGAACTTACTTTTCTGCATTTTGTTTGCGCAATCTATTTGGTTTAGCCATTATACTAATCTTTTTTATACTTAACCTAAAAACAAAAAGAATAAAATTAAAGTTTACCTCATTAATTTTATTTCTACTCTTACTTCCAGTAGCTTATATTTCTGGTATAATTTTTACAAATGGCTATGTATTTGAAAATCCAAAAACGAAACTAGAAGAACAAGCTAACTATGAAAGAAAATATCGCAAATTTGAAAACATTCCCCAACCATCTATTACAGATGTCGTTACTAATATAGCTTTATTTCCACTTCAAAATAACTATGAAATAAATGGAACTTATACTCTTCAAAACAAAACTGAACAACCTATTTTTCAAATTTTGATAAATTTTGAAGAAGGTTTCACTATTAAAAAAGCAACTTTAAATCATAATAACGAAGTATATAATACTACAAAACAATATGAAATATTAAACTTAAAACAACCCTTATTACCAAATGAAAAGGCCCATTTTTATTTTATTTTAAATTACCAATGGGTTCCTGTTAATGGACACAAATCCTTTAATTCAATCGTAGAAAATGGTTCTTTTATGCGAATCAGCAGATATTATCCGCAATTTGGATATTTATCTAAAAACGAAATAGAAAAAGAAGAAGATAGAAAAAAATTCCAGCTTCAAAATGCTACTACAATTCGTAAACTTGATGAAGCAAAGACTCTAGTTGATGATTTTATTAACTTAAAAATGACTATTTCTACCGAAGGAAATCAAACAGTTATTGGTGTAGGAGAACTAATCAAACAATGGAAAGATAAAGGGCGAAATTATTTTATTTACGAAACAACCTCTCCTATTCCTTTTCGTTTTGCAGTTTCTTCAGCTAAATATGCTACAAAAACAACAACTCATAATGGTAAAAAAATTGAAGTTTATTATCATCCATCACATTATGAAAATGTAGAACATTTACTTAAGAATATTGAGTTAACATTAGATTATTGTGAAACCAATTTTAAAGAATATCCTTTTAAAACAATTCGTTTTGCTGAAGTTTCCGCTTTTACTAAAGGTTTTGCCGCTACAGCTTATCCAGGAAGCACCTTTATGACAGAAGACATAGTATTTCATACTAATATAAAAGCAGACAAACAACAAGATGTTATTAACGAATTAGCCGGCCACGAATTATCCCATATTTGGTGGGGAAATAATCAAATTAATCCTGACGATAGAGAAGGCTATACGATGCTAACAGAAACATTAGCCATGTATACCGAATTGATGTTGGTAAAAAAAATGTATGGTAAAAAAAGAGTTTTAGAAAATGTCGACTTACACTTAGGAATCTATCTTGATGAAAGAAGTTTCACTATAGAACAGCCATTATACAAAGTAAATCATTATGATACGCATATTAATTATTCAAAAGGGTTGGTTATTATGTATCAACTTAGCGAAATAATAGGAGAACAAAAAATAAATTTAGCGTTACAAAACTTCCTAGAAAAAAATACCTATCCAAACTTAAATCCTATTTCTACAGATTTTATTAATGAATTATATGCAATTACTGACAAAAATTTGCACCCAAAAATCGATGATTTGTTCAAGAAAATTACTATTTACGATTTTCAAACCAAAGACATAATTGTAAAAGAGAAAAAGGGTCTTTACGAAGTATCTTTTGAAATTATTGCAAATAAATTTTATGAAGACGGTAAGGGCAATATATCTAAAACATTTTTTAATGACAATGTTGAAATATTCTTTCATTTTATAGATGGAAGCGAAAAAACAATACAAACAGCATTATTTAAAAACAATCTTGACTTTAAAATAATTTTAGATAAAAAACCGCTGTATTTATATTTTGATCCTAATCAAAAGTTTATAAAAAGAACTAATGAAGCTATTCCCATAAAACAATGATTCAAAATGAAAGTATTTTTGATGAAAACGACAATACAGTTTAGAGTTTAATTTTGTTTCAGATTTAAAGTTAACTAAATTTGCACCTTATATTCATACTTGAAAAACTAAACTTCTAATAAAAGTAAAAATGCGCATTGACATCATAACTGTTTTACCTGAATTAATTAAAAGTCCATTTGAAGCTTCTATTCTGAAAAGAGCTATTGAAAAAGGACTAGTAGAAGTGCATTTTCACAACTTAAGGGATTACACTACTAACAAACAAAAAAGTGTCGATGATTATCAATTTGGAGGTGGAGCTGGAATGGTTATGAATATACAACCAATAGACGATTGTATTACTAAATTAAAGAATGAGCGCGAATATGATGAAATTATTTACATGACACCTGATGGAGAAACGCTTAATCAAAGTATTGCAAATGGAATGTCATTGTTAAAAAATATTATTATTCTATGCGGACATTACAAAGGTGTAGATCAACGAGTACGTGATCATTTCATTACAAGAGAAATTTCAATTGGTGATTATGTTTTAAGTGGTGGCGAATTAGGAGCAGCAATACTTTGCGATAGCGTTATCCGTTTAATTCCTGGAGTATTAAGCAATGAAACATCGGCATTAACAGATAGTTTTCAAGATAATTTATTATCTCCACCTATCTACACTAGACCAGCAGATTACAAAGGTTGGAAAGTTCCTGAGATTCTTTTAAGTGGTAATTTTCCTAAAATTGAAGAATGGCGTGAACAAAAGGCATACGAACACACAAAAAACAGAAGGCCCGATTTATTAAATGAATAACAATTACGTCTTTACAATCATAATTATATCTTATTAAAGTAAATAATCTTTTTTTATGGTTTATAATTCATAATTATTTTATAATTTTGCAGCCATATTTGGACCAACCTCTAGCGATAGACGTGTATGTTGCTCTAAATCAAACAATTATTTTATTCAAAATGGCTAATTTAGTAGATTTCGTACAAAACGAATTTGTAACAAAAAAAGATTTCCCAGAATTTAATGCTGGAGACACAATTACTGTGTATTATGAAATCAAAGAGGGTGAAAAAACTAGAACTCAGTTCTTCAAAGGTGTAGTAATCCAAAAAAGAGGTGCAGGATTAACTGAAACTTTTACAATTCGTAAAATGTCTGGAGCTGTTGGTGTAGAGCGTATCTTCCCAGTGAACATGCCAGCTTTACAAAAAGTTGAAGTTAACCAAAGAGGTAAAGTTCGTAGAGCTCGTATATTCTACTTCAGAGAACTTACTGGTAAAAAAGCAAAAATCAAAGAAAAAAGAAGAAGATAATCTTCTATTTCTGTCTCATAAAAAAGTCGCAATATTATTGCGACTTTTTTTATATCTTCACCCTAACTTAAAATATCATTACATAAAAAAACCGAGAATATCATTTTCTCGGTTTTTCTATTTTTACTACATACCAAAAAGCTTAAAACTAAACATGTAGTGGTCTATTATCTGTTGCAGCTAATGCTGCTTCTTTAATCGCTTCTGCAAATGTAGGATGTGCATGACTCATTCTTGAAATATCTTCCGCACTTGCTCTAAACTCCATTGCAGTTACTGCTTCTGCAATTAGGTCTGCACAACGAGCGCCTATCATATGAACTCCTAAAACTTCATCTGTCTTAGCATCTGCCAAAATCTTCACAAAACCATCAACATCTCCACCTGCTCTAGCTCTTCCTAATGCTTTAAATGGAAAACTTCCGCTTTTATAAGCAACTCCTTCTGTTTTCAATTGCTCTTCTGTTTTACCAACAGCAGCAACCTCTGGCCATGTATAAACCACACCTGGAATTAAATTATAATCAATATGAGGTTTTTGACCTGCTAAAATCTCAGCTACCATAACACCTTCTTCTTCTGCCTTATGAGCTAACATTGCTCCTCTAACTACATCACCTATCGCATAAATATTTGACACATTTGTTTGCAAATGATCATTTACTTCAACAACCCCTCTATCAGAAATTTTAACACCAGCTTTATCAGCATTTAATCCATCAGTATAAGGACGACGACCAACAGAAACTAATGAATAATCTCCTTCTAAAGTGATTACTTCTCCTTTTGTATTTTCCGCTTTTACCGTTACAACATCTCCATTCCTATCAACAGATTGAACTTTATGAGAAGTATAAAATTTCATTCCTTGTTTTTTCAGCACTTTTGTCAATTCTTTCGATAAAGCAGCATCCATTCCTGGTATAATTCTATCCATATACTCTACAACAGAAACTTGAGCTCCCAATCTTAAATACACTTGGCCCAACTCAATACCAATAACTCCTCCTCCAATAATCACTAAATGTTTTGGCACTTCTGGCAACTTTAAAGCTTCAGTAGATGTGATTACTCGTTCTTTGTCTAATGTAATAAATGGCAAAGAAGATGGTTTTGAACCTGTTGCTATAATTATATTTTTAGATTCAATTATTTCAGACGCTCCATCATTTTTAGACACTTTCACATGTGTAGCATCTTCAAATGAACCAATCCCTTCAAAAACAGTAATATTATTCTTATCCATTAAATATTTGACCCCACCAGAGGTTTGATCAACTACCGCTTGTTTACGAGCAATCATTTTTTCCAGATTTACTTTAACCTCACCAGAAACTTCTATTCCGTGATCAGCAAAATGTTGTAATTCTTGATAATGATGTGATGAAGCCAATAATGCTTTAGAAGGAATACATCCTACATTTAAACATGTACCTCCAAGTGTAGAATATTTTTCAATGATAGCTGTTTTCAACCCTAGTTGAGCGCAACGAATTGCTGAAACATATCCTCCTGGACCTGAACCTATAATAACTACGTCAAATGAACTCATAGTATTTATCTTTATTAATGTTGTGTTTAAATAAATTGTGGTACAAAATTAAGGAATTAAGTTTACACGACTTTAGTTTATTTTGAAAATATAACACTTTTTCTTATTCAAATAATTCCTTACAAAGAACAAAAAAATAGCCTTGAAATAATCAAGGCTACTTTTAAAATTTATTTCTAGAAATTACATTTCTTCTTGACAAGTATACACTTGAGCACATGCAAAATAAATTCTACAATAATCTGGACCTGTTACAGAACCTCTGCAATCACATCCACATTTTGAAAAATCCAATTTAGCTTGTCCTTTAATTTGCTTCATGTTTTCTCTTGATAATACTTCTATTCCTGAAATGTTCAAAAATTTAGCTTTCATAATTTAGTTTGTTTTTGTGTTAAAATTCTATCAAATATAGAAAAAAATAATAACCAAACAAATTAAATATTCATATTTTCCCTTTTAATATGTAAAAAATACTTTACAAAAAAACCATCTAATTTAAATTAAATGGTTTCATACAAAACATTCGTTTGTTAATTACATTTCTTGTTCGTCTTTACATGTATAAACTTGAGGACAACCAATATATTGACTACAATAAAATGGTCCAGTTACAGAACCTGCGCAATCACATCCACATTTTGATAAATCTACAGGACCAGAAATCCCTCCTAAAATTTGTTTTTGATTCTTTCTAGTCAATTTAGTAATTCCTGAAATACTTAATAATCTGCTTTTCATAATTTTGTTTGTTTTTGTGTTAAAATAACGTCTAATATAAAAATTTTAACACACATAATCATTATTTATTTAAAAAAATAAAACAATTTCAAAATTAATCTAAGGACATTTACTCGTTACATGTATAAACTTGCGGACAATATATATGTCTACGACAGTAAAAAGGTCCTGTTACTGATCCACTACAAGAACATCCACATTTTGACAAGTCTACAGGTTCCAAAATGCCTCCAAAAATTTGTTTTTGATTTTCCCTAGTTAGAACTTTAATTTCTAAGATACTTAATAATTTTGATTTCATAATTTCATCTATTTGTGTTAAAATATTATCAAATATAAAAAATAATAACCAAATTAAACTAAAAAAACACTTGTAAAACATTTTCACAAGTGTTTAATTAATTATTTTTATATAATAATCTGTATTGAATATTTAGGACGGATCAATTACCTAAATATATTATATAATAAACAATACAATAAATTTATCTTAACAAGTATATACTTGAGGACATGCAAAGTATTTACTACAATAAAAAGGCCTGTTACTAATCCACTACAAGAACATCCACATTTTGACAAATTTATAGAATCAGAAATTCTAGCAAAAATTTGTTTTTAGTTTTCTCTAGTTAAAACTTTAATTTCTGAAATGTTTAGTAATTTACTTTTCATGATACGTTTGTTATTTATGTTAATAATAACTAATATACAGAATTATTTATTTAGTCTAAATGATGTTGTATTTTTAACTTCACTAATCATAAACGTACTATGAGTACTTCCAATGTGCTGAATAGTTGTTAACTTGGTAACCATAAATTCCCGATATGCTTCCATATCTTTTACAAAGATTTTCAAAATATAGTCATAATCTCCACTTACATGAAAACATTCTAATACCTCATCTAATTTAACAACCTCTTTTTCAAATTGCGAAATAAGATCTATATTATGCTGTGTTAATCTCACATGACAAAAAACAACAAAGTTTTTTTCTATCTTTGCTTTATCTAAAACAGCAACATATTTACTTATAACCTTCTCACGTTCTAATTTTTTAATTCTTTCATAGACCGCTGTTACAGACAGATTCAATTTTAAAGACAATTCTTTTGTTGTCTTTTTTGTATCTTCTTGTAATAATTCTAATAATTTCTCATCAATTTTATCTAACTTCATTTTTGTTTGTTTTTGACAAAATTACAATAATTAAGAATAAAAATCTAATAAAAACAAAATATAAAGAATTAAAAACTGTTTTTTAGTAATTATGTTGAAAATATGAAGCCGAATAATGATATTTGATTTATAAACCTAAAATCAAAATCATGAATTCATTTAATCCCGCTGACAAAATACAAGATTTACAATATTTTGGAGAATTTGGAGGAGTAAATCCTTCTATATCTGATTCTTCAACTTATACATTCCTTTCTGCAAAAACAATGTTTGATACTTTTGAAGGTAACGCAGAAGGCTGTTATTTATATTCCAGACACTCATCTCCTAGTAATTTATATTTAGACAAAGCTCTTGCAGCAATGGAAGGAACAGAATCTGCAAACGTTTCTGCATCTGGAATGGGAGCTATTACCCCTACTCTATTACAATTATGTGAAAACGGAGATCATATCGTTTCTAGTAGAACTATTTATGGAGGAACATACGCTTTTCTTAAGAATTTTGCTCCAAGAATGGGAATCAAAACCACTTTTGTAGATATTACAAAACTTGAAACAGTAGAAGCTTCAATAACACCAAACACAAAGGTTCTATATTGTGAAACTGTAAGTAACCCATTATTAGAAGTGGCAGATTTAACTGGTTTATCTAAAATTGCAAAAAAACACAATTTAAAATTAGTAGTCGATAATACCTTTTCACCATTATCTGTTTCTCCAATTAAACTAGGTGCTGACATTGTAATTCACAGCTTAACAAAATATATAAATGGCAGTAGTGATACTGTAGGTGGAGTAATTTGTGCTTCACAAGACTTTATAAATGACTTAAAAAATGTAAATTCTGGAGCAAGTATGCTATTAGGTCCAACAATGGACAGTATGCGTAGCGCTAGTATAATGAAAAACCTAAGAACATTACACTTACGCATCAAACAACATAGTACTAATGCAGCTTATTTAGCCGAAAAATTTGAAAAAGACGGAATTAAAACAGTTTATCCTGGATTAAAAAGTCATCCTAGTCATGAAATATATAAAAACATGATAAATCCAGAATATGGTTTTGGAGGAATGATGACTATTGATGTGGGTTCTTTAAATAAGGCTAATGAATTAATGGAATTAATGCAGGAACGTAACTTAGGATATTTAGCAGTTAGCTTAGGGTTTTACAAAACATTATTTAGCGCACCTGGAACATCTACTTCTTCTGAAATTCCACTAGAAGAACAAGTAGAAATGGGATTAACCGATGGTTTAATACGCTTTTCAGTTGGTTTAGACAATAACATTGAAAGAACGTATAGTATGATGAAAGATTGCATGAAAGAATTACACATTTTATAATAAATAAAAGCAAATTTGTGATAAAATCCAATTACAGAATATGTAGTTGGATTTTTTTTACCTTTGAAAGAAAGACTAAAAATGAAAAAATCCCTTTTAATTTTAACTTTATTCCATTTTCTTTTAGGATTTACACAAACCGACTCTAGAATTTACGACATCATCAACCAAATATCATCTGAAAGAATACAAAAAGACATTACAACATTAACAAATTTTGGCACAAGAAACACATTTAGCGATACTATCTCTAAAACAAGAGGAATTGGAGCAGCTAGAAGATGGATTAAATCTGAATTTGAAACAATCTCAAAAGAATGCAAAAATTGCTTAGACGTATTTTATCAAAAAGATTTTGTAACAACTAATGATGGAGAACGCGTTCCAAAAGATACTTGGATTGTAAATGTAGTTGCGATACAAAAAGGAACAAAATACCCAAATCGATATATTATAATGAGTGGTGACATTGATAGTCGAAATTCAGACACAATGGACTTTACTACTGACGCTCCTGGTGCAAATGACAATGCCTCTGGAATGGCTGGAACAATTGAAGCTGCACGAGTTTTATCTAAACATAAATTTGAAAACAGTATTATTTACGTAGGTCTTTCTGGAGAAGAACAAGGACTATTTGGAGGAAAAGGGCTAGCTAATTATGCAAAAAATAAAAACTGGGAAATTATAGGCGTTTTAAATAATGATATGATTGGTAATATTGAAGGCATTGATGGAGTAATTGACAATAGAACTTTTAGAATATTTTCAGAACCAACATCCACAACTGAAACCGAAAAAGAACGTAATATGAGACGCTTTTATGGAGGTGAAGTTGACGGTATTTCTAGACAATTAGCTCGATATATTGAAAGAACAACTAAAACTTATATGCCCGAAATGAACCCAATGATGATATATCGATTAGATCGATTTGGAAGAGGTGGTCATCACAGACCTTTTAATGATTTAGGTTTTGCAGGTATTCGGATAATGGAAGCACATGAAAATTATAATCGTCAACATCAAAATATCAGAGAAGAAAACGGAATAAAATATGGAGATGTTTTAGAAGGTGTTAATTTTGAATATGTAAAAAAACTAACTGCTGTGAATGCTATTAATTTAGCAGCTCTTGCTTGGTCTCCTCCTGCTCCAAAAAATGTTTTAATTGGTGGAATTGTAAAACCAAATGTAAAACTACGTTGGGAAAAAAATTCAGACACTAGTATATTAGGCTACAAAATATATTGGAGATTAACAACTTCTCCACAATGGGAATTTAGTCGATTTGTTGGCAATATTGATAATTTCGAATTAGAAGGTATTGTTATTGATAATTATTTTTTTGGAGTATCAACAGTAGGAAAAAATGGTCACGAAAGCCCCATAGTCTTCCCTAATGATATTATCAAAGAGACATTTAGAAAGAGATAATTATTTTCACTTTTAAGTAAAAACAAAATTTGCTTTTTTAACAACAATACAGAGGAAAATAAAATTATACTTAGAATCATTAAAACAAATGACACTAAATAACAAGTTCTTATAAAATAAATCATTTTTGATGTCACGCAACTTTGTCATTACTAACTCTTTTTTCTATATTGCATCCTCAAAAAAAAATAAATGGACACTAAAATAAATTCAAATAAAGAGTTAAGTATATGGGAAGCATTGATTCCTGTTGCAGCTCTAATTACAATGTTAGGTTATAATGTTTATATTTTTGAAGACAACGCATTAGGAGGCAGTAATCAATTCATATTATTACTCGGCGCAACAGTAGCTGCAATAGTTGGTTACTTCAACAAAGTAAGTTTTTCAAAAATGCTTGATGAAGTAGCTGAAAACATTAAATCTACAACTGGTGCCATTTTAATCTTATTAATGGTTGGTGCACTTGCTGGAACATGGCTAGTTAGCGGTATTATTCCATCTATGATATATTATGGTTTACAAATTCTAAGTCCAGCAATATTTTTACCTGCTACTTTAATCATTTGCTCTGTAATTTCAATTTCTACAGGAAGTTCATGGACTACTTCAGCTACTGTTGGTATTGCCTTAATAGGTATTGGTGGAGCATTAGGTTTCGATAAAGGAATGATTGCAGGAGCTGTTATTTCTGGTGCCTATTTTGGAGACAAACTATCTCCAATGTCCGACACTACTAATTTAGCACCCGCAATGGCAGGAACAGACTTGTTTACACATATAAAGTACATGTCATTAACAACAGTTCCAAGTTATATAGTAACATTAATTTTATTTATCATTTTAGGATTAACCATTGAAACAAGTGGAATTGCTGATTCTTCAACTCTTTTAAACGATATTCAAAAATCTTTTCATATAACTCCATGGTTATTCTTAGTACCTATTATTGTAATAGGACTAATTGTAAAGAAAACAGAACCATTAGTTGCGTTATTAATTGGAACACTTTTAGCTGGAATTTTTGCAATTATTTTCCAACCAGAAATTGTTTTAATGCTTTCAGGTGGGAAAAGTTTAAATTTCGCAAATGCATATAAAGGAATATTAAATGCTATAACTACAGACTCTGTAATCCCTACAAAAAATGAAACATTGACAGACTTGTTCAAATCTGGAGGAATGCAAAAAATGCTAGGCACAATATGGTTAATTTTATGTGCTATGGTCTTTGGTGGAATTATGGATGCAATTGGAGCATTATCAAGAATTAGCCAAGCTCTTCTTAAAATGGCAAAATCTACATTCGGATTATTTGCTTCAACTGTTGGAAGTTGCTTAGCTCTAAACATTACCGCGTCAGATCAATATCTAGCAATTGTTGTACCTGGCAAGATGTTTTCAAAAGCATACAAAGATAAAGGGCTAGCTCCTGAAAATCTAAGTAGAACCTTAGAAGATTCTGGAACGGTTACCTCTGTTTTAATACCTTGGAACACTTGTGGAGCTTATCAATCTGGAACATTGGGCGTTGATACATTTGATTACTTACCTTATGCTTTCTTTAATATTATAAGTCCATTCATGACTTTAATTTTTGCCGCATTCAACATTAAAATTAAACAATTAACTTCTAGTGTAAAAAACTAACATTTACGTGATAAGTCTAATAACAAAATAGAGGTCTAAAATTTTTAGACCTCTATTTTGTTTATATAATCAAATTATTAATTCAAATCAAAACGATCAAGATTCATTACTTTATTCCAAGTAGCGATAAAATATTTCACAAAATCTTCTTGAGAATCTTTAGAACCATATACTTCAGCAAGCGCTCTAAGTTCCGAATTAGACCCAAAAATAAGATCTACTCTTGTTCCTGTCCATTTTAATTCACCTGTTTTACGATCACGCCCTTCGAATACATCTTGAACATCCGAAGTTGCTTTCCAAGTTGTTCCAAAATCAAGAAGGTTAACAAAGAAATCATTTGTCAATGACCCTGTATTTTTTGTAAACACACCATGTTTAGTTTGCCCATGATTAACATTTAGAACACGTAATCCTCCTACAAGAACAGTCATTTCTGGAGCAGTCAACGTCATTAGTTGAGCACGATCAATTAACATTTCTTCAGCTGACACACTATATTTGGTTTTCATATAATTTCGGAAACCATCTGCTTTTGGTTCTAAAATAGCAAAAGAATCTATATCTGTTTGCTCTTGTGATGCATCTGTACGTCCTGGAGCAAAAGGAACTTTCACATCATGTCCTGCATTTTTAGCAGCTTGTTCTACTCCTACACAACCACCTAATACAATTAAATCTGCAATTGAAACCTTCTTATTTCCTGACTGATTTGCATTAAATTCTTTTTGAATAGCCTCTAATTTCATTAGAACATTTGATAATTCTACTGGGTTATTAACA
Source organism: Flavobacterium sp. 316 (assembly GCF_000967805.1). Classification (NCBI taxonomy): domain Bacteria; kingdom Pseudomonadati; phylum Bacteroidota; class Flavobacteriia; order Flavobacteriales; family Flavobacteriaceae; genus Flavobacterium; species Flavobacterium sp. 316. The sequence goes on from NZ_JYGZ01000003.1 coordinate 116,212, forward strand.
TCCCAATCTTTTTGTGGAGCTAAACGAAGACGAGCTCCATTTGCTCCGCCTCTTTTATCTGAACCACGAAAAGTAGATGCAGAAGCCCAAGCAGTTGAAACCAATTGAGAAATAGATAATCCAGATTCTGTTATCTTAACTTTAAGTTCAACTATATCTTCATCATTAACTAATTCATGATTAACTACAGGTATAGGATCTTGCCAAATTAATTCTTCTTTAGGAACTTCAGGTCCTAAATAACGTTCAACTGGCCCCATATCTCGATGTGTCAATTTAAACCATGCTCTTGAAAACGCATCAGCAAATTTATCAGGATTTTCATAAAAATGCCTTGATATTTTTTCATAAACAGGATCTACTCTTAAAGAAAGATCAGTTGTTAGCATAAATGGAGCATGACTCTTAGATGAATTATGTGCATCAGGAACCGTACCAGCTCCTGCTCCATTTTTTGGCCTCCATTGATGTGCTCCTGCTGGACTTTTAGTTAATTCCCATTCAAATCCAAAAAGATTTTCAAAAAAATTATTACTCCATTTTGTTGGAGTAGTAGTCCAAGCTCCTTCTAATCCACTACTAATTGTATTTTCTCCATTACCACTACCAAATGTGTTTTTCCAACCAAGACCTTGCTCTTCAATAGTTGCTGCTGCAGGTTCTTTCCCTACATATTTATTTGGATCAGCAGCACCATGTGTTTTACCAAAAGTATGTCCTCCTGCAATAAGTGCAACTGTTTCTTCGTCGTTCATTGCCATACGGCCAAAAGTTTCACGAATATCTTTAGCAGCAGCAAGTGGATCAGGAACTCCATTAGGCCCTTCCGGATTCACATAAATCAATCCCATTTGTACAGCTCCTAATGGGTTTTCCAATTCACGATCTCCACTATAACGTTTATCTCCTAACCATTCTTTTTCTGACCCCCAATACACATCTTCTTCTGGCTCCCAAACATCTTCTCTTCCTCCTGCAAAACCAAAAGTTTTAAGTCCCATAGATTCTAAAGCACAGTTTCCTGCTAAAATCATTAAATCTGCCCATGAAATCTTCTTACCATATTTTTGTTTAATTGGCCAAAGCAATAATCGAGCTTTATCAAGATTAACATTATCAGGCCAACTATTTAATGGTGCAAATCGTTGTGTTCCTGAACCCGCTCCTCCTCTACCATCTGCAATTCTATAAGTTCCCGCACTATGCCAAGCCATACGAATAAAAAACGGCCCGTAATGCCCGTAATCAGCAGGCCACCAATCTTGAGAATCTGTCATTAATTCGAATAAATCTTTTTTTACTGCTTTTAAGTCTAAACTATTGAAAGCCTCAGCATAATTAAATGTTTCTCCCATCGGGTTAGATAAAGCCGAATTCTGTCTTAGAATATTAATTTTTAATTGATTAGGCCACCAATCACTATTCTTTGTACCAAAACCAGCACTTTGTTTCATCGCTCCTCCAGAAAATGGGCACTTACTTTCACCATTCAGTTTTTTGTTGTTTTCCATAATACTATTGTTTTTTATTGATTAACTTTCCATGCTAAATTAGTTATTAAAAACTATTGAAATTATTTTTATAATAGATAAAAACTATACTTGAATTAAAAGCTGTTATAAATTTAATTTTTTTATTTTAAAATTTTATTAATAAATTATTAAAAAAAATCCTAAAAAAATAATTAAAAGATAATACTTATAATACAATAGAAAATTACAATCAAAACCTATTCAACAATACTAAAATAGAGCTTATTTTTGCCACATAATATTAGAATTAATAATCCATTAAATATTTTAAACTATGTCATTAGTAGGAAAAAAATTTCCAAACATTACAGTTGATGCAATCTCTGAAATGGGAGATAACTTAAGAATCAACGTTTTAGAAGAAGCTACAAAAAACAACAAGAAAGTTTTATTGTTTTGGTATCCAAAAGATTTCACTTTTGTTTGCCCTACTGAATTACATGCTTTCCAAGCTGCTTTAGGTGAATTTGAAAAAAGAAACACAATTGTAATTGGTGCTTCTTGTGATACAAATGAAGTGCACTTTGCTTGGTTAAACACTCCGAAAAACAATGGTGGAATTGAAGGCGTTACATATCCTTTAATTGCTGACACTACAAGAAATTTATCTGCTGCTTTAGAGATTCTTGATGCTGAATGGGTTTATGATGAAAATTTAGGAGAAGAAATCCTTGAAGGTTCAAACGTAACTTTTAGAGCAACATATTTAATTGACGAAGATGGAAAAATTTTCCATGAAAGTGTAAATGATATGCCATTAGGTAGAAATGTAAACGAATATTTACGCTTAATTGATGCTTATACTCATGTTCAAACAAAAGGTGAGGTTTGTCCTGCAAATTGGGAAGAAGGGAAAGAGGCTATGAATGCTGATAGATTAAGTACTGCTGCATACTTAAGCCAAAACTAATTTTATTAAATAATTACTTAAGGCAATCGTAATGAATTAATTTATATTACGGTTGCCTTTTTTAAACAAAAAAAATGATACAAGAATTAAACCAAGATAATTTACAAGAGATTGTAAACTCAAATGATACCATAATTGTACAATACTCAGCTTCATGGTGTGGAAATTGTAGAATAATGAAACCTAAATTTAAAAAACTAGCTTCAGAAAACGAATCGATTGCATTTTATATTGTAGATGCTGAACAATTTCCTGAATCGAGAAAATTAGCAAAAGTTGATAATTTACCTACTTTTGCAACTTTTAAAAATGGAAAATTAGTTAATCAAACGCAAACTAATAAATTAGAAGTCTTAACTGAATTAATAAACGAAGTAATCTAATATTTTATGAAATTACCCGTAATAAAACAATTAACTCAATTTATTGAAGACAATGACGCTGATTATCTTATTGAAACCATTGAGGTTTTAGAAAACCTTACAGAGGTTTCATCATTAAAAGATGAAGAGCTGGATGTTATAGGCGAATTAATTTCAAATATGTATGGAGCTCTCGAAGTTCAAAAATTGATTAAAGAAGGTGCTGATAAAAAAACAGCACTAAATAATTTTATGAAACGTGTTCTCGGATCTATTGATAAAGAATAATTGAAGCTCTCAAAACATGAGAGCTTTTTTATAACAAAAAAACATATATTTTATATTTTTTTAACATTTTATTTATATATTGTACAACATTAACCCGTTTTCATATATGAATAAAACTACTCTACTACTTAGCTCAATATTTTTCTTTTCATTTTTAAACTTATTTTCACAAAATGAAGAGTATCAAATAAAACCAAGACCTATCGAATTTGAATCAATAGGAAAATTAGGAGATAGCGTTCTTTCTATAAAAATGCCAATAGCTACTACTAATTCATTAAGAGTAACAACCTCTAACAAACTACCATATCCTATAATTTTTATTCATGGTCTTAATTCTAGTTCTGAAACATGGAACACAACTTCTAATTATTTAGATTCTCAGTATTCTTTTACATTTGGAGGCAGATTTGATTTCTGCTTAAATGCTGACAATGACAATACTATAGCAAACACTAATTTCTATCCTGTTTCTGGAGCTGATATTGCTGCATTTGAAACCACAATAATGCAAAATGGCGATTATTATTATGTGAACTTTAATGTGAATCCGGATGGAACAATAGGAACAGATGCATTAAGCAATCAGTGCGCTATAACAAAACAAGGAGTTGCACTAAAAAAAGCCATTGAGCGTGTATTAGAATTAACAGGTAAAAACAAAGTAATACTTGTTGGTCATAGTATGGGTGGATTAGCTTCTAGAGAATATATCCAAAATTCTTCTAACTGGCAAGCAGATAATGCTCATCATGTAGCCAAATTATTAACAGTCGGCACACCAAACGGAGGTAGTAATTCCAGCGATTCTGGTATTGGCGTTTTTGTAGGTATTGATACACATTCAGAAGCTATTAGAGATTTAAAAACAACTTATTATTATAGCAGTGATCCAGGTCGCTATTTATTTGGTGGTATTGAAATCAATAATTCTTCAAATATGAACGAACACTTATTTGGAAGTGATTTTTTTAATATTGATGTTAATTGCAATGGGACTATTGGCGATAACATAATTGGTTTAAATCAAAAATCTATTGATAATTTAATTGATTTTTCTAGTATCATTGGACGATTAAATGGAAATCCAACCGATGGCGTTGTTACCGAAGAATCTGCAACTATGGATAATTTTATAACTGGGTTAACATATCCTACTAAATATTTTTATTACACCTCTTCTGGTCTTGAAGTACACACTACTTTACCTAGCCAGTACTCACTTTTAATTCAAGGATTAGATGAACCTAATTTTAAAGAATTAGCTTATGAAATTGACACAAATGTAAATTATACAGGATTTACTACCGTTCAAGAAGACACTAATTCCCTTATTGACAATGACTATTTCAGATTTAATGTTACTGAAAATATTTTATCTACTGTTGAAGTTAGCAATATTAGTACAAGTCAAATGGAAGCTTCAATTTTGGATGAATCTGGAATTTTAATTGGAACTATAGAAAACAACAATGGCTCTTCTTTGATTGTGAATAATGTTTTAAGCTCTGGAACTTATTATTTAAAGCTTTCTAGTCTTTCACCTACTAATTCTGATTATCAAACTCCATATAATTTCTCAATTACAACAACACTTTCTACAAATTCTTTTGAAGACACAGGTATTGTTTTCTATCCTAACCCTGTTAAAGATATTTTAAATATTGAAAATATTCATTTCACAAAAATGAGTTTATATACAACACTAGGTCAATTACTTGAAATTAGAGTCAACACAAATGCTTCTACAAAAAATAAAATTGATTTATCTAATTATGCAAAGGGAATTTATTTTATTTCATTAGAGAATGATAATGAAACTAAAACTATTAAAATTATAAAAGAATAATAAAGACTCTTCATTTTAATACACTCAACTTAAATTTAAAAATATACATTGCCAAAGCCATTCCAAGTATTGGTGCTGCAAAATACAACCATAAAACACTACTATTTCCAGAAACAATAGCAGGTCCAAATGTTCTGGCTGGATTCATTGAAGCACCACAAACTGGTCCTGCCAACCATGCTTCTAGAAAAACAGTAAAACCAATTAAAAATGAAGCTCTTTTTATTAAAAAAGAACGATTTGTTGAAATTAGAATGACTAACATTAAAATAAAACTAAGGAAGAGTTCATAAAGAAAAGCTTCTTGCCACAGATTTCTAGGCAATGTATTTCCTAATTTAAGATTGTCAGGAAATAACACGTATAAAAAACAGCTTGCTGATAAAGCACCTATTAATTGAAATAAAATATACCAAGATGCTTTTTTAATTGTTATTTTTTTATCCAACATCATACCGATTGTAACTGCTGGATTTATATGACAATCTGATATTTTACCAAGGAAATGAACAAGCATCCAAACGGTTAACCCAAAAACAATTCCTATTCCAAATTCTTGAATGATTCCGTTGTATTCTTCACTAATGATTATTGAGCCTGTTCCGAATAAGACTAACAAAAATGTACCAATAAATTCACTAAAGTAATGCTTGCTATTCTTCATTTTTTAGATTTGAAAAAACATACGTCATTTCCAAGGCTATTTGTAAACTTCTTTCTTCATACTTTTCATTCATTAGAATTGTTTCATCAAATTCTTTTGGATCATCATAACGAATAGGGAATCGTTTTTCTGCACCCATAATAAACGGACAGCCTTCATCTGCTTGTGAACATGTCATTATTGCTGCAAAATTTGACTTTGGATTAAAATTGTCATCAAAAACTTTTGAAAACCCTATAATTGGCAACTCATTTTCTGAAAACTTAATAGCATAAATAGGATTTTTTTCATGACTTAATTTTTGAATTTCAAAACCATGATTCTGTAAAGTTTCAATAACTTTTGGATATATCGCTGTTACATCTGTTCCTCCAGAATAGCACTTTACTCTTTGAACACCATAATAAAAGGCTATTGTTTGTGCCCAAATTTGAGACAAATGACTTCTTCTTGAATTATGTGTACAAATGAAATTTAAATTTATTGCTTCTTTCTTATCTAGCTTTAACTGAATATAATCAATTAATGGTTGAAGTATTTCTTTTCTCTCTTTAGAAATTAATGAAAGTTGAAATTTTTCAATAGTTTCAGATATTTTTGTTATCATGTTTTTAGTTTTAGCTCAGGTAGAGGTAAAATGATTCTCTAACAACACCCAGAATTTGGCTCACATGAGCTTGCTTTTGATTTCCATTCTCCTATTTTAACTTTTGGTTTTCCAGATGGAATCCCACATTTATCTTGAGCCAAACAATTTGTTAATTTTGAAATTAGCAAGAAATTAATTCCATCAAAATCCAAACTAAACTTACCTATAGTATCTTTCATTTGATATTCTACTTCTATTTCTAAATCTGGAATTTGTAATACCTTTTGAGACAGTTCTATAATATGAATTAATTTTTCTGGATGTAAACGATGATCATAATCATTTGCTTCCCATAACTGAAAATTTGCCACTTCTTCTAAACGAGTTGTTCCTCCACAATCAATAAAGTGTTTTGTTATTTTTCCCACTTCAGTAACATGAAAATGCGAAGGAACTAAATTTCCATTTGGAAGCTGAAAAGCAATTGTTTCTACTTTTTTCAACACTTCATTTATTTCTGATAATTTCATTTTATTTAAAATTAGTTATTAATAATTATATCGTTAGCAACATTTTTGACTCAAATGATTTAAAATATTTCCAAAATAAGATTCAATTTTCTTAATTATTTCTGGATTAAGACAATAACAAATTGCTGTTCCTTCTATAGTTCCTTTTATAATATTTGCATTCTTTAATTCCTTTAAATGCTGAGAAACTGTTGGCTGAGCCAATGGCAATTCGTTTACAATATCTCCACAGATACAAGAATCTACACTTAGTAAATATTGAACAATTGCAATTCTCGCTGGATGAGACATCGCTTTAAACAAACTCGCCATTTCGTTTTGATCTTCTGTAAAGAATTCGGTTTTTGAAACTCCCATAAATTTATTATTATATTGCAATATTACGATATAATAATGAAATTACAAAATATAGTATAAAAAAAGTCCTGATTTTCATCAGGACTTTTTAGTATTTAAAAGAATTTAGAGATTATTTTTCTCCTTTTTCCATTTTTGCTTTTAATTCAGCTAATGCATCAATATCACCTAAAGTTGATTTTTCTACATTATTGTTAGAAGAAGTTGTTTCTACAGATTTAACTGCTTTTTCTTCTTCCTCACGGAAGATAGCTGTATGAGAAGCCACTACTCTTTTGAATTCTTTATTAAATTCAATAACTTTAAAGTCAGCAGATTCACCTTTTTTCAATTTTTTACCATCTTCTTTTTCTAAATGACGAGTAGGAATAAATGCTACAACATCATCACCGAAATCTACAGTTGCACCTTTGTCAACGATTTCACCGATAACACCATTATGAATAGTACCAACAGCGAAAGCATCTTCATGCTTATCCCATGGATTTTCTGTAGTTTGCTTATGACCTAAAGATAGTTTACGACCATCTACATCTAATTCTAAAACTACTACTTCCATGTTATCTCCAACATTCACAAATTCTGATGGATGCTTAATTTTCTTAGTCCAAGATAAGTCAGAAATATAAACTAAACCATCAATACCTTCTTCTAATTCCACGAAGATACCAAAGTTTGTAAAGTTTCTAACGATACCTGTATGCTTAGAACCTACTGGATATTTAGCAGTGATATCTGTCCAAGGATCTTGCGTTAATTGCTTAATACCTAAAGACATTTTTCTTTCATCTCTATCTAAAGTTAAAACTACCGCTTCAACCTCATCTCCAATTTTCATAAAATCTTGTGCACTTCTTAAATGAGTTGACCAAGACATTTCAGAAACGTGAATTAATCCTTCAACACCTTCAGCAACTTCAATGAAAGCACCATAATCAGCTAAAACAACTACTTTACCTTTTACTTTATCACCAATAGTTAAATCAGCACTTAAAGCATCCCATGGATGAGCATTTAATTGTTTTAAACCTAATTGAATTCTTGTTTTCTCATCATCGAAATCAAGGATTACAACATTTAATTTTTGATCTAATTCAAGAACTTCACTTGGGTGATTAATTCTAGACCAAGAAAGATCTGTAATATGGATTAATCCATCTACACCACCTAAGTCAATAAACACACCGTAAGAAGTAATGTTTTTAACCACACCTTCTAAAACTTGTCCTTTTTCTAATTGACCAATGATTTCTTTCTTTTGTTCTTCAATATCAGCCTCGATAAGCGCTTTATGAGAAACTACTACGTTTTTAAATTCGTGGTTGATTTTCACAACTTTGAATTCCATAGTTTTGTTTACATATTGATCGTAATCACGGATTGGTTTCACGTCAATTTGAGAACCTGGTAAGAAAGCTTCAATACCAAATACATCAACGATCATTCCTCCTTTAGTTCTGCATTTTACAAAACCATTAACGATTTCACCAGACTCATGAGCAGCAATAACTCTATCCCATGCTTTGATAGTTCTCGCTTTTCTGTGTGATAATACTAATTGACCTGTTTTATCTTCACGAATATCGATAAGTACTTCTACTTTATCACCAACTTTTAAATTTGGATTGTAACGAAATTCGTTTAAAGAAATAACACCTTCAGATTTAGCATTGATATCAACGATAGCGTCTCTATCTGTAATTCTAACTACAATTCCTTCTACAACTTCCTCGTCTTTTGTAGAGATGAAAGTTTTAGATACTAATTCTTCAAATTCTTGTAAGTTTTTTTCATCTACTACATCAATACCTTCTTGGTAATTGTGCCAGTTAAAATTTGCTAAAAACTCTTCTTGTGTTTTGTTAATTTCAGACATGCTGATTTAAAAATTTGTATGCTCTGTTCTTATAGGGTTTCTTATACAGATTAAAAACAGCAACAGTGTTTACATAAATGATTGATACCTAATGGAAACCCAATTCCGTCAAAAGGTGTGCAAAATTACGAATAATTTATTAACTACCAAACATTTGTAAAAAAAAGACTCTTATTAAAGAAGATAAAAAAGATTCTAAAATAAATTCAGAATAACATTTTTTAAATTAGATCTATTAATTAAATTTTCTCTTCTATTAACTTCATAACTAATTCAAATTGTTCTTTTTTATTCATCGCAGAGTTATCAACCTCAATAGCATCATCTGCTTTTACCAAAGGAGAATCTTCTCTATGTGTGTCAATATAGTCGCGTTGCTGTACATTCTCTAGTACTTCTTGATAAGTCACGTTTTGTCCTTTTTCTACTAATTCATCAAAACGTCTTTGCGCTCTTGTTTCCGCAGAAGCATTCATAAACAATTTTAATTCGGCGTCTGGAAAAACTACGGTTCCAATATCTCTACCATCCATCACAATAGCTTTATTTTTACCCATAGCTTGTTGTTGTTCTACTAATTTAGCTCTCACTTCAGAAATTTCAGCTATTTGGCTTACGTTTCGAGAAACTTCAATAGTACGAATAGGTTGTTCTACATTTTCACCATTTAAATACATCTCAGCAAAACCTAAATCAGGGTTAAAACGAAATTCTAATTTAATTGCTAGTAATTCATTAATTAAACCCTCTTTATTTAAATGATTTTCACCAACAAAACCGTTTTGCATTGCAAAATAAGTCACGGCTCTATACATAGCACCTGTATCTACATATACATAACCTAATTCTTTTGCTAATTGCTTAGCCAACGTACTTTTTCCTGTTGACGAAAATCCGTCTATTGCTATTGTAATTTTTTTCATTTTAATTTTCTTAGAAAATCTATTCGTTTTTCTCTATTTTTTTCTAAAAATTTATTCTAAATCTATCATTAATCCAAATAAACTTGTGTTTGCAGCAACGGTATATCTTGAATAGGAATAATCAAATTTAATTTTTCCAAATCGCAATCCAAATCCTGCTGAGATTCCTGAAAAGCTTCTTTGGTCTACAATACTTAATTCTTGCCCTCTTCTAAAATTGTATCCTAAACGAACATTAAATCCTTTTTCTGGAAATAATTCTGCTCCAATAATAACGTGTCGCAATGCATTATTAAAAAAGGATACCTTCTCTTCATTGGTTTCCCCATCTAAAGTATTTTCTGCTCTATTTGGGTTTGAAAAAGCGATATTCCATTGTTGTAAATTTTCTAAAGTAAGATGCCATCGAATAGGAACATTTTCAACCAATTGAGAAATTCCAGCATCTATTGAAAGTGGTAATTTCTCTCTCACATCTTGATAAGGTGTTATTTGAAACCCTATATTACGAATAGTGAATCCGTAATTAATATCATTTTTATCATCAACATACAAAAAACCTAAATCTGTAGCAACTCCCCATGAATTATACGATTCTAATGTGGAAGAAATTAATTTCACATTAGTTCCAATATACATATCTGTCCATGGAATATTATAAGCATAACCCATAGATAAAGCAGCTTCACTTCCTGTAAAATTAGAAGTTAAATTCCCTAATTCATCTCTTCCTTCAAAATCTCCGTAATTAATATAACTTATTCCTGCATGAAAAGTTTGCACATGTCTATCCCAAGTATAAGCATAGGCAGCAGTTCCATAAGAAACTTCTCCATAATAACTTCCGTAATTTGTAGATAATCTTTTATGCATTTCAGGATTTATTGTTGCTGGATTATAAAATGCTTGATTTACATCATAGTCAACCACAGTAACTGTTTTTCCTCCTAATGCTGCTTGACGCGGTGATTGCGCTAAGTTTAAAAACTGATATACATATTTACCTCCTATTTGCCCATAATGAACAGTAGAAAATAACAACAAAGAGAACAGTACACTTTTTTTAAACATTATTTTTTATATATAAGCTATAAACGCTTTTGCGAAGATAAAATTATATACGAATATATTAAAAACAAATTCCGACTTATTTCTAAATCGGAATTTTATTATTTTGAAAATGATTAACACTATAATTTCTTAGCACTCTTCACTTTTTGATTTATTATTGCGATATCAAGCACTTCACTCATTTTATCAACATAATTACATTTATTGCAAACTCCAATACTCCTTATTAACAAGGGAAATTAGTATCTGTAATTGGTTCACATGGATCATATGTTCGAAGGTTTTGACAATAAATCACATAGTCAGCACACAAAGTAGGATGCCCTCCTCCTTTTACACTTTTTTTATCCATCCTAGACAATTCTTTAGTTCCCTTTTGATTTAAGATTTTTTTTAACATAATAAAAATAGATTATAGATTAATATTACTGAAAAAACAATAAGTAAATTCAGACTACTTACCAAAGTTAACCATATATTTCTAGTTAAATGTTAAAAAACAAAGATTATCAACTCAAAAAAACTTAATTATCTAATTTTTTAGCACTCTTTACTTTTTGATTTATTATTGCAATATTAAGCACTTCACTCATTTTATCAACATAATGAAATGTTAATCCCTTTAAATATTCAGGTTTTATTTCATCAATATCACGCTTGTTTTCATGACATAGAATAATTTCTTTAATATTAGCTCTTTTTGCTGCTAATATTTTTTCTTTAATTCCACCAACAGGTAATACTTTTCCCCTTAATGTGATTTCTCCAGTCATGGCTAAATTTTTCTTCACTTTTTTTTGCGTAAAAGTAGAAACCATAGAAGTCAACATTGCAATTCCTGCACTTGGTCCATCTTTTGGAGTAGCTCCTTCTGGAACGTGAATATGAATATTATTCCCTGTTAATATTTCATTTGATATTCCTAATAATTCATTGTTAGATTTTATATACTCTAACGCAATCGTAACTGATTCTTTCATTACAGTTCCCAAATTCCCTGTCATAGTCATAGCTCCTTTCCCTTTTGAAATAGTAGATTCTATAAATAAAATATCACCTCCTACTGAAGTCCAAGCCAAACCTGTAACAACACCTGCTGTATCATTATTCTCGTATTTATCTCTTTCTAATCTTGGTGATTTTAACACCTCAATTATATCTTCATCCGTTAATACTTTATTATAAGGTTCTTCCATTGCAATTGATTTTGCAGCATTACGAACCATTTGCGCTATTTTTTTATCTAAACCACGAACACCTGATTCACGCGTATAACCTACAACAATTTTCTCTAATTGTTTTTTCCCTATTTGCAAATCATCGGTTGTTAATCCATGCTCTTTTAATTGCTTAGGCAGTAAATGTTTTTTAGCAATTTCCACTTTTTCTTCAATTGTATAACCCGACATGTTTATAATTTCCATTCTATCCTTAAGTGCAGGTTGAATGGTTGACAAACTATTTGAAGTAGCGATAAACATTATTTTAGATAAGTCATAACCTATTTCAAGGAAATTATCATGAAACTCCGAGTTTTGTTCTGGATCTAAAACTTCTAACAATGCAGAAGATGGATCTCCATTAAAACTACTTGACAATTTATCGATTTCATCTAAAACAAATACAGGATTTGATGTTTTTGCTTTCTTAATACTTTGAATAATACGTCCTGGCATTGCACCAATATATGTTTTCCTATGTCCGCGAATTTCTGCTTCATCTCTCATTCCTCCTAAAGAAATACGAACATATTCTCTACCCAATGCCTCTGCTACTGATTTCCCAATAGATGTTTTACCAACTCCTGGAGGACCATATAAACATAAAATAGGGGATTTCATATCGTTTCGAAGTTTTAAAACAGCTAAGTGTTCAATAATTCGCTCTTTAACATCTTCTAAACCAAAATGATCCCTATCTAATATTTTTTGCGCTCTTTTTAAATCGAAATTATCCTTTGAATATTCATTCCATGGTAAATCTAAAAACAACTCTAGATAATTTCTTTGTATTCCAAAATCTGGTGAATTAGGATTAGATCGTTGCAATTTTGACACTTCTTTTTCAAAATGTTTTGCTACGTCTTCATTCCATTTTTTTGATTTTGCTTTTTCACGCATTTCTTCAATTTCTGCCTCATAAGAAACTCCTCCTAATTCTTCTTGGATAGTTTTCATTTGTTGATGCAGAAAATATTCTCTTTGCTGTTGATCTAAATCAAAACGAACTTTAGATTGTATATCATTTTTTAATTCGAGCTTTTGCAACTCTAAATTCATAAAACGTAGCGTTTCCAATGCTCTTTCTTTCAAATTATTAATAGAAAGTAAATCTTGTTTTTCAGTAACAGACAAATTCATGTTTGAAGAAACAAAATTGATTAAAAACGGATTACTTTCTATATTTTTAATTGCAAAAGTAGCTTCTGTAGGAATATTTGGGCTTTCTCTAATAATTTGAATAGCCAAATCTTTTATTGATTCAACTATTGTATTAAATTCAGCATCATTACTTTCTGGACGAACCTCGCTTACTTCTTTTATTCTTGCTTTTAAATAAGGTTCTTCTTGAGTAAATGCATCAATTTCAAATCTTTTTTTACCTTGAAGAATTACTGTTGTATTTCCATCAGGCATTTTTAAGACTCTAATTATACGAGCTACTGTTCCTATATGATGTACATCATTTGGAGTAGGTTCTTCTACATTCTCATCTTTTTGTGCTACTACACCAATTACTTTTCCTCCAGCATTAGCATCATTAATCAATTTAATTGATTTATCTCTTCCTGCTGTAATAGGAATTACAACTCCAGGAAACAAAACTGTATTTCTCAAGGAAAGTATTGGTAGATCATTTGGCAACACTTCATTATTCATTTCCTCTTCATCTTCAGGTGTCAATAAAGGAATTAATTCAGCATCACTATTTATTTCTTGAAGTGACAAGTTGTCAAGTGTTATTATTTTTTGATTTGGCATAACTATAAAAGGGTCATTTTGTCATTAATTATATTAAAACTAGGCTTATATATTCTTTCAAAACCACTATTAAATGACTGAAAATCAATACTAATAAAAGAATTCATTATTTATAAGCTATATATGAAATCAAGATTTATGCCATAAAAAAAATCCCGAAGTATAAATTCGGGATTTCGGTTTTCTTTTTATGATTTTCTTACTGATAATAAACATCAAAAGCTCCTTGAGAGATACTATGACTTGTAGCACTAGTAAGACTAGTTCCAGTAAACTGAAATGTACCAACTATATGTTTTGCTCCAACATCATGAGTAGTAATCGTTACCGTACCAGGATTAGCACCAAATGAATTCATTCCAGAAGCATCTTGATTATACAATCCTATATTATTGGTACCTAAAGGCAAATCCTCTAAATCGTATGTACCTGGAGTCATTCCTCCTACTAAGCTCAAAGAAATATTTTCTATATTTCCTCTTCTACCAATTATTGTTATAGAATTATTAAATTGTATACCATCAACATTTGTAGGAATAAAATCTGAACCATCTAACTTACAAAAAAAACTATTTGTTGAAGGTGAAGTATTGTTTTCAGTAAAAGGAACTGAGAATTGACCATTTGTAAAACCTTTTGTCTGCGTTTGTGTCAATGTACTATCATACCTTACACCAGTAAACTTAAAAGTTCCTGTTATTATATTTGTAGTCGTATTAATTGAAGTAATAACTAATTCAGCTGTATCCGCATAATTTGTAAAACCTTGATTTGTTGCATCAGAATTACTCAGACTAACATATGGCACTTGACCACTTCCAGCAGAATAAACTAACCCAAGAGAAGTTATAGATGTTGCCGTAGCCCAATTATAAGTTCCTACAGTTCCTTGAGGAATTGTTATTTGAAAAAAACTTCCATCACTCTTCATTGCTGAAATAGATATGTAATCTGAATTCACTATCGCTTGTATAGTTGAAGCATTATTCCATGTTTGTCCATCAAAATCAACTTTAAAAACACTAGCCCCAGAATTATTTCCTCCATCTCCATTATCTTCTCCTCCATTTCCATTATCAATTTGATTTGACAAAGCTGGATCTAATGGTTCTATATTACAAGAATTTAATGTAAAAAGAGTTGCTAATACAGTAAAAGCAAAAAGTAAATTTATTTTTTTCATCAAGGTTAATTTTAATAATTTTTTCAAAAATAACATAATATTTTATTTTTTAGGCACTCTTAAAAGCAAAAAGACCCCTATAATAAAAAATAATGTTAAAAACACAATAGCATTTCTCATTGACCCAGATATTTGATCTATTGTTGCGAATATCCCCATTCCAATAACAATTCCTATTTTTTCAGCTACATCATAAAAACTAAAATAAGAAGCTGTATCCTCTGTTTCTGGTAAAAATTTTGAATAAGTTGATCGTGATAATGACTGAATTCCCCCCATTACTATTCCTACAAAAGCAGCAGTAATATAAAAATGTATAGGTTCAGTTACAAAAAACGCAAAAACACATATTATTGCCCAAATAATATTAATAAACAAAAGTGTTTTTATATTTCCAAACTTAGCAGCTAATTTAGATGTCATATATGCTCCTGCAACTGCTACCAATTGAATAACTAAAATACTTATTATCAATCCTGTTGTTTTCTCACTATCTGTTGCCCAGTTTATCTCTTGTTCTCCAAAATATGTAGCTACAAGCATTACTGTTTGTACTGCCATGCTGTAAACAAAAAAAGCGACTAAATATCTTTCTAATCGGATATTGTGAAACAATTGTTTTTGAACTTTTTTTAATTCTTTAAATCCATTAAATAAAATTTCTCTAGTAACTTTTTGTTTTGAATGATTTCCTTTTGGCAAGTAATAAAAAGTGTATTGACTAAACAATAACCACCAAATCCCTGTAAGAACAAAAGACAATCGCATTGCATCTAATGCCTCTCCTCCTTCTTTCCCTAACACTAAATACAAACAAATTAACAACAACAAAACACTTCCTATATATCCTAATGAATATCCTTTAGCACTTAAACTATCTTGTTGTTCTTTATAAGCAATATCAGGCAGGTATGAATTATAGTACACTAAACTTCCCCAAAAACCTATTAATCCAAAATAAAAACAGACAACTCCAAAGTAAATATTCTCTTCAGAAAACCAATATAATCCAATACATGAAAACGCTCCTAAATAACAAAAAAATTGCATAAAACGCTTTTTATTACCTACATAATCCGCAATACCTGAAAGTAATGGAGACAATATAGCAACTGTTAAAAAAGCAAAAGCCGTTACATAACTTATTAAAGAAGTAGGCTTAAACAGCATTCCTAAGAATTCTAAATCTGGACCATCTTTAGGAAATATAAATCCGAAATACAATGGAAAAATTGATGATGAAATCACTAATGAATATACCGAATTAGCCCAATCATAAAATGCCCAAGAATTTAGCAATTTCTTACTTCCTTTTTGTAATGTTTTAGTCATAAATAATAAATTAAAAAAGTCCTGCTTTGCAGGACTTCGAATATACATATTATATTTAAATTATTTAAAAGTAACCCCAAACTTTGCCGCTTCTGCTTTTGCTTGCGGAATTAAAGATGTTATTTCTCTAATTCTTGTTTCATTACTTGGGTGTGTACTTAATATTTCTGGTGGAGCAGAACCTGAAGACAATGCAGACATTCTTTCCCATACTTTTACAGCATTAACAGG
This sequence comes from Flavobacterium sp. 316, assembly GCF_000967805.1. Lineage (NCBI taxonomy): Bacteria > Pseudomonadati > Bacteroidota > Flavobacteriia > Flavobacteriales > Flavobacteriaceae > Flavobacterium > Flavobacterium sp. 316. Next base: position 132,890 of record NZ_JYGZ01000003.1, read on the forward strand.
ATCATATCCTGCAATTGCCATTAAAGTTAAGCCAATCATATCTGCTTCACTTTCATGTTTTCTACTAAATGGTAACATACCTCCTACTTGAGAACCAACTCCATAAGCTTGCATAACTAACGCTTGAGTCTGAGGATCTTTGTTCCCTACTGCAACTTGTGCTCCAGCAGCTCCTAATTGTTGTAATAAGCCTGCACTCATTCTTTGTTGTCCGTGATTTGCTAATGCATGAGCAACTTCATGTCCCATTACGGACGCAATTCCTGCATCATCTTTACAGACTGGCAATATTCCTGTATAAAAAACAATTTTTCCTCCAGGCATACACCATGCATTTAATTCTTTACTTTCTACCAAATTATACTCCCAAGCATACCCTTCTAAATAATCTGATTTTCCATTTGCATTTAGCCATCTTTCTGCAGCTGTCTTTATCTTCATTCCTATATTTTCAATCCTCTTTGCATCAGTTGTTCCTTTGACAACCTTATTTTCAGACAGAAATTGTCCATATTGTTGAAAAGCAGATGGAAAAATTTGACTATTTGGTACAAATGCCATAGTTCGTTCTCCTGTAAATGGATTTTTTGCGCACGATAATACTAGCCCAAAAAACAATACTAAAACAATTTTTATTTTATTATTCATCACATTCTATTTTATACAAAGTTAATACATTTAAAAAATCATATCAAATATTAGCCCAAAAAATATTTTTAAGATAATATTAATAATTAATCTTTTTTATAAATAGTAATTTCGCAATTAAAAAAATGTCAAAAAGACGAAAAAATATTTCAAGTAATTCAATTCCATCATCAATTTTATTTTTAGCAGGTTCATTACAGAGAATCTCACACACTTTTACTGTTAAATTTGCTAAAAAACTCTTTACAAAACCTATAAAATATAAAATTCCAAAAAGAGAATTTGAAATGGATAATAATTCTAAACAAGAATTATTTCATATCCCATCAATAGATAAAAAAATTATGGTATACCATTATGGTAATAGTCCTAAAAAAATCCTTCTTGTTCACGGATGGTCTGGAAGAGGAACTCAACTTGTAAAAATTGCAGATCGATTATTAGAATTAGGATTTTCAACAATAAGTTTTGATGCACCAGCTCATGGGAAATCATCAGGGAAATCATCATTAATGATAGAGTTTATTGAAAGCATCTTAGAATTAGAAAAGAAATTTGGCCCATTTGAATTTGCAATAGGTCATTCTCTTGGAAGTATGTCTATTTTAAATGCAATAAAGAAAGGTTTACAAGTAAAAAAAGCTGTAATAATAGGAAGTGGAGATAGTGTTAATGACATATTATTTGATTTTGTATCTAAGTTAAATTTAAAACCAATAATTGCAGTAAAAATGAGAGAATCTTTTGAGAAAGACCTACAAATACCAATGGAAAGCTTCTCTGCTTATATAGCTGCAAAAGATGTTCACATTCCAACTCTTATTATTCACGATAAATATGATGAAGATGTGCCATATACTGCTTCAGAAAACATAGAAAAGCACATAAAAAATAGTAAGTTAATACTGACTACCAACTTAGGACATCGAAAAATATTAGGAGATAAGAATGTGATAAATGAAATTGAAAACTTCTTAATTGAAGAGAACAATAAATAAAAGTAAAAAGCACTTCTATAGAAGTGCTTTTTACTTTTATTTATTGGAAGTTTATTTCCCTAACATACTCGATTTTAATTTTTTATCTGCTGGCTTATCTGACAACCAGATTCCAAACAGCGCTTTTTTAAAATCTTGCCCTTCAATAGTCCCTTTTTTTGTACCATTTTTATAAACTACAATCCCAACTTCTGGTAGATTTGCAATTGTAAATGAATCTCCTTTATTAAATTTATCTTTAAAAAAAGATTTAAATTTATCAATTTTTGATTTAAGTGGTGCTGTATTTCCTCCTGTAGAGTTTTCAAAACCTTCATTAACGGCATTAATCATTTTTTCTGAAGTAATCATTCCAGAAACAATATCCAATTTTATCACAGCTGCATCTGTACTATTCATAATTTCATTTGCATTTGTACTTTTTTTAGGAAGATATAAAGATCCTACGTAAAGATCTATCCAAAACTTCTCTCTAACTCCTGCTCCATTCAATGTTAAGTTACGACCTTCAACAGTCAATGAGTTATCTAATTTAACTCCTGAAACTGTTTTTTGTGCATTAATCGAAAATGATGTTAAAATAGCCACCATTAAAAATGTAAAAAATTGTTTTTTCATAGTTTTTTCTTTATTCAATCTTATAAAAGTAATAAATTAATATTAACTATCCAACATTGCTCTTTTTAATTTTTCATCAGCCGGTTTAATACATAACCACACTCCAAATAATGCTTTTTTAAAATCCTTACCATCAATAGTTCCTTTTTTTATCCCATTTTTAAAAACCGTAACTCCTGATTTTGGATTATACACAATCATGAACTCATCTCGTTCTTTAATTTCATCTTTAAAAAAAGATTTAAATTTATCGACTTTTGGCTTTATAGCTGACAAATTTCCATTTGTAGCATTCAAAAAACCTTCATCTAACAATTCAATCATTTTTTCAGAAGAAACCATACTTGAAACTACATTCATTTTAATAATAGATGCATCATCACTGTTTATAATTTCATCTGCATTTGTACTTTTTTTAGGCAAATACAATGATACTACATACAAATCAATCCACATTTTTTCCTTAACTCCAGCTCCATTTAAAACAAGTTTGTTACCTCCAAACGAAAGGGTTTCATAAATACTTACTCCTGAGACTTTCTCTTGAGCAAAACAAAAAGTTATAGGTAATATCAAAAACATTAATAGTAAGTAAAGTTTTCTCATAATTTATAATTGTATTAATTTTTTGTTAAATATATAAATTTTTTCTTTTTAATTTATTAATTGTAGCGTTTAATTCAAAACCAAGTAAAAGAATCATACAATTAATCCAAATATAAAACATCAATACAAGTAGTGTACCTATAGAACCATACAATTCATTATACCTTGCAAACTTTTCTACATATATACCAAAAATGTAAGATGTTAAAATAATTAATAACGTTGTAAAAACCGCTCCATAACTTATAAATGATATATTTTGAGTTTCTTTTGCTCCAAATTTATATAGAATAGAAACTGTAATTAAAATCATTAAAATAACAAACAGATACCTACCCCATTCAATTAAGTAGACATCACTACTTATAAGTCCTTGAAAGTTAATTTTTTGAATTATTACTTCAAAAACAACTATTGATGCCACCGTAACAATTAAGATTAAAGATAAAGCTATTGATATTGCTAAAGCTATAAAATATTGCTTAAAAAAACCTCTTGTTATGGTTATATGTGTTGACATTTCAAAACCTCCTAATATAGCATTAACTCCATTTGTCATTAAAAAAATAGATAAAATAAACCCCGAAGACAATAAGCTTTTATAACTAGTACTCATTATATCTTTCAGGATAAGTTCTATTGCTTCGTATGTGTTTGGAGGTACTCCCTTTTCTACAAAAAACAAAAAATCATCTTGAAAATTATCAATAGGTATATACGGAATTAAATTCAGTATAAATAAAGCAAAAGGGAATAATGCCATAAAGAAACTAAATGCAACTGCACTTGCTCTATTTGAAAATGCACCTCTTAAAATTCCTAAAAAATAGAGTTCAATAATATCATACAGGGTCAACCCTTGCAAAGATGACAAACTTATACTTTTAGCAAAACCAACTAATTGTTTCACTAAAGGAATTTTATTAAGCTTATTTTCAATCAATTCAGACATTAGATTGCTTTTAAGCTTAAATCCATATTATAAACAGAGTGTGTTAAAGCTCCTGAAGAAATATAATTAACTCCACATTCTGCATATTGTCGAATAGTCTTTTCATTAATATTTCCAGAAGATTCTGTTAAACATTTATCTCCTATCATACGAACTGCTTCTTTAGTCATATCATAAGTAAAATTATCTAATAAAATTCTATAAACACCTTCACAAGTTAATATTTCTTTTACTTCATCTATATCTCTTGCTTCAACAATTATTTTCAAATCTCTATTACTTTCTTGAAGATATTTCTTTGTTTTATTGATTGCGTTTGTTATTCCTCCTGCAAAATCAATGTGATTATCTTTAAGCATTATCATATCATACAAAGCAAAACGATGATTTTCTCCTCCTCCTATTTTTACTGCCCATTTTTCAAGAGCTCTAATACCTGGAGTTGTTTTTCTAGTATCTAAAATTTTTGTTGGAGTTCCTTCTAATAAATCTACAAAATATTTTGTTTTAGTTGCTATTGCACTCATTCTTTGCATAGCATTTAAAACCAATCTTTCTGCTTTTAAGATAGCTTGAGAACTTCCGAAAACATTAAATACTACATCTCCATATTTTACACTTTCTCCATCATTAATGAATGTTTCAACAATCATATCTTTTTCTACATGTGAGAAAACCATTTTTGCAAATTCAACACCTGCAATTACTCCTTCATCTTTTACTAATAACTTTGCTTTTCCACGTGCTTCTTTAGGAATACATGCTAAAGAACTATGGTCACCATCTCCTATGTCTTCACGTAGTGCATTCTCTATTATCAACTCTAATTCGTTTTGAAATTGTGCTTCTGAAATCATCTTATTTTTGTAATTTAATTGCTAAGTTATGAATTCAAACTAACAAACTCAATTGTTTTAAAAAAAAGCATAAAAAAATCCCGCTTATGCGGGATTCTAGTATAAAATGATTCCTATTTATAAACAGATTCTTTTTTAAAATGCTTTGTCAATAAATAATAAAAAACAGCTCTATATTTATTTTTATTCGATTTACCATATTGATCAATTACAGCCGCAATTGCAGTATCTAGTTCTGGACCATCTTTTAGTCCTAACTTTTTAATTAAAAAATTATTTTTTACTGTTGCTAATTCTTTTTCATCAGTACCTGATACTGTTGAAGAGTCAGCATTGTAAATTGATGGACCGCAGCCAATAGTTACTTTAGTTAATAAATCCATATCGGCAGTTACACCGCATTTGTCTTTTAAATCTGCTGCGTACTTTGTAATCAGTTCGTCTCTTTTACTCATAATCATGTTGTTTTTAAATGTTAAGACCAATCGCTTTATTTTATATAAAACGTATTATATCCTTATAAAATTATAATTTTATTTTAACTTTTTAAAATATTCCAATAAAATTTTGTCATTTAATTTCTCAGGAGTACTTATTTCTAACAAAGATGGTCTATTATCTAATTTTAAAAACGTTTCTAACTTTATTTCTAAATCTATTGAATTATCAGCAATTTCATAATTAAAATTAAACATCTTTGCTAAATGATTTGCTTTTAGATTATGAGAGGTTTCAAAAAAAGTATTAAATGTGTTTTCTTCTTGATGGCCTGGTAAAATTCTAAAAATCCCTCCTCCACTATTGTTAATCAAAATTATTTTAAAATTATTTGGAATATATTGATTCCAAAGTGCATTACTATCGTAAAAAAAACTAACATCGCCCGTTATTAAAATAGTTTGTTTTTCACTAGCTAATGCCGCTCCAATTGCTGTTGAAGTACTCCCATCAATTCCACTTGTGCCTCTATTACAATAAACTGTTACTAATCTATCTACATTCAAAAGTTGCAAATAACGAATTGCAGAACTATTACTTACTTGTAATTGAATATCCTTTGGTAGTTTTTTAGTTATAATTTCAAAAGCTTTAAAATCAGAAAAAGGAATATCTTTTAAATAAATTTCTGATTTTGACATTCTATCTTTTACAATTTGAGACATTTTAGCTTGATAAAACCCTTCTAAACTATTTCTTTTTACGGTTATTTGCTTCAAAAAGCCTTCAATATCAGTTTTAAAATGCTTAGTAAGACATCCATAAGTATCATAAGCTCTTAGTTCATCTACATGCCAATGTTCATTAGGTTTATACTTTCTAAGAAATGCTTTTATTCGTTTTGAAACAACCATTCCTCCAAAAGTTAATAAAATATCTGGTTTAAAATACTCAAACTCTTCTTCACTAAAAGGTGTAATTATAGTATCAATATTAGAAATGAAACGCTCATGATGTAAATTTGACGTTTTTTCTGTCATTACAATTACAGAACTATCATTAGCTAAACTTTCTAAAACAGACTGTTCTATTGCGTTTGGTTTACTTTCACCAATAAGAATCAGTTTCTTCTCACTAGTATTCCACTTTTGAATATATTCTTGGCCTAAAACAAAATTCTCATCTTCCTCATCAAAATCAACCCATTCTGGATTCACACTAACTTCTGAAATTATCCCATACAGAGGTTCTTCAAATGGTATATTTATATGTACAGGACCTTTTTTATTTTTTGCTAAATGTAACGCGTATTGAATAGCAACATCATTATCTCTTGAAGCTAATTCAGTTAAATTAGCACTATTTAGTATATGATTAGCAAAAACATTTTCTTGACGAATTGTTTGACCATCTCCTATATCAATTTTCTCTTGAGGTCTGTCTGCACTAATTATTACTAATGGTATTTGACTGTAGAATGCTTCCGCTACTGCTGGATAATAATTTAAAACTGCTGATCCAGAAGTACATACCACAGCTACTGGTTCTTTTAATTGTTGTGCCATACCTAACGCAAAAAAAGCTGCACATCTTTCATCTACAATACTGTAACATTTAAAAAAAGAATTATTTACAAAACCAATAGTTAAAGGTGCATTTCTAGAACCAGGAGAAATAACAATATGTTTTAATCCTTTGGCTTTACAAATTTCTATTAAGCTTTGAGCTAAAGGTATTTTTGGGTATTTATTTTGTTCTATCAAGGTTATATTTTAAGAGTTCAAAAAAGTGAACAAAGAATTTCAAATACAAAGTTATAAAGTTGAAAAGGTTTTTAATACTTTTACTTAAAATAAATTATTACATAATGAGAGTCAATTTACGTGCTTACTCTATTTCCGACTGTCAATCAATTTTAGACATTATAAACTATAATATTTTACATTCTACTTCCTTATATGATTATGATGTTAGAACACTAGAGCAGCAAATTGCGATTTTTGAAGACAAATTAGAAAAAAAATTTCCCATTATAGTCGCCGAAATTGATAATGAAGTTATTGGTTTTGGTTATTATAGTGAATTTCGTTTTAGAGAAGCATATAAATTTACCGTTGAACATTCTATCTACGTTTCAAACAGATATCATGGAAAAGGAATTGGTAATCTTTTGTTATCTGAACTTATTCGTTTAGCCAAAAATCAAAAACTCCATACTATGATTGGAGTTATTGATTCCGAAAACCAAAACAGTATAAATTTTCACGAAAAATTTGGTTTCAAAATAGTTGGTAATATTAAAGAATCTGGGTATAAATTTAACAAATGGCTTAATTCAATAATAATGCAATTATTTTTAGACTAGCTGCTATTTCTTGTTTTCTATCCAATTAATAATTGAATCATCGGTTGGCAATACTCGTGGTGAGATCACATTATCAAGTTCCCCTTTTTCATTAATTAAATATTTTTGAAAATTCCACTCTACCTCACTATCTACAAGTCCATTTTTAGCTTTCTGAGTTAAAAATTTATAAATTGGATGCATATCATCTCCTTTAACAGAAATTTTACCCATTATTGGAAAGCTCACACCATAATTTCGTTCACAAAAAGTTGCAATTTCATTATTTGTTCCTGGCTCTTGTGATCCAAAATTATTAGCTGGAAAACCAATAATTACAAAATTATCTTTACTATATTTTTCATACAATGATTGTAGATCTTTATACTGAGGTGTTAATCCACATTTAGACGCTGTATTTACAATCATGATTTTTTTTCCTCTTAAAGCAGAAAAATCAAAATCATTTCCTTCAATATCTTCAACTTTAAATTGATATATATTTTCTTTCATTTTATCATCTTTTTTTAAAGTGAGTGTTTTATTTGTTTGAGATTTTACATTTAAAACTGAAAACACACAAAACATTCCAAAAATTAAATATTTTTTCATCGCTATTTTTACTTCAAATTTACCTTTTTAGAAGCTATATTTCCTTAAACAAATCATAAATCTAAATAAAATTTGTAATTTAGAACATTAAATAACTAAACTTTATGTTTTTCTTTAGAACACTAATTTCTTTTTTACAAGATGATGAATATAGAGATTTACTCATTACCACAGCCATCATATTATTAGTTGGAACATTAGCTTATCATTATTTAGAAGGATGGAGCGTAATAGATTCTTTCTATTTTTCAGTTGTAACATTAACAACTATTGGATATGGAGATTTTGCTCCTCAAACAGATGCTGGAAAACTTTTTACGGTTTTATATATTGTAATTGGAATTGGAATGATTCTTAGCTTTATTAATACAATTCAGCACCATTACACTTATATGAGATATAGAGAAAAAAAAGATATCTTAAAAGGTAAAAATTTTAAAAAAGAAGTCAAAAAAATTAATCCAAGAAAAGATTCAGTACTTTAATTGTTTTTGTTATGTTTTACATCTAACAATAATTTTATTATAAGCTTTCTAGCTTTGTTTTAGAAAAACAAAGCTTATGAAACAATATCTTATACTCCTTATATTTCTTTTTTACATTTTTAAATAACTATTCTCAATCTAATTTAGAAAACAATGTTGCTATTCAAGGTTACAATTCTGTTTTTTATTTTAAAATTGGAAAAGCTTAATTAAACAATCAAAATGAAAAAAAACTATATTCCATTAATTACAAAACTAATTATAGTCATACTTCTTTTACAAACTTTATTTTTTAAATTCACTGGAGCTCCAGAAAGTGTTTATATTTTCTCAGAATTAGGTTTAGAACCATACGGTAGAATTGGTATCGGCATAATTGAACTACTTATTTCCATTTTAATCATAATTCCTAAAACTACATTAATAGGTGCTATTTTAGGATTAGGAACAATTTTAGGCGCTATTTTTTCTCATCTTTTTTTCTTAGGAGTCGAAATACAAAATGATGGCGGCTTACTCTTCATATTAGCACTAATTATCTTTTTTTGTTGTCTTTATTTAATTTATATAAACAGACATAATCTTCTAAATTTTAAATTTACAACATAAGCTCACTAAAGATATTTATCCTATTATTAAAACATTTCAAGTTTTTTTCTATTTTTACGAAAACTACAATAATGAGACTTTTCTTAGCTTTTACTGCAATCCTAGTATTATCATGTACTACTAAAAAAGAGATGATTCAATCATCTGAAAATCAAATTGTTTCTGAAATAAAAGAAACTAATTTTTCTAAACCAGAAAATGTAGCAAAGACATTATCCTTTTTAGCTTCGGATGAATTAGAAGGAAGAGATTCTGGAAGTGAAGGTATTGAAAAAGCAAGTATCTTTTTAGAAAGAATTTTAAAAGAGAATGGTGTAAAACCATATTTCAATTCCTATCGTGACACTCTTACAAACTTTGATAAACCATCTTACAATATTGTTGGATATATTGAAGGTAACGATCCAAAATTAAAGAATGAATTTGTTATTATAGGTGCGCATTACGATCATATAGGTAAAATTGCAGCAGTAAACGGAGACGATATAGGCAATGGTGCAAACGATAATGCATCTGGAACTACTGCCGTGACAGAAGTTGTGAAATACTTTGCTAAAAGTAAAAGCAATAAACGAAGCCTAATCTTTGCTTTCTTTTCTGCCGAAGAAAAAGGGCTATTAGGTTCAAAACATTTAGCTAAAAAATTAAAAAAACAAAACATGAATTTATATTTCATGTTTAATTTCGAAATGATTGGAATTCCAATGAAAGATCGTGATATGTTAATGTATATAACTGGTTTTGGAAAAAGCAATATGGCACAAAAAATAAACGAATATGCAAATGAAAAACTAGTAGGATATCTACCAATAGAAACACAATATCAACTATTTAGAGCTTCAGACAATTATCCTTTTTTCAACGAATTTGAAGTACCAGCGCAAACTGTATCTACTTTTGATTTTGAAAACTTTCAATTTTATCATCAACCAGATGATGAATTTGAATTAATGAACCCTACTCATATGGCTAATGTTGTAAATAAAATGATTCCTGTTTTAGAAGAAATGATGAATGCTGAAACAAAGGAAATAGTCCTAAAGAAGTAGTTTTTAAAATTATTAAAAACCAAACATTAACAAATATATTATTATCCATCAGGTATAAGTCCCGAAATTTCTTCGGGATTTTTTTATTTCTTACTTTTACAAAAAATCTAGATTAGATGAAAAATATTGTTATCACAGGAACATCAAGAGGAATAGGATATGAATTAGCACTACAATTTGCTAATGAAGGTCACAATGTATTAGCTATTTCAAGAAAAACACCTCAGATGTTAATTGAACATAAAAACATCACATGTTTATCTATTGATATTTCAAATGAAAATGAATTAAAAAAAGCGGAAGAATTTATTTCAAATTCATGGAAGAAAGTAGATATTCTTATTAATAATGCTGGAAGTTTATTACATAAACCGTTTGAACAAACTACATCAAAAGAGTTTCAAAACATCTATAAAGTAAATGTTTTTGCTGTTGCAGAACTAACACGTATTTGCATTCCGTTTATGACAATAGGAAGCCACGTAATAACTATCAGCTCAATGGGTGGTATTCAAGGAAGCATGAAATTTGCAGGATTAGCCGCTTATAGTTCTAGTAAAGGTGCAGTCATTACATTATCAGAACTATTAGCTGAGGAATATAAAGAAAAAGGAATTGCTTTTAATGTTTTAGCTTTAGGTTCTGTAAATACTGAAATGCTTCAAGAAGCTTTTCCGGGGTATGAAGCTCCAGTTTCTGCTAAAGAAATGTCTGATTACATCTACAATTTCGCCTTAACAGGAAACAAATATTATAACGGAAAAGTATTACAAGTATCTTCTACTACACCTTAGTTTTTAATTTCAAAATTATAGACTTGTAGCCCATGAGTGACGTTTTACAAAAATACCTCCCTGAACATGCTGTTCTTCCTTGTTTTGAACTAATCAAGACTAATCATGTACACTTAAAAATTGTAAACGAAAGACAAACTCGTCATGGTGATTATAGAAAAAATGCAAATGGCTACCATCAAATTACAGTAAATGCTAGTTTAAATAAATATCGCTTTTTAATTACTCTAATTCATGAAATTGCGCATTTAGTTGCTTTTGAAAAATATGGTCAATTTATAAAACCTCATGGAAATGAATGGAAATTAACATTTCAACATCTAATGCTTCCTTTTATTCGTTCTGAAATTTTCCCTAATCAATTACTTCCGCTTTTAGCACGACATTTTAAAAACCCAAAGGCAAGTAGTGACACTGATGCTACTTTATCCTTAGCTTTAAAACAATTTGACGAAAAAGAATCTGATAAAAATTATATCTTTGAAATTCCTTATGGAAGTCATTTTAGAATTCAGAATGGTAAAGTTTTTAAAAAAATAGCCCTTAGAGTAAAACGATATGAATGCATTGATCTACAAACAGGAAGAATGTACTTATTTCAACCTAATGCTGAAGTGGAATTAATTCCAAATTAATTTATACTTAAAAAAACAAAAAAAATTGACATAATACACTCTATCTTTTTTATAATATTGATGACTTTATCTCAAATTCTATTTATACTAAATATTTAAATTAGTACCTTTAAAATATCAAAACTAAAATTACGAGCTACAAGCTAAAATTAAAAATATGAATACAAATTATTATGCAATATTAATGGCAGGCGGAGTCGGATCAAGATTTTGGCCTGTAAGCACTGCTGATTTTCCAAAGCAATTTCACGATATGTTAGGAACAGGAGACACATTAATTCAAAAAACATTTAGTCGATTATCTCAATTAATTCCTAAAGAAAATATTTTAATTTTAACTAATGAACGCTACAATAATTTAGTCTTGGAACAATTACCAATGGTAAAACAAGAACAAATTATACTAGAGCCTGCCATGAAAAATACAGCTCCATGTATTTTATATGCTTCACTAAAAATAAAAAAACAAAACCCTGATGCTGTTGTTGTTGTTGCACCTAGTGATCATTGGATTGAAGATGAAGTACAGTTTGTAGCAAATATTCAACGCTCATTTGACTTTTGTGAAATGCAAGAAACTCTTATGACATTAGGAATTGTTCCTACTTTTCCAAATACAGGATATGGTTATATTGAATTTGACAAACTCGACAGTAGACCTATTAAGAAAGTAGCTCAATTCAGAGAAAAACCTGATTATCCAACAGCTAAAAAATTTATTCAAAGCCGAAACTTCTTATGGAATGCTGGTATTTTTATTTGGAGTATAAAATCAATTACTCAAGCATTTGAAAAATTTCAACCAGAAATGTATCACCATTTTATGAAAGGTTATGATTTATACAATTCTGAAAATGAGAAGGCATTTATTCTTGAAAATTATCCTGAAGCAGAAAACATTTCCATTGATTATGCAATATTAGAAAAAGCGCAAAATGTTTTTGTCTTACCTGCTACTTTTGACTGGAATGATCTTGGGACTTGGGGTTCATTATATGACAAATTACCAAAAGATAAACAAGAAAATGCAATCATAAATGCAACAGTTCTTTTAGAAGATTCATCAAACAACATCATTAGAACGGAAGGAAAAAAAACAGTAGTAATAGACGGTTTAAATGATTATATAATTGTTGATAAAGAAAATGTACTTTTGATATATCCAAAAAGCAAAGAACAAGACATAAAAAAGATAGTCAATAAGTTAAAATAAAAAACATGGATAAAAATCAAGATTCAGGTATAAATATTCTAGGCATTTTAAAAAAATACTTGCTAGAAATATTTGATATTGCTCATGATACAAATAAACAAGCTACTATAGACGAGATTAAATCAGGCGTTTATATGAAAGGACAAACCGCTTGGGTATTGATTTTTTCTATTTTAATTGCTTCTACAGGATTAAATACTAGTTCCACTGCTGTTGTAATTGGTGCCATGTTAATTTCACCATTAATGGGTCCGATTTTAGGAATGGGATTGTCTTTAGGGATTAATGATATTGACTTCTTAAAAGTTGCATTAAAGAATTTCGGAATTATGGTTGTTTTAAGTTTAACCACTTCTTTCCTATTCTTCAGTATTCCAATGTTCCAAAATGAAACACCTGAATTAATAGCGCGAACTTTCCCTGATGTTAGAGATGTTATAATTGCTCTTTCAGGTGGATTAGCTTTAATTATAGCTTTAAGCAGGAGAACTAAATCTCTAAACACTATTGCTGGTGTGGCTATTGCAACTGCTTTAATGCCTCCTTTATGTACAGCAGGCTACGGATTAGCAACTGGAAAATGGGATTTCTTTGGCGGTGCTATTTTCTTATTTTCAATTAATACTATTTTTATTGCTTCTGCTACTTTTATTATCGTTCGCTTTTTAAAATTTCCTTACGAAGCTTATGCTAATTCTAAAAGAAGAAAACTTATATCTCAAATCATTTCCTTTTTTGCTTTAGTCATATTAATTCCCAGCATGTACATGTTCTATGAATTATATAAAAAGTCTGACTTTAATCAAAAAGTAACCATTTTAATTAATAAATTAAAAACAGAGCAAGGTATCTTAATTTTAGATGTTGACACAGATTATGCAACAAAAAAAATAGAATTTGCAGTAATAGGAAAAAGTCTTTCTAATAGTGACATTGCCCAATTTAAAAAAGAAATGAATCAAATGGGTTATAAAGACTGTAATTTTAAAGTTCTACAAAACGCAGGAAATATTGAAACAATTAACAAGATTAAAGAAATTGAAAATTCTTTTTTATCAAATCAACAATTGCTTGTTAAAAAAGATGCAACCATATTAGAAAAAGAAAAAGAAATTTTTGAATTGAAAAGTCAGTTAATTTCTAAAAACGAAACAGTATTCCCTTTTACTGAGATAGCTAAAGAAATAAAAGCTCTGCATCCTGAAATTAATGAAGTTGCATATTCCAATGCTGTAATTACAAATTTCTCAAAAACAGATACAATTCCATCTTTTGAAGTAAAATGGAACAAAACATTCAATTCTAAAAAGAAAACAGAAGCAATTGCAACATTACAAAACTGGCTGCGAACAAAATTAAAGAACGAAAAAGTAATTGTAAAATAAGACTATTATTAATGAGTATCTTCTTCCAAATACATTTTTCTTACTTTTTTAAACAATTCAGATGAATACACAAAATCGGTTACCGCTTCATTATCTGTCTTAAAAATCTCTTTATTAGAACCTTCCCATTCTAACAATCCATTTTTTAAGAATATGATTTTCTGACCAATTTCCATTACGGAATTCATATCATGTGTATTAATAACAGTAGTGATATTGTATTCTTCGGTAATCTCTTTAATTAAATTATCAATTACAATAGCAGTTTTTGGATCTAACCCTGAGTTTGGTTCGTCACAAAACAAATATTTCGGATTGTTTACGATAGCTCTAGCAATAGCTACTCGTTTTTGCATTCCACCAGAAATTTCCGAAGGTTTTTTATCGTTTGCATTGATTAAATTTACTCTATCAATCACAAAATCAACACGTTCTTTTATTTCGGCAGGTGTTTTTTTTGTAAACATTTTTAAAGGGAAGCCTATATTTTCTTCAACAGTCATACTATCAAAAAGTGCACTTCCTTGAAAAACCATTCCTATTTCCGTACGAAGTTCTCTTTTTTCATCATCTGTTAAATCAGAATAAATTCTACCATCAAACTCAATAGTTCCTGTTTCTGGTGTGTGGATTCCAAGTAATGACTTTAAAAAAACCGTTTTACCAGAACCACTTTGACCAATAATAAGATTAGTCATTCCTGCTTCAAATTGAGTCGTTACACCTTTCAATACTTTTTGATCTCCAAAGGTTTTTTCTAAATTAGTAACTATTATCATTAGCTTAAAAGGAGTTGAGTTAAAATGTAATTCATTAAAATAATAACAACTGATGTCCAAACAAAAGAAACTGTACTTGCTTTTCCTACTTCTAATGCTCCACCTTTCATGTAAAAACCATGAAAAGATGGTATTGTTGCTAATATTAAAGCAAATACAATAGTTTTAATAAAAGCATAGGTTATGTGAAAAGGAATAAATTCTGTTTGAATACCTTGAATAAATTCTGAACTTGTTGTAAAACCACCATAAACACCAGCAATATATCCTCCAAAAACACCTAAAAACATACTTAATCCAATAACAAATGGATATAACAATAAGGCTATTATTTTTGGAAAAACTAGATAATTTAGCGAATTAACTCCCATTACTTCCAAAGCATCTATTTGTTCGGTTACACGCATTGTTCCAATACTTGATGTAATGAATGATCCCATTTTTCCTGCCATAATAACCGAAATAAATGTTGGTGCAAATTCTAAAACAACAGATTGTCTTGTAGCAAATCCTATTAAGTATTTAGGAATCAAAGGATTTGTTAAATTTAATGCTGTTTGAATAGCAACAACACCACCTACGAAAAACGAAATAAAGGATACAATTCCTAATGAATCTATAATTAAATCATCTATTTCTTTAAAAATGAGTTGTTTCATTACGCTCCATCTAGTAGGTTTATTAAAAACCTCTTTAAGCATAATAAAATATTTTCCAATTTGTGATAAATAACGTATGAGCATCATTTTTTTGATTGTTCAATTTACAGTTTATAATAGGTAGTAAAAATCCGTGAGGTAAAAATAGTATATTTTGATGGATTTTTTAAAATTTCATTCATTGAATAATACGCAACCGTTATTTAAAACAACTTTTCTTTCATCTTCTTCCAAAAAGAAAATATAAAAAAACGAGTTACTAAAACACAGTAACTCGTTTACAAATTGTGTAGCAATTATTTAATTATAATCCTAAACAAGCAACTCCTTCAGTATATACATAACGATCTGGACAAACTCCATCGCCAGATGGAACAACCCCTAATTGAGGATTATTAAAATACCCAGGCTCTGGTAAACAACAATAATCTGCTATAACTTGAACTTTACCTCTTCCTCCACCAATGTTCTTTTTATTTTGAGCTGTTAGCTCTTCTACATTGTTTAAACTTAAAATTGATTTTTTCATAATATAAAAATTAAATGGTTAAAATTATTTTTCTTAGAAACTTGCAAGAATTCTTTGGCAAATATTAAAGGAATTAAACAGTTTTACAATTGGTCTTTTATACTATTTATAAATCTATATAGTATTATTTATAAATAATACACTTTTAAAAACAAATCAATTAACTAAAAATCAACGACTTAACACGTTTAAAAACTAAACACTCTATATCAACCAACAAAATTATCTTAAAACACTATTTTGCTTTAAATTTGAACTTAATCTTAAAATGAAAAAAATGAAAAAGTCTATTAATCAACTAAAGTTTGAAAAATTAAGTAAGAATGAATTAATGAATATAAATTCAATAGAAATTGAAGGTGCTAGTGGAAAAAGTGGAGGAAACCCTGATGGATTAGTTGGTCCATGTGGAACTGAACCAAGCCCAAATCAACCAAACTATGAAATGGTATATTTACTATGGAAAAACTGTGTTGAAATGTATGAAAACCCAGCCATGTCTGGAAATTGTATTTTCTAAACTATTTTTCGTTTAATTTATTAATAAAGAGAATCGGGGTGACACCCGTTTTCTCTTTAAATATTCTAGAAAAAGAAGCTCCATTTTTATACCCTAACATTTCAGCAAGTGCTTGTGTAGTATAGTTTCTAATTTTTTTATCTTCAATTAAAATTTTAACAATATAATCCACTCGTAAGGTATTTGTATAATCATTAAAACTCATTTTTTTATAATTATTTATAAAATTTGAAAGGTAAGTAGTGTTTGTATTTATTTTTTTAGCTGCATTATGAAGATTGAAATTTTTATCTAGAAAATATTTCGTTTTTTCAATTTTATCTAATCCTTCAATTATTTTTAATTCAATATCATCATTTATAAGAACAGCGTTAGAAATGGTGTTATTTTCAAGTTCTTTTTTATTGTAATTCTCTATAATTTCAAGTAGTTTTTTATTTTGTTTCTTCTTTTTTAAAATGAATAAATAGAAAACAATCAAGATAATAAATATCGTTAAACCAAGTATTAATGTAATTATAGTTTTATCAGATTTAAGATTGATATTCTCTTTTTTAATTAAGCCTACTTCTTCTTTTAGATCGGTATTTTCAAGTGTTCTATATGCTTCTGCAAATTGTTTTTTTTCTTCGTCTGTTATTTTTTCATATAAGAATAAAAAATTATCATAGTAGTGATTAACCGAATCTGCTTTATTTTCTTGAATATAAATCTTAGATAAATATTTATGTGATAGTAAATAGTTAAAATCTACCAAAGTATCCGAATCTGAATGATTATTTACAAACTCTAAAAATCCTTTTTTGGCAATTTTATAATCTCCTTTTTGATAATTATTGTAGTAATAATTAAACTTTGCATTCAACAATAATTGTTTGAAATTTAGTTCTTCATAAAGGGTAATTGCTGTAACAGAATATTCATTTGCTATATCAAACTCTTTTTTATGATTATATAGAAGTCCTAAATAATAATTAGCTGGTGCTAAATATTGTTTTTCATTCGTCTTTGATATAATTTTATTAAACTCTGTAATTGCAGAATCACAATATTTTGTATTAGTCTTAGAATCTTGATTTAACTTTCTAAAGTAAATAGATCCTAATGTGTTTGTTATGTATTTATCAATAAAACTATAATTGTTAGCATCATGAATTTTTTCTAATAATACTCTTATTTCTTTAATTTCTTTTATTGCCTCATCTAACAAATTTATTGCACCTAGGTTCATTGCAATATTAATTTTAATTTTTGCTAATTGAAAAGTGTCGTCATTTAACAAGGCGTATTCTTTTGCTTTTACATACTTCTTTATGGACTCATCAAGTTTACCATTATTTTTATCAATATGACCTAAGAGTATATATATGCTAGCTAAATCTTTATAATTTTCCTTTTTAATTACAATCTTGCCTAAATATTCTTTTATTTTTTCATCAAATGAGGTTATATCAAACTCAGCTCCTGTTACTGTTAAAATATATTTCTTTGTAGTATAAGCAAATGCTAAATCAATATCGTTTTTTGATTGAAATATTTTATTTACATACAATAATGCACTATCAGGTTTATTTTGTAATTGAAAAAATTGTTCTTTGTAAAATTCAAAACCTTTTTCATTCGGTATTTGAGCATTAACTTTTAAAGTTAAAAACAATATTACAATAGTAAGTAATCTCAATTTTTTCATAAATTTCAATAATTAAAACAACTTTTCTTTGATCTTCTTCCAACGATAATTCCTGATAAAGATAGCTTGTTCTTTAGTAACGAATAGCTCTTTCTTAGAAAACTTGGCCTTTAAAAAACCTTGAATATAATCGATAAACAATAAAGGTTTCTTCTTTTTTATCGCTAATTTTAGTGATGCAATTGCTGTAATAATAAAACCATAACCCAAACTATAAAAAGCTTCACCTTGTTTGTATCGAGCTGTTTTATTATAATTTGCTCCTGTTGGTTTTAAGTGCTTTACGTGTAATGATTCGTTTGTTATTACTTTCCAATTATAAAATTTACAAAGTAATTCATCCACTGTATCCCAACCCATAGCTGGTTTTAAACCACCAATTTGCTTAAATGTTGCTTTTCTATAGGCTTTAAAAGCTCCGCGAATATGATCTTTATCGGTTAAGTTTTCTAAAATCCATTCTCCATTTTTCTCAATATAGGCAAAACCGCCAACCATTCCGATAGTATCATCAGATTTAAAATGTGCAATGATAGTTTCAAAATAATTTATTGGAAAAATCAAATCGGCATCTACTTTTACGATAATATCGTAATTTTCATCAATATGTTTTTCGCCTTCATGAAAAGCTTGAATAACCTTACTTCCTGGCAAATGAATAGCATTTGATTTTCTTTCTACTAATGAGATAAATGAATGTTTTTCTATAAATGTTTTTACTATTTCAGCCGTTGTATCTGTAGAATTATCATCAACAACAATAATTTTACTAGGCAAAACGGTTTGACTTATTAAAGAATCTAAAGTCAAACTTATAAATTGTGCTTCGTTGTGAGCTGGAATAATAATGTAGTAATTCATTGTTTAATCACTTTTTACTAATTATTTTTCACTTTTTCTGCATAAACCAAATAGTATCTATTCGTAAAATAACGAAGTAATGGTCTGAAGCCTAATTTCTTTACAGGATGTGTAAACTTGATACTATCTAAAATCTTAAATCCTGTTTTTTCTAATAGCCAATCTAATTGCCAATCTTCAAACTCATGATAATGTCTGTCCCATTTGTCTGTTTTGCTTCTATAGGCTGATGAAAACCATAAACGCATAGGAATTGATATTAAAATTTTATCACATTTTACATTTTCCAAAACGGTATATGGATTTAATAAATGTTCAAAAATTTCAAATGCAGTAAACACTTCATAATTTTCGTTTACAAGGCTACTTTGATCTTTATCTATATCTTCTCCTTTAGTATTAATAACGGTATAGCTGTTTTCTTCCATTATCTTTGAAAATGGATTTGAAACTCCTAAATCTAAAATTGTCTCTGAAGTTGAAACGTGCTTTTTAAGAAACTCTAAAGTTATTTTAAAGCGTTTATTTGGAAATGTTTTTTCGTACATGAAAAAGTTTAAAATTTGAAACTTGCGTAAAATTAACCTTTAAACTTTAAACCTTAAACTTTTAAATAAAAAAATTACATTCTATATACAATTGCATTGATATTCATTCCTGCACCAACAGATGCAAAAAGAATAACATCTCCTTTGTTTAATTGATGATTTTCTATTTCTCCTTTAGTTAATAAATCAAAAAGTGTTGGCACTGTTGCTACGCTACTATTTCCTAATCGATGAATGCTCATAGGCATAATTTCTTCTGGAACTGGTTTTTTATATAGTTTATAGAAACGTTGAATAATAGCTTCATCCATTTTCTCATTAGCTTGATGAATGAGTATTTTTTTGACATCTTCAATATCAATTCCGCTTTTATCTAAACATTCTTTCATTGCTTTTGGAACATTTAATAAAGCAAACTCATAAATTTTTCGTCCATGCATTTTTATATAACGAACGTTTGGATCGTGAGTTTCATTAAATGAATTTCCAAAAAACAAATAGAAAGCTTCGTCATAAGCGAATGTAGCTGTTTCATGAGCTAAAATTCCACCTTCATCATTTGTAGCTTCAATTATAGTGGCTCCTGCTCCATCAGAATAAATCATAGAGTCTCTATCGTGAATATCTACTACTCGTGATAGCGTTTCTGCTCCTATAACCAAGCATTTTTTTGCCATTCCTGCTCTAATAAATGCTTGAGCTTGTATTACTCCTTCTATCCAACCTGGACACCCAAACAGCATATCATAAGCCACGCACTTAGGGTTCTTTATTTTAAGATTAAACTTTACACGTGTTGCTAAACTCGGTAAAATATCTGTTTGAATTGCTCCCTTTTTTACATTTCCAAAATTATGAGCAAAAATGATATAATCTAATGTTTCTGGGTCTATATTCGCTTTTTCAATTGCTTTTTTTGCTGCTATTGTAGCAATATCCGAAGTATTTAATTCGTCTGTAACATATCGTCTTTCTTTTATTCCTGTAATTTCAAGAAACTTTTCCGCAACAACATCATTTGGATGTGGAAAAGGTGTTCCATCATCATTCAAAAAAACGTGTTTTGCAAAATCTATATTAGATACAATTTGTGTTGGAATATAACTTCCAGAACCTGTTATTTTTATATTCATAGCATTGGGTTTCTAAAACGAATTTATTACTATTTTTTTAACTACTCTATAAACATCTCTTAATATTTAAAGTTATTGCGAAATAATCAAATTTTTTCTCTTAAAATGGTTTTTTCTTTATTATTTCTTTATTTATTGAGAAAACTTTATTTGCAATACTGTTGCCATACTTAGAGCTTGTGTTTTCATTTGCTCAGCATATTTCCCTTCAAAATAAGTATCAATAGTAGAGTATAAATATTGTAACCAGATATCAAAATGTGTTTTAGTAAATGCTGCTTTTTCGTGTACGTTTTTATGGATTTGAAACATATTATTTTTATATCCTCCTTTTAAAAATAAAGCTTGCTCCCAAAAGGTAGCTAAAATTTCAAAATGTTCTTCTAAATGTTTATCTGTATCTGTTATTTTGGTAAAGAAAAAATTAATTGCATCATCTGCTAGTAATTTATCATAAAATTTACGCATAATGAGTATCAAATCTTCTCTTGTTTCTATATCTTTCATTTCATTTATTTCTTAAAAATTAATTCTATTTTCTACATATTTAATTATAATAATAACATTATTATTTTATTACTTTAAAGCTCAAATATAGTTACTTTATATCTTTTAGTTTATGAGGAAAATCATAGGTAATTTTTATTCACTAAATAATAAAAATAAAGTTACATCTAAGTAAATTAAAAACTTCTGACTGATAAATAAAACATATCTTATTCGTAGTAGAATAAATATTATATTTGTTTAAAACAAACAAATTCAAAACATGGGCGTTATTATATCAAACTTAACCTTTTCAAAAATAAATCAAATACCACTTACAATAAATGTGGAAAATGATGAATATCCTATTGCTCCTTTAGTATTTGCTCAAGGAATTACAGCACAGAAAGTATATAAATTACAAATTGTAGTTTATGTTCCTTCTAATGTAATAAATACTCCAATATTAAGAGTTTTAAATGATGGAAAACCTGTAGCATTAACTATACCACAGGATCAAAACATACTAGCTCGAAACTTTATTGTTGAATATGATCTTTCAGAAACGGAAATTCCAAAAGAATACAATGCTTGGAATATTAATGTTGAGTATTATTTGAAAAACTTAAAACCTGTAAATTACATTTTAACGCATTTACAAGATATTGATCCCAAAACTTCAAGAGGAACAGTTACTACTGTTCAAGAAACATAATATCAATTTAACAAATACTATTCACAATGATTACTAAAATTATTTTTTTTTAGGCTTATCCTCTTTTGGCTTAAGTCTTCCCACATTTGCACAAAAAAAAACAGCTAGCATGTTTTTTTCTATTGAACTAAAAAAAAAACAAAAGAATTTCCTGATGAAATCAATTTTCAAAAGGCTCATCTTTATTTTTTAGAAAAAAAATGGGATTCTACTTTAGTGTATTCCATGAAACAACTAGCAATAAATAATGATCCTAAACTTCATGATTATTGCTATTATCTTAGAGGCTATAGTTTTAAAAAAAAGGATCTATTTGAAGAAGCGAAAAGAAGTTTTAAACTCATTTCTAATGATTTTCCTTTTTATTATAAAGTTAAGATATACTTAGGTGAAATTTTTTTAGAACAAAGAGATTACTCAAAAGCATTAGCTTTTTTTCAGGAGTTTGAAAAAGATTCTAGTACTGTTTATGATTTTAACAAAAGTGGTTTTTATCATAATTTGGGAATTTGTTATTTCCATTTACAAGAATATAACAAAGCTGAATTATTTTTATTTAAAAGCACTGAAATTCAACTTAAAAAAAAAGACACTTTAAGACTTGTCAGCTCGTACATGGATATTGCGAATTTATATTATGAACAATATAAAGATGATGAAGCTATTCCTTATTTTAATAAGGCTTACCTTTTATCAAAAAAAATAACTGATTATAAATTAAAACAAAATGCAGCATTAAACATGGCTGTTGTAGAAGAAAACAGAAAAGATTTTTTTAAAGCATTAACATATAGAAAAGAATACGAAAATTGGAGAGACTCTTTAAATAATCAAAATAAAATATGGACTATTGCCACTATAGAAAAGAAATTTATTGTAGCCCAAAAAGAAAAACAGATTGAACTCTTAAAAAACCAAAATACTCTAAAAAAAACACAACGAAATGCTCTCCTATTTTTCACTCTTCTCCTATTTATCTTCATTGGAATAGGAATTTATTTTTATAGACAGAAAATAATAACCAATAAAATTATCCTAGCTCAAAAGAAAGATTTAAATCAATTAAACAAAACAAAAGATACTTTATTTTCAATTGTAAGTCACGATTTACGATCTTCTGTAAACACTTTAAAACTAAGCAATGCAAAAATATTTGAATGGTTAAATATCAAAAAATACAGTGAAATAAATACATTAATTCAAAACAACAGCGCTATTACAAATAGTGTTTATAATTTATTGGATAATTTACTAAATTGGTCATTACTACAAGCTAAAATATATCATTTTAATCCAGAATCGTTACATTTATTGAGCATTGTACAACAAATAGAATATAATTTTAGACCCTTGTTGTTTTATAAAAAAATTAATTTAGAGTGTACAATTCCTGCAAATAATTATATTCTTGCCGATTTAGATTCAGTTAAAATAATTTTACGAAATTTAATAGATAATGCTATTAAGTTTACAGATAAAAATGGTACTATAAAAATATATACTTTAAATGAAATGGATAATTATCATACCTTAGTAATTGAAGATACAGGACTAGGAATGAATGAAAAAATGTGCCAAGAACTTCTTGAAGAATCTATTTTATTGAGTAAAAAAAAGAATGATGAAATTGTAGGCACTGGATTAGGAATACAATTATGTAAGGCAATGATAAAGCAAAATAATGGCCTTTTTTATATTAAAAGTGAAGAAAACAAAGGAACAAAAATGATCGTTAAATTTCAAAAAGAAATCGAATAATGGACACTCTTAACATTTTAGTTATTGAAGATATGGTTTCTGATAGTGAACCATTAATAAAAGTACTTAAAGAAAATAATTACACAGTTGTAGGCGTTGCAACAAACTATAGCGAAGCATTAAAATTATTTTATGAAAAAAAAATTGACCTTGTAATTATTGATATTTTTTTAAATGGTAAGCCAGATGGTATTACGTTTGCAGAAACGATCAACATTACACCTAATGTTTCTAAACCTTTTGTCTTTTTAACCGCATCAAAAGACAGGCATATTTTTGAGAGTGCAAAAATAACCAACCCTTATAGTTTTTTAATGAAGCCTTTTAATGAGCTTGAAGTTTTATATGCTATTGAAATGGCCGTTGAAAAATTTTATGCACAAAAAAAAGTATTTTCAAGTGAAGAACAAAATACTGTTATAGGCACTGAATATCTTTTTATTAAGAAAAAGAAATCTTTAAAAAAAGTATCTATTTCAGATATATTGTATATAGAAGTTGAAGGAAGATATTGTAATATTGTTACGCAAAATGAAAAGTTTATTATTTTAATTTCCTTATTAAAGATTAATGAACTCCTAAAAAACTTTATAAAAACACATCGGAATTATCTCGTAAATACTGATAAAATAATAGAAATTATAATGGATGAAAACCTCATCATTCTATCTGGGAATCATAAGATTATTCTAAGTGAAAAATATAAAAGCTTCATTTCCCAATTAAACATATTAAAATAATTGTTTTTAAATTCTATAAAATATTAAACCATCATTTACTTCTTCTAATACAATAAATAACCATTCTATGACATTTTAAAAATTTCATTCTGTGTTAATCATTATCCTTGAATATTGAAAATAATTTTGCGCAATTATTATAAACACAGGAAAGCCGAAAACTGAAAAGAGTAGGCACAAAAAATTAAAACGTTATATTATGGCTGGAGAAGACGACAGAATACAAGGGTATAATCCTATTTATAGAAGCGAAAATATTTCTATAAATTTTTATTCATTTGATTTAAACAACAATAGACCTACCAAGTTTATCAATCGGATTGTTAATGTTATTGATAACCCTAATGCTCCTATATTAGATCATCAAGGACATATAGTTCCGCAAAATATGCTAAACATAATATTAGATCCATTAATGGACGATATGGCAAAAGAATGTAATAATCTAGAGGAAGCAAAAGTATATATAAACAATCATAATCAATGGATGACTGATGTATATGATTATGGTTTTGCAATAGGAGCTCCTATGTTTGATTTTTCAGAAGAAGATCCTGAAAACAAAGTAGGTGGTTTTTTCTCAATAGTTACTTGGAATCCTATAAACATTTGTAGAGCACCTAGTGATAAAGAACGGGATGGTGTTCCTGGAAACAATATTGATACACAAGTGACTACTTATCTAAAAAATAATAAAGAAGCTCAAGGAGTAGATCAAGAATGGTTAGATAGTTTAGAACAACTTATTGAAGAACCTGATAACCGTGATTATATAGAAAATTATATTACAAAGTGTTCTGCTACACTAGTAGACCAAATAAACGCAGGAATAGGATATTATGCTTTTCCATGGGTTAGTAATGATAATATATTATCGCCTCAATAAAAACATCGATTTCATTCTATTAAACAGGTATTTATACCTGTTTTTTTATTTAAAAATCGCACTATTTTGTGCTTTCCTTAAATAATAATCTTATTAAACGTCATCAATAAATAAAAAATAAAATATTCCTGTGTCATCATTTTAGTGCTCTGTAACATTTATTTAGTATTCCAATACATTTTTTTCATAAGGACTAAAAATCGTTAGTAGTATTGTATAAGAAACATAATAAGCGCGCAAAAATTATTTCTATTTCTCTTTCTAAAGACATTCTTATAAACCCACATGTGTTTACATGAACTATTAAAAAAGAAAGAAACAACTTTAATTAAAGAGAAAAAACAGGGAAACTGAAAACTGAATAGAGTAAGTATTATTTTAAAAAATATAAAAATGGCACAATATAATGTCCAAAACTTCACATATGATGGTCCTGGTGACAGTCTATGTTATGGTCTTCAAGATGATCACAATCATGAAAAAGCAGTAAAATTCACAACAGATGTTACAATATACCTTGAAGATCAAGGATATAAAAACATTATTGCTGGTCCATTTAGATCTCATCAGCCAAGACCAGCAGAAGGAAAAGAATTTAAATGGAATGAGAAAACCAAAACATGGGTAAGAGTTTAAGTCTACAGACGAAATCATTTACCAATTTAAAACAGGAAAGCTGAAAACTGAATAGAGTAAGCATTTAATAGACAAACAATTAAACAAATGGACAAAATTAAATTAAACTTCATTAATAAATCAAACGATACAAACAACAGTAGTATTGTAATCTTTCAAAAAAACGTAGCAACCGATTTTGATGAAATCGCAGTAGCTTGGAAAGTAATCGAAAACTGTGGTAGATTAGACAATCATCCTTTCACATATCCGTTACAATTTCAAGTATCTGCTAGTGATTCTTACGGGAACTACACTCCTCAATTAACAGCTTATGATGGTCAAGCTTTTGAAATGGTAAAAAGCACATCTGGAGATATCCTTATGTTGTCTTCAACTCCAGCAGTTTCAATGTCGGAAGTAGAAATACAAAACAACTTACTAACAGGCGCAATAAATGGAAACTGTTATAGAGATGGAAAACTTTTAGCTACAAAAACGAGTATTGCACCTGGTCAAAAAGCAGTCTTTGAATTCCAACCTAAAATTTTTATTGGAGTCGTTTCTCAGGTTGAAGAAGGAGAAGTAATGAACTCTGCTATTATTTCACAAATTAATACTGAAATCAATTTAGCTGGAATTTTTAGTGCTGATATTATAATGACAGGTGGTGGACCAGGAGTAGGTTCTACAGCTTTTGACTTTACTTTGGCAAATATAAATGTATAATTCTATAGTAAAAGAGACACAGCATATTTTGTGCTGTGCCTCTTTCTATCTATCTACTTAAAAAATTAAATTATGGACGATTTAAATGAAAAAACTTGGTATTCTGGCGATTGGAATACAGGAAAAGACAATAACACTCCTCCTTATAATGGAATAAAAATAACTGCAAAAGCAAACTATAATGTTCCTGTTGATGAATCTAGCACACAGTCATTAACTTCTGTAGATTTAGAAATTGCAGATTACACTTACGACATCAATGGTGTTTCAAGCTATGTATCACTATCCGAAGCAAACACTTGGTATACTATTCCTATACCTGAAAACACAAATGTTAGTCCTTCCGAACCTAATTCAAATTTTACCATTACTGGTATTGATACAACTAAACTAGGTAATGTAGAACTCAACTCAAATGTAGCTGGACTTTTTGTTAATATTGAATTCAAATATGGTGCAGAAAATGAAAAAAGAGAAGAATTAGGCTTTATTATGAAAATTGAAGAAACATACATAGAAGGCACTGATTCTATAATAGTTAACGGTAAATAATTAATTTCAAATAGCCATGTTTACCAATGTATATTTCACAAATTTATCTCCTTTATTTAAAAATTTTAAAATTATTTTTTTTCAAAAGAACACTCTAAATAGTGAAAAATATTTGGCTACTATTTTTAATTCCATTCAAGAGTGTCAGCATGGTTGGTCTCATTCTTTTCGTATTCTTTGGGATCTCAATTTTAGATTAATTAAATCAAATGGAAGTACAACATCTACCTATGCATTGAGGCCTGTAAACTGTTTAACAAAAAGTAAATACATTCTATCAAAAGAGGGTAAAGTTTCTTTTAATCAAAACTTTTTAAATGGGCATCAAATTATAAATTTTGAACAGATAAAGGGAAACGCTTTCATAGGAGTACAAATTTATAGAGGTCATTTTCTTGTTGCACAAGAATATTTTAATAAAAAACAGACGCAATTACAACTAAATACAATTATATCTGTATTGAATCAAAGTCTTAATCAAAAAGTGGCTAGTTCTACATTAGAAAATCAAAGTATTTCATCTTTAGATTTTGATTTTATTGGTATAAAAAACATATATCTATCGGTAGAAAACAATAAGAAAAACAACCTTGTAAATCAATTAAAGGTTCAAAAAATTGAATCATGGTAAAAACAAACAATAAACAAACACTATTATTATGCAATGCTATACTATTTTATATTCACAAGAAGGTTATTTTCTAATCTTTGAAAAAAGAGAAGAAGGTTTCTTTTTTCATGACGCAGTAGGTACTGGTGGTTTTATTTATCCACCTAATGGAATACCTATCAAAAATGGAGGAGGATTATTTGCTTTTCCTGGAGGAGCAGTTAACCAAGAAGAAGAACCTTTTAAAAGTTGCTTAAGAGAATATACTGAGGAATGCGGAAACAGTATTTCTTTTAATTATTACCCTTTAAATCAACCACAATCATTAGCTACACTTTCTAGTATGTCTATCAATGGGGAAACCTATACCATTTTATTAGGGCTTTTAGAAACAATCCCAGATAAATACTATACACTTTATTTGGAAATGAGTTTAGATGATTTAAGACAAATTCAAGCAATAATTGTTAGTACAAACTTTAATCAAGCAAGCCAAGCAAGAGAAAATATACATTACAACAAAATAAAAAACTATACTCAAATTTTTGAGGCATATCCCTTTTGTCCATTAGATGATGAACTAGGTCAGGTTCAACTATGGCAAGCATTAAGAGAAGTTAATGAAATTAGATTATTATCGAAAAACAAGGCTACTGATTGGTATTATGATATGATTGTATATCTGGCAAATACAATATTGAATTTAGGGATTCCATTTTAAACCCAAATTAAGCATTTGAATTCTATTACGAAAAATAGCTGCTTTATATTTACTTCAGTACTCAGTTTTACGTCCTCAATGTAGCTAATGCTACATTTGTGAGTCAAAACTTCTGTGCTTCTCAACTATTTTGCATCTATTTCTCTCATAACAAAGTCTAATGCGTAATTTGGGTTAAATCAAAAATCATTAGTCATCAAAATTCTTGTTAATATATCCCTATCTAAAAACCGTTTTCATTGCAATATATACTTGTTTATTTTAAGATTGCAATGAAAACTAACTATTCAAAACAACACCTTATTGTAATTTTAAAAACCATTTTATATGGTTATTTCATTTGAATTTAAAAATGTTAAATCTATTGAACTATGACTGTAGAAACAAAAATATGGGAAGATCGGATTATATCTCAGTTTGATGATAATCTAATCATTTATTTTCAATTTCCTTCTTGGGAAACA
This sequence comes from Flavobacterium sp. 316, assembly GCF_000967805.1. NCBI lineage: Bacteria > Pseudomonadati > Bacteroidota > Flavobacteriia > Flavobacteriales > Flavobacteriaceae > Flavobacterium > Flavobacterium sp. 316. The sequence continues at coordinate 162,128 of NZ_JYGZ01000003.1, forward strand.
GATTCTGATTATGAAATATCGATAAAAATTTATTGGAAAAAAGACAGTGAATATTATTATAATCCAGGAAATATAACATTCTTCAAGCCTTGTAAAATTCACCATACTTTCCCTAATGGTATTACAATAAAAGGAACATTAGAACTGAAAAAATTCATTGGAATAGATTCAAATCACACTCATGGAGTATTTGCAGATTTTTATTATTACATAAGTGAAAAAGAAAATTATATATGGCACACAGAAGGATTCTTAATCAGTTTTTTACTTGGAAAAGAGAAAATAATCATTATTGACATTCCAGACACTACAGATAACGAAAATACAGGAATACCAATAGTTAATAGTCCTACAACAGCAAATGGATATTCTGATTTATTTCCTTATATCTATGCTTCCGGTTGGCCTACAATTAATGAAATTCAAGAAGAAATAAACTTCTTCACTTATACTGTTCCCGAAACTGATCCTCCTATATCTTCTACATTTATCAACGAACTAATTGATCTTAAAAAGGCTGGTGATAGAACTGGAATGCAAGAAGCCGCTATATCCTTTATAGAAACAAATCCCGATTATGTAAAAAGTGTAGCATTAATCAATAATCATATTCGTCTTTTTTTACCTTTATACAACGACTATAAAAAGCATAGAAAATTTACAGAAGCTATTCTTATTATTCCTTCATTTTTAGATGATAGTATTGAAAATATTACATCCTATTTAAAAAGTTATGATTATTTAATTGAAAAAGAACATCTATGGGAATCTTATTTTGCATTAGTCATAGAAATGGGATATCAAAATCATAATTTAAAAGAAATTATTCAAACACTTACTTTTTGTAACTTCATTGAAACCATCTTTAACAACTTAGATGCTGAAAAATCTATTATTCTTCTAGATGAAATAGTACTTAAAAATTTATTTGAAGCAACTATTATTCTTTATAAAGATATATTTCCATTACCACCTTATGAGCCTCTTTCTTCTGAAACAACGTCTATTACTCCGTATGCAATTGGAAATCTACAACTAGTTAAATATAAATTACTTCGACATGAATTAGGAGAAATAGCCAGTATTACAAGTATTATGCCTGGAGAAAAAAGGAAGTTAATTAACCGAAAACTAGATCGCATCATAAATAAAGAAGTCACTAAAACTTCTTCGACGAGCACATCAATTACTAAAAGTCAGGAACAAAATAATGATTTTAATGAAGAACTATGGAATGCTATTGCTGAAACTACAGAAACAACCACTTACCCAGATCCTGGATTAGTATCTTCTTATGGTCCTCCTACAAATATTACAATAAAAGGTTCTTTCACAAAATCATATACCACACAAACACCTGACAAAAAACAAATTGCTTCTTTTGCTAAAAAAGTATTAAGTAAAACAACTCAACGATTAACGGAAAGGATAAATAAAGTAAGAGCACATACCGAATTAAAAGAAAAAGAAGATACTGCAATTAGTTATCTTGATAATTCGAAAAGTAATGAACCTGCTTATGGTGTTTATAGTTGGCTAAACAAAATTTACCAAGCTAAAGTAATCAACTATGGTAATCGAATGCTTTTTAGATTTATTATTCCTAATCCTGCTAGTAGTTTTATTCAACAAACAGAAACTTTAGGAGGCATTGATTTAGAAGAACCAAAATCATTAACCGATTTTAACATTACTAAATATGAAGACGTAACAGTCGATAATTATCTAGAACTATGTCAGTTCTACAATCTGAAAAAGTTTCCATTATATCCTCAAGAACCAATTATAGTTTCAGATGTTTTAACACTTTCGCAATCAAAATTAATCTCTTTACCTCATGGCTATTGGGCTAGTAAAGCTAGTATAGATTATGCCTTCGGAGCAGGAGAAGCAGAAGCAACCGTAACTGGCTTTATAGGACAAAACACCTTTACTTTAAATCGTTCAGAAGGATTGACCAATACTATTTCATTTCCTAATTTAAATAATGAGCAAAATACTATTAGTATAGGCGTTGTATATAGTCCAACTATTGAAATGACAACTACATCATCCGAACTTAATTTTCAAATGTCGGTGGAAGTTACTTGTAATCCTAGTTCGCAAACTATATTAGCTTGGCAAATAGAAGTATACCAAGCATTATATGAGGCTTATACTCTTGAAATTACACATTATAATGAAAAAATAAATCCTACACTTCAAAAGAAAGAAATTGTTAATCCATTAACTGAAAGATTACTTGTAAAACTAGAATTAGAAAAAAGTATTAAGAAACAATTATTAGAAAATGCACTTGCCGTAAATGGTTTATCTTCTAGCCTTATTAATACTACTTCAAATCCTTCTATGCAATATAATCAGCCTGAAGATTTACAATATATTGCTACCACATTAGAATGGAATGAAATGTCGTATAGCTTTTTAGATGAATATGACAATCAGAGTAATCTATTTGCCGTTTCTTCTCTTTCCCCTGAATATTTTTCGGCATTTCTCAAAGCTTCTTATGCTTGTGTAGTTATTCCTGTTACTCCTGCTTTTAATTATAGCTTTTTATATTATTTAAAAACAGGTATTGTGTGGTCTATACAAGATGATTTATGCCCTTGCTTTGATGATAGTTCTGAAAATAGTCCAGACCAATTATCAGTTATATATGAACTCAAAAAGACATTTCATCATAATTATCAAAAGGAGGAAACAATAGACACTTGGGAGGTTCTAGTACCTACTTCTATGCAAATATTACAAAATAAGTTAAAACTATAAAATATATGAATAATCCAAATTTTACATTAACAAACACAACCAGTCCAGTAGGCAGTATTATAGCTTTTGCTGGTAATATTGAAAAATATAAAAAAGAAGCTGTTGAAACTTTATATGTTACCAGTCCCATAGAAGCATATGGCTGGATGTTGTGCGATGGTTCTGCATTAAACTCTAGTGAATATCCTGAATTATTTTCAGCATTAGGTTACTTATATGGTGGCTCTGGAGATACTTTTAACCTTCCAGACTTACAAGGACAGTTTTTAAGAGGTGTTGGTACAACTTCTGGAAGTGTTGAGGAGAGAACTAAAGCTCCAAATGGAGATTCTAATGGTGTAGGTTCTACACAAAAAGATGCATTACAAACACACCAACACACCTACAACGAACCCACTGGGGCAACTCCTGGAGATAAAGGACCTGCTTTTGCAGCAGTTATAAATAGTTATACTGGCATACCTACGAGTGAAAGTAATCCTTCATCTATAAATGTGAGTCAATATGAAACAAGACCCTCAAATACATTTATCTATTATTTAATAAAGTATACTTACAAGCTTCCTTCCTATAAACAGGAATAAATAGAAAAAGGCTTCGATTAAAAATCGAAACCTTTTTATGTGCTAGTTAAAAACTAATTACTTTATTATATATATGCTTCAATGGGAGCACAACTACAAACTAAGTTTCTATCTCCATACGTATCATCTACACGACGTACGCTTGGCCAAAATTTATTTTCAGCAACATATTCTAATGGGTAAGCCGCTTTTTCTCTTGAATATGGTAATTCCCATGTATTAGCTGTTAACATGGCTAATGTATGAGGTGCGTTTTTCAATTCATTATTTGGTTCTTCTGCTGTAGCAGCTTCAATTTCTTTACGAATAGAAATCATTGCATCACAAAAACGATCTAATTCTGCGATATCTTCACTCTCTGTTGGTTCAATCATTAATGTTCCTGCCACTGGAAAAGAAACAGTAGGAGCATGAAATCCATAATCCATTAATCGTTTTGCAATATCTGTTACTTCAATTCCTTTTACTTTAAATCCGCGACAATCCAAAATCATCTCATGAGCAGCACGTCCCATTTCTCCTGAATATAATACAGGGTAATGTTCTTCTAAGCGTGCTTTCATATAATTTGCATTTAAAATAGCATGTTTTGTAGCATTTGTTAATCCTTCAGAACCTAGCATACTAATGTATCCATAAGAAATTAAACAAACTAATGCCGAACCATAAGGAGCTGCAGAAATCGCTGTAATAGCTTGCTCTCCTCCTACTTTAATAATTGGATTTGATGGTAAAAACGGTACTAATTTATCGTTTACACAAATAGGTCCTACACCTGGTCCACCGCCACCATGAGGAATAGCAAATGTTTTATGTAAGTTTAAGTGACAAACATCTGCACCAATTGTTGCTGGATTTGTTAGTCCAACTTGAGCATTCATATTTGCTCCATCCATATATACTAACCCACCATTATCGTGAATAATTTTTGTAACTTCTTTTATTGTACTTTCAAAAACACCGTGTGTTGATGGATAAGTAACCATTAGACAAGAAAGATCAGCTGCATGCTCTATTGCTTTTGCTCTTAAATCTTCAACATCAATGTTTCCTTTTTCAGTTGTTTTTGTAACAATAATCTTCATTCCTGCCATAGCAGCAGAAGCAGGGTTTGTTCCGTGTGCAGAAGCTGGAATTAAACAAACGTTTCTGTGTGCATTTCCATTTGAAATATGATATGCTCTAATAGCCATTAGCCCTGCATATTCTCCTTGTGCTCCAGAATTAGGTTGTAGTGTTGTTCCTTGAAAACCTGTTATTACGTTTAATTGTTGTTCTAATTTTTTAAGTACAATTTGGTATCCTTCTGCTTGCTCAATAGGTGCAAACGGATGAATACTGTTCCAGTTTGCCATAGACAATGGTAACATTTCAGCAGCAGCATTTAGCTTCATTGTACAAGAACCTAAAGAAATCATAGAGTGGTTTAACGATAAATCTTTACGTTCTAATTTTTTAATATAACGCATTAACTGACTTTCAGAATGATGGTTATTGAAAACCTCATGTTGCAAAAATTCTGACTTTCTTTCTAGCAAAGTCGGAAAATTATTTTCTGTTGTTAATGCTGTTACTTTAGTTGTTTCTTTGCCAACAGCTTCTGCGAAAATGGCAATTACTTTATTAATATCTTGTAATGAAGTTGTCTCATTGAAAGATATTGATATTGTTTCATTATCAATATAATAGAAGTTTACTTCATTTTTCTCTGCAATTGTTCTTACTTTTTCAGCGTCTGCTTTTACAACAATTGTATCAAAGAAAGAAGTATTCGTTTGATATACTCCTATTTTGTTTAAAGCTTCAGCAGCTGTAACGGCCGAAGCGTGCACTTTTGAAGCAATATATTTCAATCCTTTTGGTCCGTGATAGACAGCATACATACCTGCCATAACAGCTAGTAATACTTGAGCTGTACAAATATTTGACGTTGCTTTCTCACGCTTAATATGTTGTTCACGTGTTTGTAATGCCATACGCAAAGCACGATTACCATTTGCATCTTGTGATACTCCGATAATTCTTCCTGGCATACTACGTTTGTATTCTTCTTTTGTAGCGAAGAAAGCAGCATGAGGGCCTCCATAACCCATTGGTATACCAAAACGTTGTGTTGTTCCTACTACTACAGCAGCTCCCATTTCTCCAGGAGGTGTTAATTTTACTAATGATAAAATATCGGCAGCAACTCCTACTTTAATATCGTTAGCATTTGCTTTTGCAATAAAATTAGTATAATCATTTACTTGTCCATATTTTCCTGGATATTGCAAAATAGCTCCAAAAAAGTCTGTTGAAAAGTCAAATGTTTCATGATTACCTATAACTAATTCAACCCCTATAGGAGTAGAACGTGTTTGTAATAATGATAGTGTTTGTGGTAATATTTCTTCTGAAACGAAGAATTTATTAACATTGTTTTTCTTTTGATCACGTGTACGCACATCAAACAATAAAGCCATTGCCTCTGCTGCTGCTGTACTTTCGTCCAACAGTGATGCGTTTGCAATTTCCATTCCTGTTAATTCAATAACTGTAGTTTGAAAATTTAAAATGGCTTCTAAACGTCCTTGTGCAATTTCTGCCTGATATGGTGTATAAGCAGTGTACCATCCTGGGTTTTCAAAAATATTTCTTTGAATAACAGCAGGTACAATTGTAGGGTGATATCCTAGTCCAATGTAAGAGGTAAATACTTTATTTTTCTTTCCTAATTCTTGAATATGATTTAAATATTCATATTCTGTCATAGCAGCATCTAAATCTAGATTAGATTGTAATCGAATATCGTCTGGAATAGTTTCATAAATAAGTTGTTCCATATTTTCAACTCCTACAGTTGAAAACATTTTTTCTAGGTCATTTTCACGAGGACCTATATGTCTCAAAGCGAATGCATCTGTTCTCATATCCTTAAAAAATAGGTATAATTTGTGTGTGTTGTTATTGGGCAACAAAAGTAATTATTAATCTTGTAATATTTTCTTTTTAAAAAGCTAATTTTTGTGATTTTATGAACTAATTGCCATTGTTATTAACACATTCCTTATTTTTGTTATATGCGTATTTTTAAAAACCTTGTTGATTTTTATATTGAAAGTAGCCTACATGTAGCTATAGCACTATATGCTTTGATAAGAATTACCTTTCTAAAATTAGACATTCCTTATGATGAAGCTGTTACTCATTTTGGTTTTTTTGGTACTATTGTGGGTTATAATTTTATAAAATATGATGAATTAGCGCGCATAAAGAAAATAAAACTTACTTTCCGTTTAAAAGCTATTATAGCGTTGAGTATCCTTTCCTTTTTTGCTGCTTTTTATTACTTTTTAGAATTGCATTCTCAAACGAAATTTGTGGGGTTTATTGCTCTCTTTATTACTATTTTATATACTTTACCTTTTATTCCAAACAGAGGTAATATGCGCAACTGGAGTGGTATAAAAATCTATTTAGTTGCCATTGCATGGGTAGGCGTCACTGTTATTCTGCCTGTTATTAATGCAGACTATGATTGGAACATTATTGTAATTTTAAAATGTATTCAACGCTTTATTTTTATTATTTTATTAATGCTTATTTTTGAAATTATTGATTTAAAAGTAGATCATTGGCATTTAAAAACTATTCCACAACAACTAGGAATGCATAAAACCAAAATTTTAACTTATTTGCTATCATTCATCTTTGTGTCTTTGGATTTTGCAAAACCTGATATTACAATTCAAAATTTATTAACTACACTCTCAATTGCAATTATTATTTGCCTATTTTCTTTTTTTGCTTCTACTAAGAGGAATAAATACTACACTAGTTTCTGGGTTGAAAGTATTCCCCTTTTTTGGTGGCTCTTGTGCTTGTTTTAAACTCAACTCTTTTTCCTTTATTAAATCAAAGAGTCGTTATGATTGATTATTAAAAAATGAGTTGATTTAAAAAGATATTTCATTATGGTTTTCTTCTTATTCTATTTCTTTCTACTCTTGTTTTTTTACTAAAAACCACAAAAGAAAATAAGCCATGGGGTACCACAACTACTACTTTGATAAGGGGTATATACGGGGTTGATAGGGAGTATATAGGGAGTATATAGGGAGTATCACCGTCTTTGACTCGTTTTTGACTCGTCCTAAAATAACTATACAAGTACAATTCCTTAATCTGTTTATTTTACTCTATACAATGATTCTTCGTTTGGTTAATACAATTTGATTTGTAGTTTTTATAGTAAAAAGTGACAAGTAATTAGTGAATGGTTACTTTATTTATACAAAACCCTGTAAATAATTTATTTGCAGGTTTTTTTGATTTTAATGTTGCTAAGATTATTTTCTTCTTATAAACTACTTACATACTGTTTCTATACACTATCCTCCCTTTATCCTAACCTTTAAGTAACCTTTAATATGGAGTAGTAGGTTTTCTAAAATAAATTAAAAACACTCTAACAACCCTCCATTTATTCTTGTGATTTTTTTTATTTTAAAAATAAAAATCACAACATAAAAACAACACGGAATTCATGAATTCCGTGTACTACTTTAAAAAAAAGGATGCTTCATTGTATTATTCTAACTATTTTTAAAAAAAATAACATTTGACGCAACCTTTTTTACWTTTTGATACTCTATAAGAATAAGRTTATTAAAAAAAAGATAAAAAAAAGGCAYGGTCTTTGTAACTTTTTTATACGATTAATCGTATAAAAAGTATAGAACAGTTAAAAAGTACGTATTTATACGTACAAAAAACATTGAAAAATACGTATTTATACGTATTGACCGGTATCTTTTTAAAAACTAGCTTTGACCTTTACAATTTACTAACAACTACTCACTTATGCATATAAAATTAAAATTAGGTGTGCTGGCAATGACTATTGCCTCACCCTTAGTGTTTGCCCAAGACATTCTTTGGGAAAAATCTTACGGAGGAAAACATGCTGAATATCTGTATGATGCTATTGCAACGCCAGATTATGGCTTTATTTTAGCAGGAAGTTCTATTTCTGGAAAAAACGGGAATAAAGAGGATAAAAACAAGGGCGATTTGGATTATTGGCTTTGGAAAATGGATGAGCATGGGAATCTGGATTGGCAAAAAAGTTTTGGAGGAACGGGAGTTGATCTGCTACAGAGTATTGCTATTACTCATGATGGTGGCTTTATTTTAGGGGGTACTTCTGCTTCTGATAAAGGACTTGATAAGAAGGAAGTGTGCAAAGGACAAGAAGATTTTTGGGTTATAAAGCTCAATGCTAAAGGACAAGAAATGTGGCAAAAAACCATAGGTGGTAATGGTATGGAGCGTCTTTTGAGTATTGCACCTACAAAAGAMGGKGGTYATATTTTAGGCGGTACATCGAGTTCAGATRAATCGGGTAAAGATGAAAAGGGAGTTGATGATGTGTATGGCAAAAGTGAAGATAGTAGAGGGAATCTGGATTATTGGGTAGTGAAATTAGACAAAGATGGGAAAGTACTTTGGCAAAAAACCTTAGGGGGTAAATATGTAGACGAACTAAAAAGTATTTCACAAACTATAGATGGTGGTTATATTTTGGGTGGTTATTCTAATTCTCCTATTTCAGGGGATAAAACCGAGAGCAACTTTGGACTAGGTGATTACTGGATTGTAAAACTAGATGAAGAAGGTGTTATCGAATGGCAACGTACACTGGGTGGCGATCAAGATGATCATTTATTTGCGCTATCTCAGACTACAGATGGTGGTTATATTGTGGGTGGTAATTCTAATTCTGGTGCGACTAATTCCAAATCAAAAACCAACAAAGAAGGTACTGATTTTTGGGTGTTAAAACTAGACAAAACAGGGAATATCGATTGGCAAGAAACCTACAATTATGGGAAGRTTGATATTTTAACCTCTATTGTAGAAAATCCGGATGGRAGCTACTTAATAGGGGGTTATGCACAGAGTGAAGCACAAGTGAAAAGTCAAAAGTTAAAAGTGAAAAGCCTGCAATCGGACAAAGAAGGYATTAACGATTATATTGCATTAAAGATCAATGCAAAAGGGGAAGAAATCTGGACGCAAACCGTAGGAAGCAAAGGTGAAGAAGTGATGAAAAAACTACTTGAAACCCGAGATGGTGGTTATTTGTTAGCGGGTACATCAAAAGGTAGTGTTTCTAGAGATAAAAATTCGGTAAAAGGCGGCTATGATTTTTGGGTGGTGAAATTACGCGATAAAGAGCGAGAGGAAAAAGCACGAATCACGGTAGAAGCCATGCCAAATCCGGCTATACATTTTACCAATGTGATTGTCAACTTTGACTATGAAAAAGGAACTGCTACCCTATATGATTTAAACGGAAGAAGCTTGCAAAGTATGGAAATTACAGGAGATAAAACCATTCCTATGGAGCTTAGCGYTTTACCACAAGGRATTTACCTTATWGAAATTAGAACCAATACCCAACACGGCAGTGTGAAGGTGATTAAAAAATAAAGAATTGAAAACAAAACGATACACCATGAGAATAACAAAACTGCTAACTATTGTATTGATAAGTGCTTTAGGGTTTGGGCAAANAGTGTGAAGGTGATTAAAAAATAAAGAATTGAAAACAAAACGATACACCATGAGAATAATAAAACTGCTAACTATTGTATTGATAAGTGCTTTAGGGTTTGGACAACAGAATGAAGAATCTCAAAAATATCTCCCTAATATAGTTCCTCCATCACCAGTTGCGTATGAACTAGGGAAATATGGGAATATGCCTATAGGATTAGTTACAGGTACTCCAAATAGTAGTATTCCTTTATTAACATATAAAACAAAAAACATACAATTACCCATCAATTTATTTTATGGAAAAAATGGAATAAAAGTAGATGATGTTTCAGGAAATGTAGGTTTAGGATGGAATATTAATATTGGAGGAATGATAAATAGAACTATCAGGGATAGAAAGGATAGTCCTTCTACATTATTTCCCAATAGTGCTGTTTTAGCGGGAGATAGTCAAGCTCGTTATGATTATTATTTATCTATTGCTTCAGAAACAGCCGATAGTGAACCAGATCTATACAGTTTTAATTTTAATGGAAATTCGGGACAGTTTATCTTTTATCAAAATGAAATTATCATGCTTCGAGATAATAAAATAAAAATTGAACATTTAGGAGTAAATGGGTTTAAGGCTATAACACCAGATGGATTAATTTATTTTTTTCAGGCAACAGAAACTTCTTTAAGAAATACGTTGGGTTCTGGTCATTCTGAACCTAGTGCGAGTATTACAGCATGGTATATGACTAAAATAGTGCATCCTAATGGGGATGAAATTTATTTTACTTACGGAGATTCTTTTTATGAATATATTACTTCAAAATCTCAAACACTGAGTTTTTCTCCAGTTGGAGGATATACAGATAATACAGGTTGTCCTAATCTTCCCTTATCTAGACTTCCTCGTTTAAGTAGTATTTATGAAGACTATTTAGCTATTCAAGCCAAAAAAATAACTCAAATATCTAGCAATAATCCTAAAAACGGAACAATTATAATCAGCTATATAAACAATGATACTGATGTTTTAGGTTTAGAAAAAATTACCAATATTTCTATAAAAAATGATGACAATCTAATTGTTGAAACTATTAACTTTAATTATACTGTTACCACAAACAAAAGAGTCTTTTTAGATGAAATATCGTTTTTAGACCCTGCCAAAAAATATCGTTTTGAATATATAGATAAAGAAGCACTCCCTGAAAGGCTTTCTTTTAAACAGGATTTATGGGGGTATTATAATGGTAAATCAAATACAGCTATTGTTCCATCAGGTATTAAAGGGTATGGTTTTGAAAACATAAGTTATGGAGGTGCTAATAAAGAAATTGATACTATTTATACTGCTAAAGGGATGTTGAATAAAATAGTTTATCCAACTAAAGGGTATACTCAAATCGAATATGAACCCAATACCTATTATGGGAATAAAACGATTTATCCTTCTGAATCCAGTAGAAGAATTACAGCTCGTTTTTTACCCAATGAAGAAACTGTTGAAACAGTTATTACAGTTCCTAATATTCAATATATCAAAATTTTAGGAAGAAGTTTATTTGATTCGGATAACTGTCCTTCCAATCATAATGTTAATAGACATTATGGAAATATAGAAGTTAGAGACTCTTTGACAAATCAAGCACTTCCATTACTTAAAATAGATGCTTATGGAAATTATTCATCAGTAGGAACTTCTCATATTTTAACAGGTAGTACAATAACACTTTATGTTAAAGTTGAAGCCAATACACCTTGTAAGTTTTCAGTTTCTGCCACACGTCCTTGTACGAGATCATTTTGCGATATAAAATACTATGTTACAGAACCTACAGTAATACAAACTAATATGCTTACAGGAGGGTTAAGAGTTAAAAAAACAATAGATAGTGAGTATAATGGAACAATTAAAAATCAAAAAAAATATTATTATACAACATCCGTTTCTGATTTGACAACTTCTTCAGGGAAAACTGTAAAGTTAGATCCTTCTTATTTTGAGATTCAGACTAGAAGAGTTGATTGTGGAGATCCAAATCATCCAGGAGGATTTGTTTCCTATAGAGACTACCAAATAGGATTGATAACTTCTAGTAGTTTAATGGAGCTGTTTGATCCTGAGGGGAACCATATTTATTATACCAAAGTAATTGAGAGTATAGGTGGAGATCATTTTGAAAATGGAGCTGTAGAGCATTTTTATAAATTCAAAAAGAACACACAAGGAAATTTAATCATGGGATCTGATATTAAATATTGCCCTACAAATAATTCTGCTTGGGATAATACAAATGAAGAAAAAAATATTACTTATTCAAATAAGAATGGAGCTCTGACTAAAATTGGTGAAGTTGTATATAATTATATCCTAGACCCTAGAACACCTGCTGCAAAAAAAATATATTCTTGTCGCAAGAATTTTGATTTATTGGCTTCGTATTCAGGGTATAATATTGAAAATTTAGCTAATCTATCAATTAAGATTTATGATATAAAAACCAATTGGAGCTATTTAGACAATACCATTGAAACGGTTTATGATGAGAATGGCAATAATCCTATTGAAACAACAAAAAACTATTATTATGATAATCTTAGCCATCTACAATTAAGTAGAGAATCTACTACTAACTCTGATAATGAAACGTTAGAAACCAAATATTCTTATGCCCATGAACAAAGTAATCAAG
>NZ_JYGZ01000003.1:175779-175862 GCF_000967805.1 Flavobacterium sp. 316
CCACTAAACCGAGTGTTCAAACAAGCTGCTCCAGGTGATCCTTGGGCAATGGGACAAGGCAAAGAAATAAAATTGGAATACGA
>NZ_JYGZ01000003.1:176099-176881 GCF_000967805.1 Flavobacterium sp. 316
GATCAATTTGGTAATCTTACCTATGTGATTCCACCATTAGCAGAAGGCATTGCCAATCAGGCTAACTTGGATAATCTAGGCTATCAATACAAATACGACCATCGCAACCGATTAGTAGAAAAGAAAYTACCGGGTAAACAATGGGAATTTATTGTTTATGACAAACTAGACCGACCTGTAGCTACCGGACCTGCTTTTATACCTGATGGYGGAACAATCGTAGGCTGGATGATAACGGAATATGATGTTTTTGGAAGAGTRAYCCAAAYGGGTTGGAAACAAATGACTGTTACGGCATCTGAAAGAGCCGCAAAACAAAATAGTATAAACACTGGAAGTAACCCTTTCGCTTTCGCTGGAGATGACCTTATTTTAACCAAAAATTATTATGATAATTACACCCTTTTAGGTGTTCCAAACCCTGTACCGACGCAAGTGGAAGGCCAGACYATWGCTACCAATGTGAAAGGCTTACCAACCGGTTCATGGGTGAGAGTGATGAACAATACCAACCCAAATGGAGTAGAAACCAGCTATACTTTATACGATGATCGTTATAGACCAGTACGTTCCTATACTAGTAACCATTTAGGTGGATTTACACAAGTAGATTCTAAACTCGATTGGGCTGGAAAAACCGAATATACCGTTACCACTCATAAATACGACACTAATGCTACAGTACTAACGGTTACCGATCGTTTTAGCTATTCCCCACAAGATCGTTTAACCCAACACAAACAGCAAATAAACAGTCTGCCAGAACAGCTTATTACCCAAAA
>NZ_JYGZ01000003.1:177911-254346 GCF_000967805.1 Flavobacterium sp. 316
ATGTGAAGACCATATTGTATCTGCGATACTAGAGGAAAATCATTATTATCCTTTTGGGTTAAAACATTCAGGATATAATATGAATAATTCTCAAACTAATTACGCATATAAATATAACGGAAAAGAGTTTCAAAGTGAGCTTTCTTTAAACTTATACGACTACGGTGCAAGAAACTACGACCCTGCTTTAGGTAGATGGATGAATATTGACCCGCTGGCGGAGAAATATTATGATAAATCACCATATACTTATGCTTTAAATAATCCTGTTTTCTTTATAGATCCAGATGGTAAAAATGTAGATGTTACAGATTTAGTCAATGATAAAATGAATAAAAATGACTCCAATGATTCTGGATGGTTATTGATTCAAATGATGATTAGCTTATCTGAAATATCAGGAAAAACTATTAGTGTTCACGAGAAAAAAGATGGTAAATCATATTTAGAAGCAAGTGGAGAAGGTAACGGGTCTGAGGGTGCTAAATATGTAGATCATTTACTAGGTAAAGATACTAATATTGAAGTTTTTGGTACAAAGACAAGTACACAAGCATTTATTGATGGAAGAGTATATCTTGATGCGTCCGAAATTAATGGTATGCAATCTGGTGCAATGGAAAATGGTTTTGACCCAAAGGCTATAAGTGTTGGAATGGCATTTTTTCATGAAACTTTACACACTAAAGATGGTGCAGACTTTTTTAAATCAAAGGAAGATGAATCAAATAAAAGTTATGGTAGGTTTTCAAATGAAGAATATGTTGTAAAAAAAGTTAACGCTTTTAGAAAAGAAATGGACTTACCAACAAGGGTAAAGTATTACACAGCATCAGGATCATTATATTTTGAAAAAGACGGCAACAAAAAGATATTTAAAACACCAAACAAAAAGCCTAAAGGATGAAATTAAAATATTATTTATTTATATTCTTTGCGATTTTTATTAATTGTAAAAATCAAGAAGGTAAACTTACAAATAGAGAGAAAAGCATCTTGAATAAATGTATTAAAGACGTTATTAAAAATGATTCTTCTCTTGAAAATAGTTCCTATATAGTTAATCCTTATTTCGGTTCTTTTGCTTTTAACAATTATATAGCTAATAATTATGAAATTGATGAAAAAACCTATAAAAACAAAAATAATGTATTGAAAAAAATAGACCTAACAAATGAAAAATTTGAATCATTACAAAAAAAAATTAATAAAGAATTTTTGAATAAAAAAAATATTGAATTAGAGGGTTTGTCAAAAGGACGGAAAAGTAAAAAAATATTAACTTTTTCAGGTGTAGGTGAAAAATTGGTTTTTTTAGAAGTGATTACATATTTAGATGAAATTGATTTAGATAAATTAAAAAATAATTCTATCCAAATTAACAATAATAAAATTAAGGATATAACTTCTTTAACATTTATATTAAACGGGAATGATATCACAGAAGTTACTATAGACGGAGGTATAGTTTTTGAAAGATAAGAAGAATTTAATAGGGTAATGTTTCAAAGTTAGTGACATCTGTTTTTTATAATTGTTAATCCACTGATAAACAAAGTTTAATTAAAGAAAAGGATAGAAAAGGAACGCAATATTGCGTTCCTTTTCCTGTTATATAAAGCCTTAAAACGAAGAAAATGGTAAAAATTAAGACCTCGTATATCAGAATTAGTGATGGCTTTTTTGTATTAAAAATATTTTTTAAAAACATACTATTACCTATATTTACAATGCAACAGGACAAAAAGTAAGCAAAATAGTGAATGAAGCAACCAACATAACCCAAACCAATTATYTAGCAGGAGGTTTTCAATACAAAAACAATGTATTGCAATTTTTCCCACATGCTGAGGGCTATGTAAAACATGAAGCAAACAATTACAGCTATGTTTTTAATTATACTGATCATTTAGGAAACGTAAGAGTCAGTTATTCAGATATAGATAAAAATGGTAGTTTAGGAAATGAATTACAATACTATTGTAAGCCTAGAGTACCTTCAAATTGTATAGAGTATTTTACAAGCTCAATATTAGAGGAAAATCATTATTATCCTTTTGGACTGAAGCATTCAGGATATAATATGGATAATTCTCAACCTAATTACCAGTATAAATACAACGGGAAAGAACTGCAAACGGAGCTTGGACTGAATATGTATGACATGGATATGAGAGATTATGACCCAGTAATTGCTCGTTGGGTAAACCCAGATCCAATAGTACATTTTGATTATTCCCCATATAGTGCCTTTGATAACAACCCTGTATTTTATGCCGACCCAAGTGGCTCTGATTCAGAGTCATTCATAATGGATTTGTTTAATAATTCAGCTAGTGGTACAATTTGGACTAATAATAATGGTAGTTTTTCTGATGGGAATGGTAATAGTGTAGATTGTGAGCGATGTAAGGAGCTAGAGAATAAAAAGAAAAAATTACAATCAGATCTTAAAAAAACTAACGAAATTTTAGTTACAAAAACGAAATATGTTAATATAACGAGAGATTTAACTTCAAATGGTGCAATTGCCTATATTTTAAAATCATACATTCTTGAATACAAGAAAATGACTGATGAACAAATAGAATACTTAATTAATAATCCTAACGAAGTAGGAGTAAATGTGTTAGGAGTAGTTATTAATTACGAATTAGATCTTGCAATAGGTGATAGAAAAATTTCTGTTGAAATGAAACAGAAAACGCAAGAAGAAGTTAATAATGAAATTTTAGGTGAGTTAAGTGGATTATCAGATAGAATAATATTATTAGCAAACCTTACTAATGTGTATATAGATACTGCAACTAAAATGATGCATAAAACAGCACAAACCAGCCATGCAATTACCTATAAAGATAAAATAAAAATTAAACATGAAATATCTAAGATTGATAAGGAACTAAAACAATTATCAGATTAGTTTATTGTTCTTAAGCCATAATATAAATAGTTTAAATTAGTCTATAAATGAGAAATATCAAAGTAATACTATCTATTCTTTTTATAAGTTTTATTTCTTGTAAAGAAGAAAATAATGAAGTGCCTGAAATTAAATTTGATTTTGATAAAATGGAGAAAAACAAAGAATATAAAAAGACCTTTTATGTAAATGATTTAGAAAAATTATTTACTGATGAACAAATAAAAGAATTAGATGCATATTTAAAAAATTTAGAAAATAAAAACAAAATAAAAATTTTAGTTTTAACAATACCTTCAAAAAATATTTCAAATAAGGAATGGGAAATATCATATTCTGTGCTAGCAAATGATATAGTTTTTAATATAAGTAAATCAATGAAAAAAATTGATATTTCATCAGATGAAAAAACACATCAAGTACTTATAAAAAGTAACTTAAATATTATTACTGAATTTAATAATAATAATTATTATGCTGGAGTTAAAAAAGGAATACAGGAAATAGCTTCTTTATTAGTTTATAAGCAAAAGAATGGAAATATAAATAATGATTCGGAATAATTAAAAAAAAGAAACAAAAAACCACATCGACTCGATGTGGTTTTTTTATGATTTAAAAGTTATAAAAGTAAAAATAAAAATATATGTTTTGGTACAAAAAATAATTTTTTATTTATAAGCTTGTTTATTTTTAAAGTCACGAATAAGCAGGTAATGTTTCAAAGTTAATGATACCTTTTTTTATAATTGTTAATCCACTGATAAACAAAGTTTAATTAAAGAAAAGCATAGAAAAGGAACGCAATATTGCGTTCCTTTTTGTATTATATAAAGCCTTAAAACGAAGAAAAGGGTAAAAAAGTCGACCTTGTGTATCAAAGTTAGTGATGGCTTTTTTGTATTAAAAATATCTATTATCTATATTTACAATGTAACAGGGCAAAAAGTAAGCAAAATAGTGAATGAAGCAACCAACATAACCCAAACCAATTATTTAGCAGGAGGTTTTCAATACAAAAATAATGTATTGCAATTTTTCCCACATGCTGAGGGCTATGTAAAACATGAAGCAAACAATTACAACTATGTTTTTAATTATACCGACCATTTAGGAAACGTAAGGGTAAGTTATTCAGATATAGATAAAAATGGTAGTTTAGGGGGTGAATTAAATGTTGAAAGTTGTGAAACTCATTATGACAGAAATGGTAATCCATATACTATTTACAATACTTATTTTACAGACTCAATACTAGAAGAAAGTCATTATTATCCTTTTGGACTGAAGCATTCAGGATACAATGAAGGAACAAATCAACCAAATTACCAGTATAAATATAATGGCAAGGAACTGCAAGACGAGTTAGGGCTTAACATATACGACTATGGGGCGAGAAATTATGACCCTGCCTAGGTAGGTGGATGAACATTGACCCGCTGGCGGAGCAAGGACGCAGATGGTCTCTTTATAACTACGCAATGGATAATCCTGTTTTCTTTATTGATCCTGATGGGATGTTATCCGAATCTTTTATTAATAGATTAATGCAGTCTGAAAGCGGGACAGTTTGGACAAATACTGGAAATGGTTCTTTTACGGATGGAGAAAATGAAATTGATGAAAATGGAGATACTGATCCAAAAAAGAAGAAAAAAAGTACTGCTCAGTTAATGGGTGAGGGTTATGCTATGGGATATTCTGTACCAGGAGGAGGCTTTAATGCGGCTATGAATGGTAGAGACCCTTTCAATCCAACAGAAGAAGACAATCAAGCTGCGGGTAATGCATTTGGTCAAACAGTCTTATTTATTACAGGAGAGTGGGCAGCTGTTAAAATATTTCAAGGAGGTGCATGGGTAGTTCAAATAATACGTGCTAAAAACATAGCAAGAAATGCAAGATATGTCAACCTAGCAAGTGGGTCTAGAACAGCTCATATATTAGCTGGAGATGCAACAGGAGGCGGTCACGCTTGGTGAGGTAGCATAAAATCTTTTTGGAATGGTGTAACAGGTGCAAAGTCTATGTTTCCAGTTACTTGGGGAAATAAAAAGATAATGAATGCAATATCTGAAGTGGCTACAAGTAACCCTTGGATACAACAAACAGGAAGGGTTGGAGCAACACATACTAGAAGTGGAGATTTAGTAAGATATAAAATTGAAGGTGTATATGAAGGTGTAAAAATAAAAGTAATAACAACTGTTGACGACATAATCACAGCATTCCCAATACAATAAAAGTTATGTTCTATAATAAAAAGAAAAAAATATTAGAAATTTTATTAGATAGATTTTCTTCATTAATATTAAGTGAAGATATAATCAATTGTAAAGAATTATTATCTAATAGAGAGTATTCATTATGTTACAATACATTAGTTACACAGATTTACGAATATGATCAAGAAATAACACAGGAAGATTATAATTTGTTTGAAAGTTCGGCAAAAAAATTAAACCTTGATTTATCTGAATACGAATTATTAAAAGAATTAATTAGAGATAGGTAATGTTTCAGATTTAGTGATACAATTTTTATGGTAATGTTTCAATTTAATACTTGCATTTTGCAACGTTGGTATTGGTGAAACCGGTGTAAAAACGATAAATGAAATTAAAACCTTAATTGATGATAGAATTAACATATATATGCCGCGAGGCTATGTAAAAATGCAGTATAATAATTATAAAACTAGTGGAATTGGATTTAAAAATAATCAATCTTTTAATGTAGAATGGCTTAAAAGTACCCCTGGGGTAAAAGACACCACTACAATTAATGGTCTATCAATCACTCCTACTGGAGTACAAACTCATTAACCATCTAAATAAATATGATTTTAAAAAAATATATATTATTACTTTATTTATTTATAATAAGTATATGTAATGCACAAAAACCTATAGATTTATTATCAAATAATAACTATAGACACATAAAATATGATAGTGAGTCGTTTAATAGCAAGATAAAATTTAATAATATTGATAGCCTAACTAAAAGCGTTCTATCGAATGATGTAATTAGCCAGATTATGTATGAAGGAGTAAATAAGAACACAGTTTTTATTTCTTCATTAATCTGTTTTAAAATAAAAAATAAAAAAGTTTTGTTTAAACAGAACCTAAAGGGGTTCAATCTAGATGATATTGATTTACAAATAGTAAATGTATTAAAAGAGAATATAAAACATGAAGATTTTTTAAATTTAAAGAATAATAATAAATTAGGCTTTTTTATTTATTTTAATTTTAAGAATACTGAAATTGGCTTTGAATTAGTGGAACTTAAAGGGAAAAAGGAATTATTAATTAGTAAACAAAAGATAAATTATTTAACGCTGGAAAAAATAAATTAGAAAGCAATAACTACATTATCCCTTCGTCTGTAACAATTACAACCACATATTTATCGGGTTTTCAGTATAAGAATAGTCGATTAGAGTTTTTCCCACATGCGGAAGGTTATGTAAAATATAACTAAGGGGATTATAGCTATGTGTTTAACTATACCGATCATTTAGGAAATGTWAGRGTSAGTTATAGTGAYATTGATGGAAATGGTAGATTAGGTCGTGAATTGCAACAATATTGTCCACCACAAATAGATGAAAATCCACCACCATGTGAAGACCATATTGTATCTGCGATACTAGAGGAAAATCATTATTATCCTTTTGGACTGAAACATTCAGGATATAATATGGATAATTCTCAACCTAATTACGCATATAAATACAACGGGAAAGAACTGCAAACGGAGCTGGGATTGAATATGTATGACATGGACATGAGAGACTATGACCCTGCTATTGCTAGATGGATAGTACAAGATCCTGTTGTGCATTTTGATTATTCTCCTTACAATGCTTTTGATAATAATCCTATAATTTTTTCTGATCCTTCAGGAGCAGATAGTTTTTTTCATAGCAAATTTTTAAATCGTAATGGAGGTCATTGGTCTGATCAATATAAAAATAATGACCAAGATAATAATTCAAATTCTTCATCAAATAATAGTAACGTTAATGTTTATGAATTTGCTATGGGAGTGCTTAAAAATGCTGAAATGAATAGTGCTTCATTTTATTTATTCGATAAAACTCCTAAGTTTGCTGCGGTAATGGATGCTTATAATCTTGTAATGAAATTTTCTATGATAAATGAAGCAGCTAGTATTGTTTTTGGAAATGATTCTGATGAATTAAGGAAAAATCTAATTAATATTAATATTTCAATGGTTGGGGTAAATAAAGTTACAGGTGATTACACATCATTTTTATGGGGGAATGTAAAATTTGATAAGGACTATAAGGTTATAGGTACTGGAGGTAAAGATTATTTTATAAATTATTCTACTGATACGTCTGTTTTAAAAGCTAAGAAAGATAATTACCATGGCAAAGTAGATGGTAAAGATTTTTATGATAATACTAAAACATGGGGCTTAGGACAAGATACTTTTACTGCTGGGCATTATGCTGTTAGTTTCTCTTCTACAAAGTATAAAGGTTCAAGAGGATATGATATAAATTTTATTGGTTTTAGGACTAATGAATTAAGAATAAGATATGTTAAATATTGGCGTGCTAAAATTGATGAATATGTCAAAATTTTTCAATCAAAAAACTAATTATAAGATGAGATATATATGTGTATTATTTTTGCTAATGTTTGGATGTTCATCAACTCAGCAAAAAAGAAAATTGATTGGAAACTGGAGCTCAATAAATAGCTCCAATCTTATCAATATTGAGTTTTTTAATGATTCTTTAGTAATAGAGCAATGGGGAGATACGAATAGTTTTAAATGGTATAATGATGAATCTAATATTTATTATAGCAGTCTAAAAGTAAATACTCCTGATAATAAGTATGATTTTGTATTAATTAACGATACTTTACTGTTAAGAAAAAACAAAAATGAAATTGATTTTTTAAAACTTGTAAGAATTAATAATGCTTTTGACTATTTCAATAAAACTTTAAATTTAAATTTGCCAGTTAAATCAAACCTTACTCCTGTTTTAAATGAAGAGAATGCTTATATTCTATATGCCTTATATGATAAAAATAAGGTTATATTAAAGACATCTGACAATGTTTTTTTAAGTTTTGATGATTTAAAAAGAGATATTAATTTACATATTGCAAATACTGAATTAGATGATGTTTCTAAAATAAATGTGATGTTATTTGCTGATGAAAGAGTTTCTAAAGCAGATATTTTGAAGATAAAAAGTATAATTAAGGATATTAATAATATGAAAGTTTATCAAATTTTCACTAATAAAGATATAGATTATAAAAAAATCGATTGGAAACAAGATATTAAATGGTATGGAGTATTAGAATGAATGTAATAAATTAAGAAGTATGCTAAAAATATAGTTATAAAAATCAATATAAATACAACGGGAAAGAACTGCAAACCGAGCTGGGACAAAACGTCTATGCTTATGGTTGGAGAGATTACGACCCAGCAATAGGACGCTTTACCAAGATTGATAGATTTGCTGAAAAATATATGGACAGAAACCCATATAATTATAGTGCAAATAATCCTGTTTATTATATTGATGTTGCAGGAGATAGTCTATATGTAACACATAGGAAAGGATTTTTAGGATTAGGAGGAAAAGAGACCTTACTCTATGAAAATGGTACTTTATATAATGAAGATGGTTCTGAATATACAGGGAAGAAAAAAGGATTTCTTAAAAAAGTAACTAATGCTCTTGCTGAGATATCTGAGGGACAAGAAGGTGCCGATATGATTAAAGAACTTCAATCTTCAAGTAATGTTTTCACTATTGAAAAAGGTTCAAGTGAATTTCGTCAATCTGACACCCAAAAAGCGTATAGAAATCAAATCCAAACTGACCCTAACCAAAACCTTCTCTTTTCTGCTTTATCCTCATCAGGATTCAATTTTAATGGCGGTTCAGGAGGAACTATATATTGGAATACATCAGGATCATCATTGCCTACCACCTCAGGAATGCGAACTAGCTCTTCTACAGATTTGGCACATGAGATGTTTCATGCATTAGATGCGAATAGAGGTACAATGGATGACAGATTAGAACAAGGAGGCAAAAGAAATGAATGGCAAGCAGTATATAGAGAAAATAATTTAAGAACACAATTAGGTCTACCACAAAGAACGCATTATATTATTCAATCAAATTTAAGTACTGGTAGTAAAATAGGAACAGGTCCAAGAATGTTAACTCCAGCACCATTAAATCAAAACATTAAACCTACATGGTATCAATAGCAAATAATATGAAAAAATCACTTTTTATTTTTGTTGTGATTATATCGTCTTGTATGTCAACAAAAAACATGTCAACTCAAAAATTTAAAGGTTATAATAATTTAAATAGGAATAACTATAATTATACTTTTGTTATTCCTAATGGGTATGAAATTAATGTAATTGAAGGAGGTAGCGAGTGGAAAGAAAAACAATTTAAGTATACTGATTCATCAATATTATATATAAATAATGAAAAAGGTGTACCTACAATAAATTATGAAAATATCATGAGCGATACTTTATCTATTAAAGAAAGTTTTTTATCAAATGCATCGCAAGATATTTTAACAATATCTGGGATAGACAGCCAAGGAAAATATTGGAAAAACATAAAATACAAAGAAATAAATATTGGATATTTAAATGTTACTGAAGATAAATTAAAAGAATTTGATGAAATATTGTCAAGTTTAAAATAAGCGAAAAATGATGCTTTTATTTATAACACATACCAGTATAAATACAACGGGAAAGAACTGCAAAATGAATTGGGATTAAACATGTATGATTATGGTCCTAGGAATTACGATGCTGCTTTGGGTAGATGGATGAATATTGACCCGCTGGTGGAGAAGTATTTTAACATCAGTCCATATACGTACGTAGCCAACAGTCCATTAAGATTTATTGACCCAAATGGTATGGAGATTAAATATCCAGATAAAATTATAGAAAATTATAAAAATCAATTAAACCAATCCATCATTGCAATTAATTCAATTGTAAAAAAAGGGACTATTAGTTCAGAATTAGGTAAAAAGTTAATCGCAATAAATAATAGGGCTTTAAGTGAAATTTCTGAATTAGAAAAATCAGAACAAGTCTACAAAGTATTTGCTGATAAAAGTGATACAGGAGGGTCTGTTGGCTATGACAAAGATAGTGGAGAAATCACAGTATCTATTGGCACTAATGATAGAGGGCAAATTTATCATGAAATGGGACATGCATATCAATATGATAAAGGAAAGGTATCCCTTTTGGTAGATAATTCTGGATATGGCAGTTTATATGATATAAGTGATGAAACGGAATCATTTAACAGACAAAATTCATTTACTGACCCTGATTTTGTTTGGAAGGATAAAGAAGTTAGAACTTTTGGCAAAACAATGACCCCTCCTGCATATGAAAGTTTGCCATCAGGTCCTATAGATATTAATTCAAAGGAAGGTAAGGCTTTGAGAAATAAAACTATTGAAGCAGGTAAAAAAGACGTAGATGTTCAAGAGGTCTATATGGGGTGGTAAAAAGATTATCAAAAAGGCGTTAAAAAAAGAAGGTAATGAAAGCAGCGATATTTATATTTATTTCAATTATGTTTTCTTTATCAATCAATGAAGAAAATTATGCAGGTCAGTATTCTTTTAAATCAAGAAATTATTATGAAAGTATTAATTTAAAAGAAAGCAGACAGTTTATTTACAATTATAAAAATGAGTTTATAAGTTATGAAATTAAGGGAAATTATAGAATTAGTAATGATAGTCTTGTTTTAGATAGCAACCCTCAAAGAGATAAAATAATAATAAAAGAATATAATGAAGGTAATAAAAAAAATAGTTTAATAATAGTAAAAGATAAAGAGGGCAATATCTTAACTTATCATATTTATATAATACTTTTAGATGATAAAGTAATTTGCTTGAGAGACCAATGGGATAAAACGAAAATTAAAAATCAAACAATAAAAGGTTTTTATATAGTTGACACCAAAGGTTTACAATCTCCAACATATTTTAAAAAAGGAAAGTTTTCGAATAATTTTGAGGTGCAGTTTGAAACAAAACGTGTTTTTGAAAATGAAATTTGGATTATTGAAAAAGATAAAATAAAACCCATAGGAATGGATGGAGAATATCAAAATTATTATTTAGAAAAGAATGATTAAATAAAATCCAAAGCTTGCTACCCAGCTCCTCCTCCCGCACGAATCTTTTCGTGTGGCAAATGAATAAAAAAGCAAAAAGCACTCTTGTAAAAAAGGGTGCTTTTGTTGTTTTATAGGGTTATGTTTTCTTGAACAAAATCTTTAAACCGTTTTTTAGAAATAAAAGATTCTACAATGGTATAAACCACATTCTTTTCTTTTTCATCTAATTGAGAAATCAAGTTTACTTGTTCTACAATCGCTTTATCTTGAATCGTTATTTCTTTAGGGGGTAGTTTTATCCTCAAAATGTACTATCTCATCAATGGAGTTGCTACCTTTGAGTAGACGAAAAAGTTAACCTCTCTTACCTAAAAATCAATAAAAAATTTATATTCTATTTTTGCATAATTAAACAAATCAGCTATTCTTTAAAATTTGGAATAAATACCTTTAGATATAACAATTCGATTTGGTCAACTAAGTGATTTAGAAATTTTACAGTTCTTATTTGTTGAAACAATAAATTCAACATGCCAAAAAGATTATACGAAAGAACAATTAGAAGCTTGGATTTCAGGCGTTGAAAACAAAGATCGTTGGGTTAACATTATAACGAATCAGTACTTATTAATTGCAGAAAACAACGATGTTATAGTTGGGTTTTGTTCTTTAGATAATGGAAATTATATCGATCTTTTATTTATTCATAAAGATTTTCAAAGACAAGGTATTGCTCATACTCTTTATCTAACTATAGAAAAAGAAGCCAAAAAACAAAATCAAATCTTATTAACTGCTGATGTAAGCAAAACAGCAAAGCCTTTTTTTGAAAAAATAGGTTTTAATGTAGCTACGGAACAAATTGTCATAAAGAAAGGAATCGAATTGATAAATTACAAAATGAAAAAAGAATTAACAGAACTCTTAAATTAAAAATAAATTAACCTATCCCGTTATTCTATAAAAAATAATTTCAAAAAAATGAAACTATTTTTAAATACAACAATCTCTATTTTTTATTTACAAAAAATATCTTTCGTGCTACCGTTTGATTATGAAAAACTTAGAGTT
The DNA here is from genome assembly GCF_000967805.1 of Flavobacterium sp. 316. Taxonomy (NCBI): domain Bacteria; kingdom Pseudomonadati; phylum Bacteroidota; class Flavobacteriia; order Flavobacteriales; family Flavobacteriaceae; genus Flavobacterium; species Flavobacterium sp. 316. Next base: position 190,106 of record NZ_JYGZ01000003.1, read on the forward strand.
AAAAACCACTATAAACCTCTACTCTATCTGGCATTCTCTTGATTTAACAAAAAAATAGCCTCTTTTTTATTTGTATTTTCGCAACCCCAAATCAAATAAAAAATACCTATGAAAAAACAATTACTAGCTCTTTTTGGGCTTGCTTTGTCATTATCAGTCCAAAGTCAAACCACAAATGAAAGTGTTAAGCTAAAACAAATTAAAAGTGTAGAAACCAACACTCTAAATGGAGATAAAATTACAAAGACATACTCCTTTCAAGATGGAAAATTAACTAGTATTAAAACATCTGATCTTATCCAATCTTTCTTTTATAATAAAAAAGGTATTTTAGATAAAACCGTTAAAGAACGAGAAGGCAGTACATGGAAAGAAGTGGCTTCTTATTTTTATGATGAGAGTGATCGTTTAGTAAAATTTACAAGTAAATATGAAGAAGGAGATGAGAATGTTACTAAAACGGTAACTTTTAAACATGAAGGAAGCCGAATTATTGCCATTACTAAAAACAGTAATAGTTCTCTTAAATTCACTAAATACATTGATTACGTTGTAGAAAATGGAAAAATAATACGTGAATCTGAACGCAATTTAAGTCAAAAAATAATCAATAAAAAGGAAATGCATTATTACAAAGACAATCTATCTAGATATAAAGGATTAGTTGGTGATAAATCTATTGATAATTACACTTATGATGATAAAAATTCTGCGATGTTATTACTTGTAAAGAATGTTTTTGGAGAAAATTATCAAACTATTGTGCCTTTAATTGCACCACACGAAAACGAATTTCCTATAGAAAGTATTTCGTATCATAACTTTTTGAATTTTTCATCTACTGCTACTCACAAAACAAAATATGGCAACACTTATACTTATAATAATTTAAACTTTCCTAAAACTCATACTCAAAATAAAGGCAAGCTTAAAACAGTTGTTTCTTATGAATATGAATAAAACATAATTTTTAAGTTCATTACTTACTTTTACATAATTTTAAAAGAGGTTGAAGGTAAAATCTCAACCTCTTTTACTTTTTCTATAATTTTAAAAATACTTAAATTTATACTATCTCAAAAAAATGAAAAAATACGTATTTATACGTATTGATTACTGTAAAAAGAAAGCTTAACTTTGAAAATGAAAAATATTCTTAATCATCTATAATTCTTATATTTAAAACAGATTATAGTGTATTGAATATATAAAACAAACAAATAACAAATAAACCAACGCTTTGGGAAAATCACTTACTAACTTTGATTAAAGTAAGGAAAGGGAATAGAGCGATTATACTATTATAATGGGATATTCACTAATCTTTTAAATTATTACTTATTATGAAAAAAACTAAATTGTTTTTATCTAGCATACTATTATCGGGTATGTTATTCATTTCTTGTGGAAGTGAGGAAACAACAGTTGAACAAAACGTGGAAACTATTGCGTTTTCAAAAACAGATGAAATGTTAAATTTTGAAAGTGCATTGAAAACATGGATGCAATTTAAAAAAGGAGACAAATTAAACACCAAACAAAACCCTACTCTAATTCTTGAAACTGAAAAAGCTTCTAAAGATTTATTAGTAGCAATTGGTAAAGATGAATTTATTGGAAAAGCTGAATTGTCTACTGATGAACTGGTACGCTTAACCATGAAAGAATACTCTAAAAAACTAACTGAAATGTATAACCAACAAAAAAATCATTAAACATTATGAAAAAAATAATCTTAATTGCAGCACTTTTAGTTGGTTTACAAAACTTTGCTCAAAAAACATTTGAAATATATAATTTTACAGGACAAACTGTAGAAATTGCTAGTATCATTACAAAAGGGACTTCAACTTATCCTGAATTTCACAGTAAACCTTTTGGGTTAATATCTATTCCTCCTGGAGGAAGTTTTACTTTGGAGAATGCTTCTAATGTTTTTAGATTTCCATTTGAATCGCCTACAAGTATACCATATATAGATAAATGGGAAAGATTAAATTCTCCTTCTTCTGGAACGGTACTTACAAGTCCTATTGCATGGTCTTTTGGTAATAGTCAAGTATTCCATAGAATGCTGTTTTATGTAGGTAGTAGTTATAACAATTTACCTGCTGTGCCAACAGGCGTAACAACTGTTGCTCCTGCGGTAACTGGAGCTGGATGGCAATTAGACTATGATTGTTCTAATCCTGCACCAAATGTTTGGTTTTATACTATTGTAATCTATTAATATAAATAGGGAATAATTTATTGCCTATCTTATAATTAACTGTGTAAAGCTATTAATGACCTTTACACAGTTTTTTATTTGAAAAACTTAAGTGGTACAGGAACTTGGGAAAGTCCAATTGGTGGCGGACTAAATTTTAATGACAACATGCTCTTTATCGCTACAAATGATAAGATCGACAAAGTATTTTATGGAAATGATACTAAATTTGAATTAATTATGAGTAAAAATGATAAAATAAATGAATTGTAACTCCAATGAATTCAATTAGCAATGACAATTTAGGAGTTATAATGTATGTATGCCTTTGACAAAGAAGACAATTGGAGTGAAAGGCTAAATAATTCTTCCACTGAAAGTTAAGATAAATTCATATTAGTCTAAACAACTAAAAAGTTTTTTTTATCAATTTAGAAAACCTTTTTTTATATTTGGTATAGATTATTTATTTACTTATTTTAAAAATATTATAGTTCTAAAAATGGAACCTAAAAAAATAGAATTGATTGAACTTGAAAGGCAATTAAGTTGTCCTACTGGCGATAATGGGATAAAAGTTGCCGAAAACATGAACTATACTAACATTAAAATGACCTTATCCTCTATTGAAAATTTAGAACTTAAAAATGAAGATTCTATACTAGAAATTGGACATGGAAATTGTGGTCATTTAAGTAAAATATTAGAAAAAGGAAACGCTATTCAATATTTTGGTTTAGAAATATCGGATACCATGAAAAACGAAGCTGAAAGGATTAATAAAGATTTTATATTGAATAATACTGTTAACTTTCAAATTTATGATGGAAACACAATTCCTTTTCCAGATAATTCCTTCGACAAACTGTTCACTGTAAATACTATTTATTTTTGGAGCGATCCTATTTCTTTTTTAAATGAAATATTCAGAGTCTTAAAATCAAATGGAATTTTCACTTTAACCTTTGCCCAAAAAAAGTTTATGCAAAGTCTTCCTTTTGTAAAAGATAAATTTATGCTTTATAATAATGATACTTTAAAAGAGCTTATCTCAAAAACAAATTTTATAGTATTAGATATTATAAATAAAACTGAAAACGTAGAGAGTAAAATAGGTGATTTTGTTGAAAGAGAGTTTACTGTAATGAAATTAACAAAGAAATAATCTGATTTAGATTATTTCGCAATATTTACTCCTTTAAAATGCAAGAAATAGAAGCCTATTCACATTTTATTAAAAACTTTTTTACAGCATATTATCCTATAAGTGAAAAATCTACTTTACTTATGCTGTCAATTGCTACCGTTAAACACTTAAAAAAAGATGATTATTTACTAGCTGTCGGACAAATTTCAAAAGATGTTCATATTTTGTATAAAGGAATCGTTGTGTCAAGTTTTTTATATGACGATGGAAGTACTTATCATAAAAATATATTTTTAGAAGGTGATTTCGTTGGTTCAACTGTTTCTGCGTTAAAAAATGAACCTTCAAATTTTGCTTTAGAAGTTGTTGAAGATTGTATTATCATAAGCTTTGATTATAAAAAATATAGAACTCTTATTGAGGAAAATGTAGATTTAAAAAACTTCTATATTTCATATCTTGAAAAAAATTGGGTAATAGACAAAGAGCAACGAGAAATTGAAATAGTTATGAAAGAAGCTAAAGTTAGGTATATAAACTATATTAATCAACATGTTGATATAGAAAAAAGAATTCCTTTGCATTATATAGCTTCTCATTTGGGAATTACTCCTACGCAATTAAGCCGAATTCGAAAAGATTTGAAAAAAAAGTTATAGAATCAACATATGTAAATGCAAAACAAATTTCATCTCTGCAACTTTGCATTATGAAATTTATTATTGTATATCTATTAGCGTTTATCGGTGGGGTTTTCTTAGCTATTCAAGCTGGATTTAATACTCAATTAAGTGTTTTATTAAAACAGCCTATTTTGGCCGTTATTTCTACATCTATAACTAGTGTTATTTTAGGCTGTGTTCTTATCTTAATTTTCGGAAAAGAGAATATTCAACCTAATACATTTGGACAAGTTCCTTGGTATTTATGGTTTGTAGGAGGTCTTTTTAGTGTAATTGGTATTTCTTTATACTTCTATACTATTCCTAAATTAGGCATTTCAAAAATGATTGCTTTAGGTCTTTGTGGGCAATTGGCTTTTTCTTTAATTGCAGGTAAATTTGGCTGGCTTAATCTTCCTATTGAACCCATAACAACAAAACGAGTATTAGGTATTTTAGCAATGATTATTGGTATTTTTTTAATTAACACTAAATAACTATGGACATTATTCAATTAAACATTAACAATCTTATTTCGCTCTGGAAAACTGTGTGTAATCCTTTCAATAGTTATAATGAAACTGGTAATATTCATTATTGCTTGATTCCAAATTCTAAATGGCCTAATCGTATTTGGACTACAGATGAGTTAACAGATGATCAATTATTAAAAATTGCAGAAATTATAACACTAAATGAAACTGAGCTTACTTTTTCTTATTTTGATAAAATTGTCAATGGACAAGAAAACTCATTCGCTATCAGTCATAATTTTAAAAGCAAATCTATTCAATATGGCATGAGTTTACATCTTACTCGCCTATTTAAAACATCAATGAATTTGACTTTTAAGAATGTTAAAAATGAGAAAGATTCAAAAATATGGTGTGAAGCATTTGAGTTAGCATTTGGCTACAAAATAAGCGAAGAAACAGTTAACAAAAGTTATTCGAAAATTAATTATACTATTGTTCTTCATGAAAATGAAGTGGTTGGAACTGTCATCTTATATTTAACAAACCACATTGCTGGAATTCATAGCTTAGGTATTATTCCTGAAATGAGAGGAAAAGGTTATGCTCAAGAAATAATGTATTCTGTTTTAAATAATTCTCTAAATTCAGGAGCTCTTTTTGCTACATTACAAGCTTCTGAAATGGCAAGAAATATGTACCAAAAAATGGGCTTTTCAACTCAATTTATAATGCGAAACTTTCAACTTTAAAAAACTCAATAAGCTCATTTAAATCAACTTAACAATATAAAACGAGCTATTTTTATTTTTTTAAACTCTAAAAATCATTAAATTTATTCCATTAATAAACATTTAGACAGAAATCCAATGTTTTAAAAAAAATGGAAAATCAAACAATTAAACAATTTATTATGTTAAAAAAGAATTTAAAATTAGAAGGCGTTAAAGAGTTGAAAAAAAATGAATTAAAAAAAATAAACGGAGCTTCTCCTGTGGATCATTGTAGCAGAGCTTTACAAAATGCTGATACAGGAGTATATAGTTGTTTTGGTCCTTATGCTCTTGTAATATATAATGGTCAAGGATATTGCTGTCCTATTTAAAAAGTAAAAAAATATAGAGTATTTATAAAGACAGATAATTGTTAATTATTTGTCTTTTTTATTACATACAACTAATAATAATATTAATAATCACTATTAAGACAGTGATTGTATATTTATATTTTATTATTACATTTGCAAAAGAAATAGAAGGAAATGGTGTTCTTCCTTACCCAACCGCTTTCTAAAAGCTGATGACGCCTGATTAATATAATGTTTAATGCATTTAATCAGGATTACTATGCAAAAAAATAAAATAAAGAAGCCGTCATTCAGTAGTAGCATTACAACTCAAATAAACTTATTACTAAAACAATTTCCTGTAATTTCTTATCTTACAAAATGGCTATTTATTAGTTTAATTATTGGATTATGTATAGGTTCTGCTTCGGCTGGATTTTTAGAATCTTTAAATTGGGCCACAAATTTTAGGGAAAATCATTTATGGCTTATTATGTTTCTTCCTTTAGGAGGCTTATTTGTAGGCTTATTATATCATTATTTTGGAAAAGATGTAGAAGCTGGGAATAATATGCTTATTGATACTATACATAAGCCTAAAGAAACTATTCCTTTTAAAATGGCTCCTTTTGTTTATTTAGGAACTATAGTTACTCACTTTTTTGGTGGTTCGGCCGGACGAGAGGGAACTGCTCTTCAAATGGCTGGCGCTATTGCTGATCAATTTAGTAAACCTTTTAAACTAAATACAAGTGAAAGAAAAATTTTAATTATTGCTGCTATTGCTGCTGGTTTTGGTTCTGTTTTTGGAACACCATTAGCTGGTGCACTTTTTGGTTTAGAAGTTTTTTTAATAGGCCGAATTCGTTACAATGCTATTTTCCCTGCTTTTGCTTCTGCAATTTTAGCTGATTTAGTAACGGATATTTGGCAAGCAAAACACACTCACTATCATATACCTACTATTCCTGAAGTATCGTTTACAACTATTTTATATAGTGTTTTAGCTGGTATTTTATTTGGTCTTTGTGCTGCTTCATTTAGTAAAATTATTCATTTTACAAGCTCAATATTTAAATCTAAAATTAAATTTCCTCCTTTACGTCCTTTTATAGGAGGTATAATTGTTGCTATAGCTGTTGTTTTAATTGGTACTACTAAATATATTGGTTTAGGAATTCCTACCATAGTAGAATCTTTTGAAATACAAATGCCAACTTATGATTTTGCTTTAAAAATGGCTTTTACAATTATAACGCTTTCCGCTGGGTTTAAAGGTGGTGAAGTAACCCCATTATTTTATATTGGTGCTACATTAGGAAGTGCTTTATCTCTTTTTATTCCACTACCAACTGGTCTTTTAGCAGGAATGGGATTTGTTGCTGTTTTTGCAGGTGCTACAAATACACCTATGGCTTGTATGTTAATGGGTATTGAATTGTTTGGTTCTTCATGTGGCATTTATATTGCCTTAGCTTGTGTAGTTGCTTATCTTGTTTCTGGGCATAATAGTATTTATGGAAAACAAATGATTGGAGAACCTAAACACAGTAAGTACATTAATTATAGAAAAAAACGAATAAACGATCTTTAATTCTGTTTACAAAAAATGGTAAAGAAGAAAATAAAACGAAAATTACGTATTTCAAGATATGTCATATATAAAGAAACATTAGTTGATTACAAAGAACACTTATGGTCTTTTATTGGAGCATTTTTTGGTATTGGATTAATTGCTTTTTTACAAAGTAATTTACTATCAAAAACTGAGAATATTTTCCTTATTGGCTCTTTTGGTGCTTCTTGTGTTCTTATTTATGGTGCAATTCAGAGCCCTTTAGCACAACCTAGGAATTTAATTGGTGGTCATACAATATCGGCAATTATTGGTGTCACAATTTATAAAATAATACCTGACATTATTTGGTTGTCAGCTCCTCTTGCCGTTGCTTCCTCTATTGTTTTAATGCAAGTTACCAAAACCTTACATCCACCTGGTGGCGCAACAGCTTTAATCGCCATTATAGGTACTGAAAAAATTAAAGAGTTAGGATATTTTTATGTTTTATCTCCTGTGCTATCTGGCACACTTATTTTGTTTACCCTTGCATTAATTTTCAACAACATAACTCCTCGCAGACAATACCCAACTAATAAACGGTTTACAAATTCTATTCGGAAAGTTTTTATTAAAAAGAAAAGCTAAGTACTTTCAATAAAAAAGCCTCGCTTGGATATGAAACGAGGCTTTGTGAATTATTCTATTTCATTTTTTTCATAGATATCGCATTCATACAATATCGTAAACCACTTGGTTCTGGTCCATCTGGAAAAACATGACCTAAGTGCGCATCGCATGTATTACAAACTGCTTCTACTCGAATCATTCCAAATGAAATATCTTTAACATAACCTACTGCATTTTCTTTTATAGGTTGTGTAAAAGAAGGCCAGCCTGTTCCGCTTTCAAACTTCTCATTTGCATCAAACAACAAAGTATCGCAACAGATGCAACCATAAATTCCTGGCTCAAATAGAGAACATAATTCTGAACTATGTGGTCTTTCGGTTCCTTTTAATCGAGTTATTCTATATTCTTCTTCTGTTAATTGAGCTTTCCATTCGGCATCCGATTTTACTACTTTTTTATCTGGGTCAGGATTACCTCTATTCGTAAAATGTATAATATTATTCCAATTTAGCATAATTTTAATTTTTAAGAGTTAATCGTTTTTTTAAACTCAATAGTATCTGAAAAAAGTCGCATAATTTTCTTTAACTTAGGATTTATAATATTCTTGCAAAAAGGTTTTTCAGGATTTTTTAAATAATAATTTAATTGTTCTTCTTTGTTCATTTCGAAAGAACGAAAGGGTAATACTTTTGTAATTATCTTGTTATCAAATTCTTTTTGCAAATCATTAAGTATTGTTATTGCTTTATTTTCTTGCTCTTTTGAAAAATAATAAATTGCTGAACGATATTTTTCTCGCATGGAATGATTTGAAGTACAGCTATGTGTGTTTAAATGGACTTCAATTAAAGTTTTAAGACTCATTTTATTTAAGTCATATTCAACAATTACGGCTTCTGAAAAAGATTCATTTTCATTAACGGATGCAATCCAACCTTGCTCTACTCTATTTACTCCTATTAATGATTGAAATATAGCTTCTGTACACCAATGACAACTACCTCCAAATCCTATTTTTTCTATCATATTATTTTTTTTAAGAGCTACATGACAAGGCAGAACAGCCAATTTTATGTCGAGCCCAATCGGGTCTTTTAGCAAACCATTTTTCATACTTTGGTTGTTCGTCATAAGGATGTAAAAGCATTTCGTATAACTCATTTAACAAGTTATAATCACCTTTATCTGCATCTTCAATAGCTAATTGAGCCATATAATTACGTAAAACATATTTAGGATTAACCTTATCCATTGCTGTTTTTCGTTCCATATTAGAAAGATTTTCTATATTCAATTGATTTAAATATAAGGTTAACCAATAAAACCAAGTATCTAAAGTTAAGTCTTTTACCTCATCAATAATATAAAAAGCATTTTTAATTTTTTCAAATGCTGTTTCAACCGAATCTTCTTTATTAATTTCACTTAAATTTCTAAAGAAAATAGTCATGTCAGTCTCTGTAAGCTGAAGGTTTTCAGTTAATGAATACACTATATTTCTTGTGTTTTCATCTTCCTTTTTAATTCCTAGCTTATCATGCATCATTTTCAAATATTTCATCTCATACTTCTTTGAAAAATCATTCAAGATTTCTTCTAATGGCTTAGCTTCATCAATTAATGGATATAATGCATTGGCAAGTTGTAATAAATTCCATTGCGCAATTTTAGGTTGGTTACCAAAACGATAACGTTTATGTTCATTATCCGTTGTATTAGGCGTCCAATTTGGATTATAATCCTCTAACCATCCATAAGGTCCATAATCTATAGTTATTCCATGTATAGACATATTATCTGTATTCATTACACCATGGACAAAACCAACACGCTGCCAATTTACAATCATCTCTAATGTATTATTAGCAACTGCTTCAAAAAAAGAAATGTATTTATCTTTACCTTCTGTTTTTATTTCAGGATAATAATATTTTATGGTAAAATCTGTTATTATTTTCAAGTTTTTATAATCTTCACGAGCTGCAAAGATTTCAAAATTTCCAAATCGAATAAATGATGGTGCTACTCTACAAACTATAGCTCCTTTTTCATAATCCGCATTTCCATTGTACAAAACATCTCTTAGGACTTCGTCTCCACTTAATAATAGTGCTAAAGAACGTGTTGTTTGAACACCTAAATGAAACATAGCTTCGCTACATAAATGTTCTCTAATAGAAGAGCGTAAAACTGCGAAACCATCACCACGTCTTGAATAAGGTGTTTTTCCTGCTCCTTTTAATTGAAGCATATAATATTGATTATTATGCTCTACTTCAAATAAATTTATAGCTCTACCATCTCCTAGTTGTCCTGCCCAATGTCCAAATTGATGACCAGCATAACACATTGCATAAGGTTCTGTATTTTTTAAAACTTCTTTTCCCGAAAATACATTTAAAAATGCTTCTGAATAGGTATCTTCTTTTGATAAACCTACCAAATTAGCTACTTCCAATGCAGAATGAATAAGTTTTGGATTTGAAGGATTCTGTGGTTTCACATAAGAAAAACAGGCTTCTACTACTTGCCTAGGCTCGTTAACCTCAACTATATCTGAAGGCAATTCATTAGTAAATCTATTTTTTATATTGAGTTTCATTTTTGTTGTATATAAGAGTTACTTCTCTGTTAGCTTTTGCAATTCTTTTCCAATTTCAGTTTCTTTTGGATTTCTTAATCTCTTTGTGCCAATAACAATTGTAGGAAAGTTTAACTTTCTATTTTCATATAAATTTCTCAATTCGTCAGCATAAAATTCATTTTCTTCTACATCGTAAAACTGAAAATTTATATTTCGACTTTTAAAATAGTGAATATAATATTGTGTTTTATGACACCTATTAGCACCATAAATCTTAATAATTGGTAATTTAAGCATAATTTATAATGTTTTCAAAAATTCAATTGCTTTTCAACATTCAACTGAAAATCATTAAAGACAACATTGCTTTTTGATTTATTAAAATAAACCAAGGTATTCCACTTGTTCTATAATCATGTATAACTGAAGAAATATTATGAGTTTCTTCCGAACCTTCATCGTGTTTGAAAGAGATTTTTAAATCCTATTCTTTTGTATTTCAATAATTTTATCAAATGTATTGGTATGATTTCTTTAAAAACAGTTTGAATCGCTAAAAAGATAGCTTTATCATTTCCCTTTTAATGCATTTACCATTTTTTAAAGTAATAATACTTCATGACTATGACAACCTAGACACCAATGCTAAAAACAATATATTACTTTAACTTTTCTTCATAATTTGATAATTGAATAGGATTTACTCATTACCATTTTCATCAATCCATCTTTTCACCTTTAATTCTAGTGCTTTTCTTAGCTTAATTCCGTATTGTATTACATTTGTAGATATAACATTTCCCTTTCTTTATTTTAATTTATCGGCATACATTTTTCTTAGTTTAGCTATTTTTGGATCAATAACCGCTCTACAATAACCTGCTTCTTGATTTTCATTGTAATAATTTTGATGATAATCTTCTGCTTCATAAAAAACCTCTAATGGTTTAAGCTCTGTTACAATAGGCATAGTATATACTTCTTGTACATTTTTAAACGCTTTTTTCGCTATTTTTTTTTGTTCATCATTATGATAAAGTACAATAGAACGGTATTGTGTTCCTCTATCTGCTCCTTGGGCATTAAGAGTTGTAGGATCATGACTTGTCATAAAAATAGTCAATAAATCTTCATAAGAGATTTCATCAGCATCAAAAGTTACTTGAACAACCTCTGCATGACCTGTGTTTCCAGAACAAACTTCACGATAAGCAGGATTTTTAATATGTCCATCTGCGTAACCAGATACGATTTTTTCAATCCCTTTTAATCTTTGAATTACTGCTTCAATACACCAAAAACACCCACCTCCAAAAGTTGCTAACATTCTATTTTTCATTTTTTAAACCTTTCTTTTATAGTGTTGATTATTTACTTATACAAAGGTAGTATAGAAGTAATTTTTATACTTAATAATACTTCCTTTTTATTTGTGCTTTCTTCCCATAATTAAACTAAATACAATTTTAGCTTTAAAAATCAGGTATTTATACGCTATAAATAACTTTTTAATACTCTTAATTTTGAGTATATCTTAAAATATTTTCTAAAAGAAAAACAATAAAAAAAAAGCAAACAATAAAAACTTACAAAAATGGATTTCGAAAAAAGACTTGAAAAATTGTCTAAACCAGACATTATCTTAATTATTACTGACCAAGAAAGAGCTACTCAAAATTTTCCTATTGGTTGGGAAAAAGAAAATTTACATAGCCTTACATTCTTAAAACAAAATGGATTTAGTTTTGATAGAGCATTTTGTAATAGCTGTATGTGTTCACCTAGTCGTGCAACTTTATTCACTGGAACTTATCCTGCACAACATAATGTAACACAAACTCTAACTTTTGGTGGAGATTATTCTTCTGCAGAAGTAGAATTAAGCAATACATTACCCAATATGGCCAGAATGCTTATTGATGATTGTTATGATGTTCAATATCGTGGAAAATGGCACTTAAGCAAAGGTGAAGGAGAAAATGGATTAACCGCATCTGATGTAGCCTTATATGGCTTCAAAGGATGGGAAGCACCTGATGCAGGAGAAGATACTAAACCTGAAAACTTTGGTGGAGGATTTGCTAATCATGATAAAGATTATATCCAACAAGGAATAGCTTTCCTAGAACAAGTTAAAAAACGTCGCTCTAAAGGAGATAACCAACCTTATTGTTTAGTATTATCATTAGTTAATCCTCATGATGTGTTATGCTATCCTGGTGGGTTTGATTATGGTTATAATGACAATTTCTTAAAAGGATCTATTGGTTTACCTAAGACTGTTAATGAACATTTATTAGTAAGTAAAAAACCAATGGCACAAGAGCAAATTTTAATTGGTTCTGCATCATTATTAGGACCACTACAAACGGATGAAAAAAAACTAAATTACATTAATTTCTATGGGAACATGCTTAAATGGGTAGATAAGGAAATTAGTTTTTTCTTAGATACTCTTTATAAAAAAGACGTTAACAATGAAAGCTTAGCGGACAAAGCTATTGTATTTAGGTTATCTGACCATGGTGAAATGGGACTTTCGCATGGAGGATTACGCCAAAAAGCATTTGTAGCGTATGAAGAAGCTATTAGAATTCCAATAATTATATCAAATCCGATATTATTCCCAGCAGATGAACCACATAAATCAACCATGAATTTAGCTTCTCTGATTGATATAATGCCCACTATAGCTTCCCTAACTGGAGCTACTCCTCCTTCTGGATTACGAGGTGTAGATTTAACTCCTATACTTAAAGAAGATGTTTCTGTTCAAGATGCTATTTTATTTACGTATGACGATACTAAAGCTGGAGCTAATAATATGCCTTCTGCTGTGAAAGCCTCAAACAGACTGAGATGTATTAGAACAAAAGACTGGAAATTTGATTATTATTTTGACGCTTTAGGAGCTTATCCTACAGAATATGAACTGTATGATTTAAAGAATGACCCTGAGGAGACTACTAATTTAGCTTATGATTCTAATTATAAAGAGATCCGACTAGAATTAGAATTAGCACTAAAAAAACTTGAAGCAGAAAAATTACTAATTCACAACTAACCCTATTTAATATAAAAAAACACTTGCAGTTTATCAAATAAACTGCAAGTGTTTTTTGTTCAAAAATTATTTTAAAGATAATTAATCTAATCATTTAAAAACATCTCCCAGTTTTAAAATAATTGCATTACTTATTACTTCAATTCCTTACTTCTTTTTTTTGATTATAATTTTCATTTATTAAACTTATAAAAGCACTTTTTACATGAAATAAAAACATAATTAATTAAAAAACAGGTATTTATACGGTTAAAAAAACAATCTATACTAAATACCTTTACATAGTAATATTACAAAATCCCAACGTGGAGTTCAGAAACCACATTAATAAACGAGGCGAAAACCTGAAAAGCCTTATGAGTAAGGAAACAAATAAACAAACAAACAAATTATGAGTCAAAGTTTAGCAGCCTCATCGGCACAGATCGATGTTCTTGTAGTCATAGACACAGAGTACATCAAAAATAATTTTCCAAAGAATACTGACCCTAAAAAAGCTCAAGGTATAAATCATAACAGTCAATATATGATTTGCTATAGTCCTAGAGGAATTGTTTCTGGTCAAGGAACAGCAGATTTGAGTTTTAAAGCTAATGTTGGAGATAATGTTTCTTTTAGAGGCACATCAATTCAACAAAATTCTGATGATTCAGTAATTCTTTATGGAATTGAGTACTGGAAAGGAGATAAAGTTTTTAATACATTTACTACTAATATTGTTACTCGAAATAGAGCTGTTCAGCCTAATCCTGAACAACAAAATGGTATTCCACCTGTTTTAACAACTCAGAATTTTACAAGTTATGATTCTAAAATTGCTAGAGGTGGAACTGAAAACTTCTATGTTTACATTGCTGTCTATACTCTTGCTAGTGATGGACAAACACAAGAGTTATATGGATATTACTATTGGGATCCACAAGTTGTTGTTCCAACCTAGTTTTTCATCAACTTTATTAAACATAAGGTCTTAATTGAGAACACGAACATGAGAAATCTAGTTCGTGTTTTCTAAATTTAAATATATATTATTATGATGTCTACAATAACTCAACAGTCTATTTTTAAAATTTTGATTGTAATTGATACCGTTGAAATTCAAAAAAGATATACAAATCCAAATATTAACTATGATGAACCTATTAAAATAGATGAATCGACTTGGTTTGCTATCTATCCAAAAAAAACGAATCATAAATTACCTGATTCTCTACATTCTGTTTTTTTTCAGGCAAAAAAAAATCATAAAATTTCTATTTCAGGGATTTCTATTGATGGAGATTCGTCTGATAGTATTATGCTAAATGAAATTGAAAACTTTAATACAAAAAAAGAAACTTCTAATTTGTTTACATCAGTTTGTACTTCTAGAAATATTGTTACAAGTTATTTAAATACTGATAATGATCTAGCTATAACTAATACTAATCAAAATTTTATCTGGTTTGAATCTACTATTGCTTCTTTCGGGAAAAATAAATTTAAAATTATATTTTCAGTTTACAATTTAGATAATAATGGTAATCAACAAAATTTATATGGCTATTTCTGGTTTCCTTTAGAAATAAACATTCGCAAAAAATCAATATTCAATTAAACTTTTCATTTTCTGAAGTATTTTTTAAAACTTGATTCCTATATAAAAGAAATTTAGTAAGGTGTTTTTTTAACAGAAAGTAATCAAATAATTTTCCAAATATTCCAAATGGGGTTTCATATTGCAAAATATCTTGCATTATTGTAGTACCTTCTCTTTGTTCAAATAAATGTTGATGCTTAAATGATTTGAAATGCCCTTTTAATTGTTCGTCTATAAAATAAGTAGGAAATTCCATTTCAGATATGATACTTTGATGTTGAATATAAATCCCAAAATGTTTTCCTTTCCAAGTTACTGTTTCTCCTTTTTCTATTAATCCCAATGTAACTCCTGCAATTGCTTTTTCTTGCGTTTGACTAGCTGATTTTTGATGCAAATCAATATTTCTAGAATTATTGAATACCGTAAATATTGGAGCTTTTATTTCAGTAGTAATGTGTATAACTGTCATATCTTTTTTATTAAAGAGTTAATTGTTATTTTCTTTATTTTTTAGAAGGATAAAAAAGGCTATCGAAAATAAATTATATTATCAATGATATTAAGGTTTGTTATGACACTAAATTCTTAAATGTTTTCTCAATAGTATCAAATTGAAATTGAAATCCTTTTTGAAGCAACCGTTCTGGAACTACGTTTCTACTTTTCAAAACTAATTCAGATTCTGTACCAATAATTTTAGCTCCCATTTTTAAAAGTGATATTGACATTGGCAAACCAATTGATACTTTAACTGATTTTCTTAATCGGCTCATAAATATTTTATTTTTAATTGGTTTTGGTGCTACAATATTTACAATTCCAATCATTTTTTCTTGAACTACAAAATCGAGAGCCCTTGCAAAATCATATTCATGAATCCAACTTATAAATTGATTACCATTACCTTGTTTTCCTCCAAAACCTGTTTGTACTAATCTTTTTAATGGAGCAAAAGCACCTCCACTTTTTCCCAATACTATTGAGGTTCTTAAGGCTGTTTTTAATGTATTTGGTGTTTCTGTTTCAAAAAAAGCTTTTTCCCAAGCTTTAGCTACATTCATAGAAAAATCATTTCCTATTTCTCCATTGCTTTCTGTCATTTGCTTATCTTCAGAATGTCTATATATCGTTGCTGTAGATGAATTTAACCAATGTTTTGGTGGATTTTTACATTTTAAAACGGCTTCATTTAATATTTTAGTACTATCAATTCTTGATTTTAATATTTCTTGTCTATTCTTATTTGTATAACGACAGTCTACTGATTTTCCTGCTAAATTGATTAATACTTCTGTATTTTCTAATTCATTTTCCCAGCCTGTTAATGACACTGTGTTCCAATTAACATATTTAATATTATCTCTCATTCTTGATTTTCCTCTTGTTAGAATCACAATTTCATCAAAGCTATTATTAAAATAATTCACTAAAACTTGTCCTAAAAACCCTGTTCCTGCTACTATGACTATTTTTTTCATTTTCAACTATTTAAAATGATTAATAATGCTATTATTCGATATAAAACCCAAGTCATTGTTAAATACTTTGGTAATTCTAAAAGTTTAATTCTTCTGAAATGTTCTAATATCATTATACTTACAGTTAATCCAAACCAACCTAAAATTAGATATTCATTTATAATTACAAATTGGTTTAATAATAAAATTGGTAATAAGACTAAACTTCCCATTACTGAAACTGTAACTAAGTTCCCTATATAATTAAGTTGTTTTTGTTTATCTAATTTTTGAATAAACAAATATTGAAATCCAATTTGTCCAATAGCTAAAAGTATTTCTCTTCCAAAATTAGCTTTAGGTAAAAGTGTAATCATTTTTGCATATTGAAACAATACAATTGCAGTAAAAAAGGTTACAAATAGAATATAAAACATTCTATATTTTACATTAAAATCAGGAACACATTCCGTTGTATTTTTATTTTTAATTACACTTGGTGCAATTACTTTTCTGTTATAAGAAATAAATTTATATACTTTTTTTAGTCCATAATTTATTGGTTTCCAATTTCCTATTTTTTCTATCCAAGGAAATGAAGTTCCAATTACTTTTAGTAAACTATCAATCCCATAAAAAACTTTTTTATTTTGGGTATCAACTAAAGCTATTTCATTTTTTGCTCTATTAAAATCGATATAATTTTGTTCTTCCTTAATTATAGAAGCATATGATTTACGTCCATTTTCATCTAACATTTTTACTTTAATAAATCCAGAAGTATAAATATTGCATAATGGACAATCTTCATCATAAAGAAGTGTATGGTTGTTTAGCGTTTTCATCTTATTTTCCTTTTATTTTCAACACTTATTTCAGAACCTTCTGCTAGAATTATTGAATTTGGTTTCATTTCTTTTAAATGGGCAAATTCCTTTCCATATACATTTTCAAAATCAACATTAATTTTTGTTCTAATTACTTCATATTGCTTCCATCTAGGATGTTTTACTTCATATTCAAATGTTGTATTGTTATTAAATTTAGTATAACCAAAATAATGTTCGCAAATAAACTCTGCCTCTGTATTCTCCTCAATAGGAAGTAATTTGCTTTTAACTGTTACATCAATTGAATTCCATTTGTTATCTAACTTCCATTGATATCCAATATCCATTTTTCCTTCAGATAATATGATGTTATGATTCATTGGAAGTGTTTGATAGTGCTCTTTATAAATTGTATTAGCAACAAGAGTTAAGGCATATTTTGGAACAATTTCTTTAATAAATACCACACCTCTCTTCCATTCGTTATTTTCAAAACGTTTTACATAAAACCGAAGATTAACTTCTTCAAAATTAACATGGAATGGAATTTTAAATCCCAACAATTTGGTCTCTTGAAAGAGAAAGCCAACTAAACTTACATAGCATTTTCCGTTATAAAAATCTATTTCAGTCCCTTTTGGAAGGTATTTTTCCAAAATTGAAGCGTCAATTTCATAATTAATTAAAGCTAAATTTTTCCATTGTGCAGTTAAAAAGCTCATGTTCATTGTATTTTGTTTATGAATAATAAAAGTTAAGAAAAAGATCAAAAAAATCGGTATTGAGAATAGCCAATTAAAACTACCATCCCAAAGACAGAAAAAGACTATTACTAAGGTAAAATATACATATATGCATTTATTTTTTGGAAATTGTATCAGAAATAAAATAGCAGCTAAAACTTGCAATATTCCCGTAAAAACCAGCCCATAAGCTCCAAATAGTAATAATAACAAAGCTACTATATTTATGCCTTTTATTAGTTTAAGAATTGTTTTCATGCTTTTTTTTATTTTTAAACTTTCAGAAAAAAATGAAAGTTTTGATTAAATTTTTTTCTTTATTTCTTCATTATTTTTACAACTAGTTTGGCTAACCAATTGTCTTTATACTCGGTAATTTTATCTAAAACGTTATCTGCTTTTAAAACAAATTCATATAATTTGCCCGTCTGTTCTATAAAGTGTTTTTCTTCTTCCGTTTTATAGGCTTCAATAGATGAAACTTCTTTTAATACTTTTAATGCTGGTTTTATTTCTCTTTTACTTCTTTCTCTTGAAATTTTTACAGCTAATTCGTCTAAATCTTTTTCAGCTATAAAAAATTCTCTACGTTCACCTGCTTTATATTCTTTATAAACAATTCCCCAATCCATCAAAGCGCGAATGTTCATACTTGCATTCCCTCTTGAAATTTGCAATTCTTCCATAATATCTTCCATTGAAACTGGCTCATTACTAACCATTAACAAAGCATGAATTTGAGCCATAGTTTTATTAATTCCCCATTGAGAGCCAAGTGCTCCCCATGTTTGAACGAATTTATTTTTAGCCTCTTTAAATTGCATTTATTATCTCTTTAATTTGATACTACAAATGTATATAAAAGTTTTTAAACTTTCAAAAAAAAATGAAAGTTTGTTTTTGGCACAATAATTGATTTTAGTTTAAAAGAAAACAAACAAGATGCCTTATGAAATATACATTTAAAAATAACTTAGGAAGTTTAAGAAAAAGTTTTAAAATATTTGCAGCGACATTTGTAATACTATTTTCATTACAGAGTAATGCTCAAAAAGTTGCAATTAGTATCAATGTGAATTCACATCCTGAAGTTCACAATCACTATGAAGAGGTTGAATATTATTATTACCCAGAAATTGAGGCTTATTATGACACTCATTCATCTGTTTACATTTATTATGAGTCTAATAATTGGGTAAGATCAAGATATTTACCAAGATACTGCAGAGATTATGATGTAAATAGAGGTTACAGAGTGGCTATTGATTATCATGGTCATAGACCTTATACTCATTTTAAAACTCATAGAGTAAAATATCACAAACCATCATATAAAAAGGTTTATAAGCATAAACATTATAAAAAACACAAAAGACATTATTATGATGATGATGAAGATGACGATTAATTGCCATAATTTTTAATTGTTAGATTTTAAAAAACGAATTATTTTAAATAGTTCGTTTTTTTTATCTCTATTCCTTTTTTAAATAATTTAATATCATAAAAAAACTGCCTAAAAAATTATTTAGACAGTTTTTATATATTGTAATTATGTTTTTTATGCTAACATGGTAACAGGGTTTTCCATAAATGATTTGAAAGTTTGTAAAAACTGAGCTCCTGTTGCTCCATCAACTGTTCTATGATCACAAGCTAAAGTAACAGTCATTGTATTTCCTACAACTATTTGACCATTCTTTACTACTGGTTTTTCAACAATTGCTCCAACTGATAAAATAGCTGAATTTGGTTGATTAATAATAGAAGTGAAAGATTGTATTCCGAACATACCTAAATTAGAGATAGTAAATGTACTTCCTTCCATTTCTGCTGGTTGAATTTTCTTAGTTTTCGCTCTTCCAGCCATATCTTTAACATTTGCTCCTATTTGAGATAAGCTCATTTGATCTGTAAATTTCAACACAGGAACTACTAATCCGTCTTCTACTGCTACAGCAACACCAATATTTACATGGTGATTAATAATCATAGCATCATCTTTCCATTGTGAATTTACTTGAGGATGTTTTTTTAATGCCATAGCACTTGCTTTAACAACCATATCGTTAAAGGAAACTTTAGTTTCTGGAAGTGCATTAATTAATCCTCTTGAAGCAATTGCATTATCCATATCTAACTCAATTGTTAAATAATAATGTGGAGCAGTAAATTTAGATTCTGCTAAACGTTTTGCAATTACTTTTCGCATTTGCGAATTTTTAATTTCTTCTTGGAATACTTCTCCTGCTGGAACAAATGGTTTCACATTTGCAACTGTTGAAGTAGCTTGAGAAACTTCCGTTTCAACTGATTTAGTTACTACAGAAGATGGTGTGAAGTTCTCAACATCTAACTTTACAATTCTTCCATTTTCTCCAGATCCTTTAACCTGACTTAAATTTATTCCTTTTTCTTTAGCTATTTTTTTAGCTAAAGGAGAAGCAAAAATTCTACCACCTGAGTTAGTTTCAGAAACTGAAGTATTAGAATTAGAAACTACAGCCTCTTTTTCTTCTGTTTTAGTTTCAGTTTTTACTTCCTCAGCAGAATTATTACCTGACTCATTTTTATAATTAGCAACTATATTAGAAACGTCAGTTCCTTCTGGTCCTAATATTGCTAAAATTGTATCAACTGGTGCAGAATCTCCTTCTTGAACTCCAATATAAAGTAGAGTTCCAGCATTAAAAGATTCGAACTCCATTGTTGCTTTATCCGTTTCAATTTCGGCTAAAATATCACCTTCATTAATTTTATCACCTACTTTTTTAAGCCATGTTGCTACAGTTCCTTCTGTCATTGTATCGCTCAAACGAGGCATTGTAACAACAACTACTCCTTCAGGAATTGTAACAGCTTCATTTGTTTCTACTTTCTTTTCTTCAACATTTGTATTCTCTTCAGTAGCAGATATTTTATCTCCTGCTAATATTCCTGAGATATCTTCTCCTTCTTTACCAATAATTGCTAATAATGAATCTACAGCAGCCGTTTCACCTTCATTTATTCCAATATGTAATAACGTTCCAGCATTAAAAGATTCAAATTCCATCGTTGCTTTATCCGTTTCAATTTCGGCTAAAATATCACCTTCATTAATTTTATCGCCTACTTTTTTAAGCCATGTTGCTACAGTTCCTTCTGTCATTGTATCGCTCAAACGAGGCATTGTAATTACTGTTGCCATAGTATTATAATTTATGAGATAAAAATGGATAATTTTCTTGATCGTAGACTACGTCATACATCACACTTAAATCTGGGTATGGAGATTCTTCTGCAAAATTTTCACATTCTTCTACTAAATCCCTTACTCTTTGATCGATTGCTTCTATTTCTGAATCTGAAGCATATCCATTTTCTTTA
Source organism: Flavobacterium sp. 316 (assembly GCF_000967805.1). Classification (NCBI taxonomy): domain Bacteria; kingdom Pseudomonadati; phylum Bacteroidota; class Flavobacteriia; order Flavobacteriales; family Flavobacteriaceae; genus Flavobacterium; species Flavobacterium sp. 316. The sequence goes on from NZ_JYGZ01000003.1 coordinate 211,486, forward strand.
ATAATATCCAAAACTTGTGTAATTGGATCTATTTTTTTGTATTCTTCAACTTCTTCTTTTGTTCTATAATGTTGTGCATCAGACATTGAGTGTCCTCTGTATCTATATGTTTTCATTTCAAGGAATGTTGGCCCATCTCCACGACGCGCTCTTTCGATTGCTTCATGCATTGCTTCAGCAACTTTTATTGGATTCATTCCATCAACTGGTCCACAAGGCATTTCATAACCCAAACCTAATTTCCAAATATCGGTATGATTTGCTGTTCTTTCAACAGAAGTCCCCATAGCATATCCATTATTCTCTACTATAAAAACCACAGGAAGTTTCCAATTCATTGCCATATTAAAAGTCTCATGCAATGAACCTTGACGAGCTGCACCATCTCCAAAATAAGTCATTGTAACTCCTCCAGTTTCAAAATACTTATCTGCAAATGCTAAACCTGCTCCTAAAGGAATTTGACCTCCTACAATTCCATGTCCACCATAAAAACCATGTTCTTTTGAAAAAATATGCATTGATCCTCCTAATCCTTGAGAAGTACCTGTTGCTTTTCCTAAAAGTTCAGCCATAACTCTTCTTGGATCCACACCCATTCCTATAGGTTGAACGTGATTACGATAAGCTGTAATCATTTTATCCTTAGACAAATCCATTGCGTGCAAAGCACCAGCTAAAACTGCTTCCTGACCATTATATAAATGTAGAAATCCTCTTACTTTTTGTTGAATGTAAAGTGCAGCAAGTTTATCTTCAAACTTTCTCCATAACTGCATGTCTTCATACCACTTAAGGTAAACTTCTTTTGTTATTGGCTTCATTTGGTTTATTTTGTTAAATTGAAATTTTTTACAAACTGGTTCTTTCACTTTGTAAAATTTTACAAAAAGCAAAAATACTACATCCAACCTTATTGAAAAAATTAATTCTTATCAATTTTACTTTTTTTATTGGAATGCTGTAAAAACCATAGAGATATTACAAATATTTTTTATCAAATAGCAAAGGGAGTAAATTTTTCAAAGAATTTGATTTATAAATTTTGCCTTCACTTCCACCCATAAAAAAGATTTCAATATCATGTTCTTGCTTAATTTCATATTCTGCAATAGATTGCCTACATGCTCCACAAGGAGGAATAGGTTCTTCTAGTTCTCTATCACTTGGAGATGCTGAAATAAATAATTTTAAAACTTTTGCGTTTGGATAATTTGCTCCAGCATAAAAAATAGCTACCCTTTCTGCACACAATCCTGAAGGATATGCAGCATTTTCTTGATTTGAACCATGAACGACTTCTCCATTATCTAATAAAATTGTAGCACCTACATTAAATTTTGAATAAGGAGAATAAGCATTTTTTCTTGCTTTTATTGCTTGCATCATCAAAGCACTATCTTCTTGATTAAGTTCTTTTAATGATTCGTAAACAGAGAACGTTGTTGTAATTGTAATTTGCTTCATAAATAAGGAAAAAAAATCCAAATTCAATTAAGAATTTGGATGCTTTTATTTTTATATATTAATTTCTATAATTCATCATATTTATCTCCAAAATTGAATGTTAGAGAAAAACGTAATGTGTTTTCTAATGGGTTTCTAACTTTTGATGCTGAGAATAAATAAGAAACATCAATTTTCATAACGTTATATTTAAAACCAGCTCCTAGAGTAAAATATTTTCTTGCTCCTTTTGTTTCACTTTCATGAAAATACCCTGTTCTTAATGAAAAGGAATCTTGATACCAATATTCAGCACCTAATGCATAAGTAAATTCTTTTAATTCTTCTGAAAAACCATCTGGTGCATCTCCAAAGGATTTAAAAAGACCACTTACCCAGCCTGTTTTTTTATAATCTAATATCGCATTACTATTTGCTACTTGAACATCTGCGTCATCAATAGTACCATCATTATTTAAATCTTCATTTACCTCAGTAATTCTAGAAGGAGGAGTTGGCACTAATAATTTTGTTACTTCCGCAGAAACTCCAATTTTATTATATTCATCAAAAATAAAATCGAAACCAGCGCCTAAACGTAAATTAGAAGGCAAAAAGTTTGAATTTTCATCTAAATTATCATTATCATAATTGATTTTTGGTCCTAAATTTTGAAAATTGAATCCCGCTCTCCATCTACCATTAAAATCATCAAATGCTAATTCTTCAGATTGATAATACCCTGCAACATCAACTGCAAATGTAGAAGCAGCAGAAGCATCATTATTATCTGTAGCAATTTTAAGGTTTGATCTTATAAATCTTCCTGCAACTGCCATTGAAAAACGTTCACTTAGTTTAAGCGAATAAGAACCATCTAACGCAAATTCATTTGGACTTACCGTATTCAATAAATCACCTTGCGCATTTGTTAATTGAATATCTCCTAATCCAAAATAACGTAAAGAACCTGCAAAAGCACTTCTTTCGTTAATTCTATTATAATAGGTAACTTGACCTAATGAAATGTCATTTGCGATACTTGTCAAATATGGTGTATAACTCAATGAAAATCCTTGTTTTTCTAAAGAAAAGGCATATTTTGCTGGATTATGTTGTTGTGAATACGCATCTGCTGACGTAGCCACACCCATATCTCCCATTCCTGCTGATCTTGCATCTGCTGCAATCAATAAAAATGGAACTCCAGTAGTAATAACCCTTTCTTGGGCTATAGTATAGTGACTCGTTAAAGCTATTAGTAGTAAAAATGCAATTTTTCTCATTCCTGACATTAAATTAATTAGACAAATATAATATTTTATTATAGTATTACAAGTTTCTCGTATTTTTCCGCTCGATTTCCATTATTTGCCGAACGCACAGTTAATTTATAAATATAAACTCCTTTTCCTATTTTATCACCAAAGTCATCTTTTCCGTCCCATTTTATTTCTCTACATAAGAAACCATCCGTGATTACTTGTTGATTTATTGTTTTTATTAGTTTTCCAGTAATAGTTAGAATTTGTACCTGAACATCTAAAGGTTCGAAAGGCCTATTATGTGTAAACCAAAATTCTGTATAGCTCACAAAAGGATTTGGATAATTCAATACTCTTTCTAATGTAAGGTTATCATCTCCACATACTGCATTAAATTGAATTTCTGTTGTAACAAGGTTGTTATAAACATCCCACGCTTTAAAAACTATTGTATGCAAACCTGGAGATAAATCTCTAAACTGATATCTAATTTTTCCTTTTGTAAAATCATCATTTTCTGTTTCGTAATAATCATTTAGTATATATGGATTTGATTCATCGCCATCTAAAATAGCCACTATATCATGTCCAATTCCACTTGCTGTATTAATTCCGTGCTCATCCTCAAGAAATGCTAATAATATAGGTGAACAATTTGAAATTCCTCCTGAAACAAATCCTTCATCATTCATATACAGTCTAACAGTAGGAGGTGTTTCGTCTGTTGGTGCATTAACATTAACACCACCTATAAGAATATCTCTACTATATCCAGCTTGATCTTCTAACATTGGATTATTACGTTTAGCATAAAAGCTAATTTTCCCATTTCCAACAGGTATTTTTATATCCTGAGGAACTACAAAGCTTAATTCAAAAATCCCATTATTTAATGACGCATTACCTCTAAAGATTGTTTCTCCGAGCGTTGTAAAATCCATTGTAATTAATTGTCCCGCACCATTAACTACTCCATTATTACCCAAAGTTGTTCTATTAACATCTTTATCAAAGATTTGAACTGCTAAATCTCCGTTATAATTTGTAATTACAGCGTCATTTTCATCAACTAAAGCACCTTTAATCTTCATTAAACTTAACGCTTGAAAGGTTCCAGTAAACGAAGCCACAGGTATATCATTTATTTCAGTAAGTACAACTTTAGGTTTTGGAACAGCTAATTTTAAAGCAGGATCACCAATATAAAAAACAACTCTTCTATTACTTGATGTTCCTGGTTGAAGTTTTACTTGCCTAAGAGCCTCTGCTATAGTCGGATAATCATCTGAACCGAAAGCATATAATTTCTCATTTAACAAATCATTCATCACCAAACCAGTTGTTACCCCTATTTCTCTTGTTGTAGCAATTGTACTTATTGCTCCTCCAGCAGGATTCCAATATAAATATTCTCCACCTGAAAACCTGTTTGGATCATCAAAACGAGTAAAATCGCAAGTTATTGTAATAAACAACGGATATCGGTAATGATTATTTAAATTTTGAGCATCTAGCTTTTCAAACAATCTCTCCCTTGCTAGAGACTCTTCATTTCCATGTCCTAAATAATTAAACACTAACGCTCCTAATTGCATTGCATCTAAAAAATCATTTTTAGCATCTGGATAACGTTCTCCTCCTGCTGCTACTTGCTGAATATAAGCATCTGTATGAATTTTCTTGACATTGACAAATGGTTTTGCCGCAACTAAATCATCTGCTAAAGCATTTAATGCAAATTGCAATTGTGAATCTCCTTGAGTATCTGCATCATCTGAATATACAACATAATTATTTCTCCATCTTCCATAAGACTCTTCTTTATGATATTCAATCACTTTATTTACCATTTCTTGAGCTTGAACTGATGATGATACTAACATTCTTCCAACTGCAATATCTATTCCATCAATACTATTAACCATTGGCCCTTCGTTATCATCCATTAGTCCATAAAAATCATCAGACATAAATGAAATAAACAAAGACATATTAGAAGAATTATTTACTTCATTAGCATTTGGGTTAAATCCATGAAAAACAGGAACAATATTTGTATTATTCACTACTCTATCTTTATAATCATAAGATGCATCTCCAAAAAGATTAAGATATTTAACTCTTTTATCGGGAGAAGAAGCATTCCAATAAACATATTTTACAAAATTCCGAATAGCGGCAACATCTTGTTTTCCAGAACTAAATTCTTGATAAATTGTTTCTAATGGAACAACTTTAACAATCAAATTGGAATAATTCCTATGAAAATTTGCTAAAGTTTCAGCTTGACTAACCAATGATGATGGCGTGATTATTAAATAATCTATATCTTGAAAAACTCCTTGATTATCATTAAATATAGTGCCCTTTAAATTTTGGTTTAAAACTTGAGAGCTTGATTCTTTAGATGGTCTATAATAATCGCTTGCATCAACTCCAATATATTTTTTCTCAAAACCAAGCGTAACCTTAAAAGAAAAATTAGATTGTCCGTTATTTGAATATTTTTTAACATTAAAAATATCTGTTACATCCCAAACTTGGGTAATACCAGAAGCGTTAGCAATTTGATATTCTCCAACTCCAATATTATTAGATTCTTGATTGTTAAAAAAGAAAAACTGCTTTCCATAGCCTTGAAGATTTCGTTTTGCTTTCAACATAATAAAATCTAAATACCCATTTGAAGATGGAACACCTCCATTATTATATTTCAAACCAATAGAAACACTTGAAGAAACTGCATTAAAATTAGCATTTAAAATATTTTCATAACCTAATGCTCCTCCAGTAGCTATTTGAAAAGGGACATTACCCAAAACTTGGTTATTCGCTTTTACACTAAAAGAAGCAGATCCAAATGATTTAGAAGCCAAATTAACCTTAATTGCAACTGGAACACTTACATCTATATTAGGAATTTCAAAATCAAAAACTTGATCATCATCAATATTAAACTGTTCTCCAAACCACCTTCTTCCTACTTTCCCAACATTAACCAAGTCTCTTTCATGAATAATTATATCATCAAATTTTGAGAAACTAAAATCGGGAGCACCAACAGGCTCTAATGCATTCTGAATTCTTTTTCCTTGACCGCCTGAAGAAGTTACATAATAATAGGATTTATCAGCAAATAAATTATTTTTAGTCAAACTTTCTTTATTCCATGTATCAACCCCTTCAGCATAAAACAATATATAATCTGAATCATTAAAAACACCATCATCTTCTCCTATAAATTGAATAGCATTTTCTTCCAAATCTATTGGATATGACGCACTATTCAATAAAGGTAACATTCTCCCTCCATTACCATAAATCTTAATATTTCTTGGATCAACATTAACATCAAGCCCTAGACTTTGTAAAAACGTTTTAGAAACTATATAGACTCCTGATTTTTCTACATAAAAACGATACCAATTCCCAGAAGAAAGCACCGAATTTTCAACACTTTGCACACCAAAAAGACTATTACCCCCTTTATTTAAATTAGAATTCTTAAAATTATAGCTATAAGATAATGAAATTATTTTCTTATAGCCATTCCCTTCCTTTATTATAGGCGAAAAACTGAATAAAGACACATATTGACCTCTTGCAATAACAGATTCAATTTCAGCTTTTATTGAAGTTGGTATTTTATTTTTATCAAGATTTAAAAGTTCTTCTTCTGAAATAGATTTATAACTTATATTTGAAATTTGTAAAGAATTTTCATCAATTAAACTCGTAACAAACTCTTCTTTTTTATACAAAAGAGACCTTGAAGCAACATTTAAATTATAAAATTCTCCCTTAAAACTTGGATATTTAACAGTGAAATCCTGCTCTTCAAACGAAACACTTCCTTCCCATTGAATAGCTATACTTTGCTGATTCTGAGAGAAAATAAGTAATCCAAGTAAAAGAAATATAAATACAGCTATTTTTTTCATTATGTATAAAACGTAATATATTTTTTAATATTACAAATAGAAAAAAATATTTATCATATTCCTATTATTTATAATAAAAAATAAATTTATACGTTAGTATATAGACAGTTTTAACAAAAAATTATTTTTTTTTTACATTTTTTTAAAAACATGTTGCAATTTAACACATAATTGCTATCTTGCGACTCAAATTTATACACCTACTAGAGTATGAAAATTAAGAAAATTATGACAATGAAAGCTTTATTGATATTATCAATAGCTATAGGTTTTACCAGTTGTAGCAAAAGTTCTGGGACTAAAGGTGGTTCTAGAGCAACTGGATGGAAAATCAATGACAAGAATGGTGGATTTCAACACAATTCTAAATTCTCAAAACAAGAAACTCCTCCAGGAATGGTTCCTGTAGAAGGAGGAACTTTTACAATGGGAAAAGTACAGGATGATGTAATGCATGATTGGAACAATGCTCCTAGTCAACAGCATGTGCAATCATTTTTCATGGATGAAACCGAAGTAACTAATTTAATGTACACAGAATATTTATTCTGGTTAAAAACGGTTTTCCCTCCAACAGAAGAAAATTACAAGAATATATACACAGGTGCAATTCCTGATACATTAGTATGGAGAAATCGTTTAGGTTATAACGAAACCATGACTAATAACTACTTAAGACACCCTGCTTATTCAGAATACCCAGTAGTGGGTGTTAACTGGATACAAGCTGTAGAATTTAGTAAGTGGAGAACAGACCGCGTTAATGAAAATATCTTAGAAAAAAATGGATATTTGAAAAAAGACGCAAAAATCAAATTAGGTACAGATGTAACTGCTGAGTCTTCATTCAACACTGAAACATATCTTGCTGCCCCAACACAAACTTTTGGTGGAAACGAAGACATTGTTTACAAAAGAGAAATGAATGGTGGTAAAAAAGAAGTAGCTGACACAGCTAAAAATGTATATGCTCAAAGAAATTCTGGCTTAATATTACCTGAATACAGACTTCCAACAGAAGCTGAATGGGAATATGCAGCAATCGCACTAGTAGGAAGTAGAGAATTCAACATATATAAAGGACAAAAGAAATATCCTTGGAGTGGACAATATACTCGTTCAGGAAAAAGACAATTTAGAGGTGATCAATTAGCAAACTTTAAGCAAGGAAAAGGAGACTACGGAGGAATTGCTGGATGGAGTGATGATGGTGCTGATATTACTAATAAAGTAAAAAGTTACCCACCAAATGATTTTGGTTTATATGATATGGCTGGAAACGTAGCAGAATGGGTTGCTGATGTTTACAGACCAATGGTAGACGATGAAGCAAATGACTTCAACTACTATAGAGGAAATGTTTATATGAAAAACAAAATTGGTGAAGATGGATCTACAGAAATTGTAACTGCTGATAATATTACCTATGATACTTTAAGTAATGGTAGAATTATGGCTAGAAATTTACCAGGACAACTTGCACAAGTTCCTGTAGATGATAACGAAACATATTTAAGACAAAACTTCTCTACTTCTGATAATAGAAATTATAGAGATGGTGATAAACCTTCAACTCGTTATTTCAACTTTAACACTTCTGATGAAGAAGAAGGAGAGAAAAAAGACGATAAAACAAGAATGTATGAATCACCAAAGCATTCAATATCTGTTGATAGCGCTGGTCAAATTATCAAAAAATATGACAAGTCTGACAAAAGAACAACATTAGTAAATGACGATGTAAGAGTTTACAAAGGTGGTTCTTGGAGAGATAGAGCATATTGGTTAGACCCAGCTTCAAGAAGATATTTCCCTCAAGATATGGCTACTGATTATATTGGATTTAGAAATGCAATGTCAAAAGTAGGTCCTAAGTCAAATAAAAAGACTCCTAGAGGTAATCCTAAATTCTAAAAAAATATTTATTTTTTATAAAAAAGCCCTTTTTAAGAAAAGGGCTTTTTTATTATCTTCGCTATATGAATATTAAAGACATCTACTCTAAATTTCTTGATTGTAATTCTATTACAACTGATACAAGAAAAATTGAACAAGGAAACTTATTTTTTGCTCTAACGGGTGAAAAATTTAATGCAAATACTTTTGCTAAACAAGCATTAGAGAAAGGTGCAAAATATGTTATCATAGATGACAAAAACTACTTTATAGACAACAGAACAATCCTTGTCGATGACACTCTTAAAACACTACAAGAATTAGCTAATTATCATAGAAGACAATTAAAACTAAAAATTATCTCCTTAACAGGAAGTAATGGAAAAACAACAACCAAAGAATTAATTCATGCTGTTTTATCCAAAAAATATCAAACCAAAGCAACTATTGGTAATCTTAACAATCATATTGGAGTACCATTAACCTTATTGTCTTTTACTAAAGAAACAGAAGTAGGAGTTGTAGAAATGGGTGCTAATCATCAAAAGGAAATTGAATTTTTATGTAATATCGCGGAACCTGATTTTGGATATATTACAAATTTTGGAAAAGCACATTTAGAAGGATTTGGTGGAATTGAAGGTGTCATAAAAGGAAAAAGCGAATTATATAATTATTTGCATGAAAATGAAAAAATAGCTTTCGTAAATCTTGATGACGAACTTCAATCTTCTAAAACAGAAAAAATTACTAGATATACTTTTTCTCAAAACTATAATAGTGATATTAAAATAAAAAGCATTGAAGCTAATCCAATGGTAAATATTGAGTATGATTCTATTAATATACATTCAAATTTAATAGGAATTTACAATGCTAACAACATCAATGCCGCTATAACAATTGGTAATTATTTTAGCATAGACAATTTACTGATAAAAGAAGCCATAGAGAGTTACATTCCAACAAATAATCGATCACAATTAATCAAAAAAAATGATAACGAAATCATTTTAGATGCATATAATGCAAATCCAAGCAGCATGAGTGCTGCAATTACAAATTTCTTACAATTAGACAAAGAAGATAAAATACTAATTCTAGGAGACATGTTTGAATTAGGAAATGAAAGTGAAAGTGAACATAAAAAAATCATAGAATCTTTAATTGGAAAAGAATTAAAATGTTATTTCATAGGTAATGATTTCTATAAAAATAAAATTGGAGATAGTAATTTTGATTTTTTTGATAATTATGAAAATTTCTCAAAGTCATTTGAGAGGACTCTATTTCAAAACCATTTAATACTTATAAAAGGATCGAGAGGAATGGCTTTAGAAAGAGTTTTAGAACTACTTTAATTTTTATTGACTAGTTTAAAGGTATTTTTATTAAAGCTTCAATATTCATTCTCAGATATTCAGAAGATTTCAAACCGCTTTCTTTAGAAAAAACATGTCCTTTTTTATAATAATGCACCATTGGTATTACATTAATATCATTATCCAAAAACAAATTGGAATCTCTTTCAATATCAATAGTGATAATTCTAATCATTTTAAATTCATCATGAATACTTTTTAATATTTTTTTCATTTTACGACAAGGATTACACCAATTTGCATAAAACAAAACAATTACTAATTCGTTATCTTTTAAAATAGTAAACAAATCATTATCACTAGTAATTTCAATCATTATATCGTTTTTAAGTTACAAAGATTGATTTTATATTTAAATTTATAATATTCCTTTTTACATAATTAATTGTCAATTTTTCATACAAAAGAAAAACATATGAATCCAAGTTTAAAACATTTTTACACTATTATTCTTAAAGATTTTAGGAAAACTCTCATATATTAAAAAACTTATAACAAATAAATATTCTAAAAATATTAAAACATAGCTTTCCTTAAAAGGAGTTTGACTATAAGCAAAGTAACTCAAGATTACAAAAAATGCCCAAATTATTGGAAATCGAAATTTTGTAAAAATGCAAAGAAGCATTAGATTAATTAAATACCACGGATGAATTGTAGTTGATATAAAAAAATAAAAAGACAATGCAATTAAACTATTCGTCAACATTTCTTTAGCATCAATATTTTTTTTATACAATGAATAGAATAGAATAATCAAAATTGAAACTACAGGTGTGATTTTTCCAATAATTCCAATAGTGTTATATCCTTTAATATAAAAACCTATTTCCCTGAATAAATAATAAAAGCTTGCATTAAATTCAAAATTAACAAACCACAATGCTATTGTTTCTGAATAATTTGCTATCAAATCTTTTGTTATAAAAGGTAAAAACAACAAAACATTTAATCCTATAATTATACTATAAAAAACTATACTTTTTTTAAGTTTTAATTTCTGAAAAAAGAATGGAAGCAGTAATAATGGCAATAATTTAGTAGCAATGGACAAACCTATTAAAACAGCACTAATTATCTCTCTTTCTAAAAAGAAAAAGTACAATCCCATAACAAAGAACAGCAACATCACTCCTTCAAAATGAAGGTTCCCTGTTAATTCAATTATAACTAATGGATTTAGAAAATATAAAAAGATTCGCTTTGGGTTTATTTTTAATATTCGCAATACTTTTTTGCCATAGTAATAAATTCCAACATCACTTAATAAAACAATTATCTTTAATATAAGTGCAGAAAAGAAGATAGACTTTGACGAAAGAATAGCGGCAATAACAAAAAGGATTTGATTTACAGGTGGATAATTTGAATAATGTTGAGCGCTTAAACTTCCCATTCCTTCAAACAATTCTTTTGATTGAGAAATAGTAACAGAATCTATAATATCTTGTGGTTTAAACGCATAAGGACTCATCTCTGACAAAATTAAGCGACCATCCCAAATGAATCGATAAAAATCTTGCGACCAAAAAGGCAAACAGAAAAGAAGTAAAAAACGGAGTAATAACCCAAGCCTGAAAAGTATTTTATCATCATATTCCATTTTATACTTATATATATAATAAAAGCATAAAAATGTAATCGTATATAATGATGCTAAATAGATAAAATTTTCTCTTGGCACAAAATATCCTAACCCAATGTAAGCTAAAATAGATAGAATTATTAAAAATAGTTTCTTATATTTTGCGACTAAATTATCCAATACTATGCGGATTTGAATGATTTAATAAACACATAGCCATAACCTATTAATAACATTAAATGAAAAGGAAATAATCCAAAATCATCTAAGACAAAAGCACTGTACATTCCAAATAAAAAATAGCACATTAGCAGTCCTTCTACAATAGTGTTTTTAGAGATTGCTTTAGAAAGATAAACATTCTCTCTCCATTTGTCTTTTAGAGCTTCAATATTAAATTTTGGTGTTCTAACAAACTCACTTTTTTTGCCAAATAATCCTTCTAAAACAGCTATTGAATTTTGAAAAGAAAATCCCATTGCAATAGAATAAAAAGTAAAAAACAATGAAACATATTTTAAAAAACTTTTTAAGCCACCACCACGTAAATTTTTAAATGTGTACCAATAACAAATAAAAAAAAGGATTGATGTAATAACAAAAAATGCCATTATATTAAAAAAAACATTTAATTGAGGATAATGATTTTTTATAAACAAGGCTGGAACACTTAAAACAGACATTGTGAAAATACACAAAAACATGGAGCTATTTAACAAATGTAATAATCCATGAAATTTTGTTTTTAATTTTATATTATGTGCTGCAATTACTTTTTGAGATATCTTTCGGAAATTTTCTGCTCCTCCTTTATTCCACCTAAACTGTTGCGAACGTGCAGCACTTAAAACGGCTGGTAATTCTGCTGGAGTTTCTATTTCTTCTAAATAAACGAATTCCCATTTTTTTAATTGTGCCCTATAACTTAAATCTAAATCTTCTGTTAATGTATCGCTTTGCCAATTTCCAGCATCAATAATACAGGTTTTTCTCCAAGCACCTGCTGTTCCATTAAAATTGATAAAATGTTGTTTTGAATTACGTCCAACTTGTTCTAATGTAAAGTGAGCATCTAAAGCAAATGCTTGTATTTTTGTAAGGATTGAAAAGTCTCTGTTGATATGTCCCCAACGTGTTTGCACAACACCTACTTTTTCATTTTTAAAATATGGGATTGTTTTTAATAACCAGTCTTGTTTGGGTATAAAATCAGCATCAAATATTACGATGAATTCTCCTTTTGCTATTTTCAACCCTTCTTTTAATGCTCCTGCTTTATATCCTACTCTATTTTGTCTTCTTATATGTTGAATGTCTAATCCTGTTTTCACATAATCTTCGACAAACTTTTTAGTTTGAATAACTGAATCGTCTGTAGAATCGTCTAAAACTTGAATTTCTAATTTATTCTTTGGATAATCTAACAACGAAATACTTTTCAACAATCTTTCTACTACATATTTTTCATTAAAAATAGGTAATTGAATTGTCACATAAGGTATTTCAGATTCTTTAGTAAAATCAAATTTTTCTCTGCTTTCATTTATATTTTTCTTCTTGTTCTTCAGATAATTCAATAACAAATTAAACTGAGCCAAACTATAGAAAAAAATTAAGATAATGGAAAGACTATAAAAAAATAATGTGATGTAAGAAAGTATTAAATATGTCATTACTTTTTAAAGGTATATTTTAGTATCCAACCTATTATTTTTACACCTGCCATTACTGTCCCTTTTACGGTTCCAGAAACTTTTGAAACCCCTATTCTGTTTTTATATCGAACGGGAATTTCCGTATAATTCAACTTTTGTTTCAATGCTTTTAATTGCATTTCAACTGTCCATCCATACGTTTTATCTTCCATTTGTAAAGCTACTAATTTTTCATATTTAATAGCCCTAAAAGGACCTAAATCTGAAAAATTAGCATTAAAAAAAAGTTTCATTAGAAATGTTGCTAACCAATTTCCAAAAACCTGTTGCGGTGTCATTGAGCCATTTTCTCTAAGTTTTTTAACCCTAGCTCCTATTACAAAGTCTATATTTTGATTTAAAATTGGATCAACAATTTTAATTAACTCTTCAGGATAATCAGAATAATCACCATCCAAAAAAACAACAATATCTACATTGTCTTCTGAGTTTTTTATATATTCTAATCCTTTTAAACATGCATAACCATATCCTTTTCGAGACTCAAACAATACAGTTGCTCCTGCTTCTTTTGCTACTTTTGAAGTTTGGTCTGTAGAATTATTATCTACTACTATAACTTCTGTAACAATTTCAGGAATTTCTTTTATAACATTAATAATTGCCTTTTCTTCATTATAGGCAGGTATAATTACTTTAATATTTTTCATTAAAAATTAGGGTTATCCCTTCTAAATTCGGCAATTGAATGCCATTCTTTAATTTTTTTCCCAACAGAATATTTTTCTGCTTTCACAACATCTCCATCTCTATATATTATTGAAAATCCATTTGGAACATTATTTTTATATTCTGTTTTCTTTAGTACTTCTCCATTTTTATCATAATAAATCCACCAATTCACTTTTTTATTATTTTCATAATGCCCTTCTTGTTTTGTATTCCCATTCTCATAATAATAAAACCAATACTTGCATTTTTTCCCATTATTCATCCATCCTTCTTCTTTCATTTTCCCATTAGAATAATAATTTTTCACATAATGTTGTTCTGTGTTTAAAGCAAATAGTAAAGTTATAATTAAAATAAAGGTTTTCATTGTTATTTAGTATTTAATAAATCTAATAGATTAACATCGTTACCTAATAAGATTTCGTTAGAATTAATTCTTCCTTTTTCGGAATCATTTTCTAGTTTTAATACTCCTCTTGGACAAACTGCGGAACAAACTCCACATCCTACACAAGAAGAGCGCACTATATTTTCACCTTTTTGAGCATACGATCTAACATCTATTCCCATTTCACAATATGTTGAACAATTTCCACAAGAAATACATTGTCCTCCATTTGTTGTAATTCTAAATCGAGAAAATAATCGTTGTTGTAGTCCTAAAATTGCTGCCATTGGACAACCAAAGCGACACCATACTCTATTTCCTAATATTGGATAAAATCCAACACCTATTACACCACTAAAAGCTGAACCTATTGCAAAACCATACCACTCACGCAATTTATAACTATCTAAAAAGAATATATTATGATTTCCTGAATAAAAATTCATTACTATTACTAATACCATAATGGCTAATAATGATCCTATTGTAAACTTTGCATCAGTATCTAAATCATTCTTTTTGAATTTGTATAACACAAAAGTGAAGACTCCTATAAAAGATACGATAAAGTAGATGAATTGGTTTTTAGAAATTAAATATTTTTCTGGATTATTATTTAAAAAAGTAAAAATAACAGCCACAGTCATTACAAAAGAAAATACCAAAATTAGATGAATTAGCCATCTTTCGAATTTCCATGCTGAGACTTTCTTACTTGATAATTGACGAAATGAATCTCCAGCCGTTTCAGCTAATCCTCCACAACCACAAACCCATGAACAATACCATCTTTTACCATAGAAATATGTTAGTATAGGTGAAATAATAAAAATCAAGGCTAATCCTGATAATAACATGAACATTCCCAGATTGCCTCCTTGTAACATATTGTTCACATGCCATTCATCAAAAAAGTAATAATTTAAAGGCCACATGTTTTTCAAATCTTTTGCATAATAAGCATCTGATGGATTCAGTTTTGCTAATATTTCTGGTAAAAGAAAAGCAAATCCTAATTGAAAAAATATTACAGAACCTGTTCTAAATAATTGATATTTATTATGCCTGTATTTATACATAAATTTAATTCCTAAACCTAGTATAGCAACACAATACAATGTTCCATAAACAAACCATTGACTTGCTACATTTCCGTTTAAAAAGAGGCTTAGTGGATCAAAAAACGCAACAATCCCTGTATTTGATGCTCCATTTTGCCCTAATCCTAAATATTCTGGAAACCAATATAAAAAAACATAGAATGCGGTTAAAATAATTCCTATTAACCAAGCTACTGTTCCTCTAAAACTTAAACTACTAAAAAACACTCCTGTATTACTTATTCCTTCAGGTCTATTAGCATATAAACCTTTTGCATATACAATACACCCAACAGTAATGCTTAGTAAAGAAAAAGTCAACCAAACTGAATTGTTTAAAGCTTCTATATTAAAAAAACTTAAAGCTAAAACTAGAAGTCCGGAGAAACCTAAAAACAATCCTATTTTTTGTAATCCATTAATTGATGTACTCGTTGCTGTAATTGCTAGATTTTGGGTAGATTTTTCCATATTATTAGGCATTTATAGTTTGAAATTGGCGATTAAATTGTACAGCGATTTCTTTTTCATATGTTGCAAAGAACTCAGGATCAAAATTAGCCTCCTTTAAACGATTTATTACAAACTCTACACTTTGCCTCTCTGTAAGAGCTTTATCAAAAAATTCATGTCGCATTCTAATTCCGAATGTATTAATCCCTAGAAACTCATTTGTATCTTTATGATATGATATCCTTATTGCTTTCTTTCCTGAAGTATGTTCCCAATAAAATTGTTTTTCATACTCTTTAGGCTTTGCCCAAACCCAACCATAAGTTTGATATTCAATATCAAAAAACTTTGCTGAATTAAACCAATGTCCTGGATTATATTCTATTCTATTTCCTGTTAATGTTTGTGCTAATGCTTCTCCCATCATTCTTCCTGTATACCAAACTGCTTCAATATTTCTTCTATTTCCAATTGGTTCATGCTGTTCTGCACAATCACCTATAGCATACACATCTGGGATATTTGTTTCTAAAAAGCGATTTACCAAAACACCTCTGTTGGTTTTTATATCTGAATCTTTCAGGAAATCTATATTTGGCGATACTCCAACTGTTAAACCTACTATATTACAATCTATTACTTCTCCCGATTCTGTAACAACAGCTTTTGCTCTTCCATTTTCATCAGAAAGGATTTCTTTCAAATTGGTTTCCAATCTTAAATCTACATGATGTTCTATAATATGCTTATTAATTAATTTAGCTTCTCCTTCTGGCAAAACTCCTCCCCAAAAATTAGTTTCTCTTACTAAAAAAGTTACAGGTATTTTTCTTGATATTAACATTTCAGCTAATTCAATTCCAATTAATCCACCACCTACAATAACAGCATGATTTGCATTTTTCGAAAATTGTTCTAATTGTTCTAAATCTTGTTTATGATATAATCCTAAAACACCTTCTAAGTCTTGACCTGGCCAGCCAAATTTATTTGATTTTGACCCTGTAGCAATTACTAACTTATCATACTTTAGTTGAGTATTATCACTTAAAACCAATGTTTTTTTAGTTGTAATTACTTTTTCAACCTTATTAAAAACAAGTTCAATTTTATTCTTTTTCCAAAAATAATTTTCATAGGGTTGTGTATGTTCAAACTTCATGTGTCCCATATATACATACATTAAAGCTGTCCTAGAAAAAAAATGCTCAGTTTCGGCAGATATGATTGTGATTTTTTTATCAGATTTTTTACGAATATGTCTTGCTAAAGTGACACCTGATATTCCGTTTCCTATTATAACTACATGTTCCATATACAAGGTATTAAAATGCAAATTTATTAGTTGAAGATAAAAAAAATAGTTCGATTTCTAACAGTCTATTAAAAAATTGCCCTTAAACCAAAATTAAACGATTGTCCTAGACCACTATCTCTTCCTCTTACAAACTTACTATATAATAGTTCAACATTTAGAACATTTGTTAATTGATATTTTGCTCCTGCACCAAGTGCAGTATAATTTTGTGAGAATTCATTTCCTAAATCGATTAATTGGGCATGCTGAACAAATCCAAGAACTGTAAATTTATATGTTGGAAAGTAACTCAAAAAAACGCCAGGTGCAACTTCTAAACTATTATTTGCAAATCCACCGTCTGGATTAAAAGAGCCATTATCATTTACATTATCTTCTCCAAAGAAAAAACGAGTTCCTAATTCAGAGAAAAGTTGAAATTTATTTCCAGGAAAAGTATAATCATAGAAAAAACGATTTTGCCAAATAAAACTTTTTTGAGCTAAATAACCATTTTCATTACTTTCTTTATCAAATGTTGGAATAAAAAACGAACTTTGAATAGAGAATCTTGGCAATGAATTAAAAGGTGCTATTTTAACTGAAGGTGCAATATGTCCTATACTACTTCTCGATTTTCCTACTGCATTTTTAAAATCAAAAACACTTATAACATCTTGATTATTAAAAGTATTAGATCTAAATTCAACGATAAAACCTGCATTAAATTTTTTATTTTCACTTATTCCTGTAAAGATTTCTAAGGATGTTGTAAAATAATTTTGACGTGGTTCGTTTTTTATTCTTTCTCCATTATCGTCTCTTTCGGTTTGAGTATATAAATTATTAAACCATTTTATATCCCATTTTCCATTTTCTAATAATTTTGAAGGTGTATAATTCTGAATATTTGTTTGCTCATCTTCTACTTCTTGCGCAAAAGACATTGAACTTAACAATAAGACTCCAAAAAATATTTTATGCTTTTTCATTTCTTTATTTTTTTAAATATTTGTTTAACAAGCAATCATAAGTATACTACTTGTCAGATTTTCTGTTTCATTTAATAAAAATAGAGGTTTGATATTATCTCACCCCTAATTAAAAACAAACTAAAATTTAAATTTATCTTGTTACTGTTCCTGATGGAAAAGAAGACAAACTTCTCATCATATCAAAGTTAGTCCCTGTTACTGCTGGACTTGCAACTGTGTGCGATAATGGTTTTAAAGCAAATGGCATTGGAGAATTATCAGGATGTGGTTCTACTGAAATAACCAAAGTCGCACCGCTTAAATTACCTGGAAATGTTAATCCTTCAGGAGCATTCATAAGAAAGTCTTCTCCCGGAAAAGGAGGAGCCATCATTGTTCCAGAATATGGAGCTGCTTCATCAGAACCTTCAGGAGAAGTAAATTTTCCTGTACTTAAAACAACATCATTACTCACAACCCATCCTTCATATTTCCAACCTTCATCCAATGTTGGTAAAGATAATCCAGCTACTGGATTTGCGCCTGAAACATCCATAAACCAAACTCCTGCTTCTGGATTCATATTGTTATTTGTTGGTGTAGCTAGTAAATATTTACCTGTTGATTCACTAAAGTCTCCAACAATTCCTGCTGAAATACTTGCAGAATTTCCAGAAAAATCCCCTACTAAGTATTTAGTATCTGAAGGAGCTGGACTAGGATCTACTGTAGGCTCAATAGTTAAAACAAATTTAGTAGCATTTGCCAAATCTGTTTGGTTAACTATAAATGATGTTTGTGATAATGTTCCATTAGCATCTACAGTAAAGACACCTGTAGAGATAGGATTGTCATTCACAATAATCCATCCTTCATATTTAAAATCTGAACCAAGATCTTCTAATCCTTCAAGATTTAATTTTAATTCAGGAGTTGAAGAAACTACTTCATCATCATTATTACATGAGGTTATTAAAAACCCTAACATTAAAATTGTAAAAAAATTCTTTTTCATAACGCTTTATTTTAAGTTTAATCAGTTAAATCGCTTTATTTTAACAAATTTAATGTTTTTAATTAATTATCTGTTTTTCTATTTTTCCTGTATTGTTGTCAATTTTACCCTATTTTTATTTTTATAAATATTTTTATAGATATTTGAATAAAAAAATGAAAAAACTAGTGTTTATAATTCTTTTTTTTCAATTTTCATTTTCTCAAGAAAACATTATTGATAAAATAGGATGGTCTGGAGCAAAAAAAATGGATGTTAAATTCATGGCAAATTTCATTCAATCAAAAGAAGGAAAGGTTTTAGATAGCATAAAACTAGACCATGATGTACAAGCACTTACTCGATTAAATGGTATATCGAATGTTACTTACAAAGTAGAAAAAACTAGCTCTAACAATAACTATTCTGTTTTATTTACAATTATTGAAAACCTTAGTTTAATTCCCAACTTAACTATTTGGACAACAGATGATGTTGCTGCTGCTTATAGAATAGGCATGTATGAATATAATTTACTAGGTAAAAACATTACTGTTGGTGCTTTCTATCAAAATAATGGGATAAATTCATTCGGAATAAATTTTTCATCTCCATATTTATTTAATGAAAACTTAGGTATTGAAACTAGTTTTCAAAATATAGGAAGCATTGAACCTATTTTCTTTGAAGACACTTCTGCAAAATATGAGTATATTAATAAGTCTTTTGAGTTATTAGGCGTTTATAGAACTAGCTTTAAGAATACTATAAAATTTGGAGGTTCTATTTTCAACGAAAAATACGAATATAAATCTGGTGCAACTAGTTCAAGTGTTCCGCAATACTTTGATATTGATAAGTTTTTGTTTAAATTAAATAATAACTATGATAACTTAAAATATGATTTTTATTTAATAAGAGGAATAAAAAACACTACCAATCTTCAATTTGTTACACAATCCAATTCTTTTCAAGATAAATTTCTAATCGGTTGGAACGATTTTTCATATTTCAAAAGAATAGGATTAACTGGTAATTGGGCTACACGAATAAGACTAGGGTTATCTTCAAATGATACTTCTCCTTTTTCTCCTTTTTCATTAGATAATAATGTAAACATAAGAGGAGTTGGAAACATAATAGATAGAGGAACAGGCACTTTTGTAATAAATACAGAATATAGAACCACTTTATATGAAAGGAAATGGTTTGTTTTACAAGGCAATTCATTTCTCGATGTAGGCTCATGGAGAAAACCAGGTGGTCGTTTTAGCGATTTTACAAAATCTGAAAACTTTAGAGTTTATCCAGGAGTTGGGTTGCGTTTTATGCACAAAACTATTTTTAATGCTATTTTTAGGTTAGATTATGGTTTTGGTATATCAAAAAATGGTACAAAAGGATTAGTATTTGGAATTGGTCAATATTTTTAAGATGAAAAAATTATTCTATTTATCGTTTCTACTTTTTTGTTTTTGTTCGTCACAAGAAAACAAAATCAATGGAATAAGTTTTGTTGCATCCAATACATTAACTTCTCAAAAGGAAATTGAACCTGTAATAAAAACAAATGCAAACTGGATTACATTAATGCCTTTTGCTTTTATGAAATCTACAAAGGATAGTACTGTTTTTTTTAACTCACAAAGACAATGGATTGGAGAAAGAAAAGAAGGTATTGAAACAGCTTCTGCATTATTCAATAAAAACAAGATTAAAGTAATGCTAAAACCTCAAATTTGGATTCCAAATGGGTTTACAGGTCATATTGAAATGAACTCAGAAGCAGAATGGGTTTCACTTGAAAAAAACTATGAAAAATTTATTTTATTTTATGCTGAAATTGCCGAGAAACAAAAAATAGAATTATTTTGCATTGGTACTGAATTAAATACTTTTGTGATTAATCGTCCTAAATATTGGCATCATTTAATAGAAAAAATAAAAGCTATTTATTCTGGACAATTAACCTATGCTGAAAACTGGGATTCTTATCAAACTGTTCCTTTTTTTGATGCTTTAGATTACATAGGTATCGATGCTTACTTTCCGCTTTCAAAAGAAAAAACGCCTACAATAAATGAATTAGAAAACAATTGGGAAATATATAAAGAGAAAATAGAAGGTTTTTCTAAAAAACTAAAGAAGAAAGTTTTATTTACAGAGTTTGGCTATCAAAGTAAAGATTATACAACACATGAACCTTGGGAATTTTCAAAAAACAGAATTGTTAATTTAGAAGGACAATCTAATGCTTTACAGGCTCTTTTTAATACTTTTTGGGAAGAAGATTGGTTTGCAGGTGGTTTTTTATGGAAATGGTATGACAATCATAACAATGTTGGTGGTTTTGACAATAGTGATTATACTGTACAAAATAAACCTGCTTTTGAAATTATAGCATTTGAATATAAAAAAGTACGATAAGGATTTTATCACTCATCGCACTTATAAACAAATCAATTAAATAAAAACTAAATTAGAACCATTTTCATGGTTTCATATTTATGATTTTCACAAAAATGATAAATATTTTAAAAATAGTATTATACAATTTTACATGAATATTTATCAATTTTACCCAATTCTATTTTTAAAATTATAGTTCTGGAGCAATTGGAAAATCAATTGGAACATCAGTAACATTATGGAATAGGTTTGTTATTGTTATACTTCCAATAGCCACAATTAAATCTACTAGGTTTTCTTTTGTGAATCCTGCGTTAAAAAAAGTTTCTAGTTCTTCATTAGAAATTTTTCCTCTTTTATCTGCTATTAGTTTTGATGTTTGTGCCAAAACGCTTGTTTTATTATCCCAACTTGCTGTTCCTTTTCTAAGTTCAATGATTTGATCATCTGTAAATCCGTTCATTTTCCCTATTGCAGTATGTGCAGATTGGCAATAACGACAACCATTTAATTGACTAACGGCTAAATCAACAACTTCTTTTTCTTTTTTAGATAAAGATGTTTCTGATCCTGAAAATTGTAAATAACTTCCTAATGCATTTTTAGAATGTGCCATTGCAGCATAAATATTTGGGACAAAACCTACTGCTTTTTGTAAATTATCAAATATTGCTTGATTGCTTTCTGAAACTTGATCTCTTGTTGGTACTGAAAAATTTGACATATTGTTTTAATTATTAAATATTATTATTGGTTTTATTAAATTATATAAATAGAAACTGATCATTACAGTAGTAGTCTACCATAAAATGACTTTCGCAATATTGCTTTTCACCTACTGTGATTAATGTTGCTTTTTGTTTTTTCGAAAAAGGATTTTTAAAATCCTTCAAGAATGCTTGTAAAAATTGTAATCTTTTCATTGTCTTTTATACTTTCAATTTGATAGTACAAAGTTGAGAAGAATATAGCCTTATGAGTTAGACAGGATTTCCCTTTGAGTAGGTAATTTTTCCTGTTATATTGTTTTCTTGAAGTCTGAAGGAGAGATTCCTTCTATTTTTTTAAAGAATCGACTAAATGTTTGAATATCTTCATATCCAACTTCATAAGTAATTTCTTTTATTGTTTTATCAGAATAACGGAGTAATCTTCTTGATTCTAAAACAATTCTATCTTGAATAATTTGTAATGGTGATTTTTCGCCATATTTTTTAAAAACATTTGAAAGTGTCTTTGGACTTTTATTTAGCATTTCTGCATAATCTGAGACTTTATGTTTTGTTTTAAAATGAATTTCTACCAAATAATTATACTCTCTAACAATGTCTAATTGTTTTCTATCAAAGTTTGTTAACTGGGTTTGTTCTTTATATATTCTTGTGCAAAGGATGAGTAGTCTTTTTAGCATCATTTGAAGCATATCATTTTGTAAATCATCTTTTGATTCCATTTCAATTGAGAACATTTTCCAGAGTATCTCAAATTTATCCGATTCATGCTCTGGAATTGTAATTTTTGGTAATTGAGACGCTCCAAAAAACAATATTCCTTTACAACCTACTTCATTATCATGATCTGAAATACAATAAAAAGCTCTATTAAAGTGTACTAATCTGATTTTCTCTACTTCAATGATTTCAATTTTATGATATTCTGTTAGAAAAAATATAGTGTCTTTTTGAAATAGAACTTCATTTCCATCAATTTTTATAGTCAAGTCTTCTAAACACCAAACAATGCTTAATCCTTCTCTTATTTTTTCTTTAAGCAACTCGCAATTAGCCGCATTTATTTCTGCTAATCTAATAAACTCATTAATTTGACCTGTATAGAGCATTGTTTTAGGAGCTATTTAAATTATAAAACTAATAGACTACAAAAAGTTTTATTTCTCTTTGTAGCCTATTTTGTTAATGTTTATTTTTTTAATTAAAAAATGGTTTTCTTTATATTATTGTAGTGTTACAGGGATTTCCGCAATAGTATTATCCCATCCAATTTTTATATGTACTACATTTTTACTTTTCTCATACATTGTAATTGATAATGCTTCAATTTCTTTGTCGCTTGATGATGTAGGAACTGTTACGCTTGCAATATCTTTACTTTTATCATAAGAGTAATTTCCCCAACCGTCATTTTCAGTGTTTAATTTAATTGTCCATTCTTTTTCTGTAGGAATTGCAATCAGTGTATAACGACCTGCTTTTACTTTTGTTTCTCCAAAAATAACGTCTGTCATAAACAAAATCTCTGTAGATTCATTTGCTCCAATTCTCCAAGCTTCATTAAATTTTACTACTTTCCCAAAGATTTCTCTTTCCTTTTTTAATGGTCTTGAATATAAAATTCTAATTTTTGGTTCAGCTTCAAGTTGTTTTGTTTTATCTTTTATAAATGCACGTTTTGGAGCATTTTCAGGGTAAAAAGCTGCATCTAATCCGCTTTTATCTAATTTAGCAAATTCTTGAGCATTTACATTTAATGCTGCTACAGCAAAGATCATTGTTGCTACAATTTTTTTCATTTTTATTTAGTGTTAGTGTTTTTACTAATATTTTCTGTTTCTATTTTTGATATCTCTTTTAACTCTCCATTTTCATACAGTTTTGGTAAATCTTTCAATGGTGTATTTAATTGAGCTTCATAATTTACATAGTCTTGAAAAGTAATTCCGTCTATTTCTCTAGAATTATATGCTACTCTAAATCGTACTCCTCCATTATTTACCTGATAATTATAGGCTAAATAATCTATCTTTTTTGTGTTTTTATTAATCCAGTAATGAAACTCATCATCATGATCTTGTCCTCCTCCATCTTCATTAAACGTTATTTCTATTACATCATATTCTTTCCCTTTTATTTTGGTTTCTTCAATATATTTTTTCTTTACTGAACTATCTTTTAATTTGTGAGGCAATGTTGCAAAATAAATAACTGAGTTAAGTGCTCCTGTGTACTTTTTTATTTCTTCTTCTGTGTTGTTTTGAAGAATTCCGTTCTTATATCGTTCAAACTCTCCATTTGTTATAATGTCTTTTATAACTGTATCCTTTTTTTTAATTTGAGATGAATATGTATAACCATCACTATAATTCATAAAATGATATTGTTTATCTCTAAAAGTAAATGAATAGTTTGCTACATCAAAAAGCAATCCTCCATGTGCTTCTATTGTTTCATAGATAATTTGATCTGCTTTTGACAGTTGTTCTTTCTGATTTTCAATTTCATGTATAGTATCAGAAGTAATTACCTCATTACTGCTTCCTTTCTTTTCATTACAAGCTGATAATATTAAAATACTAATGCATAATAATTGTCTTAGTTTCTTCATTTTTGTTAGTTTGTTGTTTTAGGTTTTACTCTTTTCTTCTCTATATCCTCTTGGTGAAACGCCTATTTTATTTTTAAAAAAACGACTAAAAGATGGCATGTCTTCAAATCCTAATTCAAATGTAATCTCTTTAATTGGCATTTCTGTGTTTAACAACATTCTCTTCGCTTCCAATATTATTCTACTTTGTATAATTTGCAAAGGTGTTTTGTTTATATGACTCGAAAATAAATTAGTTAATGATTTTGCTGATTTATTCATTAATTCGGCATATTCTGCAACTGTATGCTTGCTTTTATAATGAACTTCTACTAAGAAACTAAAATTTCGAATAATATCCATTTTAGTTTCGCCTACTAAATTTATTTTTTTCTGTTCTTTATATATTCTTGTACATAAAATAAGGAATCGTTTTAATAGCATTTGAAGCATTTCTCCTTGCAGTTCATCAGTTGCTTTTAATTCGTTTATAAAAACTTTCCAGAGCAAACTAATGGCTGCTGAATTTTCTTCATTTAAAAAAATAGTTGGCACTTGTGATGTTCCAAAAAAAAGAACTCCTTTACATCCAATTTCACTGTCATGATTATCTAGACAGTAGAAATTTCGATTAAATTTAATAACGTTTAGTGTGTTTATTTCAGAGATATTCGCTTTATGAAATTCTGTTAGAAACATCACTTCATCTTTCTTTAGAATATAGTCTACATTATCAATTATGAGTTTAGTATCTTTAAATTCATTCCAAAAAATACACAAACTATGCTCATTATTTTTATTTATATCTTTTTCACTCTCTTTTTTAACAGTAGTAACTAATAAATATTCATCATTTTGTCCTCTAAATTCCATTTTCTACTTTTAAATTATATTACGTTTGTAATATGTTACTATTTGCGTTTGATTGAATATTTTTAATCGATATAAAACATGAATTATCATAAAATGAAATTGTAATTTAAAAAATCCGTTTTCTCTATATCGTCTTGATGATGTTATTATATTTTTTTGAATAACAGTAAACTTTGTTTCTTTATACAATCTAAAAATGAATTCATTATCTTCATAAATTACAAAATCTTCATTAAATCCTTTTAGATTTTGAAATACTTTTTTAGTCACAAATAAAGATTGATCTCCTCCTCTACAGGATTTAGAATTAAATTTTGTAAACCATTCTGATATTTTTAAAACTATATGATTACTATCGAATTTCATTTTAAAACATCCTGATGAATATCCTTTTAAAACAGATTGAATCATAAATGTATCAAAATGTTTGGGCGGAAAACTATCACAATGTAAAAAGTATAAAATGTCACCTGAAGCTTTTTTCGCACCCGAATTCATTTGAATGGCTCTTCCTCTTTCTGATTTTATAAGTATTACTTCTGGATATTTTGTTATTACCTCAACTGTTTTATCAATGCTTCCTCCATCAACAAAAATAATTTCTTTTATATTCTCCTTATTCGCATTTTCACGAAGGTATTTTATAATATTTTCACTGTTTTTTTGTTCGTTTAAAACAGGAATAATAATAGAAATTTTCATTTTATTTATTCAAACTCCAGTTGTAACTTAAATATCTTACTTTTGCATTATCGCTAATTTTAACTGTTGAATACTTGTTTAAGAAATCAATTAAACTTGTGTTTTTAGTTTTAAAATCGCCTGAGAACCAATTGAATATTTCTGAAATTTTAATTTCATCTGTTGAGATATCATTTTTTGATGAATCATTTACAAATTCTTTTGTTACTAATTCTAATTGAGTCTCTAATGTATTTGGTAAATAAGCTACATTTAATAAATTAGGACAAGAATAGGAAGCACAATTAATAGCAAAATGAATTCTTGGTTCGTTCATTTTTCTCAATATATTATGCTCAATATAAGACAGTGATATTTTTTTAGATCCTAGAATAATAAATTTATCATCCCAAGCATTTTTAATATTCTTAATGCTCTTCGTAGGATAATTATCAATTACTTTTTTTAGTGTGTGTACATTATATGAGTTAATATAATATGCTAGTATTTCATTTCTACTCCATTTTGATGAAGGTTGATTTTTTTGAAATTCTTCAACTACTTTATCTAGATCTGCTTTGTTTGTTTTTAATTTATCATAGTTCACATTTCCTCTGCTAGAAACATGGCTATTTAATAGTGTATTATAATTTCTATAATCGAAATTTTGTGCAATACCTTGAATTCCTAGAAACAATAGTATTAAAATATTCTTTTTCATAATTTAAAATTTTAACGGATAAGCTTCTTGCTTTAAAAAACTATCTGGAAATTGTTCATCTTCTTCAAAACCTAATACAATATCCTTGCCGTCTTTGGGGATATAGTTGCTTTTAAACAAATAATCCCACAGACTCAATGAAATACCATAATTTGCACCATATTTTCTTGGCATTTCTTTACTATGATGCCAAATATGCATTTTAGGATTGTTTATTATATACTTAAAAACACCATAATCCCAACCTAGATTAGCATGATTTAAATGTCCTATCGTAATCGCAATAAAGTGTACAATAAACACATCTTCAACTGAAAAACCACCTATTATTGCCATTGGAATATATAACAATGATTTATAAACAACAGGTTCCATCCAATGATATCGTAAATGTGCAGCAAAACCCATTTCTTTTACAGAATGATGGACTTTGTGAAAGTTCCAAAAAAAATCAAATCTATGTAATAGTCTATGAGTATTCCACTGTACAAAATCGGATACTATAAAAAAGATAAACAATGATAATGCTTTTGGTAAACTTGATAAATCAATTATTTGCAGTGATTTTAGTTCTATGTTAAATGATGATAAAATATCATTAAATAACTGAGCTGTTACATTACTCATTGCAATAAGAATAATCATATTTAAAAGAAAGAAATTAAAAAACATATAAAATGTATCTAACCAAAAATCTTTTCTGAAAACAGGTTGATTCTTTCTCCAAGGGAATAATAATTCTAATATAAAAACAACTAAAGAAATAAATATTAGTCCATAAAAATAGTTTTCAATATGGAGTGTTACTAGTTCATTTTTCAGATAATTGAAATAATCTGAATAGGAATTAATAATTATTTCTTTGTATTTATTCATTAATTTGTTTCTTTAGAATTTTGTATAAACTCCTAGGTTAATAGTAGGTGCTAATGGAGCATTATCAATTCCAAAAGCGCCAAATGTTGAGAAATTAGCCCCAAATTTTCCTTCAACAAATTCATAATTTGCTTTTATTCCAAGTGCATTATAAGTTTGTCTATCTAAATGTGATGCCCATTGTAAATTGTCTTCTAAATAAGCGTCTTCTTTAGATACTACATTTTTTGTATCTAAAACAAGCATTAGATGTCCTTTTGGAATTATATTGTATCCTACTTCAATTGTTGCTTTTAAGAAATCAGAGTAATCGTTATCCATATAACCATATCCGATATTTCCGAAATAATACCATTTATTATGACTAGAACCTATGGAAACATATGGTAGAATCGTTGAAGCATTAAAGCCAGTAGTACTCACAACTAATTCTTTATCTTTTTTAATTGAGTTTGCAGAATATACAATTCCTGAACTTATTTTCCAGTTTTTATCTGATAATTTGTATTTTAAACCTAAGGAAATATTACCCATTCCTGAGATGCTTTCTGAAACACCTACATTTTCATAAGAGGCTGTTTTATAAGGTAAAACTAATTGTGCTTCTAATTTATCTGTTATACCATATTCTGCATAAGCTTGAATTGTAATATCACTATAATCCCCTACGTTTTCTACTTTATTTCCATCAAACTGAATGGCATCATACGACAGACTTGTTAGACCTAATTGTACATACGCTTTTCCTTTCTCTCTTGTCCAAGGACTTTGCGCATTTGAAAATTGGCTTCCTAAAAGTCCTACAACAAATAAAACAATTACTTTCTTCATATTTATTAGCTTTTTTTGTTCTTATTATAATTTGGTAAAAATATAGTATTTGAAAAAGATAAAAAGTTAGATAGAAAACACAACTCTAAAAAGTCTTATTTCGAATATAAATATACTCATTTATAAAGTTAACAACAACCTCCTCCATTGTAATGAAATGTGCTTTCACTTATAAAGATGTCTTTTCTACCCAAAGCTTCTAATGCTGCTGCTGTTTTATCGCAAACTGCTAAGGGTTGATTCTTTAATAAAACATGTCCTTTTTCATCATCAAAATAATCTTCTTTACCATAATAAATAGCGGCTTTTCCTGTAAAAACGCAAGGTCCATCGGCAGGCATCGGATCTTTTATAGCGCAAACTTCTATACTTTCAATATAAATTAGTTCATCTGTTGGGTAATTTTCCGTGTCTAAAATTCTATAAGGTCTTCTACCTCTAATTTCAATAGTACCAAAACCAACATCTGTTAATGCTTTAATATAATTTGCAATAGGAATACTTCCGCTTAAACATAAAGCTCTTAAATGATCATCGTTTCTCAACGTTTCGTTCATTTCTTGTTCGCAAGTAGGATCACTCATTACTAAGCGTCCATGCGGTTTTAAAACACGATACATTTCTTGTAATGCTTTTTTTAAATCTTCCGTTTTAAAAATATTGAATAAGCAATTTTGAGCAGCTACATCAATACTTTCATCTTCAATAGGTAAATGTAAAGCGTCTCCTTTTTTCAATTCTACAAATTCGCTCTTAAACCAATCATTTTGTTCTTCTGCTACTTTAAAGTTTTTTCGGGAAGCTTCTAGCATTTCATCAACAACATCAACTCCTATTACACCTCCTTTTTGACGTGAAAAATAGGCAAATTGTAATAATTCCATTCCTCCTCCAACTCCTACATATAACACTTTTGGGTTATTAATTAAATCTTGTGCCGAAATGGTGCTTCCACAGCCATAATTCATTTCTTGCATTATTGTAGGAATTTCAAGTCCTGGAAATTTCCATATAGGTGTTGTTGTACAGCAAAGCCCTACATCTGGAGTTAATGCTGCGTTTTTATATAAATCGTTAGTTGCATTTAAGTAGCTCATGACTCTTTTTTTAAAAGGTTATTTATGAATTTATTTACTGTATAATTATTTAAAATTATGTAATTGTTTTGTCCAATTGTACTTTTGAAAACTTATTTTAAATTTTGATAGGTTTTTATGAAACACTTTCCCTATAATTTGTTTTACCTTTTTAAAGTTTCCAAAATCGCCTAAATACCATAAAAACAATCTTGATGTCTTAATTTTTTTATCATTTTCAATTAATATGGTTTCAGATTCTATAAAAGAGTGTGTTGCTAGTTCTAATTGGTTTTCTATTTTGTCATAATCATAAACTAAAATGGGCGGACAACTTATTGCTCCACAATTTAGGGCAAAATGAATACGGTAATCTAACACTCTTACACTCAATTTTTCTATAAATTTAGGATAAAAAGGATTATATAAATAGCCAAAACCTATAACAAATTTTCTTTTTCTTAAAATTCCATGTTCAATACTGTCTAATGAAAAGCGTTTTGATGCAATAATAATACTTTTTGTTTTGTAAATATTTTTATCAATTATCCCATCTTCTTTGTATTGTTTGGCTAGTATTTGATAAAAGCTATTATAAATATTAATCCAAAATGCTTTTTTATGATTGTCTGTTGCTAATTTTACTATTATGTTTTTGTATTTTAACTTACTTAATTGATGTACTTCATTCTCATAAGGCAAATTTAATTTTACGTTATGAAGTAGTTCTTCAGAGAGCTTTAATATTAAATTCAATTTATATCGTTTTTGACTCGTTAGGTGAAATTATTTAAAACTCAGTTTGAGTATTTTTGTGCAGTAAAACGGAACAAAGCTTCTCGATATGCTTCGCACTGGAAGAAACATGTATTAAGAGCCGTTTTATTATTTGACACCGTTTTCATCAAAAATTTCATCTTTATGACATTTTAAAAAATAGTCACAATACAAACAAATATTTTTAAATTCGTCGTTTTTACTCTTAGCTTCTTCTTCTGAAACGCCTAATGAAATTCCCATTTTAAGTGGATTTCCTTCGTTTAGCATTTTAAAAATGGTGCTTTTTGACGCTTTTTCTAAAACATTAGCTACTTTTTGTTTTCTAGCATCACCCATAGGAAAATGAGTTCCTGGACAACAAGGATTAATTCTCCATAATTGAATGCTTATTTCTTGTGGAATGTCATCATATCCTCCTAAAAAGTTTCTTGCTCCTGAAAGTATTGTACAAAAATTATGATCTGGATTTTGTAACCAAATATCATTTTTATAAGCTTTTCCTCTTGCCCAATTTCCTCCTAACCACATGTCTTCACTTGCGCCCCAATATCCCCAACTTAACGGGTTTTCAGCTAAATAATGTCCGCCTTCAATTAATGGGTCTTTTTCAGTTCCTATTACACCACAACTTTCAAATATATCGGCTAATTCTATTAATCGTCCTCCTGCTTTTTTATGGTATCTGTCGATACTTGCAATATCAAATCGTTGTACTCCTTTTTCAATAAGTATTTGCAATTTTTCTGTATTTAATAAATCTCCATTAGTTTGTAGCATAATCTGGATTGTATCTCCATATTTCTCACGAACTTTATCTAAGATTGCGTATAACAGTTTAATGTCGGCTAGAGGTTCTCCTCCGCTTAAAATTAATCTTCCTACTTTTTCGGGTAAATTCTCAATAATTTGCATACAATCTGCTTTGCTAATTCGTTTTCCAAACGGACTTGAATCGTTATAGCAATGGTCGCAATCGTCATTACATAATTGTGTAAATACCCAATAGATAGATTGAATATAGTTAAAAGAAGTATTCATTTTATGCGTTAATTGTATTAAAAGTTATAGTCGCTTTCATTGTTTTGTTTTTCTAAAAATTAAATTGTTTCCAGAAGTTAATTTCATTTTGAACACCTGAAGCGCTGTCTTGAAAGAAATCTTTTTTATCTTCATATTGTATCAATTTTCCTTTTTCAATTTTACTAATACTGTCTCCCATAATGATAGATTCTTTTATATCGTGCGTTACAAACAAAGATGAAATTTGCATGGTTTGACTGAGTTTTTTAAATAGTTTTTGCATTTGTTCTCTTGTTGTAGTGTCTAATGCTCCAAATGGTTCGTCAAGTAAAAGAACTTTAGGTTTTATTATTATTGCTCTAGCAAAAGAAATACGCTGACGTTGCCCTCCTGAAAGTTGGTGTGTCATTTTATTTACATGGCTAGTTAAATCAATCAATTCTACTATTTCATTTACTTTTTGTTGTATTAATTCTTCTTTTTCTTTTCTTATTCGCAATCCGAAAGCTATATTTTCAAACACATTTAGATGTGGAAAAAGCAACGGTTCTTGGTATAAATAAATACACTGTCTGTTTTGCGGTTTTGTTTGGGAAATTTCTGTTTCATTTAAAAATATTGATCCTGAATCTTGTTTTTCTAAACCTGCAATAATTTTTAAAAGTGTTGTTTTTCCACTACCTGACGAACCTAATAGGCTTAATGTTTTTCCTTTTTCTAATGACAAAGACACTTCTGAAAGAATTTTTTCTGTTCCAAAGTTTTTTGAAATATGTTTTAGCTCTAAAATGTTCTTCATGAGTTGTTATTTTCTACAAAAAATAGCATTTTTTTATTAATGTATAGTAATAGCATAGGTGGGATTACTAGCAAACATGAAGCAAATGCTGCATAAAAAACATTGGCTTCGTTAATAAATTTAAATACACTAATTGTTAAGGTTTTTACTTTTCCTGTTCCTATTAAATTGGTTAATCCATATTCGAACCATGAGATTAGAAAAACTTGAAAAAAACATAATAACAATGTGTTTTTTGAAATAGGTAATAGTATTTTTAAATACGTGTTTTTAACAGAGCTTCCTAAAGTATAACTTAATTCTTCTATAGCTTTTATATTTTGATTCCAAAAGCTTGAAAAAATAATAATCCCAAAAGGAAAAGACACTAAAAATTGTGCTATTACTATTCCTAAAAAGGTTCCTGTTAGATTAGTAACAATGAAAAAATAATGAAATAAAACGGCTATAATTACTGGTGATAATAAGTATGGGATATAGGCTAACACAAGGTATATTGTTTTGTTCTTACTGTAGGCAATTGCTTTTGAAATTGCAAAACTAAATGTTGTAACTAGAAAAGCGACTGTTGTGGAAATGAATATTGATTTTATAAAGATAGTCGCTAAATTAGATTCTGTTTTTTGAATGGTTTGCCAGTTTGAAAATGCTATTTCTTGTGGTAATATATTTGGAAATATCCATTGTTTTCCTAATGATAATAACAAAAGAAATAGCAACGGAAATCCGATGGAGATTACAAACAAATATTGAAATGTTTTTTTAATCATTACTTTCTTTCGTTTTAAAAAAACGAGGGCTTTTTAATAAAATTATACCTAAACACGTTATAAGAAACAGAACATATAAAATACTCATAACATATCCTTCTGGAATATCATATAAATTGAAACGTTGTATTTTTTGCACAATAGCAACAGCTATCATTTGTGGGTTTTGCCTTCCTAATAGTAATGGTACTTCATAATTTCCCATTACGAATATTACAAATAAGAATAAGGTTATTGCTGATTTTTTAAAAACTATTGGTACAATAACTTTTGTCATAATTTGTCTTTTATGTGTTCCTAATGTTGCGGCTAAATTGCTAAATTCTTCTATTTTTTCTGCTTGATAAATATTTGAGAATAGAATGATAAAAAAAGGCGTTATTAACATTATCATAGTTATAATAATTCCTATTCCGTATGTGTCATTAATCATTTCTGGGAATGCTTTTATACTATTCGTTATATGAAGATTATATACTAATCTTGATAAAAATCCCGATTGTGATAGCATTTGAAATATAAAAAAAGCCATTACCGTTGCGGGAAAACACAAGGGTAAATAAACTGCAAAGGAGAGCATTCCTTTTTTTAGATTTTCTCTCCAATAATATGCTAATAAAAAGGCAATACTACTACTTATTGCTACGCTTACTATACCTATATACAGACTGAAAAATATTGATTTCCAAAAAAAGGTATTGGATAAGGTTGTTGTCCAAACAGAAAAATGTACTTCTTTGTTTAAAATCCCTATGCTTCCTATACTATATAGAAAAGCATAGGTTAATCCTGAAAAAACAGGTAACCCTACAAGAATTACAAAAAGAATCCTATTTATAGATGCTATTTTAAGAGGAGCAGACAAGTTATTTATTTATTATGTTTTTTCTAAAATCTTCTGCTAATTTTATCATGTATTCTGGTGCTAATTCCCTTAATGCTTTAGCTTGAATTTCACTTCTTTTAGGTGCATTTTTTCGAGTTGTAATTGTCTCAAACTTTTCCTTATCTGTTTTTGATAGGGCATTTAGGTCTAACACGGTACCATCTCCCCAAATCGTAGGATCCATTTTTTTAGATTGTGCCTCAACAGAAATTAAAGTATTAACCACTACCATTGCTGCTGCTTTATTTCCGCTATTCTTAGGAATACCCATATAGTGTGAATTTTGTATCGTTCCAAAAGAAGGAATATATGCTTTAGTTGTTTCAGGAAAAAGACCTTCTTGTACTTTACTATCTACTTCTGCATCGTTATTACTCATTGTAAACCACAATTCACCATTTGCGAATAGTTGATGCATTTGTGCTACACTTTCTGGAAAAACATCGCCTTGTCTCCATAAATAGGGTTTCAGTTGATTAATATAAGCCCAAAGTTCTTTACTATAAATATTGTACTTTTCCTGATTAAATTCTCCTGATAATGCCTCTTTATTTCCTGAAATATCAATTAGC
This sequence comes from Flavobacterium sp. 316, assembly GCF_000967805.1. Taxonomy (NCBI): domain Bacteria; kingdom Pseudomonadati; phylum Bacteroidota; class Flavobacteriia; order Flavobacteriales; family Flavobacteriaceae; genus Flavobacterium; species Flavobacterium sp. 316. The sequence continues at coordinate 246,209 of NZ_JYGZ01000003.1, forward strand.
AATGCTTTTAGAAATGTTAATCCTGTGAATTGATTATCAAAAGTAAAAACACCAGGATTTGATTTTACAAATGCTAATAACTCAGCTCTTGTTTGTGGTGGATTTTGAATTTTTAAATCATTATATATTAATGTCATTTGTACATTTCCCCACGGCATTTCATAACCATTGACAGGTTGTTGAAAATCAATTCCAATAAAAGGGTTTTTAAAATCGATATATTTTGCATTTGGTAATTTTGATGTCCAAGGACCAAATAAGCCTTTAATTTGTTTTAATTGATAGAATGTTTCTCCATTAATCCACATTAAATCAATATTGCTTTTTTCTTTATTAGCTTGTTGCTCTGTCATTAATTGCTGTACAATGGCTGCTCCTTGTCCGTCTACAATTTGAAGGTTAATACCATTCTCTTTTTTAACCTTTGGTACTATATAATTTTTCATGTACTGGTTAATTTTAGCATCGCCCATCCACATCATCATGGTTATATTTTTTTCTTTTGCTTCTTCTTCAATTTCTTCCCATGACAATTTAGAGATATCTAGTTCTTCTTTCTTGTTTTTCTCTTCGCATGCTAGCATTAATAGTGCTAAAAGAAATAAGCTTATTTTTTTCATTTTACTTTTATATTTTAGGATTATTATTTCATTTTAAATTATCCTTTAAAACAAATAACGAATTCCAAATTGAAATTGTCTAGGTGGTGCAGCATTTCTTTGTACAAATAAGCCACTTGCTGCTGAACCTGCTTGAATTTGATTACTCTGTGTAGCATTGTTACTATATCCGCTTAAATTTTCAGCATTAAATACATTGAATATATCGGCTCTAAATTCTATTGTATTTGATGTTGATATTTTAATTTGATGTTGTAATCCTATATCAAAAGTTGTACTCCATGGCAAACGATCACTGTTTCTACTTTCTCCAGGAAATCGATCACTGTTTCCTACATAAGCTTCTCCGAAACCAGAGCCATCACCATTTAAATCGGTTGTACCAAACCCTAACGGAATTCTATTAATAGGTTGTCCACTTTGTAACAATCCTGCTAAGGTAACGGTTGTTCCTTTAAATGGATAATAATTAAAAATACCATTAATATTGTGTGTCCTGTCGTTTATTGATGGTCCCCATTCGTCTCCGTAATTGTTTCCATCTTGTGGTCTAAAGTTGATATCTTCTGTGTTATTTTTTAAAGATGATACAGTGTAATTTAATCGATAAGCATAAGTATCATTTCCTCGCAATTTTTGATAATTTAAACTTAATGCGTAATATCTTGATTTTCCTTCTGTTTCACTAACTACCACGTTTCTTGCTACTCCTGTAATGGTTTGTCCGTTAATTGTAGCTGTTCCATTTACAATAGGAATAGGTCTTGTTGCGTCTGCTTCTTCAGGTGTTCTTACTACTACATTTTCTGGATCTATTGGATATTCTGAAGCCGCATTTAAATTGCGTAAGCGAAATAAGTTTTCTCCTCTATTGTGAACTGCATCTGCAAAAAAGAGTGTGTTTTCATTGATTTGAACTTGGTATCCTACGCTTATTTGATGTGAATATGGATTATTATATCCATTTGGGTTTAGTATTCTTCGTTCATTTGAGAAAGCACCTTCACGTTGATCTTGCAATTGATCGCTAGATGGTCCTTGTAAGTATGTTACATTTGATAAATTAGCTGAACTATTTCCATTAAAAGTAATGGCGTCTATGTTTGTATTTTCTGGTAAAATGCCTAATCGTATAAATTCTTGCAATTGCATTCTATAATCTGCTGATTTGGTATTTTGTTGTAACGCATCACTATAAACTGCATAATTTATTTTATCATAGGCTATTCCATATCCTCCACGTAAACTACTTGTACTATTTAGTTTATAGTTGAAATTAAATCTTGGTGCTAAGTTATTAAAATCGCCTTTTTTGCTTCCTCCTTTTGAAAGGTTATCATAATCGTATCGGAGACCTAAGGTTATATTTAATTTATCGGTAACTGACCATAAGTCTTCTAGATAAGCTGAATAAATGTTTTGAGTGGTTCCAAACTGTGCTGGGCGTAATTCTACATTATAATTTGTTACGGTAGCATTTGATGGAATATCTTGTATATCTAATCTACTTCCTACTCCGTTATTTTTGATATCATCTATTTGTGCTTGTGTTAATTTAACTGTATAATTCCCATTAGGGTTTCCTCCTCCTAAAAGTTCATGATTGCCACTTATTAAATTTAATCCTGCTTTAATCGTATGATTATTAGCGTAGTATTTTATTTTTTGTTGTAACTGAATGGTATTTTCTAATGCGTTAAATACATATCCTGGATGTCCTAATATTGCTAATGTTTCATCGTTTGTTCCCAATACTACAACTTGAGACGCATTTTGATTTTGAGGATTTGCATAATCCCATCTAAAACGACTATATAGTACATTTGTTTCGGCACTTATTTTTCCAAAACTATATGAGTTTTTTAATGCTAAAAGTATGCTGTTTCTTTCTTGTGTGTTACCTGCCGATGGGAATGTAGCTCCTCCTTCTAATCCTCCTCCTTGACGTTCCACATTAATTAGTCCAATATTTGCTCTAAATGAAGATCGAAATTTTGCATTCCATATTTGATCTATTTTACTTGAAAAATAATTAAAACTATTGTTTCCTTTTATGGTTTCTACTACTCCAAGTACTGGCACATTTAGTAGATTGTCTTTCACATCTGTTGTTTGTTCAAAATTGAAGTAATAGAATGTTTTATCTTTTACAAGTGCTCCTCCTACTCCTGCTCCAAATTGATAACGTGCAAATCCATTTTTAACTTGATTTCCTGACAAATCGCGTTGTGCAAAAGGAGAAGTTCCGTCTATAGATGGTCCTGGTCTTGTGATAAAAAAAGCTTCCCCTGTGAAATTATTAGATCCTGAACGAGGTGTAATATCAATAACTCCACTACCTGTTAATCCATATTCGGCAGAAAAATTACTGGTTAACACGGTAATGTCTTTCACGAACCCTGATGGAATAGCAAATTTTTGTCCTCCTAAAAATCGTTCATTATTATCCATTCCGTCAATTAAATAAGAAGTAAATAATCCGTTTATTCCATTAATACTAACATTTGGTGCTTCTGGATAGAAACCTGTTGCTTGTGTTACATTTGGTAATCGATATAGTACTCTTGCTATGTCTCTTCCTTCTACTGGGATTTCTTGTATTTCTGTTGCTTTTAATTCAAAAGAAACCTCGGCATCTCGTTGATTAATTTTAGCTGTTGAAACATTTGAAAGTATTACTTCGTTTAGTAGTTCCGTTTTGTATTTATCCAATAATAATGTTATTGTTGGGTTTTGATTTGAACGAATATCAAATAGGTTTGAGCTATTTTCAAAGTAATCATTGTTTCCTTCAAATACTATTTTGTATCCGTCTAATGCTGCAATATTTCTAAATATTATTTTGCCTTGGTTATTTGTGTTCTCTGTTATCTTAAAATTTCTATCTGCATTTTGCAAGGTTACAGATACATTAGGAATTGTTTTTTTTGTTTCAGCATCAAGTATTGAAACTGTAACATCTTGTTGAGCCATAGCTAGAGTACTCACAAGGAGTATTGCTAATATGTAAATTTTATTCATTTATATTATTATCTATTATTTTTATGTAGTGTTATTGAAATAACATGAGTTCTATGAAAAGGATGTGTGATTAAAAAACGATTTGTATTCAATATATTTTGCTAAGGCAAAATTATTTTGACTAACGTTTTTTATTATGTTGAACTCACTGAAATAGATAATTATTTGGTGATCCTTTATTAAAAATAAAGGTATTGTTTTCTATTGATTCGAAATGTGTATTTCTAGTCTGATTGTATTCTAGTTTGTGTATAACTGATAAGATTATAGCACGAAATATATTGTTGTAAGTAAATGTAGAAGCGACTTTACTTACATCTGAAATGTTGTTAACATCATTTAATTGTTCTAAATATTCAACTCGATTATTAGCATAAGTAGTTTTTATTTCTTCAAATAAGTTTGATGTTTTCCAAGATAGTTTTGTGAAGTTCTTTTTGTTGAAGTTCTTTTTTGAAATGGCAATAAGATAAACTCCTCCATTTTTATCTGGACCAAAAATGAAATCATTACTCTGAATTTTTTGAGTTGTTTCTAAAAGGGTTTTAGTTGTTAATTGTGGAGAATCGTTTCCTATTACAATTACATTTTCATATCCTTCTTCAAAAACAGTTTGGATGGCGTGCGTTATTTTTTCTCCAAAATTTGCCCCTACTTGATTCTTTTCATTTGAATGGTAGTATTTTATTTTGGTTTTTTTTATGGTTTTTAATACTCGCTCATTCATTTTTTTCCACAACAATTGGTTCTTCTGGTTTGAAGAAACAATTGGCTTTGTTATGCTTTCTTGTTTTTCACTTTGCGCAAAAAGAAGAATGCATGTTTTAGCAATATTGTGGTTTTGTAAATTCATTTTATTTATCCTTTGAATGGGCTTTTATCTTTTTACAATTTCTTTGAATAGTGTAATCATTTTAGGTTCGGCTTCTCCTGCTACTGCTATAATTTCAGGTATGTTTACTGGTTTTAAATCATCTGGATTACACTCGTCTGTTAAGACAGAAACAGCTATTACTGGTAAATTTAAATGATTGGCTACAATTACTTCTGGCACGGTGCTCATTCCTACAGCATCTGCTCCTATAATTTTTAAGTATCTATATTCTGCTCTTGTTTCTAATTGTGGTCCTACTACTGCTGCATAAACTCCTTTATGTAATGTGATGTTGTTTTCTTTTGCTATTTGTTGCATTTTCTCATTTAAGTTGGCATCATACGGAGCACACATGTCTGTAAATCGTTCTCCAAATTCAGATACATTTTTAAATGCTAATGGTGAACCGCCTTGTAAATTAATGTGGTCGTCTAGTAGCATTAAATCGCCTTTTTTGTAATTTAAATTAATGGCTCCTGCTGCATTTGAAACTAACAATGTTGTTATTCCTAGTGCTTTCATTACTCGTACTGGAAAGGTAATTTCTTGTAAAGTGTATCCTTCATATAAATGAAAACGCCCTTGCATTATTATTACTTTTTTGTTTTCTAATGTTCCAAATAATAGTTTTCCTGAATGAAATTCTACTGTTGATACTGGAAAGTTTGGAATATCTATATAGTTTACTTCTGCTTCTATTTGAAGGTGGTTTACTAATTGTCCTAGTCCTGTTCCTAGTACTATTCCTATTTGTGGAGAATTGAATCCTTTTGATTTTAAGTATTCGGTTGTTTTATTTAGTGTTTCGTTTGTCATTCTTATAGGTATTTTTCAAATAGTTGTATGTTTTTGATATCTTCTATGGTGTCGATATCGTTTTTTTCATTAAGCAATTGGTATTTTAATTTTTCAATGTCTTTTAGTGTGTCTTTTAGTACGGTATTGGTTCCCCAGTTTTTATGTTGAAATATATTGTCTGGAATTTGTTTCATGCCTAATAGGTAATAGCCTCCATCTTTTGCAGGTCCTATTACAAGATCATTATTTGTTAATATTTTAAAAGCTTGGTCTATGTCTTTACTTTCTAATTCTATTAAATCGGATCCTATAATTACTATTTTTTCATAGCCTTCCTGAAAGCCTTCTTTAAAGGCATTTTGCATTCTTTCTCCTAGGTCATTTCCGTGTTGTACTTTTTTTTGAAAATGTTTATTCTCCCAAATATCATTTGTATTTATTTTTTCGGAGTATAGTACTCTTTTATCAAAATTTGTTTCTAAGGCTACTTTTTTAGTGTGTTCTAATAGTTGTATGTATATTTCTAAGGCTTTTTCATTACCTATAGAAGCGGCTAATCTTGTTTTTACTTTACCTATTTCTGGGTTTCGGGTGAATATTAGTATTAGGTTTTTCATATTGTTTTTTTATGCTACTGATCCTTGACAGCTACTTCCTGCTCCTGCTGTACATCCATAGCAATGTTGGGAAATTATAATATTTCTATTTTTTAATTGTTCTGTATTAAAGTCTGCGATATGTTTAGACTTTGATGCTACTTTTAATCCTAGCATTTGGTTGAAATCGCAATCGTATAGCCAACCATCCCAGCTTACTGATATTGTATTAGTGCACATTACATTAGATACTGCTGCTGGATTATAAGCTTCTACTAATGCATACATATAGTCTTCATAATTATCTGAGGCTATTAGATAATCTAAGAATCTGGCTATTGGTAAGTTTGTAATGGCAAATAAATTGTTAAAATCTATAGTGAAATCTTGTTTTAATGCTTTTTTGAAATCGTGTTCTAATGCTAACTGATTTGTTGGTAAGAAAGCTCCTGATGGATTGTATACTAAATCTAATTTTAAATTTGTATCTTCTTTTCCATAGCCTACTTCGTTTAGCATTTGCAAGGCTTTTATAGATTTATCAAAAACACCGTCTCCTCTTTGTTTGTCGGTTTTTTCTTTTTTATAAAAAGGCAATGATGATACTACATGTACTTTATGTTTGGCAAAAAACTCGGGTAGATCCTGGTATTTTTTATTGGCAAGGATAATGGTTAGGTTTGAACGAACTATAAAATCTTTTACTCCTATTTTTGAAGCTTGTTCTACAAACCAACGAAAGTTAGGGTTCATTTCTGGTGCACCGCCTGTTAAATCTAGTGTATGTACTTCTGTAGTTTTTAATACTTCTAAAATTTGTTGCATGGTTTCCATTGTCATGATTTCTTTTCTATCTGGTCCTGCATCTACATGACAGTGCGCACAAACCTGATTGCACATATACCCTACATTGACTTGAAGTATTTCAATTTTATGAGGTTGTAATGGAAATTGGTTAGATGCTTTTATTTTATCGGAAAACGTAGGCAATGACCCGTCTTTAAAAATTCCATTTGATAGGATTTCTAACTGTTTTTCTGTTTTTGACAATGGATTTTGCTTAGCATGAAGCGATTTTTGCATAGTTTCTTTATATTATTCAAATGTCAATAAATGGGTGTAAAACTAGCATTACTATTTTACATGAAAAGTTAGCTATTTTACACATATATGAAAATATTACATGGACAGTTTGTTATATTTATTCATCATTTGTACACCATGTACAAGAGCGGCTCCTCCTTTTATGGCTGCGGTAACGTGAACGGCTTCCATCATTTCTTCTTTTGTAATTCCTCTTTGTAGCCCATCACCTGTATAAGCATCAATGCAATATGGGCATTGCACAGCATGCGAAACGGCTAAGGCAATTAATGATTTTTCGCGTGCTGAAAGACTCCCTTCTTCAAATACTTTTCCGTAATATTCAAAAAAACTATTTCCTAGTTCTTCGCTCCATTCTACAATTTTTCCAAATTTCTTTAAATCGGCTGGATCATAATATGATTTTTCCATACTTATTTTTTATATATTTTAGTTCCTTTTGTTACGTATTTTTCCCATTCTTTTGAGAAGACATGAATACTATCTGTTACTTGGTTGTTTGCACCAACTACTAGATTCTCTTTGTTTATCCATTCAAAAATGCCTCCATATAGGTTTTGTACATTTGTATATCCTAGTTTTAATAGTTTCTCTCCTATTTGTTCGCTTCTTACACCAATGGAACAATATACTACAATAGGCTGATTTTTATTTGGAAATTGTTTTTCAAACATTTTCGTATTGAATGTTGTGTGTCCTACAAATATTGCTTTTTCTAAATGACTTACTTTATATTCTTCCTGTTCTCGCGCATCTAAAAGCAATATTTCTTCTTGATTTTTAAGTTCTTCTACTGAAATATATGGAACTGTATTTTTATTATATTTTTGTATTACTTCTGGTATTGTTTTTTGTGAAAAGCTAACTCCAAAAATATTAATAAAGGCTATTGTGATGAATAATTTCATTGTTTAGTTTGCTTTTAAACGAAGTTACAATAACTTCTTGATATTTTTTGTATGCAAAACAATATACGAAGTTTTTTTTATTACGGTTTTTTCTTCTTATTCTATTTTCTTTCTACTCTTGTTTTTTCACTAAAAACCGCAAAAGAAAATAAGCCATAGGGTACCACAACTACGACTTTGACAAGGGGTATATACGGGGTTGATAGGGAGTATCACC
>NZ_JYGZ01000003.1:255006-383172 GCF_000967805.1 Flavobacterium sp. 316
ATGAGGTAAAAAAATAAAATAAACCACCCCGCCAAAAGAGGGGAATGCAAAAAAGACAACTATATAGTTATGAAAAAAATAATATACCTATTAACTGGAGTTGCTACCTTTGGGTGGACGAAATATTTAAGACCTTATGCTGTAACTTTGAAAAATGGAAAGACAGAGAAGAATTTACAGTTTAGAATTTAAACTTAAAGCAGTAGAGTTAAGTAATGAGCGAGGTAGTTCTACTATTGTAGCGAGAGAATTAAACATTAGTTCTGACAATATTAAACGTTGGAAGAAAGAATATAATCAAGGTAAGCTAACAGGTAAAATAGTTTCAGTAAAAAGCAAAGAAGAACAAGAGCTTATTTTGTTGCGTAAAGAGTTAGCTGATGTTAAGATGGAGCGAGATATTTTAAAAAAGGCGGTCAGCATCTTTTCCAAGAGCGACAAGTGAAATTTGAATTTATTAAACAAAATAAATATCTTTTTACTGTTGAAAAGATGTGTCAAGTCTTTAAAATTAACAAAAGTAGTTACTATAAATGGTTGATTAGAGTTCCTTCCAAAAGAGCATTATATAATCAAATATTGTTGGAAGAAATAAAGCGAATATATTATTACAACAGAAAACGATATGGTAGTCCTAGAATAACCAAAGAACTGAAGATGCTTGGTTTTATAGCCTCCAAAGAATTGGTTAGAAAGCTAATGAAGAAAGAGTTTTTACAAAGTATTGTAAAAAGAAAATTCAAAGTAACAACAGATTCATCACATAAATATCCAGTGGTAGAGAATAATTTGAACCGAGAATTTACTGTTAGCAGAGAAAATCAAACTTGGGTATCAGATATAACATATGTCAGAACAGGTCAAGGTTGGCTATATTTAACTTCTGTAATTGATTTATTTGACAGAAAAGTGATTGGTTGGGCATTGAGTGCAACAATGAGCGCAAAAGACACAAATATTAAAGCTTTTAAAATGGCTTTAATTAATCGTCCAATCAAAAACAATCAATCTTTGATTTTTCACTCTGATAGAGGAATACAATACGCTTGTGAAGAATTTGTTTGTGAATTAAATAAACAAAAATCAATCATTAGAAGTATGTCAAGAAAAGGAAATTGTTGGGATAATGCAGTAGCAGAAAGTTTTTTCAAAACATTAAAAGTGGAGTTAATCTACCAAAACCGCTACCTAACAAGACAAGAAGCCGAGTTGTCAATTTTCGAATACATTGAAACATTTTATAATACAAACAGAAGGCATAAACAATTAAATAATTTAACTATTTTAGAGTATCAAAAATTAATCAATAACAATTTAAAAATGGCAGCTTAGGGTCGATTAAAATTTGTCCACTTTTTTCTAGGAATTCCATAGAGGTTATATGAGTATTAAATACAATACTGGAAGTAAAGATTTTTTTCCAAAAGTTGTAACTTTACTTTTTACTCACAAGAATGGGTATATATTTAAAAAAGATGGTGATGTATATAAGAATGATGTTTTAGCTAATTATTTAATAAACCTCTTTCAAATTAAAAAAGTTTATTCTAATGAAAAATGTAGATGATAGAAATGAAAACTAATACATTTATACTAATTCTATTTATATGGATTGTTCTTTTACTAAGTTCTTTTCTTGTTAAAAAAGAAAAGAAAAAACATGTTACAATTCTAAAAACGAATGGCTTTATAATTATTGGAGATAAGGTGTTTTATTCTGTAACTCTTATTAATATATTTTTTATACTTTTTTATATAATCTTTGGATATACTGAGTTAGATTTTAAATATTTCATTTTACATCTTTTAATATTTATTATTAGTACAATGAAATTTAAACCTAATTATTCAAAATCTTCCAATTTTGAGTAATAAAATAAAAAATCAAAACCACTCAATCTGAACATGTCCCAAAAAGAGTGGTTTTGTTGTTTTAAAGAAATAAACAACAAACTAAAGCCTTGATTTTTAAATAATACTCTTTTATAAATCTAAAGAATTAAGCTATTGTAATTTATCTTAAATATTTTTATTTCAATAACTCAGGAAAATGGGTTATCGCTTTTTTATATCTTGGGATAGAAACTCCTCTTACGTATCCTTGTTCTGGGTTATGTTTTACGTAATCTTGATGGTATTTTTCTGCAGGATAGAACTTTTTAAATGGTACTACTTCTACTGCTATTTTTTTAGTATATTTCCCTGATTGGTTTAATTTTGCTATATATTCTTGTGCCAATCTTTTTTGTTCTTGATTGTTATAGAAAATTATAGAACGATATTGTTTTCCTATATCATTTCCTTGTCCGTTAATTTGTGTAATATCTCCCGAATTAAAGTATACCTTTAATAATTGTTCATACGAAACTACAGAAGGGTCATAAATTACTTCTATAGATTCTGCATGAGACGTACTTCCGCTTCCTACTTCTTCATAAGTTGGATTTGTTTCTTCTCCTCCACTATAGCCTGATATTACATTTTTTACGCCTTTAATTGCTTCAAAAATATGTTCGGTACACCAAAAGCATCCTTGTGCAAAAACTACTTTTTCTACTTTTTGCTCTGGAACAAACTTTAAGGCTATTCCGTTCATACAATATCTTAGACCTGTGGGCTTTGGACCATCATTAAAAACGTGTCCTAAATGAGCATCACATCTGGCACAGCTTACTTCATCTCTTGTCATTCCTGCTGAATCATCTTTGCTAATTGCTATACTCTTTTTTGAATATGGTGCATAAAAGCTAGGCCAGCCTGTTCCTGAATTAAATTTTGTTTCTTTGCTGAAAAGTGGATTATTACAAGACACGCAAAGGAAAACACCTTTTTCCTTTATATCATTAAACTCATGTGTAAAAGGGCGTTCTGTTCCTTGTTCGCGAGTAATATAATACTGATCTGGTGTTAAAATTTCTTTCCATTGGGCATCTGTTTTAATTATTTTTTCTGTCCAATTTGTATCTACTTTTGTTGTATAAGTTACTATGGGAGTATTATTTACTACCCTTTTCTTTTTATCTGAATTTTGTGCACAGCCTATTATGCTAAATGCAACAATAAACGATATTCCTATTTTTTTTACTGTTTTCATTTTTAAGCTTTTAGATTTAAAATTTACACATTTTATATTAAACAAATTTAATTCAACTGTGTTCTTTGGATTGTTATTTAGCTTACAATTGTCTTTTTTTATCAAAAGATTAACACTATGTATATGTACAACAACTTAATATACGTAAAAACTACTCTTTTAGTTGATGATTTTAAAAAAACATTCATCTTGACATTGATACATTGATTGTTAGGTTAGACTCTAAATAGTTTACATCCAAGTTTAATCTATTTTAAAACAAGCAGTCCGTTATGTGTAAACTGGATTGTATTGACATAAAAAAAACAGCTAATAGCTGTTTTTTTATATCCTGTGATCTTATTTTATTCTTTTTTAGCGGATTTTATATACTTTTTACTGTTATTTATTTTAAAAGAATAAATCATTTTATCCATGGCTTCTTCATGATCTTCTTTTTTACTAAGTAATGTCCATGTCATTATTTGATAGTAATTTTCTATTCCGTTTACGTATGCAATTTCATAAAAGATATCATACTCTTCTAATTTTGCTTCGAATTTTACAATTTTTGTTTCTAAAGAGTTAATTAGTGTGTCTTTTTGTGTTTTATTCTTAACTCCAATTAAATTATTAAAATTTGTAGACATTAATTCAACATAACCTTTAAAGTCATTCGAATACATTTGATCTAATCCGTTGTCTTTTATGGCTTTTTCAACTTGCTTTTTGCTTTCATCAATTACGATAATATATAGTTCTTTTAAAAGGTTTTGATATTGCAAAGATGCTTCTTTATTTAAGTTTTCTGTTTTTGAAAGATTTGTAGGAATATCAACTGAATAATCTTTTACATTTATAGTCTCAAATGTATTTGAATTTTGACATGAAATAGCATAAAATGCTAATGCTATTAAAAGAAGTATCTTTCTCATTTATTTTTTTTAAAGAAGTTATATAAAATGCTAAAATATGGAATTTGATTTAAATTGAAGTTATAATTAGGTTTGAGTTCTCTTTAATTTTACACTTATTGATGATACCATGCAATAATAAGCTTGATAAAAACCCTTTTGCAAATTATAAATCAAAAGTTGAAGAAGCTGAACGAGTATATTTAACTGAAGATAAAATTCTAACAATACGGTAAACCAGTTTTTCTCTTTTTTTAATAAAACTGGATCCTAATATAGTTAGCTTTCCTAACTATATTTGTATCAGCAATAATGCTAATAATCAAAATAAATTAAATTATGAGTAAATCAATTTTTTATCATGCAGGTTGTCCAGTTTGTATAAGTGCTGAACATGATGTCATTGACCTAATTGGAAGAGACAATGTTGAAATTGTACATCTAGGAAACGATAAGGAAAGAATAGAGGAAGCACAGAATATTGGTGTAAAATCGGTACCTGCTTTAGTAACTCCAAAAGGAAATGTATTACATATTAATTTTGGAGCATCGATGGCAGATGTAATAGGTTAAATCTTATTATTTATAATAGCAATATTTTCACTTGTAAGTACACAAGCTCAAATTGAGAAACCATCTGTTTGCACTTATGGAACTTGAAATGTTTTAAAATTTCCTTTCATACTTGAAGAGTTGGAGACTATTATAGCAATCAATACTTCTTATAAATGAGAATGTTAAGTATTTAAAATGAGTCATAATAGATTAAAAGATCAGACAGATTAAATTTTAGATATTTGGTATGAATTTGTAGGTTCTACATCCTCAATTATTCTATTTTTTTTGGGAAATACTACATGAAAAAGACGAATTTTGATATAAGGCATGATTCTTAAATATTATGGATTACAAAAAGATTTATTGTTTATTTAATTAAAAATGAGAATAGCAGTTTGGGATGCATATGTAACTCATAAAGATGGTAAAGTAATGCATTTTGATATTTTATAGATGTAAATCAAAAGGATGTAAATATAATTTTAGAACATGGTAAGTCCTAATGATATTAAAAAACAAATTTTAATTAATGGGTATGCGATTATTGAAATGGAAAATTGCTATTAGATTAATTTTCAGTTAAGATTACTAACTTTGTAAACCGAAAGTGAGAAATTTACTTTCGGTTTACTATTTATAAGGCTATGGAAAGTATTTTTAATTTAGACAATCAAAATTCAAATCTTGACAGTAAAATTGTTGCAGGATTAGTCCGTGTTTCTCAAGTTTTTAAAACCTTGTTATTAGAAAAGTCAAAGGAATACCAATTAAGCCCAATTCAAATTCAACTACTTATTTTCATTGAATATCATGATAAAGATAAATCTACTATTAGTTATTTAGCGAAAGAATTTAATTTGTCAAAACCAACAATTAGCGATACCATTAAATTACTTGAAAAAAAACTTTATATAACAAAAACTTTTGACAAAAATGATTCTCGTAGTTACACGATTAATTTAACACCTACTGGGAAAATGATTGTTCTAGAAACTGAAAATTTTATAGATCCTTTGACCAAGATAATTAAAAATTCTGCTTTAAATAAAAAATTGATTTTGTGGGAAAGTATAACAAATATGATTAAACAGCTAAATGAATTAGAAATAATTAGTGTTCAAAGAACTTGTCTAAAATGTAAATTCTATTCTAAAAAAAATAATCAATCTTTTTGTAGTTTATTAAATCAAAATTTAAAAATAGAAGATATAAGAATTGATTGTTTAGACTTCGAATAATTTAAAACATTATAGATACGCTGAAATTGCTAAAATTCCTTGTTTAATTTGATCTTCTGTTAGTGAAGCGTAACCCAGTCTAAAACCAGAAACTGGTTTATCAAAGCTAAAATTTTCAGGTGTTAATATTTTAATCCCTTTTTTTAACAGTTGATCTGCAACAAAAATCACATCAACTTCTTTATTTGGTACAATCCAAAATGCCAATCCTCCTTCAGGTTTATTATAAATTGCTTTTCCTTTTAGATACATTTCACAAACACTCTCAAAATAATCACGTTTTGCTTTATAAATAATAGTAGTTCTTTTAAGGTGACGCTTTATTTCTCCATCATTAATTAATTGTAAGATTGCTTCTTCCATAATATTATCGCCTTGTACATCTATCATTTTTCTGTGCTTACCTACTTTTTTAACAATTTCTGAATTACTTATTAAATATCCTATTCTTAAAGCTGGTGCCACTATTTTACTTAAAGTTCCTATATAAATGTAATTTTTTGCTGTATCAAAACTTGATATTGGAAGAATAGGTCTTTGTCCAAAATGAAATTCATTATCATAATCGTCTTCAATAATTATAAAATTATATTGATTTGATAATTCGATTAGTTGTACTCTTCTTTTTAAACTCATGGTTACTGTAGTTGGGAATTGATGATGGGGTGTTACATATATTGCTTTTATCCGTTTCCCACTCTCTAAAAGAGCTATTACCTCTTCAATTATCAATCCATCACTATCTACATTAACAGGAAGTAATTTAGCTCCTGCATTTTTAAAAGTTTCCCAAGCAGGTTTATAACCTGGATTTTCTATAATTACAAAATCTCCGGAATTAAAAATAGCATAAGAGGCTAAATACATAGCCATCTGACTTCCACGAGTAATACAGATTTCGTCAGTTGTAATGTTCATCCCTCTCTTAAAGTTAAGCATATGAACAATTGCTTTTCTAAACTCAATATCACCAAATTCATTACTATACCCCATAATTTGCCAGCGAGATTTTCTATTAAAAATCTCTCGATAGGCTCTAGCTAGTTCTTTCATTGGTGCAAGTCTACTATCTGGCAATCCATCATCAAAATTTAAAATGGGATTACTAATTTCATATATTTTATTTGTCTCTTTAGTACTCGTTTTTATATATGCTTTTTTAGGTAAAATATCAGACACAAATGTGCCTTTTCTTTCAACTGAAATTAACCAACCTTCTGCAATGAGTACATCAATAGCTTCGATGACGGTATTTCTGTTTACATTTAATAGATTTGCTAACTTTCTTGTTCCTGGCAATGCAGATCCACTAACAAGCTTTCCTGTCTTAATTGCTTCAATTATTTCATCTGCTATTTGCAGATAAATTGATTTTTCTGAATTACTATTTAATGAAATTTTTAATTCCCAAGGACGCAACATCTGGACTATCTATTTAAGTTAAAACTGTACTATTTACACCCTCCAAATATATAATAAATTTGTAGAGCAATAATGCAATAATTAAAATTTATAAAAATGGAAACTAAAGAAAGCCAATTTAGCTCAAAAGATTTTCACAAAACTTTTGCAAGACCAACATTTGTTATGCCTAATAAGCTTATTCACAAAAATGTAGAACAAGCAGGTGAACACGATCAATTTTCAGCAGAGCGTAAACATCCTGTGTTTTTTATTGATCTTCCAAGTAAAAATGTAAGTATGACTGTTGGAGGTTTATTACCTAATCAATTAACTAATCGTCATAGACATACTTACGAAACAATGCTATATGTAATTGAAGGTCATGGATATACAGAAATTGAAGATACTAAAGTGGAATGGAAAGCTGGTGATGCGGTTTACATACCTAGTTGGGCGTGGCACAGACATAAAAATTTGAGTGATTCAGAAAATGCAAAATATTTAGCTTGTGAAAATGCACCTCAACTTCAAAATTTAGGTGTGGCTTTAAGAGAAGAAGAAGGTAGAGATATTTAAAAAAAATAAAATGAAGAACGTTCCGTTTAAAGGCGTTATAGCCTATCCAATCACACCATTTGATGAAAATGATAAAGTAGATATTAATTTGTATAAAGTTTTACTTGAAAAATTGATTGTCACTGGAGCACATGGGGTTGCTCCTTTAGGAAGCGCTGGAGTTATGCCATATTTATCTGATGCAGAAAAAGAAGAGATTACAGAGGCAACAATTAAACAAGTTGATGGTCGTATACCAGTTCTTGTTGGAGTTTCAAATTTAACTACAGCAAAAACTATTGAACATGCAATATTCGCAGAAAAAGCTGGTGCTGCTGCTGTAATGATTATACCAATGAGTTACTGGAAATTAACCGATGAGGAAATTATCCAACATTATGATGCAGTTGCTAGTAAAATTTCAATACCGATTATGGCATACAATAATCCTGCAACTGGTGGTGTTGATATGTCTCCAACTCTGCTTAAAAAACTACTCGAAATTCCTAACGTTACAATGATTAAAGAAAGTACTGGTGATGTACAAAGAATGCATTATTTAAAGAAAGAATTAGGGGATGAAGTTTCCTTTTATAATGGCTCTAACCCATTGGCTTTGGCAGCTTTTGCAGCAGGTGCAACTGGATGGTGTACTACAGCTCCAAATCTAATTCCTAAACTAAATGTTGATTTATATAATGCCATAGAAAATAATGATTTAGAGGAGGCACAAAAAATATTCTATAAGCAAGTGAATCTTTTAAAATTTATGGTTAATAAAGGATTACCAAGGGTTATAAAAGCAGGTCTAGAAATTCAGGGTAAATATGCAGGTTATCTACGAAGTCCTTTGAAAGCATTAAGTGATTCTGAAACCGAAGAGCTAAAGATGATTTTAAAAAATATTGAATAATTTTTTTAAAATCTTACTAAATGTTAAGTTTTTAAATAAGAAAGATTTCCTTTTACACTCAGAAATAATGTAGAAGGAAACTTTTTTAGTTCAAGCAACCAAGATATATATTAATTACAAATCAAAAAATACAATATCATTTAAAAAGTCTTTAACCTCAATTTATTATGTAGATTCTTTTTTGAGAAAAACAAAAAATTAAAATATTTTAAAGCAAACCAAGACTCTGTGTAAAGGATATTGCCAACACTTTGGGTATAATTATTAGTGTTATTATTTTAAAAGCATATTTTACTTATACTTAATAAAATTCAATTATATATGAATGTATATGACTTAATCATAACTGATAAGAAACAAATGGATTGGGATAATGTACTTATGGATGTACAAAATCGCGAGTCTATCAATCAACTCTTAAAAGAATATAAATATGCGGAGCAGCTAATATCCTTTGATTTGCCAATCAACAATAAAATTCTATTACACGGTAGTTCGGGTTGTGGAAAAACAACCACAGCAAAGGCTATTGCAAAAGCTTTAGGTAAAAATCTATATATACTTGATCTGAGTAATATCATATCATCAAGAATTGGTGAGACATCTCAAAATTTAAAAAAGGTTTTTGATAAGGTTAAATATGAGAATGCCGTTCTTTTTCTAGATGAGTTTGATCAAATCGGAAAAATGCGTGGTAAGGATGACAAGGATGTTGGTGAAATGAGGAGACTTGTAAATACTTTAATTCAGTTAATTGATTATTTTCCAGAGAAATCTGTGCTTATTGCGGCAACAAATCAATTGGAGATAATTGATAAAGCTGTAATCAGACGATTTCAATGCATAATAGAGTATCGAATGCCAAATAAAAAAGAGTTGGATAAATATTATGATCTCCTACTTCTAAGATTCCCTGATAATCTAAGGAAAGTTCAACGTAAATATAAGATTTCTTACGCAGAGGCAAAAGATTATACTTACACAATAATAAAATCAATTGTTATTAAAGAAATTGAAAATAATTACAAATTATGATAAATAATATGAAATAAAATTAATAGTGGAACTATATAAAAGATTCTTTGTTAGAATTAAAGATCAATAAAAAGTTGATACAAATTATCTATATACCTATTCTATAGTTTTCCACTATAAATATTCAAGCAAAAATGAATTATCAAAAACTCAATTGTTGTATTAAAATTATTTTATCATTTTGTTTTTTAATGTATTTACAAAAAGTACATTTCCTATTCCATTGTATTTGTTAAATTGATCAATGTTTTTTGTTTTAATGCTGCTTTCATGAAACCCTAAAATGGTTAAATCGGCTAATTTTGATGTTTCATTTATCAATTCCACTTTATCTACATTTTCATCAATTGGTAGTACGATGATATTATTAGGTGATATAGGTAAACGTCCTGTTGTTGTAAGTTGAATTAGACTTTCTTTTTCTTTATCTAAATTTGATTTGTCTACTGCTGCGAAAATTTTTATTTCTGCTTTTTTCCAATCGGGATGACCTAAGATGATGTAAGAAAGTAGAATCATTAAATTGGCATTTTCATAGTCTTCTTTTTTAATCCATACATGTATTTCGTTTCGATATCCAAAATTTCGATCTGAACTTCCTAAAATACATAAGTCGTAATTTGCTGAAGCGATTAAGTTATAGTTATCAATAACATCTGTTAGCCATTCTGTTGTGCCTTTTTTAAATTCAAACAGCATCATATTATTGTCATGTCCTGATATTCCTGGTTGTTGAATAGCTTGTACAATTGCATTTGTATTTGATGGGCTAATAATTGTTTCTAAAAACACATTTGATTTTGTATTATTAGCCATTTCTATTAGTTTATTTAATTTTTGATCTGCAATTTGTTTTGTTACTTTAGAAAAATAGCCTTGTTCAAAATGGATGTAGGTTCCAAAACCATATCGGTTTGAAATCCATTTCATCATATCAAATGCTGCTAGACGCTCAAAGCTATCTTTATTTAAACAAATAACACCTGGTCTCCAATAGTCATCTGAAATTTCTTTTTCGCTTTTTTGTAAAAATACCTGAAGGTTTCTATTAAATTGATGAATAACGCCTTGAAAAATATTGGCCATTCCTTTTTTATTTTCATTATTAAAAGTGATATAAAAGTAGATTCCGACCATTAGTAAAATAGAGGCTACTGCATAAACGGCATTAATTTTAAACATTAAATAAACACATAAAACAGCTCCTAATAGTGATAAGTACCATTTTGATTTAAATGAAGGTCTATAAGATGGGTCTGCTGCGAAGTGTTGCATAAATGATATTAAACACAAAGAGCCGTAGGTTACCATAAAGAACATGGAAATTACCTCAGCAACAGCATTTACATCGCCCATTAAAACAAAAGTAAGTGCAATTACACTTGTAATAATCGTTGCGTTTCTAGGTTCATTATTTTTGTCTGTTCCTTTTGAAACAAAATCGTTAACTTTTTTATTAGGAATAACGTTATCTGCTCCAATTGCTTGTAATGTTCTAGGTGCAACCATAAATGATCCTAACGCTGAAGAAATAGTAGCTGCTGCAAGCCCTAATGGAATAATAGGTCCCCATAGTGCTATTTTGCTCATGATAAGCTGATCTGTAATTAAATCTGTAGTTGATGCTGAATAAACTAATTTTAATGCTATAAAAACATAAATTATCATTCCAATTATTGTAGCTGCTAGTGTTCCCATAGGAATTGATTTTTTAGGATCTTTTAAATCTCCTGATAATCCAACTCCTGCTGTCATTCCTGTAAAGGCAGGAAATATAATGGCGAAAACAAAGAAAAATCCTTTTTCAGAGTCAATGTTTTTAAATAAAAGTGAACTGTCATAAGTGTTTGAAAAATCTGTAGAGCCTAGAAAAAACATTACAAGTGATATGAATAAAATGGCAACTACGACATAGAGTGCTTTCATTCCTAAATCGGCTCCTTTTGTAGTCATTAACCAAATTAATAATAATAAGGCTGGAATACTAAATAGTCTATTATCATAAATTTCATATCCAAATTCGTTTGCAATCCATGGTTTTATTGCTTCAAATGATTCTGCAAAAGCAATTATATAAAAGGCAACACTAATAGCTTGTGATAAATATAATGCGAGTCCTATGGAAGACCCTATATTGAGTCCGAATGATCGAGAAATAATAAAATATTCTCCTCCTCCTTCTACTTTTTGGTTTGTTGCAATTTCTGCCAATGCCATTGCAGTAGGAATTGTAACTAAATGTCCTATGATAATAATTAATAATGTACCTAAAAAGCCTACTTCTCCAACTGCATATCCAAAACGCAGAAACATAACTGCTCCTAAAATGGTTGAAATGGCTGTTAAAAAAACGGGTAAAGTCCCGAAATTTGCTTTTACGCTTTGTAATTTATTTTCCATAGTTACGTTATTATTCTTGCAATTTAAAAACAATAGTTTAAAATCTAAAACTTTATACACAAAAGACTTTAGATTAATCCTTTTTTCTTTTTTAAAGAGTTCTGCATTTCTTTTTTATTCAAAATTGTGTTTAATTATAACTTGTTGGGGGAAGTTATTTAAAACGTCAATGGTAGTGTTTTTTGTGCAGTAAAGTAGAACAAAATTTATCTATACGCTTCGTGCTTGAAGTGACCTGTATTGAAAGCCATTTTTAATGAAATTTAATTAATATTAGTCAATAATGTAAGAATCTATATTTTACTACACTTATTGCATTTTCCTGATATTAATCCATTGAAATTTTCTAATGTGTAATTTTTTGGTAACGAAATTGTAATTTCTTTCTTCAAACATTCTACTTTTCCGCATTCTAAACATCTAAAGTGTAAATGATTGTGTTTGTGCTGTTTTTCTGAGCAATCTAAACAGAGTGCAAAATATTGTTTTCCATCATCTGCTACAATTTTATGTACTATTCCATCATTACAAAATTGATTTAAAATGCGATATATAGTAGCTCTGTCTGTTTTTGTTGAGAGTTCGGATTGAATCATTTCATGATTTAATGCTGAACCTGAATCTTTTAAAATATCCAAAACATCTTGTTTTGATTTTGTGTTTCTTCTTTTCATAATCTATTAATGCGATTTTGTTGCAATAAATAAAATATCTTTATCTTTGTCTTTAATTAAAGATTAATAATACTCAACAAAATTATGGAAACATTTGTAAAAACAATATTAATTGGGATAGGTGCAACATTTACTATGGATATTTGGGCTTTTTTACTTAAAATTATTTTTAATATTAAATCGTTGAATTATCAATTTGTAGGGAGATGGATAGGTCATTTTCCAAAAGGTAAATTTTTTCATGAAAGTATTGCAAATGCTCAACCTATAGCGAATGAGCTTATTATTGGTTGGCTTGCGCATTATTTAATAGGAATTACTTTTGCTGTACTTTTAGTTAGCATTTATGGTAATACATGGCTGGAAAATCCTACTTTTTTTCCTGCTTTATTAATTGGTATAGTAACAATTGTTGCTCCTTTTTTTATTATGCAACCCTGTTTAGGAATTGGTATTGCTGCATCCAATTTGCCTGATCCTAATATGGCTCGATTTAAAAGTCTTTTAACACATTCTATTTATGGTATTGGACTTTATTTAAGTGCTCTATTTTTAAACTATATTTTAAGTGTTTTTAGGGCTGTTTAAAATAAAAATCCTCAAGTGTAAAAGCTACAAATGAGGATTTTTTCAAAAAACATACACTATTTTTTTATAACCTTTTTTGAAATAACTTGATTTGTTTCTAAATCAGTCATTTTTAAGATATACATTCCTGAATTGATGTTTGAAATATCAATAATAGCTTGATTTTGTAATTGAGCTATTTTTTTACCCATTACATCAAATATTTCAATGTTGAAATTGATATTTCTTTCTGTTTGAATTGTTAGTATTCCAGAAGTTGGATTTGGATAAATTGTTATTTCGTTATTGTTTAAGAACGATTCTGTTTCTAAGGTTTGTATTGTTGTTGACTCTGTATTTGTAGCAATTGGAAAATTAAAATCGAAATAGATATTGGCTTGATTTGTAAAAGTATCTCCTACCACAAGATTGTTTTTTAGTTTTATTTTATATACTAAATATCCATCATTATTTTCATCGTCAAATGGTAAATTTATATTTTCAAAAATGAATTCAAATTGATTGTTTTTTTGATTCGTAATAAAATCATAATTGCTATATAGTGGTATTAACGTTGTAATATCGAATTTATTGGCATCAATATGATTTTTAATTACAACATTCATTGCATTTGCAGTTCCAATGTTTTCAAAACGAACCATATAATGAACGTATTGTCCTATTTTGTCTGAACCAACTATGTTTCCTTCTAAGCATGTGATGTCATTTGGATCAGCAGAGTTTACGACTCCAAAACTTACATTAATATTATTATCATCTGGAAAATCATCACTGATAGCATTATTAGTTGGTTGAATACTTCCACTAAACTCGATTCTGTCTCCTGTATTAACTGGTGGTGTTTCCATTGGAGAATTTAGATTCATGATAAATGTAATGGTTCTTGTTTCAAATGGTTTTAAATTAGTATAATTCCACGTTAATTGATTTGTGATAATTGATGTTTCGGCAGGGTTTGAAGAAACAAAATCCATAATAGCATCGTCAAAGTTTAAGGTAATGGTTCCTGATTGTATTTGATTTCCTTTGTTCTTAAAAATGATTCTGTAAGGTACATCAGTACCTGGAATTGGAGCTTTTAGTCTAGTAATTGAGACTTCTAAATCATTGTGAACTCCATTTGGTGTTATACAGAAATTTTGATTGTACGGACTTGCTTCAAAAGGAAATTGAACATTGAAAGATGATGGTGAAATGTTGTAATAGGTAGGATTTTCTAATTTTGGATACACAAAATAATTTCCTTCTTGAAGTGGAATGGAATAATTACCTGTAGCATTAGCATAAAAAGAGCCATTTGAATTACTACTATTTATATCAAATTTTAAATTAGGAAGTATTATGTCATTAATGTCACAGCCGTTTTCATTAGCATCAAATTTGGTTTCTCCTGTAATAGTATAAAAAGTTCCGCCTGGGGTGAATGAACAATAGCTTCCTATATTACAATTAGGAAATAAAACGGCATAACTATTTATAAAATTTGATTGCTCATTTTCATCGCAGCATAAATACTTGTAGTTTGGACTATTAGAAACTTGAATGCCTTGTGAGGCGTTAGTGAATCCATTTTTTATGTTTAAATATGTTAAACTTGGACTTCCACAAATAAGAGAGTTGAAAATGGGGTTGTTACTAAAATCTAATTCAGCAATAGGTACTCCTGTACAATATACTTCTTGTAAAAGAGGGAAAAATGAAAAATCAAAGGTTGATATTGGCAAATTGTAAAAATATAAATATCGAAGCTGTGTTAAGTTACTAATGTTTAAACTTGAAATTTGGGTATATGATAAGTCTAAAAAATTTAGATTGTTATTATTTGCAAGATTTATAGCTGTTAATCCATTACTTCTTAAATCGAGTTTTGTTAAATTGACATTTGATGACAAATCAATTGTGGTTATTTGACTTTGAATGGATTGAAACTCAACTAAATTTGTAAAATATTCAATTCCTTGAAAACTAAAAATATTATTTCCTAAACCTACAGTTGATATATAAGAAATTTGTAAGGCTTCTGAAACCTGAATTTCGTTATCTCCATTAGTATCAATTGTGGCTGGATTTCCAGCTAAATCTTTGGCAATATTATTAAGTGGTCCGTTTGCAGATAATAAAATTCCTTTAAATTCTAGATCTGGAATAGGTACAACTTGACTATAGTTATTACTTATAATGAACAAGAAAAGTAATATGGTAATTTTTTTCATGATAGTAGTTTTTTTAATTAGTATCCATTTTTTAATAAGTAAGCATCTAGAATGTTAATACTCAATAAAGAATTCTGTATATCCGTTAAACGATATTGCTTTATTTGAAGGAATTATTTCGGTAACACTTAAAAACGTGGCTTCGTTATTATGTTTCATATCTATTTCTAAAACACCATGATTTTTAAAATTTGTTAAACCAAATTTATCTGCTGTAAACATAGTTGTAAAAGGTAAAATATCATGTTGCAACAGCATGGGTTTTGCAGTAATCCACAAGGTCATTTTTGGAGCATCTAATTCTTTAAAAATGACTTCATAAGCTTTGCATAGATTTCCAGCTATCATTTTCGATTTATTAAGATTTTTTATTGTGGGTTTAGTATTATTTTGAGGTGATATAAGAAAATTTTTGATATGTGTGGTTACTGCCATTTTTTCACCAGTATTGGAAAGGGCAAAAACAGTACTTATGCCATCGTTTCGAATACACCAATATTCAAAAGTACCTCCTTCAGTATTAGGAATCATATCCATGCCTGCATTTTGTAAACATTTTTTATCTAGTAAAATAAGTGATCCTTCTTTATTAATATAATAACTGTAATTAGTATTAACAGTGCCTTCTGCATCAGTAGAACTTACTTTTACAGTAATCTTATGTTTTCCATAAAAAGGCTCACCTTTATAAGGTTTTGTTTTTACATATTCATTATTAATTTCAGTAATGGAAATATTTGAATTATTAGTATCATTACTGTTATTGTTGTTTCCATTGGATGCACCACCATGATTGTAAAAAACATTGTCTTTACAATATTGATCGTAAAATGCTTTTTTAGATTGTTCCAATGCTTGTATTATGGTTGCATCTAATTTGTTTTTTTTAGCATTTTCAATTTCAAAATCGATTTGTTTCATTATAGAATCACACATTTTTTCTTGTGCATTTCCAATCAAACTAATTAGTATTATTATTGTAAATAATAATTTTTTCATTTTATAAATTTTTAAATATTTCGGCATATTTTTCTCCTAAAATTGGCATGACTTCTTCTTTACCATTAATAGCGTTCATCAAACCTTTTATCCACATGTAAAGCAAAATAAAAATGCCAACAATCCACACTAACCAACCTAAAATTGGAATTATTGCAATAAAACTTAACGCAATTGCGGTTAAAAACAAGCCTAGACTTTGACGAATATGAAATTTGGCAAATTCAAACTTCTTGTCATTATTCATTACAAATGCGATAACCAAACCAATAACTGTTAAATAACTTATCAGCGCAATGTCTTTTCCTTGAATTTCTTTGTTTTCCATTTTATATTGATTTATAGATATATGTTATTTCATAAGCTTGATCTCCATTGTTAATTGTAAAAACAGATTTTGTTACAAATCCATCGGAATCATAAGTATTAACAAAAGGATTGTTTTGTGCTAAATTATCATCAAAAATTGCAATGATAGGATAAGTAGTTAGCTCATTCATCTTTGAATTTGAAGTTCCATTCCATAGTATTGGAATAAATTTTTTATTTTTCACATTGTAAAGAGGACCTTTCTTTACAGTATCAAAACTATACGCAAACTCATTTCCAATATTACTTAATGTTTTAGAAATAATATCGTCATTCTCGTTTAAAATATACCTGTTATTTGATTCTGTGTTTGTATATGCATTAAACGACTGATCATAAGAAAAAGCAATGGTAGTATCATAATACGTATCATAATAACTTGTGTATTTATCATTTGTATAACCATAAGTAACTTCATAAATTGGATCACCTCCACCAGGAAACTCATACATTGATGAAACTGGAATATTATTTTGATAATTATAGGTATAACTATATTGTAAATTTCCATTAGGCAGATATTCTATTTTAGAAATTTCTTTAGATTCATTATATGAAAACTGAGTGGTATAAGTATTGGAAGGAAAATTACCAGCCGTAATTTTAACTTCAATTTTATCAATAACTTTAAGTAATGGTTGAGAAGTTGGTTCATCGTCTTTGTTACAAGAAAACAAAACGATTGATAAAGCAAGAATTGTGATTATTTTTTTCATTTTTTAAGATTTTAGTAATTTTATAATTTTAATTGTAAGAGTATGAATTGTATAATGTCCTTTCTATCTGAGAATTAAATAATGTAACAGTTGTAATATTAGTAATATAGTTTTCTGAATTGTAAGTGTTTTCATAATTATTTTCTAATATTGAGCCAAAATTACTTTCTGTCTTTACTTTAATAAAGTTGTTGTTATTAATGTAAAAGATTTTGAAATAGGCAAAATTGCTGATTGCAATTACAGGCTTACTTTCAACAATTGCAGCATTTGAAATGACAAATTGATTCTTATATATTTTATCTGCCAAAAGTTCTTTCCAAGGGTTTGGTTTGTCATCATAGGTATACGAAGTAGTACTTGTTACGACATAATTACCAGAAAGATTTTTTTCATATTTTAATAGTTGTACAATGTTTCCTTTAGCATCGTAACTTAAATCAAATTTGTTATCTGAAGAATAGGTTGGCCCTCCTGAATAATACAAAGTGGATGATTCTGTTATTGTTGTTACTCTATTTCCTGTATAAGTAAAATTCCTTATACAATTGTATATTCCATCATTATTTGTATCGTTAATATTAATTGATTGTCTTACCAATTGGTTTTGTCCATTATATTCTAAAACACAATTTTGGTTATTATCTCCTGTTACAACTCTATTAATTAAATTATTAGCATTGTATAAGTAGGATTCAGCACCAACGTTTGTGACATTACCCAGAGTATTAAATATAATTGGGTTAATTATATTGCCATTAACTCCGTCAGTTTCAATACCTGTAGGTGTTTCTCCATTGTAAGTTATCGCATAATCAATTCCATCATTTTGTGTAAAAGTGGCTAGTTTAGATTTTGAAGGTGCTTCGTTTGGTTCATCATCTTTGCTACAAGAAAAGTTAAGTATTGCTAACGCGAATATTAAAACTAATTTTTTCATAATTATTTATTTAAATTTCTTGTTAGTGTCTTTTTTTAAAAAAGGTAAACATGGGATATAAAAAAACCGTTAATTTTTTTACGTTTAACGGCTTTTAAAAAAAAGAACTTAACTACTATTCTCTCATTATAACTTTATAAAAAATCTAGCTGGAGTAATTTCTCCTTTTACTCCTAACCCTTTTGCTTCTAAAATAATCTCATAGTTTCCTGATTGTATTTCGGAAACCTTTTCATTAGAATTTGTTTGTAAATTGGCTAGCATTGAAATAAAATCAAAGGTTTCCACTGGCATAAGCATATCACCTGGAAAAAAAGGAATTGGTGTTCTTTTCATACTTCCTAGTACTTTTCCATCTTTTTTGATTGTTGTATTGAAAACAAACTGAACTACTTCTTTTTTATCTGAATTTAATGGAATATCGGTTCCTGTGAAAATGAAGTTGATCTTATATTTATTTTCTCGAAAATCGGCATATAAATTAACTGCTTTATTTCCTTTTATTATTAGTTCTACTTTTGCTTGGTTATTAATTTTTAATTCGCCTTGTACTAATTGTGCTTGTGATTTTATTGCGAAAACCAAAAGCAATATTAAAATTGTTTTTTTCATCTTTAGTTTTTTAATTTAAAATTATCTTCTATAATTTTAGTAGGTCGGGAATCGTGAAAGTCAATTGTTTGTTTAATGTATCCTATATATCCTTGTGTTTCTCTATATAATGAATAATAGATTTCAAAAGTGCGTTTGGCTATTTTATCATTTTCTACAACTGTCATTTTGTAACGATTGGTTCTGTCTGCGTCATCGAAAAGTTGAGGTACCTTATTCCAAGTATAATATAATTTGGGAATTCCTCCTACTTTAGTATAAAACTGTGTGGTGCTATTACTAGTATTTACAATAAACTTAGGTGTATTACTATTGGTTTTATTGTTTTCAAATACTAATTGTGCATTGGTATAAAATCCAATGAATAAGAATAAAAACAAGGTTACTTTCTTCATACTATTTTAATTTTTGATCAATGATCATTTTTGCGGTTTCAATCGCTTTTTTATCGTTAGATTGAACATCATCAGATAAATCCACTCTAATTGTAAATGACAATCCTTTGTAAAAAACCTTCAAGTCTCTTGTTGTTACACCCATAATACCACTATCTACAAAAACAGAATACGTACCAAGATTTGGCACTTCTTCCACCTTAAACTTAGAGATTGATTCTTTTGCAACATTTGAAGCTGTTTCTGCTTGTTCTTCTGTAGTTTTTCCTTCTGCATTTAGCTCTGTCATTTTTTTATTCATTGCTTCTTCTGCTTTTTTAATTTCTTCAGCAGTTGGATTATGATAATCGTGTTTAAATTGTTCTAAAGTGGTGTTTTTTACCCAACTCAATTCAATGGTGTTTTTTATAGGTGCTTCTATAAATTTCCCTTTCATGAACTCTATTTTTTTAGTTCTATTAGAATTCCATTCGTATTTTAAGTTTTCTAAAGATGAAAATTTAGAATATTTTTTCTCTGCTTCTGTCGCTGGTAAACCTGAAACTTGTGCAGCTATTTCCAATGTTAATAATTCATCTATTTTACCCTTAAAGTCTTCGGCTTTTAAACTTGTTGCTTCTAAAGATTCGATTACTTCAGTTTCTAAACCGTTTAATTGTTCTGTTTTTTTGTCACCTTCGCACGAAAAGGCAAACAGAAAAATACTTGTTAGTGCTATTAGTATTGTTTTCATTTTATTTTAAAACATTGTTTTTATCGATTCCGTAACTTAAAATAATTGGATTTGTAATTTTCCCATTTCCAGAAATAGTTTTCCAATTGCTTGGACTATCTACATCAGATGGGTCTCCACCTTTTCCTTCGATTTTAAATTCTACAGCATCTTTTGTTAGTTTTGTAATGGTGATTTCTCCTTCATAAGGCAACTCAGATGTCATCATTCCATTTTCAGAAACATCCATAAACATTATTGTTGCGGATGGATTTATGCCATCATATCTGTTACTTACAGCAAATTTCCCTTTTAATGGAAGTGAAAAACTTTCTGATATATGGTTTATAGTTGCTATAAATGATTTTCCTTTTTCTCCTGTTAGTTGTAGAGCAATAGCCAAATAATCATTGTCTTTTTGAAAGATTACTGTAGCTTGCATTTTCTCATCTCCTTTCAAATATATTTTCTTTTCAGATTTATAATTTACAAATCCTGCATTGTTGTCCATATCTTCAGCATCTGGTAATTCAACTTGTGTTCCTGTTTGGTTTTCAATAGTTTTTTCCACTGCTCCGGTTACAGCATCTTGCATACTTTCTTTTGCCTTATTACAAGAGAAAAAAGAAATAATTATTAATGTAAATACTATTTTTTTCATGATGTTTTTTATTTGTTAATTGGGAGTTGTAGTTGTTTTAATAGTTGATTGTTAATCTGACTATAGTCTAAAACCTTTATGTTGCTCATTGTTTTTAAAAAAACGTTTATATGAGGCACACTAGATGTTTCATTATTTGTTTTTAAATTTTTGGTTCTCGTATTTAATGTTACTCCTAGGTTTATAATTTTATTATTGCTATCGAATAATGGAATAAGCGACAAATAAGTGTTTGTAGTTGTAGAAGGTTTTCCTTTATCAAGAAGAGTAATAGGACTTGATATTTCTGCAAAGAAATAATTAGGTAAACTTGTGTCTTTATTTCTTTGTAATGTAAGATTGTATTCTTTGGTTGTAAAGGTGTTTTCAACAGAAAAATCTAAAAAAACTTGGGTAGGCATTGATATAATAGCAACAAATTTTGGTTCACAAACTGTACCTCTATCTTCAATTTTAATTTTTGCAGCTATTTTTTCTCCTGTTAATATAGAATTGAAAGTCCATTCTCCTAAAGATTGTTTTATGAAGTCTATTTCAAATATTTCTTTATTTGTTTTATATGCTTTTGTTCCGTTCCATTGACCTCCTGTAAATGCATTTGTCCATCCCCATTTTCCTTTGAAAGAATTTCCTTCAAAAGAATATTCAAAAAAACCATTTTTACCATTGTTTACGAAAGTCCCTTTTAATATTCTTGTAGTAGGATTATAAGTAGCATCTATAGTTCCAACATTATCATATTTTCCTGTTACTTTATTACCTACTTGCTCTAAGATTATAAATCCGTGATTTGTATTCCATTTACCGCTCCAAACTGCATTTACAATACATGAAGGCATTCCTTTAGATTTTGCATTTCCGTCCCACCAATAGTTTTTATCAGCCGTGTTAGCATTATTTGAAGTATAACCCCATGTTCCTATAAAACTTGGCAAACTACCTAACGTGCTCATATTTAGCCTAAATTGTCCGTCTTTAGTTCCGTTATAAAATTTACCAATATTCTCATTGCCTAAAAGAAATCCTACTGTTGTTCCTTTTGTTCCATAATCTCCATAAATGATATTTTTATTTGGATATTCAGGTCCATATTCTTCAAAGAAATTCATATCTCCATATTTTGAAGTATACATTCCATAATACAATGGTGATTGTCCTTGTGTTTGTAATCCGCTTATTAGAATAATTGCTAAAATTAATTTTTTCATGTTTTATAGTTTTATAAATTCCACTCTCCTATTATTTGCTTTTCCCATTGCTGTCTTATTAGAATCTGATGGTTCTGCTTCTCCTTTTCCTTCTGTTTGCATTCTATTTTCTTCAATTTTGAATTCTGATGTAAGAATGTTTTTCACTGCCAAAGCTCTATTTTGAGATAGTGTAAGGTTTGAAGTGGCATCTCCATCGCTATCTGTATGACCTATAATATTGATATTTACTGTTGGGTTTTCTTTTAAAACAGAAGCTATATCTTTTAGAACTCCATAAGAAGAAGGTTTAATAACATCTGAATTAACATCAAATAAAATACCTCTTGTTACTAATTTCCCTTCTGTAATTAATTTGCTACGAGTATCTGGTGAACCTACTGCATAACGAATGTTTGAGACCATAAATTCATCTTTATTTTCATTTTCAGAAAAATTCATGTATTTGGCTCCTATTTTAAAAACATTATATTTCAATTTTGAATTAAAGGCTTGAGGAATATCTAATATTTTGTTCTCATTTGCATATATTCTTAATCGAGAATTTTGTCGCCAAATAGAAATTTTTACTTGAGTAGGTTCTTCTTTATCATTTCCACCACAAATAAAATCTTTAACTGTGAAGCCTTCATTTTTACCAACTGTTTCTCCATTTTCCACTACATAAAAACTAGAAGATCCTTCACACGCTAACCATTTGAATTGAAAATAGTCGTTTAAATACTCTTCTGATAAATCTCTTTTTGGATTTGTTGATGGTAAAATGTAGAATTGATATTCTAAAATATTATTACTTCGGTAACGTGTAAAAACATCAAACTCTAATGTGAAATTTTCTGGCATATCTTTAACAAAATCAGGTTGAAAATAACCGTCTTTTGAAATGAATAACCATCTTTGATTACTATCATCTATTGTTACTACTTCAGCGGATGAATTTGTATTCCAACCTAGAGGAAAATCACCTATATTAGTTGTTGAAAAATCGTCATATCCAATAATTTTTTCTCCTGGAATAAAATCAAATTTTGAATACACTTTTATGTTTTTTAGATTCGTTTTGGATATTGATCCACTGCTTGAAGAATTATCATTTTCACTCATTTCTTCTGAATCATCTTTCGATTTTTTCTTTTTTGCTTTTTTATCTTTCTTTTTAAAAAGATTACTTATTCCGTCTTCTATTTTATTTAATGCTTTATCAACTGTTTCATCTCCTTTTTGTTCTCCCTTTTGATAGGTTTTATCTTTTGCATTTTTCACTACTTTACCACCTACTGTTTCTTGAGCTTGTAATGATAGTGTAAGTATGAAAAGAAATGTTGTAATAATTGTTTTCATAATTCTATAGTTTTAAATTTTATTTTCTATTTAGTGTTTAGAATTAAAAAAGGTAAACATGGTATATAAAAAATCTTTTTTTTAGTTAGTTTTGTTTACTTCTATAAAAAAAGTACACCAATGAATAACCCTGAACATGTAATTGCATTATTAAAAAAGGAAGACGAAAGAACAGTTCGGAAACTTTATGATGAGAATAAGAAAGGGTTTTTAATTTTCGCTAATCGTTATAATTTAAACTCGGAAGATGTTCTTGATATTTATCAAGATGCTGTTATTGCTTTAATTGAAAATGCAAAAAAAGGAAAAATTGATGCGCTACAAAGTAGTATTTCAACCTATTTATTTGGTATTGGGAAGTTTATGATTTTTCAAAAATTAAAAAAAGAGAAAAAGACGTTTTCAAAAGATGATTTTTCAAATCTAGAATATGTTGATGAAGATTATAATGAAGAGGAAAATAACATTCAAATTATTTTATTGCAAAAGGCTCTAAATAAAATAGGAGGACAATGTAAAAAGGTATTACAACTTTTTTATTATGAAGAAAAAAATTTAGATGAAATTCAAGAAGAACTTGGTTATAGTAGTAAGGATGTATTAAAAAGTCAGAAATCTAGATGTCTCAAACAACTGAAAGACTTAACAAAAGAAAATTAAAATGGAAAAGTATAGTTACATAGAAAAATATTTTGAAGGCACTTTGTCGTCTGAAGAAGAAATTATTTTTCAAAATTTACTGGCAGAAGACAACGATTTTGCTATGGCATTTGAGTATGAAAAAAATGTAAAAAAAGCAATAACGCTGAATGAAAGAAAGGCTTTAAAACAAAAATTACAATCTTTTGAAAAATCTAAAAAATCTTATAAATGGTTATGTATAGCAGCTAGTTTTGCTGTTCTATTAGGCTTTTTTATATGGACTATTTTCTTAAATACAAATTACGATTCTCTTTACAATGAATATTATCAGACTTATCCTAATACTATTGCTCCAACAGTAAGAGGTGAAAATAATACAGATCTAAAATCGGATGCATTTTATGCTTATGATTCTGGAGATTATAAAGAAGCGATTGTTTTATTTTCGGAAATTTATACTAAAGATGGTGACGATTATGCTTTATTTTATAAAGCGTTGTCTTTAATGGAGACTCAGAAATACCAGGAAGCTCTTACTACTTTAAATTTACATGATTATACTAAAGAAAATACGTTTACACCTTTTTTTAGATGGTATGCTGCTTTAACAAACCTCAAATTAAAAAATAAAAAGGATGCTACTCAACTTTTAGAAAAACTTACTCAAACAGATAATCCGCAAAAAGAAGCGGCTACGAGATTACTTTCTGAATTGCAATAATTTTTTTCTAAAAATAAAAAGTAGTGCTACTAATAGTATTCCGATACTTATGTAAATTATCCAATTATAAGAATTGTTTACAATAGGTGAAACATCTCCATTTACTATGAAACCTGCCCAATAAAAAGGATGGTTTTTCATGGGATTATTTTTAATAAAAGTGTTTTTTGCATTAGCCAAGGCTTGGTCTTTTGCCTGTCCTTTTTTAAGATTTTCATAAAAAGAAATCATTATTTCTGAAGTTTCTTTATCAGGAACTTGCCATAAACTGACTACTGCACTTTTAACTCCTGCATACGTTAAAGCTCTAGACATACTCATGATACCTTCTCCATTTTTCAAAGTACCACTTCCAGTATCACAAGCACTTAAAACCACCATTGAAGCTGGAATATGCATGCCGTATAAATCTGAAAAATAAAGTTTTTCCTCATTAGAGAACACTAAACATGATTTATTAAAATCGTCTTCAAACAGTTGAGAATGCATGGATAAATGAAAAATATCAAAATTTTCAATTTCTTTTATGAAATTATCTTTTGTAGCCTTTTCTTTTGTAAACAATGTACCTCCAAAAAGATTTGCTATTTGTTGAGATTCAACAGTAGTAAACTTTAATTCTTTAAAGTCACTTCTTTTATTATTGCTTGAAGGTTTATCATAAAATGGAGCGAACGCAGCCAAACTCTGATTATAGTTTTTTTGCCTATTTTGTTGGTGCAACAACCACATAGGTAACGAATAATTATAAGACACTAAGTGATTTTCTATAACATAAGCCTCTTTTTTATAATTATATAGTGTTTCAAATGGAAGATAGTTTAGGAAACTATCAGGAATTATAGTAATGGTCTTTTTAAAAGTAAAAGGCATTAAAAGAGTATACAATGTATTACTATTTTTTTTAAAATTGGTTTGAATAGTGTGTATTTCTTTACTATACTTTTTGACTTGATTTTCAATTGTTTTTTTATCACCAATTTTCTTTATTTCAATTGAATTGTTGGAAAACATAATCGCATAAACAACATTGCTACAAACATAATATTTAAGCAATTGTTCCTCATTTTTTAATCTAGAAATCACTTTATTTACATCAAATGTAGCTGTATTAAATTTGGAATAATTTTTCTCCGTTTCACTTAGTTTATTACTTAGTTTATCAATTTCTTTTTGTAATGTTATTATTTTTCTTGAATTAAAATCTCTTTCTCTTTTTACCGTTGTGTTTTGTTTTTTATAAAATTCAAGTTCTATCTTTAAATTATTAATTTGATTTACAGAAGTTGTATTTTCAGATGTTCTTCTTTTTATTTTTTTATCAAACTCTTTTAATAAATGCTGAGAAGCATTACGTTCTATTAGATTTATGTTTTTTATTTTTTGTTGAAAACTAGCTTGATTTAAAAGTGTACATTCTAAAATACCTTCAACAATTTCTTGATGATAATAACTTAAATAATCATTAAATTCTCCTTTTAAATAATATTCTTGAAATAATTTTCCAGCAATTTGGTATAAGTTTTCAGCAATTTCTATGTCTTTTTTTTGTTTAGATAGTTTGAATTTTTTCACATATAAATCTGCTACTTTTTCAAAAATATTAATAAAATAAGCATCTGCAAGTTCAGATACATTTTCAAACTTTATTTGATCAATCGCAATTTTTGTCTTTGTTTTCTCATAAACTAATTGTTCTAATGTGTTTTTGCTAATAGCAATTGCTTCTTGATTTTTATTCATTCCACCTAAGATAATAGCTTTAATAATTTGGATTGAAAATTTACTAGAATTAAAATGCTGTTGATCTACTATTTGTTCTGCAATTTCTATATGATGCAATGCTTTTTTATACTCCTTTAGTTTTTCATAAGAAGTACCTAATTTAGCATTAACTAACATTTTAGGAACGATTAAATTAAATTTATTTATAATGGGTTCTAATTGATGAAGTCGTTCTGCGGTTTGAGCATATTCTTCAAACTCATACATAAAGTCTGCAACATCGTAATATCGCATAGTTAGAAACTCAACTTCCTTTATATTTTCTTTTTTAAATGATGTTTCAGTCTTTAAACTATCACAATATTTGGTGGCCATTTCAAAATTACCTGTTGCTGCAAAAAAAGAAACATTGCCATCTATTTGCATTTGTCTAGCATGAAAACACAATTCTTTTGAATGAATATTCAACTGCTTTTTATTTTTTAAAAAAAGAGTATTTATCTTATTTACGTATTTTTTTGCTTCGTCTTGTGCTCCATATTCTAACAAATTACTAATCAGGTTTCTATAACCAATAAGTAATTGATCTATATCTTCTGGTTTGTTTGTAGTAATTTTTTCTAAGATTGAAATTGCTTTTTTATAACATTCATTCGCTTTTGTAGGATTATAATTCTCTATATAAGCATCTCCTAAATTATTATAATCATTAGCTATATTTGCATTTTCTCCATTAGTTGCCATATTTAAGTCTAAAGATTTTTTGTAAAAAGAAATGGCTTCATATGGGTTTTTACATTGTCTATAGATATATCCTAAATTTGATAAATACTCTATTCTGGTTTTTGTACTTGCTAGATTGAAATCTTTTAATTCTACTCCTTCCAAAGCTTTTTCTAGTGCTTTTTCCCAGCTCTCTTTTTCTGACAAATAATTATAATATAAAACATATGTTTTAATTAATAAATCGGACTGAAAAGTATCTCTTTTACTACTCTTTAAAAGGTTATTTTGCAATTTATCAAGAGATAAAATGGATTTTTTTTCTTTTAGATATACGAAGTATTTTATATAATTTGTAGCTAATGTTGGGTTTCCTTTTACATTATTTTGCCAAAGTTGGATTGCTTTTGTAAAATCTTCAACATGTTCTAAACTATCTGATAATTTTACTGTTTTTTTTAAGTCATTATGTTGTGAAAAAAAAGAAATAGAATACAATAAAACTAAAAAAAAACACTTTTTCATACAGTCATTTTTAATATTCTAAAAATAGAAAAATAATTTCTTGTTTCATTAAAAAAATAAAAAAAGAGTTTCTAAATAATACTATTTCCTTTTTTTTTTTAAAAAGAAGAACAACCTCAATCTAATTATGACAGCAAAACCTATTGTCTGAATAGTATAATTTGTAATTTTAATAGATAAAAACATATTCATTGACTATGAAACCAACCTAGTAAAAATGATGGTTTTTATAGATTTATTTTAGGTAAAAAGTGTTTTTCACATTAGCTAAAGCTTCATTTTTTGCTTGTGCTATTTATAAAAAACAAATTGTCACAAATGATAATTAGATCTTAATATTTTCACCTTAAATCATTAAATACCAAAAGAACTATTGCTTTATTTTTAATAACTCGAAGGTGATTTTTACTGTTTTAGCCTCAATATTTTTTTAATATGTTTGAAATGACATAACATTTATGATTTAAAGTTAAAAGAATTTATCTTATAATAATAAACATAAGATACCATTAAAACGGCTAAGATAATTAACGGAAAAACAGTTCCAAATCCAAAACCTTCTACAGCAGTATGACTAATTGATGCAAATATAAAATCGAAGACAAATCCTGCATAAGCCCACTCTTTCAATCTTCTTGGTATTTTTGGAATAATTAATGCGATTACTCCTAAAATTTTAAACAGTACTAAAGCGCTTCCAAAATATTCAGGATATCCCAAATGTCTGATTCCTTCTTTTGCTAATTCTGTTTGATAAGTTAATGCTGGCATTACTCCTTCAAATAAGAAAATAACAATTGTTGCTGTCCAAAAAATAATTTTGTTTGTTTTTTTTGATTTCATTTTTTCTGTTTTTTAAATTAATATTAAAGTTATAAATTAAAAGATTCACTTCTATTTTTATTATAATTTAGTACCCAATGTGTTCCAAATTTATCTATAAGAGTTCCAAACAATACACCCCAATAATTGTATTCTAGCTGATAATTAGATTTTCCACCTTGAGAAAGTTTTTCGTAATACTCTCTAATTTCTTTTTCACTACTACAATTCAAAAAAAGAGAAATAGTATTTCCTTTAATTAATTTATCATTATCTACTATATCTGAAGCCATTAATAACAATCTTTCTTTTGAAAGTGAAGCATGCATAATATAATGTTTTATCTGCTTAGGTATTTTTTCTGATATAGGAGAATCTCCAATAGTCTGATACAAAAGTTTCCCTCCTAAACATTCTTTATAAAACTGCATTGCTTCAAGACAATTTCCATTAAAGGTCAAATAAGAATTAATTTGTGTCATATTCATTTTATATGAAATTAAACAAAAATGCAATCGTATATCGATTAAGTAACATTACAAAATTGCAACAAAAACAAAACTTTTAAAATGTGCAAAAATGACAACTTAAGGTATATTTACGTCAATATAATTTGTACTTTAGACCTTTATTCCAAGTATTTTATATGAAAAGTGTAAGTATTTTAGTTCCAGAATCGTCAGTATTACAAGCCATTGCTGATCCACAATATTTATTTTCTGCTGTAAATCAATTCATGATGGTTTCTGGTAAAAAACCTTTATTCAATATAGAACTTGTAGGATTTAAAAAAGAAATTAAATTAAATGATGGTCTTTATTCTGTGAAAACTACTCAACTACTAAAAGATGTAAAAAAAACAGATTTAATAGTAATTCCTGCATTGTTTGGTGATATGAAAAGTGCTATTAAAATGAATAAAAAAGCATTGCCATGGATAAATGAGCAATATGAAAATGGAGCAGAAATAGCTTCATTATGTGTAGGTGCTTTTTTATTAGCATCAACAGGATTACTTGATGGTAAAAAATGCTCTACACATTGGGGATTTCAAAACGAGTTTCGAGAAATGTTTCCAAAAACAGAAGTTGTTGATGGTAATATTATTACAGAAGAACATCGTATTTATTCTAGTGGAGGAGCTAATTCATATTGGAATTTATTATTGCATTTAGTTGAAAAATATACTGATAGACAAACCGCTATTTTAGCCTCTAAATATTTTGCCATTGATATTGATAGAAAAAATCAATCTGCTTTTGCAATGTTTCAAGGTCAAAAAAACCATACTGATGAGGCTATAAAACAAACTCAGGATTTTATTGAAAATAATATTCAAGAAAGAATAACAATTGATGAACTGGCACATTTAGTTTCATTAGGGAGACGAAGTTTTGAAAGACGATTTAAACTAGCTACTAATAATTCTGTTTTAGAATACATAAATAGAGTTAAGATAGAATTTGCGAAACGAAATTTTGAAACAAATCGAAAAAACATAAATGAAGTTATGTATGATGTTGGTTATACTGATTCAAAGGCTTTTCGAACTATTTTTAAAAAGATAACAGGATTAACTCCTATTGAATATAGAAATAAATACAACAAAGGAACTTTAAATTAGTTGCATACAGGAGAACTATTTTTTATTTCTGCTGAAAACCCTTTTAGAAAAGGTCATTCTCCATAAAAATATACGATTGTTGCTAAACCAAATAGTACATTAAGAATTTCTGAGAAATAAAAATTCATACCCAAAAAATCTTGTGTCATTGGAGATAGAAATGCTATTGGAATGGTTACCAAAAGCGTTTCTTAAAAATCGTTAATCATCATTTGATGGTAATTATAACCTGCCATTCCTATAGGAACGTGTTTCATTCTAGAATGGTTCGTTTTTTTAGTGGTATTTATGATTTTCCATATTATTAAATTTTTTAATAAATTCAATTATAATTTTACATACTATTTATCCAATCTATAATTTCTTGTTTTTGTTCGTTTGAAAGGACAGCGTCTTTGTGAATAAAGCTATATGAGTTAGGAGGCATTTTGTTGTCCTCAATTTGACTAACTATTGATTTTAATTTGCTTTTTTTTCTTCTGTTTGAATAATTATCCCATTCGTTAAAATTTAATTCTGCTTTACCTTCATCAATATGATTTTCTAAAAACCAAGCAACTGGTTGCACTTTATTATACCACGGATATGATGTATTATTACTGTGACAATCATAACAAGCTGTTTTCAATAGGTTATCAATATTTTTTGGCACAGTATTAACTATCATAAAATCTGTATTGGGTACACTATCACTTTGATTGCGCTTTGTGGGAAAAAATTGAATTCCCACAAACACAATCAATAAAATCAATACTATGATTTTAAATTTTTTCATTTAGTTTATTTGCTTTTTTACACTTCCACATTTTAACATTTTTGAACCAAAATATGGGTTTTTAATTTCTTTTACTTCGCTTAACCAATATGCTCCTTTGTTGTTGTTTGCCATAGGACAAAAATCTTGATAGATAACTTTATCAGTTC
This sequence comes from Flavobacterium sp. 316, assembly GCF_000967805.1. Classification (NCBI taxonomy): domain Bacteria; kingdom Pseudomonadati; phylum Bacteroidota; class Flavobacteriia; order Flavobacteriales; family Flavobacteriaceae; genus Flavobacterium; species Flavobacterium sp. 316. The sequence continues at coordinate 286,231 of NZ_JYGZ01000003.1, forward strand.
CAAGAAGTGCTACTAAATCAGTAATATCTGTACTTAAAGCTTCGAAGTGTTCTCTTTGGTGATCAATAGGGCTTTTTACGATATGCTCTGCATGTTCTTTTGCACTTTCTTGAATTTCCATATATTCTTTATGTGTTTCTTGCGATAATTTTGACATATCGAATTTAGAAATAGCATCTAAAAGAGAATTTCCTCCTGTTGCTGTTTTTTCTTTACTATCAGCAACTAAACCATTTTTGATTTCAAAATAAGCATCAAGTATGGCTGATGTAGCAGTGTTTTTTGTACTGTTTTGAGTAATTGCTCTTTCTGTACTTTCGTTATTACCATGGTCGTGTCCGTCTTCGTGATTTGCTTCAGAGTGGTTGTGTGCTTCAACTGCTTCTAAATCCATTCCACATTTTGGACATGAACCTGCTTCATCATAGGTTTTATCGCCTTCGCACTTCATTGGACAAGCATATGTTGTATGATTATCACTCATTTCATTATGTATTTCGTCTTTTTGTTCTCCTTTGTTGTCTTTACAAGAAATTGTTAAGCTTAATAAAGCTACTGCTAAAACTCCTATTACTTTTTTCATTATTTTTAAAATTTATTTGTTATTAATTGTTTCTTTTACTTCTCCACATTTTAACATAGAAGCCCCAAAATATGGGTTAATTACTTTATTTTCTTTACTTAACCAAAACGCACCTTTATCGTTATTTGCCATAGGACAAAACTGAACATAAGTAGTTTCGTTTAAAGGGTTAAAAGCTTTTGTCATTGCTACCATTACATTTGAAATTGGTTCTAAAGACATTCTTAATTCTTTAATGTTTTTTATATGTGTAGCGTGTAATGTTTGTTTTTTTAACTCTGCTTGGTAACTCATCCATATTTTATGAGCATCTCCTTTAAATACGCTCATGTTTATTTTATTAAACGATTTTTCAAATTCTAAAAGAGCTTTTTTAGCCGAATTAAAATCATCTTTTGTTAAAGCATCTTTAAATTGAAAATAATCTTTATACAATGGTTGTAAGCTCTTTTTGGCTTCTGTACTAATTGCTGTTTTATCTTCTTTTAGCACTACTTTTTTATCACCATTCATAGACATTGGTGAATCTCCATGATTGTGTCCTGTATTTACTTTGCCACCTTCAATATTCATCATACTTGGTTTTCCGGCTAATTGTGCAGCAGCGTCAACATTAAAAGTACCATTTGCTACTATTTCTTCGCCAATTTCTAAACCGTTTTCAATTATATAATCGTTTCCTAATAATGGCCCTAAGGTAACTTCGCGTAATTTGAATGTTATTCCTTTGTCTGTTTCATTTTTTACATATACAATTGAGCGTTTTCCTGTCCACATTACAGCAGATTTTGGAACGCTTAATGTTGATTTATTTGCACTTATTTGAGTTTTTAAAGTACCTGTTGCAAACATTTCGGGTTTTAATTTTAATCCTGAATTAGCTACCTCAACTCTTGCTTTTGCAATTCGTGTTATTGGGTTTATAAATGGATCTATAAATGTTATTGTTCCCGAAAATTTTTCTCCTGGAAATGATGCAATTGTATAGTCTATTTTATTTCCTTTTTTTACCCAATTCATGTCTGATTCGTAAATTTCAAAAAGCACCCAAACGGTTGATAAATCGGCAACATCATATAATGTTTGTCCTTTTTGAAGATAATCGCCTAACTCAACATTTTTCTTGATAATATATCCTGAAACATCGGCATAAACAGGAAATCTATCTTGGGTTTTACCTGATGAGATAATAGTATTAATAGTAGCATCAGAAACTTTCCAATTTTTCAATTTCATTTTTACCGATTCAAATAATTCAGGTTGAATGTCTTTTACGGTATATGCTTCAATTAATTCTTGTTGTGTGCTGGCTAATTCAGGAGAATAGATATACGCAACTACTTGACCTTTTTTTACATATTCGCCCACAAACGAAACTTGAATTTTTTCGATACGACCTGGTATATGTGATGATTGGCTATAAACGGTTCTTTCATTAACTTCAACTTTTCCATTAAGTGAAATTTCTTTAACACCATCGGTATTTCCTACTTTGTAAGTAGAGATTCCAGCAATAATCATGGCAGATTCCGACATGCTAATTGCATCAGGATCTATATCATCATCTCCTGCTTCCAAAGGGATTAAATCCATTCCACATATAGGACAATCACCTGGTTCTGGCTGTCTAATTTGTGGATGCATAGAGCAGGTCCATGTTTCTGCTTTTGATGAAGCATCTGTTTTATTTTCATCTTTTTCTTCAGAGCTTCCACCAAATAACAAAGCTCCTAATAGTAGCCCAACTAATAAGGTTATTGCTAATAAGATTTTTGTTTTTTTATCTATATTCATGATTAAAATTGTTTTGCGGTTAAATAATCTAATTCTGCTAATTTTACATGAAAAGTACTTATACTTGACAATTGCAATTTTTGATATTTTAAAAGCTCTTGTTGCATACGTAATACTTCTTCAAAATCTTTATTGGCATTACTGTAGTAGGCAAATAATAGACTTAAACTTTTGGATAGTGTTATTACTTGTCCTTCATATAATTTTAATAAGTCTCTTTCTTTTTGCAATTCAAAAACAAGTTTGTAATAGGTTCCGTTCAATTTGTTTTCATAAGCTTCTTTTTGAAAAGAATAATTTTCCTGCATTAATTTTGCTTCAGTAACTGCTGCGTCATATTTTTTTCTAAAAATGGGCAAACTAACTGTAACCATAGGCATGATAACATCTTTACCTGAGTCTGGAAAATTATTCATTCCAGTACCTACAAAAACATAATCTAAACCAACTCCTAATTTTGGCAAACCTTGTTTTCTAGCTACTTCAATTGTAGCTTCCGAAGCTTGCTTTTTTAATTCAATTTCTTGTAGTATTGGATTAGTAACTATTGAATCTTTACGATATTCGATGGGTAATTCTATTGTTTCTATCTTTTTAGAAACAACAACTTTTTCATCATACTTTCTATTTAGAATACTGTTGAACCAAGATGTTAATGCGGGTTCTTTTTTATTTAAAATTTCTAAATTAGTTTGAGCATCTTTTATCATAATATCCACACGTAGAACATCTACTAAACTTCCTTTAGCATTTTGAAATTTTGTATTGGCTATGCTTTTGTACGATTCTAAAATTCTAATGTTTTCTTGTTCAATTTCTTTTAAACCGTGCAATTCATATAATGGATAATATACAGCGGCTACTTGTGAAAACAATTGGTTTTTAGCATTTAAGAATGCTTGATATTTACTTTCTGCAAGTAAAGTTGCTGCATTTTTTTGTGCTTTTAAAGTGCCAAACCAAGGAAACATTTGCGAAAGAGATAATCGAACATTTTGCGGTCCAAGTCTTGTTTCAACGGGAGAAATAAAATACCCCATTGAAAGATTAGGATCGGGCAAAGAGCTAACTTGTGGTATTTTTTGCATGGCTGCTTCAAACTCTTTATACTTTGCTTTTAATTCTGGATTATTTTCCGCAGCAATAGTATAATAATCGTTTAAAGATTGTCCTTTAGCATTATAAGCAAAAAATAAAATGAATATAATTATTAGTTTACGCATTTCTCTTTTCTTTATTTTTAATTACTGTTTCTCTCCAAAACGCTTGTAATACAGGTACTACAAACATGGTCATAATTTGAATAGTCATTCCTCCAAATGTAGGGATTGCCATAGGAATCATAATATCTGAACCTTTACCAGTTGAAGTTAAAACGGGCAGTAAAGCAATAATTGTTGTTGCAGCTGTCATAACTGCTGGTCTAACTCTCATTTTTCCGGCTTCTACTACAGCGTCCCGAACTTCGGGTATTGTTTGTGGATTTTTTTCTTCAAAAACTTGGTGGATATAAGAACCCATGATTACTCCATCATCAGTAGCAATTCCAAATAAGGCTATGAAACCTACCCAAACAGCTACACTTAGATTTATGGGATGCATCTGGAATAAATTCCGCATGTTTACACCAGCAACGTCAAAATTCATAAACCAATCTTGTCCATATAACCAGAGCATAATAAATCCTCCTGCAAATGCAACAAATACTCCAGAGAAATGGATTGACGATGCAATAACAGTCTTGAATTGAAAATAAAGTAATAAAAAGATAACGATTAAACAAATAGGAATTACAATTGAAAGTCTTTTCATTGCTCTTATTTGATTTTCATAACTTCCTGAAAATTTATAATTTACACCTTGAGGCACTACCAATTCGCCTGAATCAATTTTAGCTTGAATTGCTTTTTGAGCATCATTTACTACATCAACTTCGGCATAGCCATCATTTTTATCGAATAATACAAAACCAACCAGAAAAGTATCTTCACTTTTAATGGCTTGAGGTCCTTTTTTATATTCAAACTGAACTAATTGACCTAACGGAATCTGTGCGCCAGTAGGAGTAGCTATTAATATTTTTCCTAATGCTTCAGGGCTATCTCTTAATTCTCTAGGATAGCGAACTCTTATAGGATAGCGTTCTCTTCCTTCAACAGTTGAAGAAATTTTCATTCCTCCAATTGCTGTTTCAATAGCTTGTTGAACATCTTCTATATTTAAGCCAAATCGAGCAATTTTTTCTCTATCAATATTTAAATGTAAATAAGGTTTTCCTACGATTCTATCGGCAAAAACAGCTTCGCTTTTTACAGAAGGAACTTCTTTAATAATGGCTTCTAATTCTAATCCAAATTCTTCAATAGTTTTTAAATCGGGTCCAAAAACTTTTATTCCCATAGGTGCTCTCATTCCTGTTTGAAGCATAACCAAACGTGTTTCGATAGGTTGTAATTTGGGAGCAGATGTAACTCCTGGTATTTTAGAAGCTTTTACAATTTCATTCCAGATATCATCGGGTGATTGAATTATATCGCGCCAATTTCTATAGAAAGAACCATCTTCGTCATGTATTAAATTTTTTACAGTAATTGCCTGTTTTAGTGCTTCATCATGTGAAAGTGTATCACCAGATTTTGTAATGTAACGACCTTTATTATCGGTTTTAAATCGCATTCGATGTCCGTTAGCATCCAAAATATATTCTGGCTTATAATTGATAACGTTTTCATACATTGAAATTGGAGCAGGGTCTAAAGCACTTTCTACACGTCCTAATTTCCCAACTGCCATATCAACTTCGGGAATGTGGTTTAGAATCATATCGAGTTGTCCAACTACTTTTCTGTTTTGTTCTACACCAGCATGAGGCATAGATGTTGGCATTAAAAGATAGCTCCCTTCATTAAGTGTTGGCATGAATTCGGAACCAATTCCAGGAAATGTATGTGATGGTACTGACCAAATTTTAGAGGATCTAATATTCCAACCTAATTTGTCGAATCCATTGGCAACAAAGCCAAAAGTACTGTCGAATCCTATCCAAACTAAAACTCCAAAAAACAATGTTATCATTGGTAATAACATGAATTTACCTTTATTTTCTAAACACCAACGCAGTACTTTTTCATAGGAACTTACGATATACAAAAGAACACCTAATATTATTCCTAACAAAATGATTACAAATAGGTAATTACCAATTACACTTATCTGAGGACCTAAAGGCATCCATTCTTCGGTAAGGAAAAAGGATACAATAAATAAAACTACAATTAAATTGAAATGTTTTGTATAGGGTTGATATTTTTGAGGTATTTTGTGATTTAAGAGATCATATAATCCCATTAATGTTAAAGCTAAAGGAAGCCAAATTTTAAAATAAATACTCAATAATATACCTCCAGAAATAAATACATACGCCCAAAAACGTTTTACTCTTTTTTTGTCGTAGTCAATACCAAAAATATAATGAGCTAAAGATGGAAGAATAATTAATCCTAAAACAAAAGCACCTAATAAAGCAAATGTTTTAGTAAATGCTAAAGGTCTAAATAATTTTCCTTCGGCAGATTCCATAGCAAATACAGGAATAAAACTTACAACCGTAGTTGCTAAGGCAGTTGTAATAGCTGAAACAACTTCGGTAGTTGCTTCATAAATTACCTGCATTAATTTTTTGCCTTTTGCACCATGGTTTTCTGGCATTTCGAGATGTCGAATAATATTTTCGACAAACACGACGCCTACATCTACCATTACTCCAATTGCAATAGCAATTCCTGATAAAGCCACTACGTTAGCATCTACACCAGCATAACGCATTACAATGAAAGTCATTAATACTCCAACAGGTAATAAGCTGGAAATGATTAAAGAAGCTCTTAAATTTAAAACTAAAAGTAAAACTACAATAATACTTATTAATACTTCATGCGAAAGAGCTGTTTCTAAGGTTCCAATTGTTTCCTGAATTAATTCTGTTCGATCATAAAAAGGAACAATTGTTAATTGGCTTACAACACCATTAGCTAATGTTTTTTTAGGTAAACCTGGTGCAATTTCATTGATTTTAGATTTTACACCATTAATTACTTCTAATGGATTAGAGCCATATCGTGCAATAACAACACCACCTACGGCTTCAGCACCTCCTTTATCTAAAATTCCTCTTCTTGTTTCTGGTCCTAATGCAACTACACCTATATCTTTTATACGAATTGGAACATTGTCTTTAACCGCTACAACGGCTAGTTCAATATCTTCTACTTTTTTAACATAACCTAAACCTCTAACTAAATACTCGGCTTGGTTAATTTCAATTGTTTTGGCACCAACATCTTTATTCGATTTTTGTACAGCTGTCATTACCTGCATTAAACTGATATTGTATGCTTTCAATGCATCAGGATTGACATCAATTTGATACTCTTTTACAAAACCACCAATGGATGCCACTTCCGAAACTCCTTGAACAGCATTTAGTCCGTATTTAATGTAAAAATCTTGTGCCGTCCTTATTTCTTGTAAATCCCATCCACCAGTAGGATTACCGTCTTTATCTCTTCCTTCAATTGTATACCAATATACTTGTCCTAGTGCTGTTGCATCTGGGCCTAATGATGGCTTTACATTTTCGGGTAATAAACTATTTGGTAGTGAGTTTAATTTTTCCAATATTCTTGATCTGGACCAGTAAAATTCGATATCATCATCAAAAATGATATAGATACTTGAAAAACCAAAAATGGAATTACTTCTAATTGATTTTACACCAGGAATTCCTAATAAATAGGTAGTTAATGGATAAGAGATTTGGTCTTCAATATCTTGAGGCGACCTACCTTGCCATTGCGTAAAAACAATTTGCTGATTTTCACCAATATCAGGAATAGCATCAACCGCAACCGAATCAGAAGGAAGAAATGGTATTTTCCAATTAAACGGTGCTGTAGAAATACCCCATAAAATTAGAACTATAAAAATAAGTACAGTTACTAATCTATTTTCTAGGAAATATTTTATTATTTTATTTAACATATGAATATAAAATTTACAACCAACAAAAAATTATTTATCAAAGATTTTGGTAAACATTTTTTTGAATATTCCTCCAAAGAAGAACTTTGGAGGAATTAGGTTAATTACAACTTACTAAAATAAAATTACTCGCGGTCATATTGACAACATCCTGGAAGATTATTATAGTCTTCGTCTTTTGCTTTAACAAGTTCAGTATCATAACCAGCTTTGGCTATACGTTTTGCAATTTCTTCTTTATTTGTTTTAGATTCATCATAAGTTAATGTTGCCATTTGGGTTTCTTTGTTCCATACTACGGTTGCAACATCTTTGATATTTCCTGCTTTTTCTATTGTTTTTTTGCACATTCCACAATTTCCAGAAACTTTTATTTCTTCTGTTTTTGTGTTCTCTGTTTGTGCATTAATTGTGGTTGATAACAATACCGTAATTGCTATTATTATTTTTAATAATGATTTTTTCATTCTATATGATTTTAGTGTTCAAAAAGATTTTTTGAATTAATTTTTGAAATAAATTTAAATTGAATAACAGGTATATTGAATTAAACAAACATGTTTAACATGAATAGTTTAAACATCAATAAACGTTATAAAAAGTAGTAGCACTACTACTATAAATTTGACACAAGTATGGCTGTCAAACTCTGAATTTAGCTTATTTTAGGTATAAGCCATATAGAAGAATAACCCTTTAAAACAGAAGGTGTTTTATAGAAAAAATTAATTTTATTTGAAGTTATAAATCTAAAAATAGTATTTGTTTTGAATGCAAGTATTATTGATGTAGAGCTACTTGTACAAGTTGAAGAACAACCACATTTTGAATGGCCGCAATTTCCTTCACATCCGTTATCATCAGAATCACTGTTGCTATCACAACAGCTTTGTTCTTTTACTTTAATTGAAGAAACTTCTTTTTCACAAGTATATTTTTCACTACCACATGCAAAAGAAGTATAAGGAATTAAAAATATTCCTAAAAACAAAAGTAATATGAAGTATGATTTTCTCATTAATTGATAATAATGATATGACAAAGTTAACCAAAACAAATTATTTTTTATCAAAAAAATGTTAAAATCAATTTGCTTTGTCATTTAATGGCACATTTTTATTTGCATATTTATCTATTATCATTTGTGTAATGGAGGTATAGGAAGTAGTCCGTTTCTATTGGCTTTAGTGTTTTCGCATAAAAGTGAAGTGTGATTTTTGTTTTTATTGTGGTAACCAAATTAATTATTACTCAATTTAATTTCCTAAATTAAAAACAAACAAGATGTTTGATGAGTGAACAGGCTATCGAACACGTCATTAAACCACCTATTTACAATACTTCTGAGAGTTTAACGAGACTCTAATTTTTGAATTTTCTAGGGTCTCGATTTTATCTCGATTAGAATAAGATTTAATGAATATTTAACATGGTTGCAAAAGAAAAAACCCTTTAAATTATATGATTTAAAGGGTTTTAGTTGATTTTGAGCCGTGCTCTGCGGAGAAAGAGGTTATCGAACTTATTTTGACTCATTATTCCTTAAAGCCATATTTATATAGGCTTTACAAGATTTTTATAAAAATAATATGCCTTAATATTATGCTAAAATGATAATAAAACATACCTTTACTTACACCTAAACTTACACCCCGTACTTTTAGGTGTAAGTTTTAATAATAAACATTTAGAAAGTTAATATGAGAAGTACGTTTAATTTGAAAGAGCCAAACAAAAAGGGAGAAACTTCAATTCGTTTTGTGTCTTATTTTAAAAATGAAGACAAAAAATTTATTTACTCAACTGGAGAAGTTATAAACCCTGCTGAATGGGATTTTACAAATATTCAACCTAATAATTTAACTGGTAGAACTGCGAAAGCAGAAACACAAAGAACCATAAAAAGGCAATTAGATAGATATTCAAGTTTTTTTGTTGAAATTGTAAATCGTTATAAAAACTCAAATCAAGAAATTACAATTGAAAGTGTAAGAAATGAATTTGACAAAGAGTTTAAAAGAACAAAGGCTGTCGCAAATAACTTTTTTTCTGTTTATGACATATTCTTACAGATGAAACGAATTGACAGGACAGAAGATGCTAATTCGACTTCTACGATAAAACGATATGAATATAATAAAACCTTATTAGAAGAATATGAAAAACACTCAAAAACTTCTTTACATTTCAATAAAATGGACAAGGTTTTTCATAATTCATATATCACTTATTGTATTACTGTAAAGAAACATTCAACAAATACGTTAAGTAGAAATTTGGGGCTTTTAAAAACATTTCTTTTTTGGGCTTTTGAGAATAACTATACTTACAAAACAGATTTTAAAGACTTCAAAAACATAAAAAAAGAAATTACTGATGAAGTTGCTTTAACAATGGAACAAGTAACCGAAATTTTTGAATTTGATTTTAATAAAAATAGTCGATTGGAAAAAGTTAGGGATTTATTCGTGTTTGGTTGCGTAACTGGAATGAGATTTAGCAACTATTCAATAATTAAGAAAAATGATATTCATAATAATTTTATTACTGTAAGGGACGTAAAGGACAACAAAAAGAGCCTTTCAATACCTTTAAATGATTATTCAAGTTTTATACTTAAAAAGTATGATTATAAACTACCTGTTATTACAAATCAAAAATTTAATGAATACATCAAAGAGGTTATAAAGGAAGTTGGTTTTATAGAAGAAATTAAAAAGACCGTGAAGGTTGGTAAAGAAATTGTTGAAACTATAACACCTTTCTATGACAGGATTTCGAGCCATACAGCAAGAAGAAGTTTTATAACCATTATGAAGAATAATAAGATTCCTGATAAAGTAATTATGAGTTATACGGGTCATAAGAGCCATGAAGTCTTTAACCAATATTATAAGCCGAATGATGATGATAAAGTAGATTTTATGCAAACAGTTTGGAAAATGGAAAAAGCAACACTTAAAAAAGTTGATTAATGAATTTTATCGAAAATAAATTTGAAGTAATCAGTACCGAGTGGATTGATAACTATATCACTGATGAACTTTATAAGCCTTACAAGATTTATGGTAATCTTGATGAGCTGTTAGCCAATTTGCCAAAATACGTTATTGAAAGTAAAGTATTTGACGGAAAATTAGAAATATGGAAAAATAATGGCGGAGATAAAAGTTATATAATACATAAGCCAAACCCTAATGAAATTCAGAAAATTAAGGATTTTAGAGCATTTGAAGTTAAAAGAACAAAACTAATAGATTTAAAACATCTACAAATAAAATATTTAAACAAGGATCTAACTGAAAAGGAAGCTAACGATATTGAAAATCAGATAGATTTAATTATTAATGATGTCTTCGGTTGCAAACAAACAATTTTAGAACCCGATAGTTCAAAAAAAGTAAATATTACACAATTATTTAGAAAAGAAGAATATTTTGATGAGGTAAAGAGTTTGCTTATTGAAAATAAATTGATAAGAATAATTGAAGGAAAAATAGAATGGTTAGGAGTTTTAGAAGATCCTACTTTAAAGCCTCTTAAATCGTTGTGTACCTTATTTGTGGTTCTTGAAAGCAATAATTATTTCAAACCTCAACCAAGTAATGCATTAATAGCAAAGCTACTAACAGAAACATTTAATACTAAGATTTCGGATAAAGTTTACGGAAATACAAAAAAGGCACTTGCTAATAGAGAATTTAGTGTTACAGAGAATATGTACTTCGATTTTTTTCATTTTATACCTCAAAAATAGTTCGGAATATTCAGTTTGTTCAGGTCTGAACATTCTGAATATATTTCGCACTTGCTAAAAATACTTTTACACCAGTAATCAAAATTAATGGTAAATGGAAAGTATTATTCAAATTCACAACGTATCAAAAAGCGAGTTCATTTCAATTATAGAAAGTGTAATAGAAGATAAACTAACTGCTCTCAAAAAATCTGAAAAAACCGAAAATCTAACAGTACAACAAACTGCAAAATTATTAGGCGTCACAGAACTTACAATTCATAATTATATTAAGAAAGGTTTTATTCCTGCTTCAAAAATAGGTAGAAGGATTGTCATAAAAAGTACAGACCTTAACGATGCTTTAAGTGAAGTAAAATCCTTAAAGTATAAAAGATGAGAAATGTAAAAGGTGTAGCCTTAAAAAGGGAAATTTAACATTATGTTAGATACTGCGAAATTCCGCACGTACAATCAATTCCTTATTAATTATTTCCTTAATTGTGATTTATTGAAATGGGTGTCAGAAACGGATAATTTAAAATATAATGATGATGAGGTTATTCAAACAAAAAAAGTAAAAGAATACAAGGGGATTATATTTTTTTTTTACCACAATAGGTTAGAAATCATTTTCAAATTTCATTATTATTTTAATAATAGTCAGCACAATGCAAATGATTTTAGTGTAATTGATTGTATTAATGTTGTTAAGGAGTTTAGAGATATTTTTGATATAGATTTATCTTTATTGGCTGTCATTAATTTAGAGTTTGGTGTAAACTTTCTATCTCCAATAAGAGCAATATATTTAATTTCGTATATGATTTATCACGATAAGAATGCTTTTAGAAATGATGCGGGTTTGTCATACAGTATTAGAAGCTTTAAGGACAGAAAAGATGGTACAGCAAATAAATATAAAACAATCAAAGCCTACATTAAAAGTTTACAATTTCCTAAATATTGCGAACCTGATACGTGCAGGTTTGAAATTGCAAGTAAAGAAGCTAAATACATTAAACAACTGGGTATTAATTCGGCAAAAGACCTACTTAATTTAGAAGTGTATTTGAAAATGGAAGAAAAAATAAAAGAAGAATTTGATAATGTTTTAATTTTAGATTGTGAAACTGATTTCACTAGTTTGACAGATATTGAACAAAGAAAAATTGCAGATTATAACAACCCTTTAAAATGGTTTCATATTTTGAATAATCCCTATAGAAATCATTTTTCAAAACAAAAAGAAATTTATTATAAGTTTGTAAATAAGATTGAGAATAACTTAAGAAATCAATTAATAAAAATTATTTCTGATAAATTGGACTTTTTAAAAAGGGGTGCAATTTCCACAACCCCAAAAGTATAGAGAAAGGTGCAATTTCCATAGTAGATAAGAATGGAATATGCACCTCAAACAAAAAAATAAAAAGATTAAAACAAAAGTAAAAATGTAAAAACCAATAAAACGCATTAGAGAAAAATTAGAGAAGAGTTTGCCCGTTTTAATATTTAATAAATAAATCAAGGCTATAGATTAAAAAATAAAAATGTACATTTAGAGTAATTTTACAAATTATCAATAAATAAAATATGAGTTGGATTAATACTATCATTCCGATTATAGCCTTAATAATTGGTTTTGTTTTGGCACAGGTAGGAGAATTATTTCAAGATAGAAAAGAAAAAAAAAGAAAATTTAAGAAACTACTTTTCAATCTTCTCCAATTACATAGTATTCTTAAACAAGAATATAATTTTGAAAAGATATGTGATGAATACGTAGAGAAAGTTCTACAAAAACTTCCTGCCGATGTAAAAGAAGATGCTCAAAATGAATTAATTGTTTTATTACCTAAAATTAAAAAATTTATAAGAAATTCTTTTTCAAATTCTAACAAGGTTGAGAATTTAGAAAAAAATATAGATACAATTATAGAGGATATATCTGAAATATTTCCAATATTTGCTTTTGAATTGTCGGAAGAGTATAAAATTAAAGAAAAGCTTCAACAAATTGAAGAATACTTAAAACGAATGAGTGAGTATGTAAATGAAGAACCTCCAATAGAAATTAGAAATTGGGTTACTTCAATGGTAACATCAAATATTATCGAAAATATAGAGTTTCATATTCAAACATCGGCACTTTCTATAAACAAAAAAACTAAAGAGGCTGTTGATGAAAAATTGAATAATGTAAAAGAAGGTATAGAAGGAAAAGAAAAAATGATAAATGAATATTTACAGGAATTTTACACAAAATATAACATTATAAGATAAAAAAGAATTTAAAATATTGATAAAGCGTTAGTCTTTATTCTTGCTTTGGAAAACTGGTAATTTAAAAAAGTATACAAGAATATTAGAATTAATGCTCACGTCACGGCGTGGGCTTTTTCTATTTTGTATACAGGTATACCAGTACCCCCAAAGCAGATAGATTATAGTTCCACGCTTTTTTATTGTCTAACTTTACTTTGGAACGGGTAAAAAAAAAGTAAAAATATCTTATGAAAAAATTATTATTTACCTGCCTTTTATCGGCTTTTACAGCTTTGTCTTTCTCACAAACTACTATTACTTCTAAATGTACGACGGATTTTAGTTGTAGTCAAAAGTATGGCATAACAACAACTGAAAGAGAATATACTTTAACGGTCGTTTACGATAAGGATAGTTTGAAGTTTACGACAGGTAACGGCACAATCTTTTCTCCTCTGAACACTTTTTCTATTACAAAAAAAACAGATAAATATATCGTAGGTACAAATAGTGATGGTAACTATGGTTTTTTTGATATTGGGAGAAAGCAATTTTATAATATTGACTATTATATGAGCAGATATTTAACTATGGGTTATGGTTCTAAGACAACCGAAGTAAAAGAAACGGTTCTAAAGATGATGGAAATTTTAAAAAAAGTAGGAAGTCAAAGGGACGTTGTCCAAGAACTGATTAAACAGGCTGAATATGATTTTTAAAAACACTCGTAAATAACATTAAAACCAAAATTCTAACTATGAAACCTATTTATTCTATTTTATTAACTTTTATGTTCTCCATTTCTTTATATAGCCAAGATAAAAAAGAAGAACCACTACGCTTAAAAGGCGTGGAAATGGAAAATGACTACCACGAAAACATCACTTGGATAAAGTCGAAACCTGTTTCTTTAGTATCAAAAGATTTTTTAGTTAGTGCTTATGACGTAACTCATATTCAAATCTATTTTGGAATGTATATGAAGGACGGCAAACAACATATGACACCAATACGCTTAATAAACAAATACAGGGATAGTGATTGGATTTTCTTTGATGAGGTTAGTTATTTACTTGGAAGCCGAAAAGAGGTAAGAGCAGGACAAGGAAAAGTTTTTAAAATTACAGATAAAGAAACTAATACAGAAGTTAGTAAAGGTATTTCGGAAAAATCGGATGTAGTTACTAATGAAGATGCAATAGCATTTATTAAATACGTTTTAGCTAATGAGACAGGGCTTAATATAAGATACACCAGTACACGAAATAGCAAATATGTAGAATTGAATGTCCCTGACGGCACAAAGAAACTACAAAAGCATTTTAAACCATTAATTGAGTATTATAATCTTTTAAGTGAAAAGGCAGGTTTAAATCAAAGATTCTAAATTGTATTATGGATACCATTTTGAAAAGTTTTGAAAAGGACTTTGGTGTTTTAAGAGGTTTAATAAAATCAAGTGGTTACGAAACAGACCCGTATAGAATAATCATTTTAGTTGAACGTTATATTTTGGAATACGGAACTACAATTACACGTAAAACAGTTGATTTTTTATTAAGTAAAGAAGTTAGTGTTGAAGAAAGACAGAATATACTTTTAGATGTATTACAAACAATTAAAACACCTGAACAATTGTTTCTTACTATACATAGCAAAAAAGGCTCTAATTGAGCCTTTTGTTTTTTCTGAAAAGCAAAGAAAAAATTGCAATTTCAGAAATATTTAGAAAAAAGTTGACAAAGTTGGCACATTTAGAGGTGTTTTGTAAAAAGAGACAAATCAGACACATTTAGCTCTCATTTTGTGTTTTTATTTTCATTTCAAGAAAAAGAGCCAAAAGGCTAAAAAGCTAAAACAGATAACAAAACTCATTTTTGTTATAAAATGGATAGCAAACGATAACAAAGTATAACAAAACATAACAAAATACGGTTTTGTTATACTTTGTTATAAACGCTCCCAAATAGTAAATTGATGAATGACAAAATACATTTATTGAGAGGGTTAAAATCTGATATTCTTTATAATTAAAAGAATTATTTAAGTATATAATATATGTATATTTGACAATACAACAGAAAATTAGCTTAAACTTTATGAATAAAACTAAAATAGGGGTTTGTAAGCTTTGCAAAAAAACAAAAGATTTAACGTACGAACATATCCCCCCTAAGTCTGCATATAATAGAAATACTAAATTCTATAGATTAGAAACAACTGAATATTTTAAAAATGCAAAGCAATATGTGGAAGGAATCTTAAAACCAAAATCTCGCAAAGAGCAAGGGGGTGTTGGAGATTATTGCCTTTGCGAAAATTGTAATGGGTATTTAGGTTCAAAATACGTAAGAGATTACAAAAAGTTATCAGATATTTCATATTCTATTATAAGTCAGTATCCTGTCTCTAAATGTTATGAATATAATATTTCAGATGTAAATCTTTTGAAATTTATAAAACAAGTTATAGCAATTTTTATATGTAGTAATAACACTGATTTCACTGAAAATCACAAAGGTTTAATTGAATTTGTTTTAGATGAAAATTCAAATAATTTACCTGAAAGATACAAAGTTTACATGTATTTAAACGATGAAGGAAACATAAGAAGCGGAAACTTAACTTTTACAAATCTATATGGAACTATTTGTGAGTTTGCATTCAAGCCTTTTGGTTTCGTGTTAAGTATTGATAACCCAAATCCTATAATGGAACTTTCAAATATTACTGATTTTAAAAAGTATAATCCATCTTTAAAGTATAAAGAAATTATGATCATGTTAAATAAGTATCCAACAATATTCCCTTTTCCAATGGATTATAGAAGTTTAGACGAAATTAATAACCAACCGCTAATATTTTAAAACTATGTTATTAACTGAATTTAAAAGATTAGTAGATGCTTATCAACCTACATTAAGTTCATCTGACTTAGGTATAGCCTATGAAATTTTAAACCTAGATACTTCTGACAATATAAGTTCTAAAAATGTTTTTGAAGCATTATATAGTTCTATATATATATCAATATCTCTTAAAGAAAAATCATCTGAAAATGACATCAAGAGGCATAAATTAATAAACTTTAGAGATGAGTTAATTTATAATTATGTATTGTATGGAGAAGACCCAATAGAATATTTAAAAGTCATTGATGTTATTAATGATTCCTGTCGAAAAGAAACAAATTATTTTACAAGTTTTGATGAAATTGAAAAATGGCAAATTGCAATAACTAACTGCAAAAATTATAATATATATTGTCCTACTACATTTTCTACATCTTTAAAAAATTTAAGAGAGAATTACCCTAAACAGTACGATATAGCCTTATCAGTTAATAGCTTAATTCAACAAGGATGTAAGGTTGAAATCAGAGATTCTCAGATAAATGTAACTGAGGGATTTGAAAAAGTTGTTGAAGGTTTAGATTTAATGATTAAAGAGTTAGGGGGTATTACCGTTATTCGTTCAATTTTCAATCATTTATCTCTTTCTAATCAGTATTCCCAACGTTTTGAAAGATATTTTATGCCTAGAAGAACAAGTGGTTTAGCACATGATCAAAGACCTCAAATACCTTTTGGTTACATACTAAATATTGCATTAAAGTACCCTCATGAAAATTTATCTATAAAAAAACCTCAAAGTAAGTTAAATGAAATTATAAAACATGCTATTGTTATAACGAATGGGGCTTATGGAGTACAACATTACAGTATGTGGGAACATCATTTCCAATCCGGAGATACTATGATTAAATTCTGTACAGATATAGCTTTATGGGATTCACTTTACAATTTACCTCAGTCGAGACCTTCAACTGCTATAGAGATTGCAAATAAACTATTTGAATATTTAGATGATCAATTTAATAAAACTCTTGGTTTTAGTAGATTAGAAATGTTTGAAATAATAAATGAAATACATAAGATTGAAATCGACCATAAAAAAATAACTGTAATATATGTATCTAAGTTAATTAAACGGTTGAAGCATATACCTTCTACGACAATTCAAAATGTTTTGAACTTTATTGCTCATAATGATAAAGTAAATGAGCAATATCTTTTACCGTCTGATTATTTCCATATTGATTTCTTCCTAAAACCATTGATTCAATTAGGTAAAACAAAATTTATTTTAATGAATGAATCGTGGTGTTCACCCAACTATTTTGAAAGTTTAGCATCACATTTTAGAAAAGTTTTAAAATTAGAAAAGAGAGATTTAGATAATGAATTGGGGGAACAATTAGAATTGTTTTTGCAAAACAAGATGAAAGAAAAAGGTATAACTTTCTGTACGGGGGATTATAATGTTAATGGAGTTCACGGGGAGTGCGACTTATTGATTGAATCTGATAAATCAATAGTTCTAATTGAGTTTAAAAAGAAGCCTTTAACACGAAAAGCAAAATCAGGAATAGATATAAACATAATACTTGATTTAGTTGAAAGTATTTTAAATGCACAAATTCAAGCAGGAAGAACAGATATTTTTTTAAGGGAACAAGATTCAATAAAATTGAAATCCAAAGAAGGAGAAGAATTTGAAATAAGGTTGGCAGGCAGGAATATTGAAAGGATTGCATTAACTCAATTAGAATTTGGAGGTTTTCAAGATAGGACAATTATTAATCAGTTTTTAACTACGTTCATTACTCACGGAATTAATACAAGTTCTACTGATACAACAATTATAAACAAGTTTAAAAAACTTGTCGATAAACAAAAAGTTTGGGTTGAGCAATATGACAAATTATTCACTTTAGATAAATCATTTGCACATTTTCCATTTTTTAATTGTTGGTTTTTAAGCTTGCCACAGCTATTAGAAATAATTAGCCTTTCAATTGATAACAATTCATTTTTAGACGTATTAATAAAAACTAAACATGTATCAATGAATACACTTGATTGGTATTATGAATTTAACTACACTAACCATTTAGACAATAAAAAAAATAATTAAATTATAATAAACAATGAAAAAAATAACATTAACATTCATAGCCTTATCGAGAACTACTGAATTAAAAATTAAGTCAGAAAATGAGATTGATGATATTGTAAATGATTTATTTATTGCATTTGCAGATGAAGTTGATTTTAAAAATTTTAAGATGACAATTAATTGCTTGCAACAAAATACCGATACCCTTAAAAATAAGATTAATGCTGTAGTTCAAAAATATAAAGAAAGTAATGTGAAATTTCAACAGCTTAATTCATATTTTAAGAATTTGAAGGAAGACGAGTATTTCTTTTTCTTTGCTAATAAAGAGATTAGTTCAGATGAGAGATTTCAATTATATAGTTATCTCTCTGCACATGAAAACAATGAAGATTATGAAACAGAAAAAAAGCAGATGGATGATTTATTTGGAGAACTAAGATTAGTTTATGATATATCAGCGTTTGACGAGACGACAAAAAGTAAAATTGGAGAGCCTGATAAGTTAAAACGTGTTTGCAGATTTTGTAATAAACCAAATGGAGAGGTAACCTTTAGAAAGATTGCACATTCTATATCTGAGGCTTTGGGTAATAAAAAAATAATTACAAATGATGAATGTGATACTTGCAATGAAAAATTCGGTTCAGGTATCGAAAATGACCTAATTTTATATCTAAATCTTTATAGAAATATTTTTGGAATAAAGGGTAAAAATGGGATTCCTACATTAAAAGGTAAAAATTTTGAGATTGTAAATACCGGAACAATCGAAATTAAACATTATTTGACAGGTGAAGAGATAGAAGATTCTAATTATGATGATTTCAAAATGAAATTTGAAACAAATCAAGATATAATTAGCCAAAATATATATAAAACTTTAGCTAAGTATGCTTTGTCTGTAATTGATAAGTCTGAATTAGTTCATTTTGAAAATACAATTGATTGGATTAATGGAGTTAGAGAAACTTCAGAATTGCCAAAAATTGGAATACTTACCAATTATAATTTATTTACAAAACATCCTAAACTAATTATATATAAGCGTAAAACGGATGACAAAAGCTTACCGTTTGTAGTTGCGGAATTTAGATTTACGTTTTTAACTTTTGTTTATATAATACCACTTTCAAGTAATGATGAATTAACTTTTACAAAAGAGGAAAACTATAAACAATTTTGGAATTTTTTCAAGCATTATAATTCTGCGTCAAGTTGGAAATTTTTTAATCTGAATAATAATGTTCCAAAGAAATTTGTGATGAACTTAAATTTTGAGCAAAGAAAAGAAGAATAAAAGAGATACTATTCTCTATTCATAAATTTGACATAACAACAAGTACTTACACCTAAATTTACACCTAAAAAAATAAAACCCTCATAATCAATAGATTATGAGGGTTTTTGCGGAGAAAGAGGGAATTGTCCATCATTTCTAACCGATTGATATTGTTGACTTTAATATCTTTTATAATCCTAGGGTCTCGCTTTTGCTCCTCTTAATGACGTGCAAATTTTTCGAAATCTTACATTACAAATGTATGAAAACTAAAGGATTAATCATAACAAAATCTCAATTTATTGTTCAATAAATGAACTAGTTATTGAACTTATCAAGACTATTTCAGAAGTTTAATTATTACTACTTTCTTTTACTACCTCATCCAATAATCAAAGGTTCTACCTGTTCAATCTTTAGGCTCGTGTATTGGCAGAACTCTTCCACTGATATAAACTCATTTTCAAGCTTATTCAGGTCCTTTCTTATCTTTTGTAATAATCTAGCACTTTGTCTATAACTCTTTCCTGTAATGAGTTGTATATCCTTTGGGTAGATACATATTCTCTTTTTTTCCATTTTCATACATTATCTATGCCTTTGACTAGGCTTTGATGTATATGAAACCTAGTTCAGTTTAACTAAAAATCGGATAAAAATAAGTCATATTTGTTTTGGTTCAGAAGTAATTATTGAACTGGTTCATTGACAAATATGACTGTTTTGGACATTTATGTCTATTAATGACACTTGAAAATTAAGCAAAAGAATTAAAACTAAAATTTGTTCTCAAATCAATCGAAAGATGTTGCAACAAAGATGATGATTGAGGGAATTGTTCACTGATTTATAAACAAATTTTTAAAAGTTATGGCTAGACAGAAAGGCATAATTAAACTGAAAGGTACTATCGGAGATATTACTTTTTACAAAACGCAAGATGGACACTTGGCACGAGAAAAAGGCGGAATTGACGCTAGTAGAATTGCAAGCGATCCTGCGTTTCAAAGAACTCGTGAGAATGGCTCCGAGTTTGGTAGAGCTGGTAAAGCAGGAAAAATGCTTAGAACGGCTTTAAGACCGCTTTTAATCAATTCTGCGGATGGTAGAATGGTTAGTAGATTGACACAAGCAATGGTTAAAGTGCTTCAAGCGGATTTGACAAGTGTACGTGGTTTGCGTAATGTGATTGATGGAGAAGCTGAATTGTTATTTGGTTTTGAATTCAATATTCGTGGTAAGCTTGGTACTACTTTGTTTGCTCCGTTTGTGGCAACTATTGACCGTGTGGCTGGTGAAATTACTGTGGATTTGGCATCATTTATTCCTGCGAATATGATTGCTGCACCAAGTGGAACTACGCACTACAAAATCATTTCTGGTGGAGCTGAGATTGATTTTGAAGCTGAAACGTATGTGGTTGCTACTTCTGAAACGGCAATTTTGCCTTGGGATGGAACTGCTACAGCTCCAATTAATCAAGTTAATGCGGTTACACCTGCAAGTACAAAACCTTTGTTTTTGGCTTTAGGTGTTGAGTTCTATCAAGAGATTAATGGGCAAATGTATCCGTTAAAAAATGGTGCTTTTAACCCATTATCTGTTGCTAAGGTTGACAGTGGTGTGTAATGGTTTTATTACTCACTAGAACTTATTTCCCTGAAGGAACGAATGGTAAACTCGAATGCGAAGGCAAATTGATTTGTAAAACCATCGAATTGCCATGGGTGATGAACGAAACGAAGGTTTCCTGTGTTCCGGAAGGGAAATATTTTATTAGAAAGCGATATAGCGCAAAATACAAATGGCATTTAGAATTGGTGGATGTGCCGAATAGAAAGTTTATTCTATTTCATCCTGCTAATAATGCTCAAAAGGAATTGCAAGGTTGTATTGCTCCTGTTACTAAACTTTCTGGACCTGGTTTAGGTTTGATGTCGAGAAAAGCTTTTACGAAGCTAAAAACATTTGTTTACAAAGCTTTAGACAAAAATGAAAGTGTTGAATTAATTATCCAATCTTAAAAATAGATTATGAAAAAAATCATTAATAGAGCAAAAGCTCCCACACCAAAATTTTTCAAAGTGCTTCGAACTGTTGGGTTGGCATTAGCTGCCGTTGGTGGAACTATTTTAGCTGCTCCAATTGCTTTACCCGCGATTGTAACTACCATTGGTGGTTATGTTGCAGTAGCTGGAGGAGTTTTGAGTTTTGTCAGCTGCAAGTCAGCTAACTACAACTGATGACAGCCAATAATCCCACATTGATGGGAACTGCTGGAGGCACGTTTTTAAGTATTGTACCTAATCTTTCCTCTCATGATATTGCAAAAACGGTTATACTAGCTACTGTTGGAGCTGTTGTAAGTTTTACGATTTCGTTACTGCTTAAAAGCCTAAATAAGAAGCACAAAAAATAAATTTAGCCCTAGTTGTGGTGACCTTTGGGTTAAACAAATTGAAAGCCCAAACCTAACGGAATGGGCTTTTATATTTAATAATAACTGTTATGATACAAAACAAAATAGATTATATCAAAAGAGGTGCTTTTGACGAGTTATACACACCAAAAGAAGCTATAGAGTGTATTCTTCCTTATATTCCCGATACTGTTAAAATTATATGGGAATGCACCGCCATTGAGAATAGTGAAATAGTCACTGTTTTAAAAGCTAATGATTTTGAAGTAATCAAATCACATATAAAAGATGGTTTGGACTTTTTTGAATACGAACCACCTCAGTATGATTTGATTATAACCAATCCGCCTTATTCATTAAAAGACCAATTCTTGAAACGAGCTTTTGAATTGGATAAACCTTTTATGATGTTACTTCCTATAACAACTTTAGAAGGGAAAAAGCGAAGCGAAATGTTCCAGCAGCATAAAGTTCAAGTTTTGATACCAAGTAAACGATTTAATTTCATCAAAGAAAAAAAAGGAAGTTGGTTTCAAACATCTTGGTTTACTTGGAAATTAAATTTAAAAAGCGATTTAATTTTTATGAATGTATAAAAAAAATAAAGTGCCTAGCTAAAAACTAGGCATTTTCAATATTAAACTTCTCCAAATTGATTGAGTATCACCTCAACCACTACAACTTCTGAATTATACCAATACAAATCGTTGTATTTTGCATAATCTAATGCTTTTGCTCTGCTATCAAAAGCTCCAAAGAAAACTCTTGATGCTTTTGACTTCCAACTATCGGTTTGAAATAATAGAAATACACTCATAGAATTGATTTTAAGGATTATAAATAAATTATCTGTTACAATAGCGATGCACAATAACTCTACGCATATCGTTGATTAAATTGATGTTTTCGTGAAATTGTTTTTCTTTTGATTCCAAAAGTTTTAAAGCTTCAACATGCTTCAAATGTGCTTCGTGTTCATCCATCAAAAGCTTTGACTTTGGAAAAAACTCTCTTTTGAAATCAGGAAGACGTAAAAATGAAATGACAGAGCCTACTAAATGCTGGTGCCAAAATTTAGATTTCCACAAGCTATAAGCAATCCAAAAAATATTTTCGCAATCAGTTTCACTATCAAATATGATTACGAAACTGTTTGTGAATGGCTCA
This sequence comes from Flavobacterium sp. 316, assembly GCF_000967805.1. Classification (NCBI taxonomy): domain Bacteria; kingdom Pseudomonadati; phylum Bacteroidota; class Flavobacteriia; order Flavobacteriales; family Flavobacteriaceae; genus Flavobacterium; species Flavobacterium sp. 316. The sequence continues at coordinate 309,479 of NZ_JYGZ01000003.1, forward strand.
TTTTGGGGCTTTCCGCTATTCATTCCTTTGTTTAAAACAAAAAAGTGAGGTTTGTTGTAGATTGTATCTTTCTTGTGGGTTTTAACGATAAAATTCATCATGGCTTCGGATTTAAAAATTAGGTTTTCTTCTAATTTCCTGTTGAGTTTCTGATGAATGCAGATGTGCTTCGCTACGCTCCGCCCATTAAAATTTTTCAAAAGAAAAAAAAGAAAAAAAGAAAGCCATTCGTCCAAGTGGAAGGTTTCAAAAAAGCAAGTTTTTCAGAAAAAATACTACCCGATACGTGATTGAAATCGTCAGCGTCTAAACAGAAGTAAAATATCTTTTGAAACTTTTTGGGTGGAGATTTTTTCTGAAACCCGCAGGGCTTGAACTTGCTTTTTTGAATACCTGGAACTTATCTTTGCTTCCTTTTTTTATTTATTTTTTTTTGAAATTTTCAATTCTTTTTTATTTGTTTTTTAATCGGAAATTGAGAATAGCCATTTTATTGAAATCGGAATTTTATTTTTAGTTGGCTATTTCCAATCAGATGTCCTTGTTTAATCGGATTTAATTTGAAGGATTGGGAGTTGATTTGAAAGATGGTCGTCTTCGGAAAGGGTATCAAATTCTTTGGATGGATGAATAAACCAAATCAGAAAATAAAAAAGCTGTTCATTCGGCCAAAGAATTTGTTACTCTTTCATTTAGTTTTGATTTTTGAGGATGCTTAATCGTCTTCTGAAATAGGAGTTTTCAATTTAATTGGATGTTGTGTTGAAAATGGGAAGCATCTTCAAAAAACAATGCATTATACTTCCGAGTGCGATGTGGCAGTAGCGCAAGTAAGGGTATCATTTTTTATTTGCTTATCGGGATGTTCTGATTGCTTCAGTGGAAAAGCTGATGTTTGAAATTTAGCTGGCAGTCGCAGTGTTCAGTATTCGGCAGATTATCTTAAAAAACGTTATGGCATCAGCTTTTCCGCTAGAGCAATTACTTTGGGGTTTCTGGCAAATAAAAAATGAAACTCTTACTGGGAATTTTGGTTTTGTGGGTAATAAAATGGCTTTTACCATAGGCAAATTAACTGAAATTAAAAGCCATTTTATTACTTACAAAAGCAATGAAAATACTTCCTATTTAAACACAAAGCTGATAAAAACAGTTACCGTGAACGTTCTTAAAAATGATGGTAACCGAAAATATTCCTATGAAATGGCGAACGTTGTTAAAGACAGTGGCGAAGGACAGTGTTTTTTGTAGCTGGGTGATGCGATGGGAGCTGCAAAAAATGTTGTCCTGGAGCCACTGGCAAGCGCGTTGGGTGAGCGGCTTTTTTACATAATGTTATTATAGTGCATCCGAGATTTTGATTAGTAGCAGGATAGTCTTTATGCACTATAATGCCACATTATGTAACTAAGCTTTGGGAAAAGTTTTTGTTGCCTTGCACATTTACCTATCGGAGTGACAAACTTCTGGCATACAAAAACTTTTTGAGCGTTGGGAAGGAGTGGCAACTAGAAACTAAAACGTCATTCTACCACTAAACGAAAAAATACTCTTGTGATTAAAAATGAAATTAGCGAAATGAAGCAAACAAAGAACCGGCTTTAGGAATACTTGGACTAAAGACGGTTTTTGTGCAGTCTGAATGAGATAATATTATTGTAAAATGATATTATATCTTTCTTCAAAAAAAGCATCAAGAACATCTTTGTTATTTTCATTAAGGATAAAATCAATTTCGTTATTTGTAAAATCGCAAATTCCAAAATTGTTGATATAATTACCATTTAGGGAATAATAGCTTGATGAGTATGGTTTGCTAGTGGTTTTTATATAATACCAAAACAAACGTGATTCCATTATTTTTTTAATCAATAACATTTCTTCTACAGAATGCCCTACAACAGCTTGACCATTGTAAAATAATAAGTCATTATCATTACTTAAAAGATAATTTGGAGTTTGATCAGAAAATTTAGGAAAAAATAATTTGTTGCCAACTTTCTCTAAAGATTGAGTTCTACCAAAAGCAAACCATTTGTCATATTCGCCTTTTCCTTTATCTCTTTTAGCTAGTTCTTCCTTTTTTCTCTTCAGATATTTGTATGCTTCTGGAAATACATCTTTTAAAAATTCTTCTTCTAAAGCTTTCGGCTTATTTTCATCGTTATAAGGAAACAGAACTTTTTCTCTTACACTATCAAAATCTATACTTCTACTCAGTTTGTTTGAGTTTAAAATATCTTTACAGATACCCTTTTCAATTGGATATAAATTACCATTTTGTAAATAAAAAAAATCATCATCTTCATCGACAGGCTTAAAAATAAATAAATCATTTCTTAATGTAGCAATACCATGTCTTGTTTTATAAAGCTTGCCAAAAGGATTTCCAACAGCTTCTATACGAGAAATAATTTCATTATTGTTTAGATTCCAACCTTTTTTTGCATCTAAATTTTGAAAATTTACTCTACTGTATAAGTTTCTATTATTAGGTAATTCTTTGCTTTCAGATTTATAATACTCAACAAAATTCTGCTCAGTATTTTCTAAAAAGCAAATACATGTATATGTACTTTTTGATTTAAAAATTTGATGTGTCCCAAAATCAATAATTCTTATTGCAATCCTACTATTTTCAAAATATCTTCTTAAAGCTCTTCCGTTTAAACTCTTAAAAAATGTATTCATGGTTATATACCCAAGGATACCATTTGGAGCTAAATTTTCATAGCCTATTTGAAAGAATGGAATATACAAATCAGGATTACCGGTAGAACATACTTCCCAAAGTTTAACATTCTCTTTTGCTAAATCATCAAGATTACGAGCAGATACATATGGTGGATTTCCAACAATGATTTCGAAACCATGAAAATCAATAATGATTTCTGACCAATCAAATATTAAAGTATCGCCTTGATGAATATTAAAATGAAACTGTTCAATATCTTCACCTTCGGATAAAGCTAGAAGACTTAATAATAATTTACTTCGAGTAACTGAGTATTCTTGGATATCTAAACCAAAAATTTGATTTTGAAAAATATATGTATAAGTATTACCTGTTCTTTGTCTTAATTCTTTTGCAACAGTATATAAAAATCCAGAACAACCACATGCTATGTCTGCTACTTTAATTGTCTGAAAATTAACATTTCTGTTGTTTAAAGATTGATTTACAATATACTCTCTAATATCAGATGGAGTATATATTGCTCCGTTTACTATTCTATCTGATGGAGAAATAACGAATTCAAAAAGTTCTATTAAATCTTCTATAGTAAAGTTAACTCTAACCTTATTAATTTCTTCTATAAATCCGATTAAGTTTTCATAGTCTTCATCATTCTGACGAATATAATAAGACAATAATAAACTATTATTATTTATTTGTATTTCATTTATATAGAGAAAAGCAGAAACAATAAGTCTATCTACAAACCATGGATTTGAAGAACATTTTAGACTTAAAAATTTTGTTGCGTTTTTCATTTTAAAGACTTCCTAATTGTTTTGTATATTTATGATATTCTCTATATAGATTTAATAATTTATCTTTTAGTATTTGATTGTCCATTTTAGCTAAAATTTCTTCACACTCTTCAATCAATTTATCTAATTCAACTATTTGCCAAATTATTTCGTGTTGTGGTTTGTGAAGTTTTAATTTATAATACATCCATTTGCCCAATTGAGTTTGATGAATTATTCGCCCATTAGTATATCTTAAAAATTGTTTTTCATATTCATCATCACAAGGATCAATAAATCCTTCGTCATTCTGGTGATGAATTAATTCATTTCCGGTAGGCCAATGTGCTCGCTTTGAATTATTGCAAGCTCTACAAGCATATACTAAATTGGAATAATCTGTTTCCTTAATTGTGTTTAAATATTTTTGTGGAACAAAGTGGTCTATTTCAAACCAAACTGTTCGCCATAAATCTATATCATTACAATATCCACAACGGCACTTATAATCTTTCTTTAAATCTTCTCTGTGATCAGAATATTTGCTAACAGGATTTTTAATATCTCTTCTTTTCGGAGTTTCATTTCTAAATGGAATCATACTACTTATTCAAATTTAGTTTTTTTAATTCCTCTAAAATTTCCCTTGTTTCACTTACAAACTCATTAAGTTTTGATATGGAATCTCTGTGAATTAGATTAGCAGGTAAATCTTTTCCATCAGGATTAAGTTCATCAAACAAAATATATAACTTAGTAAGTTCCTCCTCTTCGAAAATTTCTAAACCAGCATCATTTCTTTTCTCTACAAGTTGTTCAATCCTTGAATTTGTATCTTCAATTTTTTTATAATAATTTGAAATGTTCGATTGAATTTTTGATTTAAAAATATCAAGTTCTTCTTTTTCTCTATCATTCTCTACTGACAAGATATTTTTATTGTAAATAATATGTACATCATCGGTATGCCCTATAGCTTGAGTTGGAAATGATGTCAACATAACAATAGGAAAATGAGGTTTAATTTTCTTTATTTCCTCTACAATTTTATTACCATTAAAAGGCACTTCTGCATTTTCTTCTAATAAATAATCTGTAACAATTGCATTAAGGTCACTTGTCAACAACTGACTAAGTATTGATTCAACAGAAGATTCAGGATTAACTTCAATTCTTAATATTTCAAAATCATTTTTAAAAGTTTGATAAAAAGTATTTATCCAACCTTTATCTTCATCTATGTATGCAATTTTATATTTCATTTTCTAGTTTTAAAAGTTATTTTAAATGTCAGTCCATTATCTATTTTAATAATTGAGATAGAGGAATTATTATACTCTTCAATTATTGATTTAACAATATAGAGACCTAATCCTGTGCCAACTTTATTACCCTTATTGTCTGTTTTAGATGATTCGTTAAGATTAAAAATTTCCTCTGGATTATCTATGTATTTTGAGTCTAGTCCTTTTGCATTATCTGAAAATATAATTTCAATATCATTTTCTTTTTTCTGCCAACTAATCACTATTTTCTTTTGTTGATTATTAAAGCCGTTATGTGCATTTATAGAATTTGACAATAAATTATTAAACACCGAATCCATATTGACCTCAAAAGCTCTTATTATATGCTCGTTATTGTCTATTTTATTTAATTCTAGAGTAATATTTCTTTGTTCTAGAGCTTTACTCCAATTTGCTTTGAAGTTATTAAAATATTCAGAAAAGTCTAGGTTCTTTCTTTCTCTTTTATCAATTTTTAAAGTACTCAATGAATAATCAAGCCAATGTTTTAATTTAGTGTCTTCATCACGCATTAGATCAATCATATAGAAAGGATTGTCATCTTTGTCTAAAGTTTTTGCTAATTCATTCTCATCTAAATGATTTCTTAATTCATCTACTAAGAATTTTGTACGAGGAATTAATCTAGCTCTTAAACTTCTGACTTCGTGAGCAAAAGAAGATATGATAAGACCAACGCTGGCAAGACTTCTTAATAATCTTAATTCCTCATCTTTTTTCTCATTTTCCTTTTCTAAAATCAATATGGCATCTGCCATATTTTCCTCAGTTTTTGAATATTCTTTATTATCATTAGTTGACTTACTATCATTCTTATGGTCAGAATTATTACTATTGTCCTTTCTTTCTTCCTTTTGTTTTCTAATTCTTTCCGCTTCTTCTTTAGCTTTTCTTAAAGTTTCCGCTTCCTCATTTCTAATAGCGTGAAGTTGTGAGAGGTTATACATTACAACATTTCTATCCTTTTCAAACAGTCCTATTATATCAAGTAATATATTCTTAAAAAGTTCAAACTCTTCATTTTCAATAATACCTTCACGACCTGATTTATCTTGAAAACTTTCGTTATGCAATCTTGATATTTTAATTGTTCCTGCTATTTGATTTGGTCTGATTCTATAACCACCTAACCTTTGACCAGCTCCACCAGGACTTTGTGCTTGTCTCTCTCCTAATCTCAACCAATCATCACCATTTTCACCATAAGGTCGTATGCGAAAATCATCCCTAAATATCTTAATACCACCAAACTTTTTTAACCAAGATTTTCTATTTGCACTGTTGATACCTTTATATGGGTACTTTTTTAAATCCCCATCTTCCTTGTCATCAGAAATTGTATTTTTTAAAAAATAAAATGTAAAGTTAAATTTACCAACTCTCTCTAAGAGGTTCAAATCTACTTTTTCAGAAATTAATTTTTCGATAGGTAAATTAAATGCAATCTTATCTTTTTTAAAATCCTCAAGTTTATATGGTGAATTTTTCATCATATCAAAATCAAATACCTGAGTATATCTATTCTCCAATGTATCAACATCAAGTTCATTTCTTGAAATTTCTACTTTTAGCACTTTATCATTTAATTCATTATAAGTTGCCTTTAACTTATAATCAAAATCATCATAATAAGCTCTTTTTAAAGTTCCAAACTCTTCTAAATTATTTAGTAAAAATAAATCAATACAAAAATCATTTTGCTCCTCAGGTGGAAGCAGCATCTCTAAATTACCAAACAACTTTCTTAATTTATCTTCATTCCATTCATCATTTAGTTCTGTTATTTCAATTACAGTACCCGATTTAAAATCAACTTCTTCAAGTACTTCTTTTATTTTTTGATAAGAAGAGAATCTATTTACATATTCATGTTTAAGATTTACATTTTCCTTTACAGACAGAACAGCTTCCACATCTGAAACTGTAGCTCCTTTTTTATCAAAATCTTTCCAATCAACTGTCCATTCAAAACCTATATTATTGGTATTTGGTATTATTTTGGTATTTGGAATTTCTAATGAATTTTCACTAATTTGTTTTTCATCTTCTACTTCCAAGACGGACGGAAGAGATGTCATATTTGTTAGCATCCCTAATCTATTTAATGCAAAACGTCCTATACCTTTTGCACCAGTTTTTATTCTCCCACCTTCTGAGGTATGCTCATACAACTTGTCATCTGTACCAATAGTCATCCATTGGTTTTGAATTATTTTATCATACATTCCGATTCCGTTGTCAATGATGTAGATACAGCTATTCTCTTTTTCAAACTTTTCAATTTCAATTTCGACACCTTCATCATTTACCACTTTTTCTTTTTTGATTTTTAGATCAAAAATCAGAATGCATTTACTAGCATCTGCGTCATATGTGTTTTTAACTAATTCAATTACGGCACCTTCTTCGGTTGAGAAGTTTTCTAAACCAATCAGTTTCGCCGTTCTAGCTGAAACTTTAAAAGGTATTTTAGTAGTGTTATTAATCATTGAATAAAGAAGTTAATTTTATATTTAGCTTTTCAGCAATTTGAATAAATGTTTTAATTGGTGGTTGTATTTCATTTGTACACCATCGTGAAATTGTTGCTTCATTCTTTCCCAGTTGCTCAGCTAACCATTTGCTGGTTAAGTTCTTTTCAGCTAGGACCACTTTTAACCGATTTATTGCTTTTTTGCTCATATAATTTGCATGATATGCAAATGTATTGAATTTAATTACAATTTTGAAGTATTAAAGTTACCAAGGGTAAATTTCCAAAAGATAACTCTAAACATCTTTTTTATTCCGTCATATTATAGTGTTTTGAAAATGGAATATTAGTTAAACTTTGGCAGTAAGTTGCGTTTACTGCCAAAACTTAATTGCTATTAACCTCATCAATATCAATATAAAGCTGTAAATCATACAATTCTATCAATTCATTATTGTTATTAGGCATTTGGGCGAGTTGAACGAAATTGATATTTTGATAAAGTGCTTTTTCACCCAATAGATCTTGCATGATGATGTAGATAGCTTGGTTCCATGTTTTGGTATCGCAATGGATGTTGTAGTTTTTTAAATATATCCTTAAGTCGAGTTTTTTTGTTTTTTCGTCATAAGTGAGTGGCAAAAATTTTATTTCGCTGGTTTTTATGGTTATTTCTTGAAATACATACGGTTCATCTAAACCATCAATAATTTCATTTATGTTTTCTGTTGGTTGAATAAATGCTGTGAATTTCCAATGTTTGAGTGCTGGAGCATGTTTTATTAATTCTATTACTTGTGCAAAATATTCCGGATTGCCGTTTGCCGTAATGATTAGTTCGGTTTTTTGAGTTGGCTTTTTAGGGAATATAATTATGTAATCGAGTTCTTTGCAATAGAAACACAGTCGGTGTTTTATCGAATGGCTGATTTGCTTTTGGGATTTTGAGGTTTCGTTTAGGAAGTTTTTTATGGTTTGGTTGTTGTCTTGGAACCAGTTCCAGAATATGTTTATTTTTCTCATAAGTAGATTGTTTAATTAGCGTTTGTCTTGGGTGCTTTTATCGAATGCGATAAGGTTTAACATTGCTCGTAATCTTGAGCGAACTCGGTTGCCGTACATCGTTTCTATTTCTGAAGCTGATAGGTTGGTAGTGATATGGGTTATTACTTTTCTTGAGATGAATAGATCATATCTTGAGAGAATTATTTCTGCCATCACATTACATTCATTGCCATAATATTTCAAGTTGCTTTCTACACCCAAATCGTCAAAGCAATAATTTTTATATTCCGATTGTGAATAGCTTCCTCGACTGTATCGATGTATGATTTCGTAGCCTTCTTTTATGAATTCAAAGCTTATGTCGCGACAAGTTCTCATATAGAATTTGTTTTCTTTTTGAGTTATATATTTCATTATTGTCATCAATGAAGTTTTACCTGAACCTACTGGTCCAGAAAGTAGAATTCCTTTTGTTAGGTCTAATCCGAATTGACTTGCCATAACCTCATCTTTTAAAAAATAAGCAACCAATTTTGTAATGTTTTCTATATCATCATTGATGAAATGAAAATTTGAATCATACTCTTGTTTAGCTTTTTTCTCTAACCATGTTAGGATTTCTGGATAGTTGTATTGTGAAGTCATGACATGATTTTCTAAAGAGGTTCTGCATAGTTTTTGTCTTCTGTAACTTGTAAGTGTTTTGCTTTTGGTTGTTCTCTTGGTTGAAGATTTTGAGGAAGATTTATTGTGAATTTAGCTGTATTTAGCATCCAATTACGAGCTGCTGCATACCAATCCATCATTTTAGTTTTACCGCCAATTAGCCAACCGTTGCTTGTGTAATAATTATAAAATCGTTCGGCTTCAAACTCTGAATATTCTTCTTGTTTGAAATATTCTTTGACTTGATCTAAACTTGGTTTTTCTACTTCATTCGAATTAGTTTTCTTTTCTTTTTTAGCGGAACTTTTTTCTTTTTCATTTTCTTTTCCAGAAGTATTTAAAAATTCATTTTCATTAAAAATTTTAAAATTGGTGTCTATAGATATGTTTTTATTGTTTTTAGATGTTTTGTTATTGTTATATATATTGGGTTCATTTACTTGTTCAGCGTCGTTACTGTTAGCTTGGTTATTTATTGGTTCGGTTTGGTCAATAATTGAACTGGTTGGATTTTTAAAAACGCTTTTTCTATCTGAAAGGTCATGCAGGATTACTTCGGAACCGGCATACGGATTGTATGACGGCAAATAGTCAATAAATCCCATGTTTTGTAATTCTTTGATGCATTTGTGATAGGTAGCTTTAGAAGCTATGCGACTGGTTTTCATCATTTCATCACGGGATATTGCAATTGGGTTCTTGAACCGATTGATGTTCCAACTTTGAAATAAAGCTAAATACAGACTTATATGGGTTGGATAAATGGTTTCTTCGGATGCTATACGAATGAAGAAGCCGGTTAGGTGTTTGATGTAATTCATTTGGAAGTATATAAGATGGGAGAATTAAGTATTAAGACTAGAACCTGAAACAAGTTCAGGTTGACAGGATTATATTTATTTAAAAAGAGTAGGCAAAGCGTTTACTTTGTTTCCATTTAATAGCTTATCAATATCTGTATTGTCATAATACATAATGCCACCAACTTTAGTGTAAGTGAGTGTTCCGTTTATACGGAGGTTTTGTAAAGTACCTGGAGAGATGTTTAACAGCTTACGGACTTCATTGGATTTGAGCCACTGTTTTGTTTGTTGCGGTTTGGATTGAATGATTTCTTTTAAATCGTTCAAAAGAAGACTTCTGAATTCGTTTAAGTCTTCGCGAGTGATAACTTCGATTGCCATAACGTATGTTTTAGATTGTTATGGTACAAAATTGTGAAGATTGATTTATTTTATTTCACAACGCGGTTCATGTTGTGAATGATTTTGTTTAAATTACATCATCTGAGTTCTCCATTCGCTTTAGTAAATTTTCATTTAAAGAAGTAATAAACTTTGTTCTATCAGATTTTCTTGCTCTAATTTCCAAGAAAGTACGGCGATATTGCCCTAAATCTATTTCAAAAATATGCTCAAAATATTCAGCAATATCTTTTAAATCTGCAACGCCATTATTGAAAACTCCTTCTGAATGTAGTGCATATAATAGTTCTGTTAATGCAACTTTTGAGCCTGTCCATACCATTTTCACGTTCGGTTTGCGTTGTGATTTTTCGCCATTGTCCTTATTATCAATCATAATTAACTGGTTTTCTATATATAATTGTATTAAATCATTTGCCAAAATTTTGGCCACTTTGAAATCATGCGAAGTTGAAAAATTTGTATCAGCTTCAAAATAATAACTATCTAAAGCTAATTTAATATCAAACTTACCTCTCAAAAAGTATTTGTAGTCCAAATAAGAATTTCCGGAACGATAATATTGATAAAACTCCAACTCATTATCAAAAAAAGCTTTTAATTTTGAAAGTTCGTTATGATAATACTTTTTCAAAATTCGATTTCCTCCATTTGGTCTTTTCATTTCAATTTTATAGACCATATTGTAATAGATTAGTTTAGCTGTAAAATGTGGTTTTATGTCTTTAAAAAAGTGGATTTCTTCTATATCCGATTTGAAGTTATTTTTTAATACAACTTTTTTTAAATTACTGATAGAAATTAAAATTACCTCTATAGCTTTTTCACATTTCTGAATTGGATTGTCAATTTCTAAATCAATAAAATTGATTTGCTCATTGAGGTTAACAAGTAGTTGATTGATTTTTGAGTTCAAAGTATTATTTATTAGTATTTTGTATTACATTCAGGATTTTATTTAAATGCTTCTCTATACTATATTATGCCATTTATCTATAATTGTCCCATCAAACATTTCAATAATTCTATCCGACTTGTTTGCAAAATCATTGTCGTGTGTAACTGCAATTATTGTTTGATTTAGTTCGTGAGCTAACTTTTGAAAAGTATCAAAAACAATAGCTGCGTTTTTAGAATCTAAATTACCAGTAGGTTCATCTCCCATAATGATATGAGGATCATTAATTAAAGCACGAGCAATAGCTACACGCTGTTGTTGTCCTCCGGATAATTTGGAAGCAGGTTTTAGTGCCTGGTCTTGCAATCCCAATAAATTAAGTTTTTGATAGGCTCTTTCTTCAATTTCTTTTTTGGAGTAATTTCCTAGTCGCAATGCAGGAATCATTACGTTTTGCAAGCAACTGAATTCATTAAGTAGGTAATGAAACTGAAACACAAAACCTATTTTTTCATTGCGTAATGCAGCCAACTCATTTTGCTTTTGTCCAGTAACTCGTGTTCCGTCAATAATTAATTCACCTTTATAATCGGTGTCCATTGTTGAAAGAATGTAAAGCAATGTTGATTTACCGCTACCAGATTTGCCTACCAATGTTGCAAACTCTCCTTTTTTAACGTTAAAAGAAATATCATTGAGTACCTTAAATTTTTCTGGGTCATAAAAGTATTTCTCTATGTGATTGGCTTGTAAAATAATATCTGAATTCATACTTTTTACTTTCTTAAAATGGAAACAGGGTCAACATTTGCTGCTTTTCTAGCAGGTAAGTAGCTGGCAAAAAAGGAAACTACCAATCCGAACAAACTAGCATTAATAAATACAGTATAATCTAGTACGATAGGGAAATATCCTTGATCTGGACCCATATATATCTTTGAGGCAAAATATACCATTACACCACCTATTAAAAGACCAACAGTAATTCCTATTAGTCCAATAAGAGTTCCTTGTAACACAAAAATCTTTATAACATCCCAACCTTGAAATCCCATAGCTTTTAAAATCGCAATATCATTTATTCTATGGGTAATGGTCATATTCAGTATATTATAAGTACCAAAACCTGCTACTAGCAAAATCGAAAGTGACATAGCAAATATTATGATGCCACGCATTTTAAATCCGTTTAGTTGGTCACTGTTTGCTGCCTTCCAGTCTTCAGCTTTGTAACCAGTGAGTGAAGAAAACTTGGCCGAGTAATCGGCAGCCTTGTTAAAATCTTGAACATTTACATCAATATTCGTTATGTAGTTTGCATTTTCACCTAAAAGTTGTTGTGCAGCATTTATCCCAATATATGATTTGGTTTTATCAACAATAGAGCTATTGGTTTTAAAAATCCCAACCACTTTCATCACTTTGGTAATGTTTTTTGAAGAAGTAATACTGATATTGTCGCCTGTTTTAGCATTTATTTTTGATGCAATGTCAACACCCAAAAGAATTCCATTAGAATGATTTTCTAAATCTTCCATTCTGCCTTGAATCATACTTTGTTTGATATTGAACATTTTGCTTGCTTCGGCTATTTCTAAACCAGAGGCATCGCCTGAAACTTGCGACATACCACTATTGTAAAATACTTTGACTGCAATTTCAGGTGTTACATATGTTACTTCAGGTTGTGCTCTTAGCAATGTTATTATCCTCTCTGGGTTTACGATTTGCTCACTTTTAGGGATAATAGTTGGATTGCTTATTAGCACTAATGAGTTTGTGTCTTTGGGTGTAATAATGGATTTACTAATTTCATCGTCTTTATATACCCGGATGTGTGGCGTATTATTGAATATGGTTTTATTTGATTTTTTGACAAAACCGCTACCTAAGGAATTCATAAAAATAAAAATAGAAATGCCAATAGTAACTCCAAGAGCTGCCACCAGCGTTAGTCTTTTGTTTGTTACGACATAAGTAGCTGAAATAATTGTATCGATATTATGATTGTATTTCTTTTTCATTTTTAAGGTTCTTCTTTTATTATCGTTTGACCCACTTCCAAACCACTGATTATTTCAACCCATTCATTTGAAACAATTCCAGTTTCTACGGACATCATTTTCCCATCTTCTTTTAGCATTACTTTACTACCATAGTTTAAATATTCTAATGGAATGACTAGAGCATTCTTTTTGGTACTAATAAGAATATTAGCTTCCAATTGAGTACCAGTAATGTTGAGGTCTATTTTTTCGTCAAAATATGCCTTAACTATAAATGATCTTGAAGTTTCATCAAAGGCAGGTAGAATTTGGGTGATGTTTGCTTTATATACTTCAGTTTTATTGGTGTTCAGCTTTATCATAACCGTTTGTCCCTTTTTTAACTTTGACATAATTGTTTCATCTACATTTAATTTGGCATATATTACGCTTGGATTACCTATTATTGCAATTACATCGCCTTTGCGAACGTAATCACCTAATTGTTTTTTCTTTACATAGACTTTCCCTGTATTTATTGCGGTAATTTTATTCTGATTTTGAAGCACATTGCTAACTTTACTGGCATATCGTTGAACGATTTCTTGTTGATTAGCACTAATTTGCTGATTTTCATATTTTTCTTTTAATGCCTTTAGAGTTGACTGTGAGTTTGTTAAAGTAAGTTGGATATTGTCATATTCTGTTCGCGATATACTATTGCTAGCATAAAGGCGTTTGTATCGTTCCAATTGTTGCTCGTCAAGTTTTACTTTTGCTGTTGCGGCAATTATATTAGCTTTAATTTCTTGTAAGGCAGGTGCTGATGACAGTGTATTTTTACTAGCAATAGTATGAAGTTGGCTAGCACTTTCGGCATTAATTATATTTTGATTATTGTCAATTACAGCTATTACTTGTCCTTTTGTTACTAAAGTTCCTTCTTCAAAATTCATTTGAATAAGATGACCATCGGTTTGAGCTGTAAGATTGTATTGATTATCTGCTTCTAACATACCAGAAGCAAACACCATTTCTGTTATATCTTTGCGTTGAACTTTTACATCATTTTGTTTGTCGGAGCAGGCTAAGAAAAACGAATGCATTACTATAACGACTATTAGGTATTTTTTCTTCATTTGATAGTATTGCTAATAATTATTTTACTTTTTGCATATTCTACTGAAGCTATAAGAGCAACAGTGTTCAAACTGCTATTGAGCCAATCTTCAAAAGAATTAATTAGGTCTGTTGCTGAAATAATTCCTTCTAGGTAGATATTTAGGTTTTTCTCGTAAGAATCTTTCTGTAGTGCTTCAATTTCTGCATTAATTTTGTAGCTTTCATAAGCCTTGCGATAATCGAGTTCTAATTGATTGTTATTGATTTGATCTTGTAATTTGTTGTGATTCCAATTATTTTGGGCAATTTCAAGGTTTATTCTGTTCTGTTTTACTGTCGCTATTTTTGAAACTTCAGGTAGAATAGGAATACTAACTTTAAAACCGATATAGTTACTACCAAACCAATTATTTGTACCAAACCAATTATTGTTGTTGCTTTCCTGCCAACTGAATGAACTGAATAGGTTTAACGTTGGGTACATCCATCTTTTGTTTGCTCGAAGTGTGGCTTGTTGGTATTTGGTTTGCCATTCGCCTTGGCGTTGCAAAAGGTCTCCGGTAGCTTTTATAGGCAACTGAATATCTAAAACTGGGTTTTCATTTCCTGTAATAATGATAGCGGTTTCAGGATTAATATCACATAAAATTTTCAAACCGTTGTATTGCTGTTGAAGTTGTATTTCGAGTTGTTGCAATTTGTCTTTTACTAATAGTTGATTGGCTAGTGTAATATTGATATCTTGACTACGTACTAGTCCTTCCTTTTGTTTGTTTTGCAGAAAATGAACGAGCGATTCTGCATTAGATAGACTTTTGGTAGTAACATCAATTTGCCATCTATAAGAGAGAATGTTATGATATGCGGCTGATATACTTTCATATACCACTTTTTTAGTAAGTAAATTTGTAACCGCTGTCAATTGCTCATTAGTTTTTGCAACCTTGATTTGAGCCATTGCATAAGGATTTATCAAATCAATTTGAGGTTCGAAGGCAAAATTGCTGACATATTTTTGTCCGAAAGTGATGGTTCTAAAAGTACCTTCTGGACCTCCAAATACTTCAGCAGGAATAAAATTCGGATTTAGTTTTGTATTATCTGTAAGAGTAAAACTGCCAGTACCTTTCAAATTAAACATTCCAAGTTTGGAAGCAAGTGTTTGGTATTTTACAAGAATAATTTGCTGATTGGCATTACGAAAAGAAATACTATTTGTTTCGGCATAAGCATACACCTCTTCCAATGTAGTGAAAATTACTGTTTCTTGTGCAACACAATTTATTACAAAAAAGGAAGAAAGGAACAGTAAAATTAATTTAGGTTTCATAGTGCTATTTGTAAATTTTTAGCAAAAAGTCTTCAACACTTGTAGGTTTTCTTTCTAATAGCATTTCCATTTTAGAATTTACTCCTGCTAATTCACCTTGTTGGGCTGCCAAAGAAAAACCGCCAATCATTTTAGCATACTCTTTTGGAATACCTGATCCAATTGCAGTTTTAATGAACGTTTCAATGTCTGGACTGACGTATGTGATATTCTTATTTGTAATGTGATAAATCATAGCTGCTATCTCTAGAAATGAAACACCTTTTCCAGATACATCATAAATTTTATTTTTGTGTCCCTCAGAGTTTAAGATATTAGCTGCTACTTCAGCCATCTCATTTCTCAATGTAAATGCAATTTTTCCATTACCTGCTGGCAGATAAATACCATTTTCGATTACATTTTTACCTAAAAACAATGGTAACATATCTAAGTATAATCCGTTTCTAAGAATTGTATAATACATTCCGCCTTTCATAATGGCAATTTCAGTTGCTAAATGTGATTTCATTACGAATTTCATTGGTGATTTTGGATTATCAGTCTCGTGTATTTGGCTTGTATAGAGTATGTGTTTTACTCCTGCTTTTTTTGCTGCTTTTACCACTTGTTTGTGTTGAATAGCTCGGTTCGTCATTTCTCCACTAGAAACAAAAAGTAGTTTGTCTATTCCAGAAAATGCATTTATCATTGATTGATAATCATCGTAATCACCTAAAACTACATTAACACCTAATGGTGCTAGCAATTTTGCTTTGACTTTATCTCTTGCCATTGCATAGATTGATTTTTTGTCTACACCTTTTTTTATTAATGCTTTTAATACTGCATAACCATAATTACCTGTTGCTCCAGTTATCGCTATTTTTTCCATACTTGGTGTTTTTATTAATATTTACTTATGCTGTCCTTACAAATTCATAGTCAATACTATTTTCCAACAAAATAATTTGGATATCAGCTAATGTTAGATTTGAATTCAAAATTGATATCATTTGAACTTGATTATCAATTTTAATAATTGATAATTCTGCATTTGGGGAAATTTTATGAATTTCATAATTAATCCAGAAAGTTTGATATTCCGAATTGATACTTGTTTTAAAATGAAAAGCATTTTGATCTAATTTCATATTTAATAATTTTAAATTTAAATACGTAATTGTCAATCCATTTTCTCTATTTTTTTTAAAGCTATTCCTATTACAATGAAAGGTAATACGGCTTGAAACACAAACCATTGATCATAGAATAGTAAGATAGCTTGATTAACTGCAAAAGCAGATATGTACGTGAATATAGCCCAGATTTTCATTTTCCAAATGCCAATTATACAGATGATAGCAATTAAATTATTTATTATATAGAATTCATTATTTTCTATACTTTCTATTTTAAAACTTATTGATAGAATACTATTTAATAGACCCAAAAAACAACCTATAATAATCAGGTTAGATTTTTTCTCATTGTATTGTGCTTTTCTAGTGTTCATCTCATCAATTTTTTAATTGATTAAAAAAAATGCTGGGCTAGTATTTTACCCAGCATTTAATTAACTTCAAAAAAACAAATATGAAAAACTTCAAAAAATTATTGAACTGTATAACTTTTTATATCGACTTCAGATAACCTAAAATATCCATAAACGAAATTATTAAAGTCATTTTGGTTGACTATATTGCCTCGTACCTTTGTTGGTGTTGTTGCAAAGGGACTGTCATCATTACCTGATGCCAATAGTAGTTTATTAAAATATTCAGAATACCTCCTAGAAATGCCATATAATTTGATATTCACAATGTCTCCAGGTTTTAAATCTTTATTTGAATAATACATTGTGATTAGATTTCCATTATCATTATCATCATCTTCTACTTGATATTGAGGAAATGCTACTCGGTTTGATTTATGGCTATATAAATAATAATTTTGCTCTGCACCATTATCCTGAAATTTTGTAAGGACTTCAACTTCATCTCCACCAAAACCCGCATCATTGTTTTGGATTACATTTTCTTCCATAACTGGAGCACTAACTAATGTTTCAGTGGCTGTATATGTTACACCATTCAAAACAATTGTTAAAGTATAGGTCTCTCCAATTACCGGTTGAAAATCAGTACATATATATTCTCCGGTTCCAGTATTTTCAATGAAATCAAAAACTATATTAGTTGAGTTGGTTACAAAGATGGTTGCTCCTGATACAGTTGGAAAAGTTGGACTATAGTAACCTGTTGTGGTTGATAATATTATTTTTTGTTCGTCTCCTGTTGTGTTTTTCACCCAATCAATTGATGCATCGATTACTAATCTTGGTGGTGCTGTGTCTAAATCTACAGTAATGACTTCTTCACAACTCGTTAAAAACAATCCAATTGTTACTGTTAAAATTTTTATTATTGTTCTCATTTTATATATGATTATAAGTTAACTCTTAACTTTTTAGAATTTGAAATTATAGGTTACACTTGGAATAATTCCGAATATTGATTGTTTTCTGGCCTCACTTGAGCCAGTATCAATGTTTTGACCGAAATTAAAAGCTGCTGCATTTGCTCTATTATACACATTGTACACACTAAAAACCCATTCACCTCTCCAACCTTTTGTTTTGTCGGGTTTTGGGATGTAAGTAGCTGATAAATCCAAATGATGATATGCAGAAAGAGAGTTTTCATTTCTTAAGCCATAATCAGCAACAGTAACTCCTTGGTATTGGTATTTACCAACTGGAAACGTTGCTGCTTTACCTGTTTGGTAAGTGAAAATACTACCAAAAGACCATTTATTAGTCAACTGGTATGCAGCTGTTACTGATAAGTTGTGTAACTTATCATAATTAGCACGATACCATTCACCATCATTGATGCCGGGCTCATTTGCATTTCTACCTGGCGTTCTTTGTTCTGCTTTGGAAAGTGTATAAGAAACCCAACCCGTTAATTTACCTGTATTCTTTTTAAACATTAGCTCTAAACCATAAGCTCGGGCTTCTCCATTTAACATTACCCTTTCAATATGTTTATTAGCAACTAATTCAGCTCCATCAATAAAATCTGTTTTGTTTTTTATTTTTTTATAAAAAGTTTCAACTTCTATTGAATAGTTGTCATCTTTAAAATTTTGAAAATATCCCAATGCAACTTGATCTAAAATTTGTGGTTTTAGAAATTGATCACTTGGTGCCCAAATATCAAGTGGAGAAACCGAAGCTGTATTTGTAATTAAATGAACATATTGGCTCATTCGATTATAACTCGCCTTGATAGATTGATTATCGTTTAAGGAATAAGATGCCGCAAAACGTGGTTCAAGATTACCAAAACTTGCAATTTTCTTGTTTTTCCCATACTTGATTGAACCAGTAGGAGCAGCTTCTTCATAAACTTGAAATTCCTGATTGAAAACTACGGCTTGATTATTTGCATACGTGCTCACTTCTTCTTCACCTAGCCTTTGAAAGTTACTATACCGAAGTCCGTAATTAATTGATAATTTATCTGAAAGCTTTTGCTCTGCACTAATATATAATGCGTTTTCAAAAGCATATTTTTTAGCAATTTGAAATGGGTTGATACTAGATGATGCGTCAACAGGGTTTATAGTACCCGGATTAAAATTATAGTATATGGAATTTAAACCATAACTTAAGGTTAATTTATCAGATGTGTAATGTTTAAAATCATACTTAAAATTATAATTTTTTACTTCCGATTTCCAGTCAATACCTACGAATTTGAGTTTTAATCCATAATCATAATCACTATAAATTACAGATGCGTTTGAAAACAATTTCTCTGTAAAGTTGTGATTCCATCTAACATTAAAAAGCGTATTACCATAAGTGTTGATAAAGTTATTATTGAAATTCATATTATCGTGACCAAAATACCCTGATACAAAAACATTGTTTTTATCATTGAATTTATAGTTAAGTTTGGCATTTAAATCATAGAAATAAGCAGAGTTTGGTTCGTCTGCCAATTTTAGAAAAAGATGTGCATAACTTCCTCTTCCAGCAACAACAAATGAACTTTTCTCTTTTACGATTGGACCTTCTACCATTAAGCGACTAGAAATTGCTCCAATTCCACCTGTTAGATGATATTCTTTATTATTTCCTTCTTTTTGATAAATATCTAAAACTGATGAAATTCGACCGCCAAAATTTGCAGGAATTCCACCTTTGTATAATTTCAAATCTTTAATAACATCTGAATTAAAAACTGAGAAAAAACCAAATAAATGCGAAGTATTGTATATTGTAGCTTCATCTAACATTACCAAGTTTCCATCAACTGAACCACCTCTAACATTAAAACCTGTTGCTCCTTCTTGAGCATTAGTTACACCAGGTAATTGCAAAACTGATTTTAGTATATCCACTTCACCCATCACGGCAGGCATTTTTTTGATAGTTGAGATAGAGAGTTTATTAACACTCATTTCAGGTTTTTTAATGTTTGTTTTTGTTTTACTAGATGTAACAACTACTTCATCTAGTGTTTTACTATTCTCTTGCATTGCAAAATTCATTTTTGTGTTTTGGGTTAATGTGATTTTCTCTTCCACATTATCAAATCCCATGTAACTTATAATCATGGTATATTCTCCTTTTGGTAACGTTATAGAGAAAAAACCATAAGTATTTGTTGTTGCTCCAACATTTATTTCCGGAAAATAAATGTTAACTCCGATCAGTGTTTCGCTTGTTGATAAATCAGATATTGTTCCGCTTAATGTTACCTTTTCTTGTGAGTTTGCATGTAATACAACTGCAAAAAATAATATTAAGCATGCCCTTACTTTGTCTTTCATATTTAATCGTATTAGATTTAGACTTATTTTTGGGCTAAACTATATTTTATTAGAACCTATATTTTTTTAATTATACGAAATGAATTATTTTTTATACCAAATTGAATCTTGCAGTAATAATATTAAAATGAACTGTCTGTATTAATTTAATCATAAATGACGTTTTGTATAATAAGACAGTGATTTTGTATAAATTAAAATTTGATTCTATTATATATCATAAATTTGTTTTGTTTAAAATTCACAACATGATATAACACTACTTTTTATGAACGAAAATTTTATATTTCAATTTTTTATATCTCCAAAGTATCGATTGTTTAGGCATCTTTTACTAATACTCTTTATGAGTATTGTTTTGTATAATAGTACTCCAGAAGTAACAGAACCAACATTGATTTTGCTATTTTTTCTGTTACTTTTTTATGTCAATATGTATTTATTAGTTCCTAGATTATTATTTAGGAATAAATATGTCTTGTATTGTTTGTCTATTTTGGGAATAATTGCATTATCAGCACTTACTTATAGAATAGGTTGTAGCTTATTTGGAGAAGGAATTGATAGTGATGGATTAAATATACCTCTTTTTGCAGCTTTGATTGTTGTTCTCGTATCTGCATCTACTTCAGTAAAATTATTTCAGAAATGGATATTAGATAGGCAATTAATTTTTGAGCTTGAAAAATCTAAAACATCAGCGGAATTGGAACAATTAAAGAATCAAATCAATCCTCACTTTTTATTCAACATGCTCAATAATGCTAATGTTCTTACAAAAAGAGATCCAGAAAAAGCATCGCAAGTTTTAATGAAATTAAGTGATTTATTACGTTATCAATTGTATGACAGTGCAAGAGATAAAGTTTTATTAACTTCAGACATTCATTTTTTGGAAGATTTTTTAAATTTAGAAAAGATAAGACGGGACAATTTCGATTTTTTAATTTCAAAAGAAGGCGATTTAAATGGAGTTCAAATACCGCCTTTATTGTTTATTTCATTTGTTGAAAATGCTGTAAAGCATAATAATGATACTTCTAAATCATCTTTCGTAAATTTGTATTTCAACGTTCAAAATAATGAACTACATTTTAAATGTGAAAACTCTAAACCGATTTTAAAAGCAATACAAAAAACGGGTGGATTAGGATTAACCAATATTAAAAGAAGATTAGAACTGCTATTTCCGATGACTCATCAATTGAATATTGAAGAAAGCAAAGAGTTGTTTTCTATAACCTTAACTATTAAATTATGAATTGTATAATTGTAGATGATGAACCTCTAGCAAGAGAAGCTATGCAAATTTTGATAGAACAATATGATGATTTAAATCTAATTGGTTCTTTTAATAGTGCAAATACTGCTGCCAAATTTATTGAATCTAGTTCGGTTAATTTGATTTTTCTAGATATACAAATGCCAGGAGTGAATGGGATTGAATTTGCAAAAACAATTAAGAAAGACACTTTTGTAATTTTTACAACTGCCTTTTCAGAATTTGCATTGGACAGTTATGAAGTAGATGCAATAGACTATTTAATAAAACCAGTTAAGTTTGAACGTTTTCAAAAAGCTGTTGATAAAGCTTTTACTTATTCAAAATTAATTGATTCTGAATTAAATAATAATGCAATTGAAGATTTTACTGAGGAATACTTTTTTGTAAAAGCTGACCGAAAAATGTTCAAAGTCTATTTTAATGAAATTCAATTTGTTGAAGGATTGAAGGATTATGTTGTAATTCATACAGAAAATCAAAAAATAATTACTGCTATGAATATTAAAACAATATTCGAACATTTACCTAAAAGTTTATTTGTTAGGGTTAGTAAATCTTATATAATAAATTCCAAATCAATCGAATCTGTCGACAACAATACTGTTTACATTGGTAAGAATGAAATCCCTATAGGTAATGTTTATAGAGATTTCTTTTTTAATGAGTTTGTGAGTAAAAAGATTTTGAGTAGATAGTTTAGCTTGATTTTATAATTTTTGAGGGTTCTTGTTTAAGAATAAATTTATCCTTTAAAATTCTCATATCCTCACTAACCTTACGATCCAGTACTTTTGCATAATGCTGAGTAGTTCTTAAATTTTTATGTCCTAACATTTTGCTTACGCTTTCAATTGGAACTCCGTTGGTAAGAGTTACAGTAGTTGCAAATGTATGTCGAGCAATGTGAAAGGTTAATTCTTTTTCAATTTCACAAACTCCGGCTATTTCTTTTAGATAAGCATTCATCTTTTGATTGGATAGAATAGGTAGTAGTTTATTTTCGTTATTACATTGTGGATGATTTTCGTATTTGTTGATTATCATTTGTGTTACAGGAAGTATTGGAATTTTAGATGCGGATTCTGTTTTTTGTCTGTGTGTGAATATCCATTTTTCGCCATCTATACCATAGCTTATATGGGATTTTGTTAAGTTTTTGACATCAATGTATGCCAAACCAGTAAAGCAGCTAAAAAGGAAAATATCGCGAACTAATGATAGTCGTTCTGTTTTGAAATCTTTTTCAATGATAGATTGGATTTCAGCTTCAGTAAGGTAAACTCGTTCAACTTCTTTGACTTTTGACTTGTAATTAGCAAAGGGATTTTTTTCTAGCCAGTCATTGGCCAAACATATCTTTATTATTTTATTAAAGTTCTTAATGTATTTTACAGATGTGTTGTTAGCACAATTTCTAACACTTCTTAACCAGAACTCGTAATCGGAGATAAAGGCATGATCAATCTTGGTAATATCGATATCGGAAATATTGTATTTCCATTTCATAAACTCAATCGTATGCTTTAGCGAGGTAGTATAACGCTCTAATGTACCTGGAGCATATTCTTTACCAACAAGCTCTTTTATTTTGTTATTGTGGTCTTGGAAGATAGGAACGAGCATTCTTTGTCGTTCTTCAGTACCAAGTAACTTATTTTTGAAATTTTCTATAGATAGGGTCTCGTTTCGATGAAGCAGTTCCATCTGTGCATTTAATACTTTTGATTTCATCAAATCAAGGTAACTATTGATTGAACGAGCTTCATCTGTAGCACCTTTCATTTTAGCTAATTCGCTTGACCATTTTGATTTTTCTACAAATTTTTTGGTACTGAATTCAAGTCGCTTCCCGTCAACTGTTAATCTTACATAAATTGGAAGTAGTCCGTTTGCATTGGCTTTTGTGCTTTTTGCATAAAAGTGAAGTGTGATTTTTGTTTTCATTGTGGTGACCAATTAATTATTACTCAATTTAAATTCCTAATTGAAATCAAACAAGATGTTTATTGACTGAACAAGCTATTGAACCAGTCGTTGAACCTAATGTTTGTAGGCGTTGAGGTAATTTAGCGAGACCCTAATTTTTGAATTTTCTAGGGTCTCGATTTTATCTCGATTTAAATAAGATTGAATGAATAATTTGGAATGTCTGCAAAAGAAAAAACCCTGTAAATCATAAGATTTACAGGGTTTTGCTACCGTTTAGGATTTTTTCAGCGGAGAAAGAGGAACTAACATCTACTTTATTTAGCTTTACCTCATCTTACTAAAACAGCTGTTAACCCTTGAAAAATAAGAGATTTTTAAAAATATATAATAAAGTAAAATTAAGCTAATTATATATAAAAATGACAAATGTGGGGATTATGTGGGGATAATTTTGTATCTTTAAAGTGTTGAAAAACTTAATGATACCGTACCAATGGCAACAATTAACTACCTTATAAAAGGAGAAAAAAACGCAACAAATATACTTTTGCGTTTCAAAAACGGCAGAAAATTCGATTTAACAGCATCAACCGATTTAAAGGTAGAACCAAAAAGGTGGAGTTCTGCAAAGCAAAAAGTTAAACTTACAGCTGATGATACTACAAAAGACGAAGTCAATCAAAAACTTTCAGAGCTTGAAAAATTCATATTTGACGAATTCAATTCAGACAACAGCAAAGGCGAGTTTATCGATAAACATTGGTTAAGAAAAAAGATAGCTAATTTCTTCAATAGACCCATTGACGAAACAGCCGTTGACCAAATATTTTTCATTCCTTTTATTGATACTTTTATTAAACAAGCACCAACACGAATAATAAAAGGCAAAAATAAGCCAATTGCTAAAGGAACTATCACAAAGTACAATACAACACTCAATAAGCTAAAAGAGTACGAAGAACGCTTTAAAACGAAGCTGAAATTTACTGATTTAGATTTAACCTTTTATGACAGATTTGTAAACTTCCTATCACAAGAACAAAAGATAAATTTGGGTACAATTGGAAACTATATTGGAACCATTAAAACGATTGCCAGAGATGCAAAATTAAAAGGCTTGCCGGTACATCCACACATTGAGCATCCTAACTTTTTTGTACCAAAAATTACAGCGGATAGCATTTATCTAAAAGATGAAGAAATTAATAAAATATTCAATCACGACTTTAAAGGAGTTGAAAGATTAGAAAACACAAGAGATTTATTTATAATTGGATTGCGTACAGGATTAAGAATTTCAGATTTTTTAAGATTAAAAGATGCGAATATCAAAAACGGCTACATTGAAATTGAAACGCAAAAAACAGGTCAAACAGTTACTATTCCATTACACCAACAAGTAAAAGCAATTTTAGAAAAAAGAAACGGTTTTCCAAGAGCAATTTCAGACCAAAAATTCAATGAACACGTAAAAGAGTTGTGCAAAGTAGCAGGAT
Source organism: Flavobacterium sp. 316 (assembly GCF_000967805.1). NCBI lineage: Bacteria > Pseudomonadati > Bacteroidota > Flavobacteriia > Flavobacteriales > Flavobacteriaceae > Flavobacterium > Flavobacterium sp. 316. The sequence goes on from NZ_JYGZ01000003.1 coordinate 334,478, forward strand.
TTAATGAATTAACACAAGGCTCAAAAATAAATAAGATTACAAAACGAAAAGAAGAAGGAGTTTTTGAAAAATGGGAATTAGTATCATCGCACATTTGTAGGCGTTCATTTGCAACTAATCTTTATGGTAAATTAGATAATTTAACCATTATGGGAATTACTGGGCATCAAACAGAAACTCAATTTTTAAAATACATTAAAATAACAAGAACCGAAAAAGCAGAAAAGCTAAAAGAATATTGGAACAAACAAAACGAAGAACAAGAAATTGAAGAGAAAAAAATGAAAGTAGTAAAGTAAGGTAAAGTTTAATATATTTAGCTTTTTAATTTTGTATGAAAAGTGTCAATTCATTTATAAAAGCTTTAAGTGAAAATTATTATTCTGAATTTCTTACTGATGCAATAGCTGAAGAAATTGATTTTCATAGATATTTTTTGCCTGTTAATTATCAAAGTCATTATTATTATGAGTTGAGAATTAATGAAATTCATTTAAAAAGAAGAGAAATAATAAATAACGTAAAAAAGCTATATCAAAACGCTTTATCTCAAATTTACATTGAATTATCCTCACAAGACCCAGACAATTTTGATTCTTTTTTAGCATTTAATATTGAGGCAGTAAAATTGCAACTAAAAATATTAAGAGCAGATTTTTATGTAGATGATAAACAGTCAAGATACTTTTCAGTTATTGATGATAATCCTAATCTTCAAGAATTAATTGCAAGAACACACGATAGAACAAGTTCAAACGAAATAGAAATTGATAAAAAGATTTTTGATTTAATTTCTGATTCTAATTTTAGAAAAGTTGAAAGTATTTATTATTTAGGAGCACTTTATGAAAGATCTAAAGCTTTAAGTTTTCTTCCATTATCATTATTTGTAATAGGACATGATTTTGTTGTTCAGCTTAAAAAAATACAACAAATCGTATTTGATTTAAAAGAAGAAAAAGCAGTTAATCCAAAAATCAATTGGATAGGCAAAAAAACGCATATCGGTTACATTTTGGGAACCTTAGCATTAAATGGTTTTATTGATGCACCAAAAAATAAAAACGGAGAAATAAATTATACAGCTTATGCAAGATTAATAAAACAAAACTTCAATGCTGAGATTTCCGAAGAGTCATTAAGAAAATACCTCAACCCTGAAGATGATAAATTTGAAGAAAATAGAAAATCTTTTGAGAAAGCAAAGTTCAATATGCCTAACATTATTGAAGTAAGTTAAGGCGTTCCGGAACGTAAAGGAACGTTTACTGAAATATAACCAACCTTACTTTGTACCATCAATAACGATAAAAGCGTATCACGATGGAACAAAGTAAAATCACACAAGTATTCGGAGTTTCTCCCGAAGAATTCAAAGAAAGCATCTTAACCGATGTTAGAGCAGAAATTAAATCTTTAGCTCAAAATTTCCAACCTATTGCACCGCAAGAATATCTTACACGACAAGAAACGGCAGAAATTCTGAAAGTATCTTTAGTAACACTTTCCGACTGGAACAAAAAGAAAATCCTTAACCCATATCGTTTAGGAAACCTCATCAGGTACAAACGTTCCGAAATTGAACAAGCTTTAGTTAGTATTAATGCCAAAAGACAATAACTATGAGCCATCCATTTCAAGAAAGTTTAGACAACATCGAAAAACGCTTGGAAGAACTAACCCAAGCAGTTACCAAAAAGCAAGAAAGAATATTCGATAAAGTTATTATAGATAATGACGAATTTCAAAAACTATTTAAAATTAGCCCTGGAACAGCTTCTAATTGGAGAGAGAAAGGATTGATTGCATACAGTCAAATAAACAATAAAATAGTCTATAAAATCGAGGATATAAATAAAATGCTCGACGATAACTATCGACCATTTAAAAAGTAATTCTTTAGGTCATGATAGACTTTATCAAGTTTAAAATTACTGATGAAGTCTTGATAAATGAAATTTGGAGAAACCCTATTTTAGTATATGATGGTAAAGCCGATAAAATCATTGATAATAAACTCAAAAAGAGAATCACAAAAAGATATGAAAATCTATATTTTACTAAGTTTTTCAACAGGTTAGAAATATCAGGAAGCATTCATAAATTTTACAATAACGATGTACACAATGCAGATGATTTTACAATAAAAAAAGTAATCCAAGTAATAGATTATCTCAAAGAAATATTCGAGTTAGATTTAGAAAAATGTTTCATTATAAACTTGGAATACGGAATCAATATCATTTCGCCAATAGCCATTAATAAACTAATTGCAAATTTAATTTATCACGAAAAACGTCAGTTTTACAGAACAACAAAGCATTTATATTACAAGATAGCGGGTGTTGATGCCTACAAGAACATAAAAGTGTACAACAAGCACATTCAACATCCTACATTTTGTAAAGAAAATACCTTTCGATTTGAAGTAAAAAGCAAACAAGCTAAATTTATAAACAAGTTAGAAATACACACGCTAAGCGATTTACTTAGCAACAAAACCCATCAAGCGTTAGGTTGCTCTTTACTTCAAGAGTGGAACAATATCCTTCTATTTGACAAAAAAGCGAATGTAGATGAAAAATATTATAATACTAATTTTTGGGAAAATACAATAACCGTTAAAAGTAGAAATCTATTTAACTATCATAAGAAAAAGTATTTCAAACAATTAGGGAAAAGCAATTTACATTCAAAAATTCACGGTTTAATTCATCAAAAAATACTTCAATTAATGTAGTGCAGTTTCCAACTAATATATACTTGGAAATTGCACTATAATTATTGTGATATAAAAACTTGAATTGCATTATTTTTTGTATAAAAATTAACTAAATTTACCCTTTCTACAAAAATAAGTGCCAGAACCATGATAAAAAACATCGAAAAAAGCAATGAAAGCGTTGCTATCAATGATAAAGAAATTGCCATATTAAAAGAACACTTCCCAACTTGTTTTAAAAACGATGGAAGTTTTGATATAGAACGATTCAAAGAAACATTGAAAGACAAAGTCGATGTAGTACATGAAGGCTACGAACTTAAATTCTTAGGTAAAAGTTATGCGAAATTATTAGCTTCTCTAGACACTACAACAGTAATAACACCTAACGAAGAACACAACAACCAACCCGAAAACGCAAACAGCGAAAACATCTACATTAGTGGTGATAATTTAGATGGGTTAAAACATCTTTTAAAATCGTATGCTAAAAGTGTAAAATGTATTTACATTGATCCTCCTTATAACACGGGTTCTGATGGTTTTGTGTACAAAGACAATTTCAATTTCACTGCCGAAGAACTACAAGACAAATTGAGTGTAGATGAAAACCAAGCCAACCGCATTTTAGAGTTAACTCAAAAAGGTTCTGCTTCACATTCTGCATGGTTGATGTTTATGTATTCTCGTTTGCAATTAGCTAAAGATTTACTAAAAGACGATGGCGTTATTTTTATTTCTATTGATGATAACGAGCAAGCGAATTTAAAGTTGCTTTGTGATGATGTTTTTGGGGAAGAGAATTTGATTTCTAATTTAGTCTGGCATCAAGGTAGAAAATCAGCAGGAAAAACTGTTGCTGTAAATCACGAATATTGCTTTGTTTATGCAAGGAACAAAAATATTATTTATGAAGCCAATAAAGATAACTTAATTTATTTCAGAGAACGTAAAGAATCACTTGACCTTATTTACCAAAAAGAAATTGAATTAAGAAATTTGTATGTTGAGGATTTTGAAAAGATGTCTAAAGAAATAAAAAAATTTTATAAAAGTTTTGATGATGAACATCCTATCCAAAGAAATAAACATTACAACAAATTTGATAAAAAAGGTTTATTTTTTCCTGACAACACTTCTGCTCCAGATAATCCTGAGACAAGATCACATAAACCACTAACTCACCCAAAAACAAATAAACCAACAGCAGTTCCATCTATGGGGTGGAGATACAATTATGATAATTTACTAAAATTAGTTAAAGAGGATAGAATTTTTTTTGGGGAAAATGAGACTAAAGTACCATGCTATAAAAGATATTTAAAGGAAACAGAATATGAATTTACTCCAAGTGTGTTTTACAAAGATGGTAGAGGTGCGTCAAAAAGATTAGAAAGTTTGTTTGAAACTAAAGTTTTTGATTTTCCTAAAGATGAGAATGTAATTAAGAAGTTTTTAAGTTTTGTATCGGTCTATTCTAATGCTAGTGATATAATCTTAGATTTTTTTTCGGGTTCAGCAACCACTGCTAATGCATTAATTAAACTAAATTCTGAAGATAAAGGTAATAGAAAATTTATCGCTATTCAGTTACCTGAACAACTTGATATTAAGAAAGAAAGTCAAAAAAATGCATTTAACTTACTTAAAAAATTAAATTATCCGCCTACCCTTGATTACATCGGTTTCGAAAGAATCAAACGAGCAGCTAAAAAAATCAAAGAAGAAACCAATGCAGATATAGACTATGGTTTCAAACATTTTATTTTGAACGAGCCTAATCCCAATACCTTAGACAAATGCGAAACCTTTGATAAAGTAAATTTAATTGGCGATGGTTCTATTTTAGAAGATTTTGGAGTAGATACAGTACTAACAACTTGGTTAAATTATGATGGTTATGGTTTAACTACCAAAGCAACCGAACTAGATTTAAAAGGTTACAAAGCTTACTACCATCAAAAGCATTTATATTTAATTCACACCGATTTTACACAAGAAGCCGTAATGGATCTTTTTGAAAAATACGATACCATACCGCATTTTAACCCTGAAAATATTGTATTGTTTGGTTATAGTTTCAACGAATGGTCAGTTACCGAAATGTTAGAAAAGAATCTAAAAATCTTAAACGACACCGAAAAGAATTTAAAAATTAACATCGAAGTAAGATACTAAAAGTAAAAGCTATGGAGTTAATTTTAAAAAATGGCTTACCACATCAAGACAAAGGTGTTCAGGCAGTAACCAATGCATTTTCGGTAAATAGTTTCTCAAAAAACAAAGTGTATTATGCTAACCCTACTTTAGAGTTAGATAAAGAAGCTTTATTGCATAACATTAAGGAAGTTCAAAAAACAAACGGTATTCATCCCGAATATACAGCTTTAAACGGCATACAAGATTACTTGAACTTAGATATTAAAATGGAAACCGGTACAGGAAAAACCTATGTACACACGGCTACTATTTTTGAGTTACACAAACAATACAAAATCAATAAATTCATAATTGTTGTGCCTACTTTAGCTATTAAGGCGGGAACACGACAATTTATACAAGACCCTTATACAAAAAAGCATTTTAAAGATGTTTGTGGTTATGGCACAGAAATAGAATTACAAGTATTAGATGCAGCCAAAAAGAAAAAAGGAAAACAATTTTTCCCAAGTGCTGTGCGTGAATTTGTTTCGGGTTCCAGTCAAAATCAAAATAAAATTTATGTTTTATTGGTTAATATGGCTTTGCTAACCAATAGTAAAATGCTAAAAGACCAATACGACTCTGGAGTAGAAGATTTCTATAAACCTGTTGAAGGAATAAGTGCTACAAAACCATTTTTATTGATAGATGAGCCACATCGATTTTCTAAAGCACAAAAAACATTTGAATTCATCACAAACGAAATACAACCACAATGTATCATTCGTTTTGGTGCAACTTACCCAACAGTTACTATTGGAAAAGGCACAGCAAAAAAAACAATTAAAGATTATCATAATTTATTATATGATTTGAATGCTTGTGAATCGTTCAATCAAAATTTAATTAAAGGAATTGCCAAAGAACACTTTGAACCGCTTTCTAAAAAAGAAGACAAAGTAAAAATAATGGCTATCCAAAGTAAAACCAGCGCAAAGTTCAATCTAATTCAAAAAGAAGGACCAACTAAGAGTTTTGAACTAAAAAAAGGCGATAGCTTATCCATTATTTCAGAAGAGTTTGAAGGAATAGTTATTGATGCTATTGGTTCTAATTTCATTGAATTGTCAAACGGTCAAACAAAATCACAAGGCGAAGAATTTAGCACCGATATTTATTCGTCATCGTATCAGGAACAAATGCTAAAATTAGCCATTGACCGACACTTTGAAACAGAGCGTATAAACTTTGATAGAAAGTTCAAGATTAAAACCTTAGCTTTATTTTTTATTGATGATATTTACTCCTATCGTCAAGACGAAAAATCAGGTAAAGAAACCTATTTAAAAAACACGTTTGAAAGGTTATTATTAGAAAAAATAAACCAAGTAATCCCAACACTAAATAAAGATACTGAAAAAGAATACTTAGAATTTTTAGAAGGTTCAAAACAAGATATTACAGCTTGTCATGCGGGGTACTTCTCACAAGATAACAGCAGTTCTGATGAAGAAATTGCAAACGAAATAAACGAAATACTTTTCGAGAAAAAGAAATTGTTATCCATTAAAAAAGAAGATGGTAGTTACAATACGCGTCGATTTTTGTTTTCTAAATGGACATTAAAAGAAGGTTGGGATAATCCTAATGTATTTACAATTACAAAACTACGTTCAAGCGGTAGCGAGTCGAGTAAGATTCAAGAAGTAGGACGAGGATTGCGTTTACCTGTAGATGAATTAGGAAACCGTATTTCAAATGAAGAATTTAAACTAAACTATATTATTGATTTTACCGAAGCCGATTTTGCTGATAGATTAGTGAAAGAAATAAATGATGAATTACCAAAAGGATTTGTCATTACAGAAGAAAAACTAAATGAAGTTGCTAAAAAATTAGAACAAGATCCAGACGATTTATTTATTGATTTAATTTCTAAAAAATACATTGACAGAAAGTACAACATCAATATTGAAAATCAAATTCAGTTCTTTGAAGAATATCCTGATTTTGCTATGGGATTAAATAGCAATAAAGTAGTAGATAGAAACACTAAGAAAGATAAAAAGATAAAAATTCGTCCAGCAGTTTATAACGAATTAAAAACACTATGGGAAGCCATCAATCAAAAGTATGTATTGTTTTACGACAAGATTGAAGAAGACAATTATCTAAAAGAAGAATTGGTTAAACTATTCGAAGACAATGTTTTTACAGATGTTATTATCACAAGTAAACGTCAAGTGATACAAACTACAGATGACAACCAAATGATGGCAAATGAAGATAGTGGTGTTCAATATACAATCAGTCGTCCATTACCTTACAGCGAATTTTTAAAACGAATAAACAAACAAACTAATATACCAATTCAGTTGATTCATGAAGCATTAATTTCTTACGCTGAAAAACATTCAATTGATAATGATAAAATCAATGAATTCAGTGCAGCAAATTTTGTATCGCGTTTTAACGATTGGAAAATAAACAAACTACAAGGAAGATTCAGTTACAGCAAATCGAATATTAAATTATACGGAACAAAGTTATCGTTTCCTAATGGTCAGCCAAAAGAAGAAATTACACAAGGAATTATTGGAACTAAATTCATTGAAGGCACACCTGTAGAAAAATATTTGTATGATACTTATGCTTATGATTCTCCATTGGAAAAGGATAATATTCAAACAGTAATTGATGAAGTAGTAGTGTACGGAAAAATTCCAAGAAGCAGTATTTCTATTCCAACAATTACAGGACAATCATACAGCCCCGATTTTATGTATGTAGTCAAAAAAACAGATGGTTCAAAAACATTAAACATAGTAGTAGAAACAAAAGATGTAGAAAACCAATCCACGTTAAGAAAAATAGAAGAAGTAAAAATCAATTGCGCTAAAGAGTTTTTCAAACAATTAACAATAGACGGCTACACAGTAGAGTTTCATGAGCAATTGAACAACAAGAAGATTAAACAAATTGTTGATGAGGTTTTAATAAATAATTAGTAAAATGAGTTTTGCTGAAAGTATAAATAAATTTGAAGTTGAAAATAATTTTCAGTTTGGAAAACATATAAATGGTAAAAGAGGGTTTAATTTAATAGAGGGTTTTTATAATGCTTTTTTGGATTATAAAACTGAAGCTGTAAGAATTGAAAGTCTATATTCTGATTTCTTTGATGGCAAAACTTATGATAAAATTGAAATTGAATATGATAGAGTGTTATTTAATTCCACTTGGTTTTTAAATATATTTTCAAGTATCACAGAACATTATTACAATAATTTAAGTACTGACGAAGCAAATAAAGTTTCTAAATTCAAATTTGAAATTATAAAATTTGGTTTTGCTTGTATGGATTTTAGCTTAAATAACTTTGATGATTTAGCACTTAATCAATATTACTTTTTCCGATTGGATAACAATGTAGGTTTCAACTACGATAGTTATATAACATTTATAGAATTTAAGCAAGATTGGAAACTGATTGAAAAAATGGATAAAGACGATTTCATTAGATGGCATAATGCACAAAAACTCATGTAAATTTGAATAATAAGTATTTGATATAGATGTCAAAACTTTTACATAAAATTCAAAAATATTTTATTCATGGAAATAAGTATAAAAAATAACATATCATACACTGAGATTGAAAAGGCTTATAAAGAGTTAAAAAAATCTTCAAATGTAGATTTATATATTCCAGCTAATATTACAGGAAAACAACTTGGTATTTACACTGAGATAATACAATTAATTATAACTTGGAGTAGATTAAGTAAAGGAAAACTATATATACATTACAGTTCCGATACAGATGAATTAGATGATAAGATTGATAAAATGTTCAATCGATATTGGAATTTTGTAGCTGGATGTATGGGTTATAAAAACGGTATTTTTCTGCTTGATCAAGTGGAAGTTTCTGATAAAGTAGCAAATGTTATAAAAGAAAGAACTTCATTTTTTAAGATTAATGAAAATTGGAAAAAGGGAACGAATAGTTTTATTTCTTCAGTACAACATTCTATGAATCCTTATCCATCAGCATTTTACTTATCAAATGGTATATTAAAATCAAAAAAAGAAATTATTGAATTATCGAAAAATATATTAATTGATATTTCAACAAGCTATAATTCAAATACTTCTACTTTTGTAATAGAACACTATGAAAAATTAATAGGTGAAATAATATTTGAACTTATAGAGAATACTCATTTTTGGAGTCAAACAGACTATTCTGGAGAAACCACACCAACAGGTTTTAGAGGATTATTATTTTCATCTCATCAAGGAAATAAAGAAACATTACTCAGCAATTGCAAAGATGACAAACCAATGTTTAATTACATAAATAGTTTAATCACTAATAATGAATCTAACAATGTTATTGTTGAAATTTCAGTTTTTGATTCAGGTTCAGGTTTAGCAAGTAAATGGTGTAAAAAAGATGTTACGGATTTTAATTCCCGAGAAGAAATTTATGAAAGTATAATTGATTGCTTGATTAAAAATAATACAAGTGATAAATCAAGTAGTTACGAAAGAGGTTTTGGTTTACATAATATAATGTCATTATTAGGAGACAGAAAAGGGTATCTTAAATTAAGAACTAATGGATTAAAACTTTATAGAGATTTTAAAGAAAATCCCTTTAATGGTTATATTGAAAACAGTCGTGAAAATTATAAATTGGAAGATTGGCATAGTGTTCAAAAGAAGACAATTCCAAATTACAGAACCGAAGGAACAATGTTTTCAATTTTTATTCCAATTCAAATCAATTAATCTATGATTATCACTTCATTTAAACATTCAAATAAATTACATTGGTGTATTGCAATTTCTTCTTGTGATAATGGTGTAGAGTTAGAAACAGAAATAAAAAACTTTTTAAATTATAATTATACTCCGGAATATATTCATTTGTTAAGACCTGATAATTCCGAAAATTATAAAATAACAAAAGAAAGGATACCAAATTTTGAGAAAATTAAAATCGATGAATTTAAATATAGTTCTGATGGAAAAATAATTAACACATCAAATGGTTTAGAAATTAATGAGAATATTTATTCAGAAATTTCAAAATCTATATGTACATATTTTTTAGTTAAATATGATTCAATTCTAAAAGCGGGTTTAGAATCCTACTTTTTATTACCTTCTGGTGTTCATGCTACACACTTTATTAGAATTGCAAATATTTTTAAAGAGAGCCATGATATAAATATTTTAGCAATTTTTTTAATGCCTTATTTTAAAAATAATCCAGATATAATTTATTCAGATACGCCAACAATTTTTCCTTTAGTATATTCTTGTATACTGTATAAAAACATGAATAATGATAAGGTATATAATCCGAGAGTTAAATTTTATTCATCAAATAGAGTTACAAAAGATGAAATTGAAAATATCGGTAATTCTTTATTCATTGTTTCAACCTCTATAAATGGTTCTTTACCAAAAAAATTAAATGATTTAGGTGTAGATTGGTCTAAAATTACTGTTTTGTTTTCTTTTGATAAAAATAATGAAAGTTTATACTCAGTCATGAGTAAACAAAATTCATTAGAAATTTTGAGCACTGAATTTGTTTCTAAAAAGCCAGAAGAATTTAAGAAGCTATTTCCCAATAGAACTTTTGAAATAAAATTTGAAGATGAACAATTTATACCTTCTCCACCAACTATATCTCGATTCAAAATAATTTTAAAAGACGCACCTGAAAATTTAAGTGATTTGATGTATAATTACTTGAAATATGACTTTGTAAGTTGTTACAAGGGGCAAAATTCCTTAGGTAAAACAAGAGATATTTATATTGATGTAAGTAAACTTTTTATAGATATTAATAAAGATAATGAGGATTTAAATCATTTTGAAAAAAAGACAAAAAATTTAATAATAAATCAACTTCCAATCAATATTAAAAGTATAATTTATGTTGATGATGCAGAATCAAAATACATTGCTGATAAAATTAAAGAATACTATAAAATAGCACATTCTAAAGATGTAGAATCAGTTTTTTATAAAGATTTAAAATTAGACGATTCGTTTTCTGAACCCTCTTGTTACCTTGTTTGTTCATCATGTATATCAAATGGTAAAAAAATATCAGATGTTAGTCGAAAATTGAGGACACAAGAACATTCTCAAATTATATATTTTAATGGTTTTGTTAGATGTATTGATGAAAAAGCATATTCAAACTTAATGAGCAATATTAAGTATGGTAAATACAATGATTTTTCAACATATAGTTTTATTACAATAGATAAAATATTATTGCCTAATGAAGATAGTGATAGTATAAGCTGGGAGTTTGAAAAAGAATTACTAAAAAGTTTATTACACGGTTTTAATGATTTTGGAACAAATCAAATAATTAATGAAAAAACAAAATCATTTTTTCAAGAACGCTATGATGCTTTAATTAAAAATAAAGAAGGTCTAATAAATAATGTATATCTTAATAAGTCTAATGGTAGTAGATTATTTTTAAATAAGAATTTTGCATTTTTTAAGTTTACTGATTGGAAGCCTGAGGAAATTCAACAATCTAAAGTATATTTTTCAATTTTATCTGTATTGCATAATTTTAGAATTAAAAAAAATATTAAGCAAACTATTTACGAGAGACATATTTTTGATCCTGAAAATTTTAATAGATACAATGATGGGATAATTCAGGCTTCATTTTTAAGAGCAGCAACAAATAAAGAATTAAATTATGAAATAGATAGAGATTCAAGTTCATTAATGACTACTATTATAAATAGTTCTATTGAAGAAAATGAAAACAAAGACACTGCACCATACGAGTTTTTAATGGCTATTTGTATAGGTAAGCTAACTCTACAAAAATATGATTTGAATTCAATTTATGAAAAGTATAAAGAACATCCTGATAATATAATTGGAGTTTTATTACAGGTTATTTATTCTAAATATCTTGAAAAGAATGAGTAAATTAAGAAATAAAATAATTCACGATTCAAAATTAAATCCATTCAATGATAATTTTGATATTAATTATATAAAATCAGTCGTTTCAGAATTAGAAGATAATGAAGAATCTCATAAACTATTTCCTTTTCTTTTACTTGCAGATGATTTTAATAGTTTATTTCAAAGTACTTTTAATCAATTAAAGAAAATAATTATTGAATCAAATTTGAATTATAATGAACTTATTGAATTCATAATTTCTTCATCAAATAGACACTATTTACTTCTTCATAAAACTTCAAGCACAACAAAACATGAGCTTAATTTTCAAGATTTTTTCAAAAGAACAATTGAATCAATCGACAAATCAATCGGTAAAATAGATGCAAGAGCAGCACTTGAAACAGAAATAGACAATATTAATATATTAATAAACTATCTTAAATATTTCGAAGGAGAATTAAAACCTTCACATGAAATTGAAAATGATACGTCAAGAGTTGATAGTATAATTAAATTAATGCTGTCTACAAATTATTACAATGTAATTAGGTTTTCACATGAAGATGCATTGTTCAACAATGGTTATATCGAATACATAAAAGATAGCAATACAATTCACTATAAATATGATAATGTAAATGAACTATTTCTGGGTAAGATTGGTTACTACAGGCTCAATAGAAATGTTTCAGCTCATTTTTTTATTTTAAAAGAACATTTAGATAATTATTCAGATGTTAGAAGTTTAATTTCTAAAAATTATGAAGGTAAGAACCAAACTAAAAGAATTAAAAAAACAAAAATTACTCAGGGATTAGTAGAGTTTGAATTAGCTTCTGGTCTTGATACAAATGAATTTTACAATTTCCTGTTTTTGGATGTGCAACTAAGAACATATTATGATTTCATTTATAATGTAATTATGCCAAATGCTGAAGGTCTTACTTTAAAAGATTGTCTTATTCTGTTTAATATGACACAAAGCATTTTTAACAATGTTGTAACCTTTAATAACGTTGAAGATGATAGTGTAATGAGAATAAAAGAGTTTGGTAAATTTCCTTCTAAAATAAATTCAAATAATTTAAAATTTTACTTAAAATCAAGAACAAAATATTCTGCTAAACAAATAAACTATTTTTTAAATTTATTAGTAAACAAAAAAGACCAAAGATTAAATTTCTGGAGCTATCCATTCCTTGAAAAAAATGACTTTTATTATGTTCCTCTATTATCATTTTTAAGCCCTCTTATTTTTGTTTTGTCAGATAAATGGTTAGAAGATAGCGGCTTTGATTTAGAAGAAAGAGGTTCTTATTTTGAAAAAAATATCAAAGAGAATTTTACTGAAGCATTAAAAAATAAAAAATACGATTTTATGATTCCTAATATCTCAAAATACACTTTATCTGATGGTAAATTTGAAGAGATAGATTTAATAATGAATCTTAAAAATGTAGTTGTCATTGCTGAGGTAAAGTGTATTAAATACTCATTAACTCCAAGAGATGAATTTAATGCTTTAAAAAGATTAAGAGAAGGAGCAAAACAAATAAATAGAAAAACAGAATTTATAGTAAACAATTCAGAAAAATTTAAAAATGAAATTGGAGATATTTCAGGAAAAAAAATAATCAAAATTGTATTGACTAATTTCCCAAGTTACAGTGGTTATATTATAGAAGATGTTCCAATAGTTGATTATTACTTAATTGAATCTTATATTAAATCAGGAAGAATTTCGAGTTATAGATATGTAACTGAAAATGGTAAAATAACAGAAAACAAATTAAGAGCTGAAGAAAAATTCTATGATAATGAAGATGAGTTTTGTAATAATTTTGAAAGTTTTGTTTTTAAACCTGGTTACATAGAAAAGTGTAGAGATTATTTTGAATTTAAAGCAAATAAATTATCAGTTGAAAATGACGCATATAATATTTATTTAGATAGTGTTGAATTTAAAACAGTGTAATTCATAATTTAAACTTTAACAGTTTATTTGTAACTTTAATTTAATAAAAAACGTTTAACAACTAAATATGCCAAAGAAATTAATTTCATATGAAATTGTCAATAAGTCAGGGTTAAATATACTACCACGTCATATTCAAGTATTAAAGAAAAATGATGTAAAAATTTTAGACGAAACAGTTGGTGGCGATGCTCCTAAAGATTTAATTAGAGTGTATGAATATGGTTCAGCAAGAAAATCTAATCCTTCTAAATGGACTAAATACATTGCTAAAATTGGTCATAAATGGTATCCTAATGAAAGTATTACAGAACATTTATTAACTCGTATAGGTAATTGTTTTGGTATAGTTATTGCAGATTCTAAGATAGTTTATGCAGAAAATTACATTCGTTTTCTAAGTAAACATTTTCATAGTAATCAACAAATCTTAGATCATGGAGCTAATATTTTGTCAAGCTTTATGAATGAAGATAATACAAAATGGATTGATGATTTAGAGAAACAAAAATCACTTAGGGAAGATATAAATATTGAAAGTGTTTTTACAGCAATTAGAAATGTTTTTCCAAACGAAGCAGAAGAAATAATAAACGCATTGTTGCATATGCTTTTATTTGATTGTTTAACAGGTAATAACGATAGACATTATTACAATTGGGGAGTAATATCACACATAAGAGGGCAACATAAACCATACTTCTCACCAGTGTATGATTCAGCAAGAGGATTATTATGGAATCAATCTGACGAAAAAGTTATATCTTTGCACAAAGAATTGAATAATCCAAACAATAAACAATTAGAAAAATACGTTGTTAATTCAGTTCCAAAGATTAGTATTCCAAACAATTCGAGTTGTAATCATTTTGAATTAATTGAATACTTAAAAAATAAAAATTACTTAAAAGATGAACATTATAAAATTTGGACAAATCAAAAATCAATACAAAAGGCAATAGAGTTGCTTGAAGGTGAATTCAAAAATTTATTTATTAAAGAACGTAAAGAATTAATAAACATAATTTTGAATAGGAGATACAATAAAATTGTTGAAATTTTAAAATAAGACTTATGTTAAAATCACTAAAAAAAATATTTTCAAACACTTCTTTAAACAATACTAATGAAAAATTCAATCTTAGTAGTAGTAAAGAAGAACATGTTTTCGTATTAAAATATAACAATCATTTAATTGGAACACTAAAGTATTTCAATAATGAATGGGTATTTTATTATTCAGATTGGTTTAAAAATCAAAATGAATTTCGTCATTTGTTAGAGTTTCCAAACAAGGAAAAAGAATACAAAACAAAAGAATTATGGCCTTTCTTTTCAAATCGAATCCCATCAATTAAACAACCTAAAATGCAAGTATATTTAGAAGAAAATGCAAACAAGGTAAATACAGTTGATTTGTTAGAAAAGTTTGGTACTTATTCTGTCAATAATCCATATAAATTAGAATTAGCACTATAATTTCATAAGATGTCTTCGGGCATCTTTTTTTTTTAAATAATAGGTACGCTATCGCTGTCGTATTTGCATCCCACCCGTCCAACGCTCACCAAAGCATTAGTGGTTTTCTCCCAACGCAATAAGCACTTGTTTTCCCATAAGTAAGTCAATAATAAAAGGTTTTCTGTTTTTCCAAACCCACGCGCACAGTAAACCTTTTTTTATCCACTTACACCCAAGCTAAAAAACAAGAGCTTTCCAACGCTAAAAACCACTCCCAAGCTATTTTACATAATGATGGCAACATTATAGTTCAAAAAAAAGAGTAAATATCTTTAGTGGTAATTTTTTAGAACTATAATTTCATTATGTAAAATATCCGCACAGCCAACGCTCCCACCCAAATAGGAACAGTGTTTTCATTGTTTTTTGAAGATGCTTCACATTTTCATTAGACTTTAACTGTAAACTGCGACTGACTACTACCCATTGACTTTTCAAGCATCCTCAAAAATCAAAATTGCCCACAAGAGTATAGTTTTTCATTTGCCACACCGATAGAATTAAAATCAAAAACACAGTAAGCAAATAAAAATCTATACCCTTGCTTCGCTACTACCAACGCACTCGGTAAGCTCAGTAGGGGCAATCTTCCATTTCCCCAAACCCCTATGGATGCAATTTTTTTTAAAATAATGCCAGACGTTTTTCACTCCGATTGAAATTAAACAATAAGCATTCTTTCAAAAAAAACAGCTAAAATTTTAACCACACCGGAAACATTATTAATAAACGGAAAAGCAAGTGCATACTTGCGATTGTGGAATGGTTAAAAAAATAATGTTCTTTTTCTTAATACTGAATTCTAACAATTTATGATAATTAATAACAAATTTTGACAAAACAATTTAGATTTAAAAAAATAATGTAAAGAAGTAATAATTTTGAGTAAATAAAAATCAATACCAAAGCCGTACCAAGTCCACAAAATTGAATTTTTAATTTTTAAATTATATAGACATGGGTAAAATAGGTAGAGGTATTCTTGGGGGAGTATCAGGAAAAGTAGCCAATATTGTTGGTTCAAGATGGAAAGGAATAGATTACATTAGAGCTAAACCTCAAAGTGTAGCTAATCCAAGAACACTATTGCAAGTGAATCAAAGAACAAAATTTGCTTTAGTGTTGAGGTTCTTACAACCTAACTTAAATTTTATTAAGGTAGGTTATAAAAATTATGCAGTTAAGAAATCACAGTTTAATAGTGCGATGTCTTATATTCTGAATAATGCAATTACAGGAGTTTCTCCCGATTTTGAAATTGATTATTCAATGGCGTTATTGTCAAGGGGTAATTTAGCAGGAGCTTTAAATCCTGTTTTCGATTTAACTACACCTGGACAAGTGCAGTTTAGTTGGGATGATAACTCAACTGAAGGTAATGCTTTAGCAACTGATAAAGTTATGGTAGTTGCTTACAATCCATTAAAAGGAGAAAGTGTTTACTTAACTGAAGGAGCTACAAGGGCAGATTTATCACAAACGGTAATTATACCTAATAGCTATGCTGGGGATGAATTACATATGTTTATTTCGTTCATGAATGCAGAAGAAACACAATTATCAAATAGTATCTATATTGGCTCTGGTACGGCTTCATAATAATAGTAGATACTTATTTTAAGAACCACCTGTAAAAGGGTGGTTTTTTTATTGTATTACCGATATGGTGATTTATTGTAAATTATTTTCTTGATTTCACTTTCGCTTAAATCATATATTTCCATTATCCCTATTTCTCTTAACTCTAAGGCTCTATCTTTCATAAAATGGAAGTAAGGACTATAACTGCCAACTTTGAGTGTTATAAGAACGATTTGGCAATCATTTTCTAATTCATGAGTTATATTTTCAACATAAAAATGATTTATTGGAATTAAAGCACTAACAAAAGGTAAATTTATTGTTTCACCAACTCTTGGAACATGTGTTAGCTTATCAATAGTAAATTGACATCTGTAATTAAAATAAGAAATATAAAAGTGATAAATAACCTTGTTGAAGCTTAAATTTAATTTGCGTTCATATGTAAAAATTTTTGAATGCATTTTCAATAAAAGCTTTCTTAATATATGTGATTTTAAATTTGTAGCAGCTTCAATATCTTTCATTTTTGGAAAAGGAATATCTAACTCTTCATCAAGATAGTCTTTTGCTAAAACAAAGTCGATTATTGGTTTGTATTCTAAATCATCTTTAAAAAGATCTTTCAATTGATTACCAATATAAATAAAGTCTTTAATTATTTGTTTTACTGATACTTGTGTTTCCATAATTTACATTTTTATATAAAAATAATAAATTAAGAAACTAAATGATTGTGGGGATAATGTGGGGATATATTGTAAATAAAAAACCCTAACTAATTGATTTCCAATCGTTAGGGTTTTAATTTCGCGGAGAAAGAGGGATTCGAACCCCCGGACCTGTTACAGTCAACAGTTTTCAAGACTGCCGCATTCGACCACTCTGCCATTTCTCCAGTAAGTCACAATCATTTCGTGATTGCGAGTGCAAATATAGAAAGCTTTTTTAAATTTCAAAAATAAAATACAATAAAAAAATATTTTTTTACCAATAAAAAACACAACAAACTAAATATAAGCGATTTAAATAAAAATATTTTTTCACAGTCTTACTATATTATTTTTAAAAAGACCGTATTTATTTAAAAACACGGTCTTTTTAATATTCTTATTTCCCTAGCTCAGCAATCTTGGCTTCAACTTCTATTTCACTTCCTTCAAAAACTTTTTCTTCTATAAGTTCTTTTCCATTCACATTACTTTTAATGATTACTGTTGCTTTTACAATCCCATTTTCATCTTTCTCTTTAACAACATCAATATCTATAATAGTTTTCTCTACATTATGATTACAATTTGGTCCATGTACATGAGTAGCATCTCCTCCTTGTAGGTGTTTACAATTAGGGTTAAGGCAGCCTTTAGCTTCACATTCTTCAACATTTTTAGAATGACATTCAACAGTTGAACCGTGCTTATGACAACATGATCCTAATTCTGTAGTTACAGAATGCCCTCCTAAAATAGGTGCAATAACCAAACCTATTAAACATGTTAATTTAATTAATATATTCATAGATGGTCCTGAAGTATCTTTAAATGGATCTCCAACAGTATCTCCCGTAACTGCTGCTTTATGAGCATCAGAACCTTTATATGTCATTTCTCCATTAATTTCAACACCTGCTTCAAATGATTTTTTAGCATTATCCCACGCTCCACCAGCATTATTTTGAAACACAGCCCAAAGTACTCCTGAAACAGTAACACCTGCCATATATCCTCCTAACATTTCTGCAATTAATTGATTGTTATCAGTATAAACTAATTTCCCTAACAATACAATTGCAATTGGGAAACCAATTGTTAAAATCCCTGGTAACATCATCTCTCGTAAAGCTGCCTTTGTAGAAATCTCTACACATTTACCATATTCAGGTTTTCCAGTTCCTTCCATAATTCCTGGAATTTCTTTAAATTGACGACGTACTTCATATACCATATCCATAGCTGCTTTTCCAACAGAGTTCATTGCCAATGCAGAGAAGACTACAGGAATCATTCCACCCACAAATAACATAGCTAAAACCGGTGCTTTAAATATGTTAATTCCATCAATTCCTGTAAAAGTTACATACGCAGCGAATAAGGCTAATGAAGTTAAAGCAGCCGAAGCAATTGCAAATCCTTTCCCTGTTGCTGCAGTTGTATTTCCTACAGAATCTAAAATATCTGTTCTTGTTCTAACTTCTTTTGGTAATTCACTCATTTCAGCAATTCCTCCAGCGTTATCCGAGATTGGTCCGAAAGCATCAATTGCTAATTGCATTGCGGTAGTTGCCATCATTGCAGAAGCAGCTAAAGCAACTCCATAAAATCCTGCCAATGCATAAGAAGCCCAAATTGCTCCAGCAAAAATCAATACTGTCGGAAAGGTAGAAATCATTCCTGTTGCTAAACCTGCTATTACATTTGTTCCTGCACCAGTTGATGATTTTTGCACGATTGCTAGAACTGGTTTTGTCCCTAATCCTGTATAATATTCTGTAACTGAAGAAATAACTCCACCAACTACTAACCCTACAATAGTTGCATAAAATACACGCATTGAAGAAATATCCTTTAACCCTTCACCAAAAAAATCCATTTTCATAGTTTCAGGCAACATATATTTCACCAAGAAAAAACACGATATTAGCGTTAAAACAATAGAAACCCAGTTTCCAATATTTAAAGCTCCTTGTACTTGTTTTTCTTTAGCATCATCACTTTTAATTTTGACTAACATGGTTCCGATAATCGAAAATAAAATTCCGAAACCTGCAATTGCCATTGGTAATAAAATGGGACCAATTCCTCCAAAAGCATCTTGAATACTTCCTCCCATATCTTTAATTACATAATTTCCTAAAACCATTGCCGCTAAAACTGTTGCTACATAAGAACCAAATAAATCGGCACCCATACCTGCAACATCACCTACGTTATCACCTACGTTATCTGCAATTGTAGCAGGGTTACGAGGATCGTCTTCTGGAATACCAGCTTCTACTTTACCAACTAAATCTGCTCCAACATCTGCAGCCTTAGTGTAAATACCTCCACCAACACGAGCGAACAACGCAATTGACTCTGCTCCTAAAGAGAATCCTGCTAAAGTTTCTAAAACAATTGTCATATCTTCAGTAGAAGTCCAAGTTCCTTTCATAAATACATGAAAAAGAATAATAAAAAATGCTGTTAAACCAAGGACGGCTAAACCCGCAACTCCTAATCCCATAACTGTTCCACCACCAAAAGAAACTTTTAATGCTTGAGGCAAGCTAGTACGGGCTGCTTGTGTTGTACGAACATTAGTCTTTGTTGCTATTTTCATTCCCATATTTCCAGCCAAAGCTGAGAAAATAGCTCCAAAAATAAATGCAACCACTATTAATATATGCGTTGTAGGAACAATATATGAAATACCTGCTAACGCAATACTTGCTCCAATTACAAAAAAAGTTAATAATCTATATTCTGCCTTTAAAAATGCTAGCGCTCCCTCATATATATAATCTGAAATTTCTTTCATTTTACCATCTCCTGCATCTTGCTTTAAAACCCAAGCCCTTTTATACATCATAAAAAGAAGCCCAATAATTGCCATAATAATTGGCACGTAAATCATTATTGAATCCATAAAATTTTTTGGTTGTTTTAGTTAAAAATAATTTGTCGTTCTTAACAAAAATAAACAAAAAAGGCAATATTGATTAACAATATTGCCTTTTTTATGAAATTCTTTAAAAACTATTTAATACTAAACAATCCTTCTGGTTTATTTTCTATTTCTTGAAAACGCTTTGTACATTTTACAAAAATTTCTTTTGCTTCATTAACATCTCCCCATCCTTCAACATCAACTTGTTTATTTTCTAAATCTTTATAAACTTGAAAAAAATGTTCAATTTCTTTTATTAAGTGTGAATTTACATCACTTAAATCATTTAATTTATTCCAAATAGGATCAGAAACTGGAACACAAATTACTTTTTCATCTGGTCCTTTATCATCTGCCATATGAAAAACTCCAATTGGTTTAACTTCCATTACACAACCAGGAAAAGTTGGCTCATTAACTAAAACTAAAACATCTAATGGATCTCCATCTAATGCTAATGTTTCAGGAATAAATCCATAATCTGCTGGATACATCATTGAAGAAAATAACATTCTATCAAAACGCATTCTTTTTAACTCGAAATCGTACTCATATTTATTTCTACTCCCTCTTGGAATTTCAATCAGTACATCAAATGTAGTAACTTTATCTGCAGTCATTTTTATTTATTTTTATAAGGGAGTGCAAAGATAATAAACATTACCTTATTTTTAAGACTAGAAACATTTTTTTAATACACCAATGGCTTTCTATTTCTTTTCTCCAAATAATAATGCCATAAAAAATAAGATGCCATTGTTCTATACGGCTTCCATTTTTGTGAGATTATCAAAATATCATCTGAAGAGCAACAATTATATAATTCTTTTATTGTATTTATAATTGCGATATCTCCCAATGGAATTATATCTTGTTTTTGAAGAGAAAACATAAGGTAAACATCAATTGTCCAATTTCCAATTCCTTTAATCTTGATTAACTCTTTTCGAATTTCATCTGCTGATTTCAATTCAAAACTATCTAGATTTAACTGCTTATTTAAAACTGCTTTTGATAATTCTTTAAGATATACTACTTTTTGTCGACTTATCCCATTAGCTTTTAAATCTTCTTCATTTGCCTCAAAAATTGTACTAGGTGTAATTTCTACTAAAAACGATTCCAATTTTAGGAAACATGCTTTTGCAGAAGATAAAGAAACTTGCTGCTCTAAAATTAATTTACATAGCGTAACAAAACCTTGTGGTCTACTAGGAACATAAGGAACTCCATATTTTTTATAAAGCTGATTCAAGACCTTATCAACCGAAATTAGATATTGAATTGACTCTTCCATTTTTTTTAGAAATAAAAACCAAACGAAGCTCTAACTCCAAATTTTCTAGCATCTGGCATATTCAAATAACTTCCTCTCCATGCAAAATCAATACGAAGTACTTTAAATATATTTCCTATTCCTGCATGATATTCCCAATATAAATTTTCTGGTGCTATATAATTTAAACCTGAAGCATTAATAGTTCTATTGTTTTTAGAAACATTACCATAAACTCCTTTAATTCCAACTATTTCCCTGAGATTTAATTTTCTTAAAAGAGGCACTCTTGAAAATAATCGTCCATTAAAATGATGTTCAAAATGAAGTGATGCATACCCATCTGCAACAAAGTCATAATAATCTAAAAGATTATATGTATTTTCTATAATAAAATAAGACTGATTACCAGGAACGACTCCCATCAATCCTAATGGCACTGTTCCAAAAATTTTACCTGTTTCAAAAGTAGTAAATAATCTTCCGAAACCACCTATTAATACAGGCTGCCTATAGTAAAGTTGAAGTTTTTGATAATCAAAATCACTATCAAAAACACCTTTCATTCCACTACTATAACTTATAAAAAAACGAGCATAATTACTATCAACTTCTAACCTATCAACTCCATATCCTACTGTTTTTCTACCTGGTGTATATTCTAACTGTAAGTTAAGTTCTGCTTGCTTAACTTCACTTTTAACCTGAGTTTGCGTTAAATCGGTATAATAATCTAAACTAAATTCATTTGAAGCAGAAGACAATGTTCTATAAGAGAAATTTGTTTGAATACTAAAATTCTTTAGCATTTCCATTTCTGCTCCTAATGTTGTCAAATTCACATTTGTAAGCTTATTATTCGTTCCACTAGAAAACAAAGAAGACGAGGCAAAACTCCTTCCTAAAACATCATTTGAAGTAGTTAAACTCACTCCTATCTGCTCAACATCCCTTCTATTGCCTAATGACAAAATAAATCGATTTCTCGGATTAATCATCCATCTTCCTGAAATACCATATTTTACTTTATCATCTCTAAAACCGTATGCTGTATATCCTTGAATCCTCCATTTATCATTTGGTCCAAAATATGTTCTTCCTCCTATTCGTATTCTCGCTCCTTCTACATCATTATATCCGAAGGTTGAAAATATTGGTCCAAAATCGAAATTCCCATACTGTATATAACCACTTCCCAAAATAGATGCCAGATTATAAATCCGTTTAAATTTAGGAACCGTTTGCAAAGTATCTAACATTTTATAGATCCCCAACTCATTATCATTCAATCTTTCAAATCTATTTTCTTGCCAAAATTCATCAGTTTGATTAAAAACAGTATTATCATAAAAATTCACTTCCTCTCGATAAAACTTATCTTCTTTTGGAATATTAAATTTATGATCTTTAAAAACGGTTGTTCTCTTTCCATAAACTCCTTTTGATTCTTCTTTTTTAGAAAAACTAAAATCAGACATCATATAGTCTCTCTTCAACAAAAACACGGAATCATTTAAAACATCAAACTCTTGTTCGATGTATATTTCTTTAACCCAGTTAATATTCGCACTCTTACTTGCTTCTAAATTAATTTTTTTAATAGCAAAGGTGCTATCATTAACCCAAAAATCTCCTTTAAAAGTCAATTCATTTTTTCTTCTCGGATAATAAACAATATTATAACACCATTTATTATCAATATACATACTATCGTTTAGTACATAATTATAAACATTAATCCCTGTTCTTGAAAGCGGACTTACGAAGTCTTTATCAAAGAATTTTAAATAATTATTATAGATATCGTATTCTGCGTATAGATCTTTAATAAAAGTATTAACTCCATCACCATCTCCAAAACCAGAATTTTTATTTGCTTTTAGAACTTCTTTTTCTTTTTTAGTTACATTATCACCATAAACCTCGCTTAATTCTTCATTTATAAAAATAGGCAAGTATGATTTTCCTGTAATTCTTGAAGTATCCATATTATCAAAAACAAACTCCATGCCTTTGAATATTTTACTATTCATGAAAGCACTATCAATAGTATTCATATCGAATTCTACTTTTTCATATTTATTATATTGATATTGATCAAACATTCTAAGCCCATTCTTCCTCCTTCTTTCCCAAATTTTTCGAAGTATATCTAAAGCGGGGTTGTCTTTTTTCGAAGTTTTTCCTGAATAAACAACCACTTCTTTTAATTGAGTTCCCTCTTTTAGAATTATTTTCAAGTTTGAGTTTAATCCAGCTTTCAAAGGAACTTCCTTTTTTTCAAAACCTATAAAAGAAACTATTAAAGCGCTATAATTTTCTTTAGATTCAAAATAAAAATTTCCATTTTCATCTGTAATAACTCCTTCTCTTGAGTCTTTAAATATTACGTTTGCAAAAGGAATAGGTTCATTAAACTCATCTACAACTTTTCCACCAACTTTCGTTTGAGCTACTCCTAAAAAGGAAAAAAAAACAAACAGATAAAATATTTTTTTAATATACATATTTAATAATTCTATAAAACAAAAAAAACTTCATCATTTAGTGATGAAGTTTCAAATATAGTGAGTTTCTATTTATTTATACATAACTTTTTTTACTGCTTTAACTACATCGTTTGCATTTGGCAACCATTCTTTCAATAATGCTGGTGAATATGGAGCAGGAGTATCAGCCGTAGTAATTCTCTGAATTGGAGCATCTAAGTAATCAAATGCCTTTTCCTGAACCATATAAGTGATTTCTGAAGCTACACTTGCAAATGGCCATGCCTCTTCTAGAACCACTAGTCTATTTGTCTTCTTAACTGAAGCTAAAACAGTATCATAATCTAAAGGTCTAACCGTTCTTAAATCTATAATTTCACAAGAAATACCATCTTTTGCTAATTCATCAGCAGCAATAAATGCTTCTTTTAAAATTTTACCAAACGAAACAATTGTTACATCAGTACCTTCTCTTTTAACATCTGCAACACCTAAAGGTAAAGTATATTCTCCTTCTGGCACTTCTCCTTTATCTCCATACATTTGCTCTGATTCCATGAAAATCACCGGATCATTATCGCGAATTGCTGATTTTAAAAGCCCTTTTGCATCATAAACATTTGACGGAACAACTACTTTTAATCCTGGACAGTTCGCATACCAACTTTCAAAAGCTTGTGAATGTGTTGCTGCTAATTGACCCGCAGAAGCTGTTGGTCCACGAAAAACGATAGGAATATTAAATTGTCCGCCTGACATTTGACGCATTTTCGCAGCGTTATTGATTATTTGATCAATCCCTACTAAAGAAAAGTTAAATGTCATAAATTCAACAATAGGTCTATTTCCATTCATTGCAGAACCTACTGCAATACCCGCAAAACCTAATTCAGCAATTGGAGCATCAATTACTCTTTTTGCACCGAATTCATCTAACATACCTTTTGAAGCTTTGTATGCTCCATTATACTCAGCAACTTCTTCACCTATTAAATAAATAGATTCATCACGACGCATTTCTTCGCTCATTGCTTCACAAACTGCTTCTCTAAATTGAATTGTTTTCATTCTATTTCCTTTAAAATCAAAATGCATGTTTTACGTTTAAAAACAACCATTTCGAAATTCTACTTAATATTCGTTATTAAAAGGCAAAAATAGCAAAAAATTAAAATTAATACATTGTTATTATCAATAATTAAATTTCACTCTTCACTATGCATACCACACATTATTTTTTCTGAAGAAATTAAAAATATGATTTATGTTTTTTATCAATATTAATCACTCTAATACAATCTTCTCCATCTTTTTGAATTGTAACATTTTTCACTTTATCACCTTTCTTTTTTACAGCATAGAAAAATTCTTTCAAGGAACTTGTTTTCGCATCCTTATATATTACTATTGGTAAATTGTACTTACAGAAATGTTTCAAGAAACTCTCATAATTTGTTTTCCCTTTAGCTACTGACTCTAAGATATCTTCTAATTTACGAGCATCTGTCCCTCCTATTTCTGGACCTTTTACTACTTTTACAACATCATCTTTCTCTTCCTCTGGTGGTGCATCTGGAACATTTTTAAATGGATTCCACGGTATTGCACTTTTATACTTTTCTACTTTAATTACTTCCTTTTTCTTCGGAATAACAAACAATTCTTTTATTGTAACATGCTTATAATCGTTATTAACGACTAAAGAAACCACTTTTTTACCTGGAGTAGTAAATACATAAGTACACTTTTCATCAAAAGAATCTACTTTCCCACTTTCTCCAAATCTCCATTCCCATGATTTAGCTCCATCTGTTCTATCAACAAACTCAACTTCTTCATCCTGCATAACATTTCCTGGCACTCTAAACTTAGGAAACTTTGACTTATCTAAAGAATTTTCTTTAGGCAGAATGGTAATTACTTTTTGAATTGTGCACTCATTATTCACAATTAGCTTAACTAAATATTCTCCTTCCTCCATAAATGAGTGTGCAACTTTCGATCTAAAAGAAATCTGAGTATTATCTCCAAAATACCATCTCCAAGAATGAGATTTCTTAGAAGCATCTGAAAAAATAATTAACTCACCTACTTTAAATGAAGGCGCATCAACTTGAAACTCTTTAATATTACACTCATCACCACTATTCATTTTAATAATGAGAACAATACTAGATAGTAAAAAAATTGACAAAAATAATATGGGTACTTTTAAATCAAAATATTTCTTCATCCGTTCAAAACCAAACTTTCCTAAATTAATTATCTAAATAAATTACATTAAAATTGCTTTTTTAATGTTTTTTTTTCAAAAATAGGAATTTTCTTTTTCATAATAGCACCCAGCAACTTTTTTGTTTTTATTAGTTTTTTAATTATTTAAAATTATCATCTTAGCATTCTTTTATTCAGAATATATTTATAACGAAATCCTTGTTTTTTTTAATAAAAACCCATACTATTGTAGTTAGTTTTAAACTAAAATACAAACAACAATACAAACAATGAAAATGAGACTAATTGCTTTACTTTTTTTTTCATCTTTATTAATTAATTGTGGTTCAAAGAAAAACTCTTCATCTTATAATGATGATAACATATACAATGAACCCACAGAAAACAAGAATAATTACATTGTATACGAACCTCTTCCAGAAGAAGATAAAGTATACTTTGCCAACAAATTAGGCGTTAATAAAGATGAAATATTAGATGGGAAACTTTATTCATTTGTAAAAGAATGGGAAGGAACCAAATACATATATGGTGGCGAAACAAAAGCTGGAATTGATTGTTCTGCGCTAATGCAACGCTTATTCAAAAAAGTCTACAACTGTTCACTCCCAAGAACAGCTGAAGAAATGGGCTTAGATGAAAAATTCCATTTATTTAAGTCTACAAAACATTTAAAAGAAGGTGATTTAGTATTCTTTAGAATAACAGATGAAAGAATCATTACTCATGTTGGAGTTTACTTGAAAAACAATAAGTTTTTTAATGCCAATCTATCAGGAGGAGCTTCTATTTCTGATTTAAAGAGCAATTACTGGAAAAAATTTTATGTAGTATCAGGCAGATTAAAAACTCCAGACGAAAAATGACAGAAGAACAAACTTTTATAGACAACCAGAAAAAACTAACCCCTTTTGATCTAAGAGCAGAATTACTTCTAGAATCATTGTTAGAGAATAATGTTGATGATCTTAATATCGTATTAAGATCAAATGGTTTATTTTATCGAAAATTCAGTAAAGACAAAATGTCAATTTCTTATGATTTAATCGATAAAGAAATTCTAAATATTGACATTAGTAGAGATGGATTTTATGATGTTTTACCTGAAAGTATATCTCATAATTTCAGAAATTCAAATAAAGGGAACAATCCTGTCGAAGAATTTAAAGCCAGAAAAAGAGAAGAGAAAGAAGCTAGACACTTTTTTAATCCTATCGAAAATGAGCTTTTCAGATTTAGACATTCAATAGAAAAAAATGAATCTCATTTTTTTTCTAATTTAAGTGCAAATGGAATTGTTGATATTATAAAAACAATATTAGTATTCAAACAAAATATTCCAGATGATTTAGTTGTAAAAATGTTTTATGCTATTTTACAACAAAAAGACAATTCTAATCAAAATATTGATGGAATTGTAAATACTTTGGAACAAATTCTTGAAGAAAAGGTAACCTATAAAACTAAGAACATACAATTAGAAAGTCTTATTGATAATATTGAAGAATCGAATGATTTTATCATGGGAATTAACACAACACTCGAAAGCAATGAAGAAATCTATTTAAAAAAGTATAGTTTCACTATTGGACCATTAAAAAATTCTGAAAATTTAAACCATTACTTTAAAAATGAAGTTATGGATTCTTTTTTAAATAACTTTTTTAATTTATTTTTACCCTTTCATGTTCAATATGATTTTGATTTAATTTTAAACAAAGAAGATCAACTTTTCTTAATGGACGACAAACAATATAAATCAAGACTAGGAATATCAACTATATTATAAATGAGAAAGTACTTAAATTACGTAAACGGAGGTGCAGAATTATTATATTTATTGCTAATAATATCATTCGGTTTAATTTTAATGATATTAATTGGATCGAAAATCCCAAAATTCAGACAAAGCAAAAAGAAATACTTTTTATATGTTCTTTTACAAGTTTTGGTGTTTGTGATTTTTTCTGTTATACTTTACAATCTAAAAGACACAACACTTAACCAAAGATTCATTTCTTTTCAGGTATATATGAGTATCGCAGGAATAGTACATTTAAAAGTATTCCATGATTACTTTAAAAAATTTGAAGTTAAAAAATTCATAGGTGATGTACTAATTTCCATAAACACAACAGTATTTATTGCTGCATTTATGGTTGTTATTTCGAAATATTTCAATGATGGTGACTACATTTTTTTCATAGTAAGCACACTACTATTCTTTATACTACCTACTTTGTGTTACAAATTATTCGAATATGCAATATCAATTCCTGTAAAATTACACAAACGTTGGTTTTATCCTTTAAACGATAAATATCCTTCACCTAAAATATCTGAAATGAGAAACATCATTATTCTAAATTTAGTTTTTCAAAAAAGAGCTAATGATAATCAAATCATAAATTTTAAGGTTAAAGCTCCAAGAGCAATTGATTTTGGTAGATTATTCTATTATTTTATAAATGACTATAATGAAAAGAACCCTAATAGTCAAATTAATTTCGTGGATGAAAAAAACCAACCTTATGGATGGTATTTCTACACTAAACCAAAATGGTTTAGTTCATCAGAATATATTGACCCAGAATTAGCAATAGATACAAACAATATAAAAGACGGAGCAACAATCATTTGTCAACGTATATAAACAAATTATGGCAGAAAATATCAAACATTTCCCAGTGAATTGGATTGATGGAATGAAAATCAATAAAAAACATTTCATTGAATTACAAGACAACGTAGAAGATTTAATTAGAGACGCAAGAAACCTAGAAGTTAATGAGCTTAATTATGGGTTACTATCAACACCTTTAAGCAGACCTTTTAATTATTCCATTTCTATTGACACTCATAATGAATTAAGTGTTAATATTAAAATGTTAAAAGCAATAACTCCTGCTGGTGGACGAATTGAAATCACAGATTTTACAGGTGAATTTTCAGAAAAAATAGAATTAAAAGATCTTGACAATAAGGAAAATAATTATTTCTTATTATTAAATGTAGATCCATATACAAGGGTTCCTTCAGGCGAGCAAAACATGGAAGAAGTTCCTCCAAGATTTCCTCATGCATTATCTAAATATCACTTAACAAGTGTAGCAGAAAGTGAAGTAAACCATAATAATATAGGTGCATTACAATTTCCAATTGCAAAGTTTAAAGCATCTACAGATGGTGGCTATGAAATAATCACAAATTATATTCCTCCTAGTTTAACTTTAAACAACCATCCTAGTCTAATCAGTTTGTTTGAAAACTATGATTTATTCTTCAAACAACTTGAATTTTATGCAATTCAAATAAATAGAAAGATAAAATTCAGAACAAATAATGAAGATGAAAACTTAATTGCAAATATGGTTTTTGATGTTTGTGATAAAGCCTTACGCTTTGTAGAGCTTCAAATAAGTAAAAACAAATGGATAAATTATAATCTAAAACCTATTGAGTTATTAGACAATGTTATCACATTAAGTAGAACTATAAAAAACAGCTTTGATTATTTTTCTGGAGATGGAAAAGAAATGCTATTCAACTATTTTTCAGAATGGACAGATATAACTAGTGGAGATTATGAAAGGTTGTTTACAGACACTATTAATGTTAAATACAAAGCATACGATATTGATCCTATTATTGAACAAGCGAAAGACTTCATGACTAAGTTAGATCAACTTTTTTCTATACTGAATCAATTAGACTATATAGGTAAAAAACGTGATGCAGGAATATTTGTTAACGAAAATATTCTTAAAAACGATCGAAAAACAAGTGGCTTATTTGGCAGTGATAGTGATGATGACAGAGAAGCACCTTCTTCACCAACATTCTTAGCAGACTAATAAATTATATGATATTATGGATATTTTAAATAAAAAAGAACGTTTCAATGCGTTTATGTTATTCTTATTAATGTTTTTTATAACAACTGGCGTTTTAATTGCTGCCATTTTCTTTAATTTCAAATTACCTCTTAAAGAAAATGACGTGTTAAAAAATGAAAATGATAAAATGAATACTCAATTCACGTTTAACAGAATGTTTTCTGAAAGAATTGAGGATATAGGAAAACTCGTAGATTCATTAGATGTATCACCTGAAAGTTTCCAATTTATTGAACAATCTATCAATTATGAATTGGTTGATTTAAAAGAAAAAATCCCGAATGATTCAATAGTAAACCCAAAACTATATGAAAACGTAATTCTTACAATAAAATCATACGTAAATACAAAGAAAAAATTATTTCTTATAAATGATTCTAAAAAAGAGATTGACGACTTAACTGATGATTTAAAAGATTTAGAAGAAGAAAACAAAGATTTAGCACGAAAATTAGAAATGTGTGAAATCGTTAGTAGAAGTAAATAAATAAAATCTCATCAAATGTCAACAGAAGTAATTTCTCAAATAATACATGTTGCTAAACAATATGCAAAAGAAAATTTCAACCCAAGATATTTTGCTGCGCATTTATTGAAAGCAATTTTAAATCAACAATTTGATTTTTTAAAAGAATTAGACTCTAAAGGTGTAGATGTTTTTTATCTAGACGAATGGGCTGATATAAGAATAAGTGAATATCCAAAAGCAAACAAACCTTCCGATTCTCCTGAAGCAGATTCTAGTGCTACAATTGTCCTAGATGAAGCAGAAAACATTGAAAGAAAAACAGGAATAAATTCCGATTTTGTTTGCCTTTTAAGTGCGTTATTAACACCTGGCGTAGGTTTTTCACATGATCAATTAAAATCTTTACCAATTAGTTCATCAAGCATTATTGATTTATACCAATCTGGAGCAACAATCAAAACTGCTGAAATTAATTTACCAGGAACAACATCTTCAACACAAAAAAGTAGCACTAATGCTATTTCTAAATATTGTGTTGACAGATTAAAAACGATTACAAAAAAAGATAGTCATGCAATAATAGGAAGAGATGAAGAGTTAAAAACTATAACTGAGATTCTTAACCGTAAATTAAAACCACATGTAATTATTACAGGTGAACCTGGTGTAGGAAAAACAGCTCTTATTGATGGCTTTTGCAAAAAAATAGCATCAAAAACAATTTTAAATGCATTTGACAATGCCAGTATTTATGAAATAAACATAGGCTCTCTATTTGCTGGTGCATCATATAAAGGTGAAGTAGAAGATCGCCTTCAAAAAATATTTAATGAATTAAAAGACTTTGAAAAACCAATATTATTTATTGATGATATTCACGAAATTTTTGATTCAAACCAAGGTTCTGGAATAGCAAGTATTGTAAAATCTGAATTATCTAAAGGGGTAATTACTTTTATTGGAGCAACTACTCAGGAAAAATTCAGAAAAACACTTGCAAAAGACGATGCTTTATCAAGACGATTTGAAACATTAGAAATTAGTGAGCCAAATGAAGATTTAGCTTTTAGAATGATTTCTAGTATTATTCACTCTTATCAAGATCATCATAATTTTAATATTGATGATGAAAATCAAAAAGAAGCAATTCGATTAGCTAAACGCTATTTAAAAGAAAAATCTTTACCTGATTCTGCTTTAGATTTAATAGATAGAACGATGTCTTCTTTGAAAGTTGCTAAAGAAACAATCAAGAAAGAGATTCCAGAATTAAAAAATCAACTAGCTACTCTAAGCGAAATAACAGAAGTTGAAGAAAAAGAAGAAAAAACACAGTGGTTACTAACTGATATATTACAAAAAACAGGTAAATTATTAAATGAAACCGATCAGAGCAACACCATTTTCAAAACTATTGAAGACAGTGAAGAAAAAATCTCTTTTATTAATAACTTACTAAAAGATTTAGTAAAACTAGAAGAACAAGAAAACACAGTTCTTGGCTCTCATCTATCAATTGTTGTTTCCGATATAACAGGAATTCCTGCTGGAAAAGTAAAATCAGATGAGAGAGAACGATTATTAGATATTGAAAAAACATTAAAGCAACGAGTAATTGGTCAAGATCATGCTGTAAAAGTAGTCGCTGATGCTATAATGGAATCTCGCTCTGGTTTAACAAAACCAGGTCAGCCAATTGGATCTTTTTTCTTCCTTGGACCAACAGGAACAGGTAAAACAGAGTTAGCGAAATCACTTGCTGATTTTCTTTTCGGTGATGAAAATGCTATTATTAGACTTGACATGTCTGAATTTAAAGAAGAGCATTCAGCCGCTTTATTATATGGAGCTCCTCCAGGATATGTAGGTTATGAAGAAGGTGGTTTATTAGTAAATAAAATTAGACAAAAACCATATTCAATAGTTTTGTTTGATGAAATTGAGAAAGCGCACAAATCTGTTTTTGATGTTTTCTTGCAAATTTTAGATGAAGGAAAACTACACGATAGATTAGGAAAAGAAGGTGATTTCTCAAATTCAGTTGTTTTATTTACTTCAAATATAGGATCGGATTATATTGTAAAATCATTTGAAAAAGAAGTGATTCCAAAATCGAATGATTTAATACAATTAATGACTGGATATTTCAGACCTGAGTTTTTAGGTCGTTTAACAGAAATAATTCCTTTTGCTCCTATCAACGTGAAAAGCGTTGCCAAAATATTTGATATTCATCTTAAAAAAGAGTTACTACAACTATTAGAAAAGTTAGATATAACTCTAGAAATAACAGAAGAAGACAAGGAAAAGATTGCATTATTAGGTTTTAGCCCAGAATATGGAGCAAGACCAATTAAAGGAACTATAAGAAACAAGCTAAAAAGACCTCTTTCTAGAATGATTATTGCAAACGAAGTGGTGAAAGGAAATACCGTTACAGTAGCATTAAATAGTGATGAAGAAATAAATTTTACTATAACTAATGAAGGATCTTTACTATAAAATACCTTTCGATTATAAAAAACTTAGCAATGGTGACGATGCAACAAAAGTAACTATTGAAGAGTCTTTAGCGCAGTTTATTTCTGTAGTTATCTCTACTATTTTTGGAGAATATAAATATGACGAGGAGTTTGGCACCATTATTTGGGAAACTGACTTCAATTTATTAGCAAATCCAAATAGGTTAAAAGATTTAATCAAGGAATCTGTTCATGAGAAAGTAAGCAAATATGAGAAAAGATTAATTGTTACTGAAGTTACGCTTGGAGTAAACGAAAACACATTAAGTTACGAAACAAAAATCAGAGTAAAGAAAAGGCTAGACATAGTTGTATATGGCGTTATAAAACAAACAAATCAACCATATTACTACAAAAGTTCTTATTATTTAGCTCCATTTTCATTTAAATAAAATTCAACTAAATGAACCAATTATCAAAAGATCAGATTAAAGATAGAATGTTAAAACGTGCTGCCAAAAAATGGGGGTACAATGATGTTGAACTTGAAAATGTATTTGATCCAATAGTTAACCTTCTTTTTGATGTATGTGCAAAAGAGCTTGAAAAAATATCAAATGAAATATTTTCGAGTAGAAGAAGAATGACCGAAAGATTGGTTGATATTTTAACTCCTACAGCATCTGCAAAAGCGACTCCTTCTAGAGGGATTTTAAGAGCTTATCCTGTAGAAAGCGAAACAACGCTTCATAATCATCATCAATTTTTTTATCAAAAGAAAATTGTTAATCCGTATAATCCTGTTGAGAGTATTATAAAAAATTATCATTTTGGACCTACAATTCCTGTAAAATTAAACAGGAATAAAATTTCTTACGTAGTGTTACCTAATGGGGTAAATCAAATTATAAAAGATCAATTTAAGGAAATAATTTCAGGTAAAGATTTTAAAAAGAAAACACCTCACGGAACTATTTGGATTGCATTAAAACATGAAGGAGAAGGAACTATAAAAGATTTAATGCTTTATTTTTACCTTAAAAATATTGAAGAACGTACTAAGTTTTTCCATTTTTTACCTAGAGCTAAGTGGTTTATTAATGATTCTCTCTTAACACCTGTTCAAGGTTATAATGAAGCGGAGGAACATAAAAACACTGTTTATGATTTAAAACAGCATGACATCTATCACATTCAAAAAATAGAGGAGCATACGAATGATTTTTATCGAAAAAATTTCATCACAATAAAAGATACTATTACTATTGATGAAGATAGCTACAATTTTCCAAAAGAATTTGAAACTTTATTTTCAGAAAAAGATCTTGAAAAAATAAAAATTGATCCTGAACTAATCTGGATACGCCTAGAATTTCCAAATGTTATAGGTCCTGAAATATTATCTAATATATTTTGTTCAAACAATTGCTTTCCAGTAATTAACAAAAAACTAAATGAAACACAAGGTAATATAAAAGAGTTGTTAGACATTTATCCTTTAAAGTTAAATAATGATTACTTTCTTGAGTTATTTTCAGTATTAAATGACCGAAACAAAGAATTTGATGTTATTTCTAATAATGTAGAGCCAGAAGATGAAAACTATGCTTACCTACGTTTTGGAGGAGTTGCTCGTTTTGATGAGCGAAATGCAGCAGAAGAAATTAATTATTTAATTGATTTGATTCGTGATGAAGCTGCTGCTTTTTCAAGATTAGGTCAAGATTTTACTGATAATAATTTAAAAGAAATCAATCAGATTATTGCTCGTTTTAAGTCTAAAATGTCTAAAATAGGCATGCAAAACCTTAACAATCCGTATTTGGTTTTAAATACAAAGAAAACAAAAGAAAAAGGAACATTATTTATTAAATATTGGACAACAAACGGTGAAGAGACAAATAAAATAAGCACTTTTAGCAAGTTTAATGTTTTCAAAGGAGCAGACTTTGAAAAGGATTCTATTACACTTCTTTCTACAACACAAGGTGGTAGAAATGAGTTAACAAATTCTGAAAAAATATATGCATATAGAGAAAATCTTATCTCAAACCAACGAGTAGTTACAAGACAAGATATTATTATTTTATGTAAAAACCATTATGGTGATGCTATTGATAATATTGAAGTAAAAAATGGCATCCAAACTGGCTTAGATAGTAATATTGGCTACACTCCTACTATCGATATTTGTTTAACTCGTACCGAGAAAGAACATTACACCGAAGAAGAATGGAGCTTTTT
Organism: Flavobacterium sp. 316; assembly: GCF_000967805.1. Taxonomy (NCBI): domain Bacteria; kingdom Pseudomonadati; phylum Bacteroidota; class Flavobacteriia; order Flavobacteriales; family Flavobacteriaceae; genus Flavobacterium; species Flavobacterium sp. 316. The sequence goes on from NZ_JYGZ01000003.1 coordinate 370,104, forward strand.
AAGTGAAGACTTAAAATTAATGATTGAAAGAAGAGCCTTAAACATTGTACCTTTTAGAATTGTATATGTTTAATTTATTTCTGCTTTATTTTAGTTTTTCAAATTAATTATAATTTCCTCTGTATAGGAAACAACATCTTTAATAGAGAAATTAAAATAAGCAGTTTTCTTTTTTACTTTTTTCTCAATGGTATCAAAATGTAATTCTGTGTGTAGTTTTACTCTTTGTTCATCCCATCTTACATCTGTTTTAATTTTTGGCTTTAAAACTTCAATAATATTTGGTGTTACTCTTTGAGTAGAATCAAAAGCTATAATGGTTACTTTGGATCCAGGATTTAATATTGCTGTTCTTCCAACACATGGAATTGAACCGATTGCTTTAATATTCCAGTCTAAAGTTGTTCCAATATCGGATACATTTACATTATCTATTGGTGGATTAAAAAAGAACAAGTTCCAATATGCTTCTTTGAACTTATTTTTAGTAAATAATTCTTGATCTTTGATTATTTCAAAATAATTTGCTTTAATTTCTTTTGCATTCTCTAAATCTCCTAATTCTTCTATTAGTTCATCTGCTTTTTTATCCCATTCTATTGTCCAGTTTTCATGATCATATATTTCCATAAAATGACCTTTGTAATCTGTTTTTATTTTTATAGGATAATTGAGTGTCTCAAATTCTTCAAGTATTTTTAAAAACGCATTATCTTGAACTGGTATTGTATTTATCCTTTCTTTATTGATAATATAAATACGTTCGTCTTCCGTTTTATTATGTAATGAAAAATCTATGTTAAACCTAGTTTTCAGTTTTTTTTGAAAACCATTCATTAAAATGTTTGTTTCTTCTATTATTTCAAAAACCATATCTATCTTTAAATAAATTGTTATTATTGAAACTCAAAATTTCACTTTGTTTGTTCTTTCAAATATAACAATTTCATCTACAAATACATAAAAAAAATATGGTTAATTTCTACTTTTTTAACAAAATAAATTAACTATTTTCAAAATACTTTATTTAACATTTTTAATCATTCTATTCATATACATCACCAAAAATAAGACTATAGACTCCCAAGAATGATTTATTGAACAGATTTGCTTTTCCTTTTATCACTAATAGTTAAATTTCTTCCATTCTTAATAAAGAAAAGATAGCAAACTATAGTTAACCCAATAAAAGAAATAACACAGATAGCAAAAGCCCATAATGGCATATTTGACTTTCCTATTAAATAATTATAAATAGGTAAAATAAAAGCTATTGTAAATAACAATAAACATATTTTAATCCCAATAAAAAAGCCTTTTACAAATTGTTGCTTATAACTATCCATAGAATAACCAAAAGCATATTTTATTATTCCAATTGTTAGAAACCCAAAAACAACTGCAAATGCAAAACCTGCTATCAACAAAAGAAAAGTTGTCAAACTATGCTCTAGAACAAAATTTTCACCTACATTATGTGAAATTGTAATGGTTTCTCCGATTTTTGGAATATCACCACTATGTGCACTTGATTCTAATTGTATCTTTTGATTATTCTCATCTAAAAACTCAATGATTGGTATGTATAAAGTTGATGTTTTTATTCTATAATCATCATTCTTATCTTTATATTCTTTTTCATAGGATTTATAATCTACTATTTTTCCTATATAACTTGTCCCTGTAATATAAACATTTAAAGACTGTAGTGTTGTATATGAAGTGCTAAAAAAAATAGAAATCACACTAAAAATTAGCAAGAAGTTGTAGCCATAAGCAAGGCAACCAGTATCTTTGACTCTTTTTACTGTTTTTATTGTTAGAAAAATAGCAATTAAAAAAACTCCAATAGCAACATAACCAAAAGGGGTTATCATAATAAATATACTTTAATTACCTAACAACAATAGGTTTTGATTTTTCAAAGCCTACTAATAAAGGGAAAGAAAACTCATTGTTATTTTTGTTTTTAAATAGTAATATTGGTTCGCTATTTTCTCTTGTCAAATTACAGACTTTTTTATTATCATATACGGTTAACATAGGTTCAATTGGGAAATCTATTAATTCAAAATCACCTTCTTTCAAACGAAATAACATTTTTGAAAGTCCTTCAAGATTGTCTGATTCTTTTGAATAAGTAGCTTCATCAATTTGATCAAATCTAAACTTTAAAAGGTTATAAATCTTTTGAATGTCTTTTTCCTTAAACAATTCATACATTGCTTTATAAAATGAAATTATTTCTCCTTTTTTTTCCTTAATTTCATCAAAATCATTCCATTTTTTTAATATAAATGGTACTTCTGCAATGAAAAAATCTCTTTTTTCAACAACTGGAATTTTTAAATCATATAAACTTTCTACGCTGAAATTAAAAGATTCAACAGTATCTTCATAATTAGTTGTGGATGAATCATAAGAAAAGACTCTGATTTCAACAAAAGAATCTTCTCTAAAAGCTATTTCTCCTTTTAAAGGTAAAACTCTTATTTTAATTTCTTGTTCACCGCTCTCTAATATCCAATGATTAATAGGTATTTGAGAAGAAACAGACCCACCTTCCTTGTGAATATAAGCGGGTAAGTTATTTATATAAATTTCATAATTACATATAGCAGATTTAAAACTAACTAAATATAATGGGCTTTTAAAATTATTCATTATAATATTTTTTAAATATAGAATCTTCTTTTGGGTTATGATAACCAAAAATTAGTTTTTCATTAAAGGCTTTATTTGATATGATTACTAAATCATTACTAAATGACGCTTCATTAATAAACAATGTGTATTTATATATATAACCGTTTATGTTCCAAACATAATGTAATGGATAAATTAAATACTCGTCTTCAAATTCGTCTTTCTTTATCTTTATATCGTTTTTTTCATAGTTTTTTAAAACCAATTTTACTTTATCGTCTTCTTCATTATAAAAAACGCTATCATTAATAATCTGATCTGGATTACCTAATTTCTCTTTTAGTTTCTTTAACACATTAAATGTTTCTATATTTTCTAATACTATATTTACAAATACTATTTTGTTACTATTTTCTACTATTTTACCACCAGTATTTTTTTCAATATTAAAATTATCGAAATTAAATAATTTCTGATCTTGCTCGTCTTTTAAAGAATAAACTGTAGATATATTTCCATTATCTTGAAGTACTGCTTCTACTTTCTCTCCTTTTTTTACTAATTCCCAATATCCATTTTGAGTTTGAACATCCGAAATATTCAAGCTATTTAAAGTTTTGCTAACTTCTGTTTTATCATCTATTTTAGACAAATCAAATTTATCACCTTCTTGGCAACTCATCATAACAAGTAAAATCATTAAAAACAAATTTTTCATAAAATCAACTAATAAGGGCCTAATAAGTAAGCTTTTTTAAATTCAACAGGGCATTTTTTGACAATAACATATTCGCCATTATCTTCAAATGTTTCTTTAAAAACTCCAAATTTAATTGAAGCTATAACTACATATTTGGCTACAATTCCACCAAATTCTAATTCTGGATAACCCACAACACCATCTTTTGCTATTTCTGCTTTAACACCGGCACTTAAATATGTATTAGCATTTGCTTTTGCAGACCCGTCAAATCCTGCAATTCCATATTCTGCTTTTGCCCAAGCTTTAAGTTCTAATGTAACTTGTATTTTTCCATCAATTCCAATTTTTCCTTTTGTATTTTTGGGAACTAAAGTATTTCCACTAATTTCTCCACTCACATTAATACTTCCATTAAATACAACGTCAAATTTAATTCCTATATTACCTTCTAAGTGTTTTGAAATAAAATTAATCACTTTACCTGCTCCTGGACAAACTGCATTTGCTCCAAACTCTGTAACAATTTGCCATAAATCTATCTTAAAATCCGCCTCAATCAAAGGCTTAGTCTCTATTCCTAATTTTATATTTGTTCCTATCTTATTTATATCCTCATCTATTTTTTCTAAAAACCATTGAATAGAAACAGCTATAACTGGAGCTTTCACCTCAAAGCTAACTTTTCCTCCATTCACTGGAGAATTTGTTATTGAGTCAGCAATTATTTTTAATTTGACAAAAGCATTTAAAGTTTTTGCGATTTTTTCACCAAATTCAGTTCCAATCTCTAATTTTCTTGACTTTTTATCCCATTCAGCCTCTAAAGATAATTCAAAAGACTGATCCATTTCGCCAAATTCACGAGCTAATTCCGCATCCATTATAGCTCCTATCGCCTTCTTTCTACCCGTTTTTATATTATAAGGATGCATCTTATTACCATAAGTATAAGCAAATGATTGTTTATGATTCCATTTAAACTCTAATGTCCACTTAATATCTGGATAAACTGTAACAAATAACGCTGCTTGATTTAGGTTTGAGAAATAAGCACATGAATTTAAAAAAACGGGATACACATTTGGATTATTACTTTCTGGCCAAATATAATCAAATGGTAGTGGATGAAATTTTTCCAATTTAGATTGCATAGGAAAAGTAACTGAATCCCCTAAAGTGAGAAGCAAGTGTAGTGATTTTTAGGATATCATATGAAAATATTTTTTTAGAGGTCATCATTTAGTTACCTACAATTTGTTTATATGTAACCGTTGTCAGATTCAAATATAAAGAAATATTACCTTATAACTTCTAAAGGAAAGCCTTTTTCCTTTCTATGAAAATATATTATTAAACTTATACCAAGGCTTTCTTTATTTTCAACTTTCGGCTTATAAGTAAATCCTGGTAATTCATATGGTAATTGTAAGCTAACCAATTTACTATTAGCAAAAAAAACTAATTTATATAAATCATTTGGTACTGCTATTAAATCTTTAAATTTTGAATGAAAAACATCCATAGTATTTGGTTCTGATAAAATATAATTAGATTTATCAAATTCACTTTCTCTTTCTTTATATATCTTATTATACTGAACTAAATCTGAAGTTTTATAAATCTCTAATAATTTCAAATTCCATTCTATTAATTCTTTATATATATTTTTTTCAACTTCTTTTGATAAATCTACAGAATTCTTCCATCCTTCTAAAACATAAGGTGTCTCTGCAAAAAAAGCCCCTTTATGAATATATATAGGTAACTTAGTCTTATTTTCTATGTTAATAGCTTTTTTTTCCACAATTTCTAACCTTTCATTTTCCGTAATGGCCTCAATAGCATGAATTCCAAATTCAACCTCTACGTTTTCAGTTAAAGCAGTTTGATTTTTATAAGGAATTATTCTAATTTCATAACTTTGAATTCCTTTTTCTAATATATATTGATTTATTGGCCAATCAACCCAAATACTACCCTTTTCTTCAAAATGGCTGAATACAATTATATCATTTAACCATAGTTCAACTGAACAATGAAAAGCTTTAATTTCTAAATTATATAATGGTCTAGTCATTTTCGTTTTTTATTTTAACTTCATTTCTATATTCAATTAATTTTTCATCTTTTAAATCATTTCCTAAATCAAAAACTTTATAAAAACCAAATGTTTTTATTGGACTTTTCAGTGTAACAATTTTAATATTTCCTGATATTACTTCCTTTGTCTCATTGCCAAACTTTAGGTTTAAATAATCTTTAGTCTTTACCAAATATTTATCTATAGCATCTTTAAAAGTATTAAAGTTTTTATTGCTATAATCATTTATTTTAACACAAGGCAATTTTTTTTTATTAGATTTAGGAAAAACACTTAATAGATTATACCTGTTATACCATTTTTGATTATTATACATCATGATTTCAGGATCTTTATTCATTATAATTATATATTCAAAATTATGATATTCACCATCTAAAGGTGGTTTGTTTAATAAAAAAATTGCTTCAATTGATTCCCAATTAATTTTTAACTTCTTCTCTAATATTGGAATATTTATTATAAAATATTCTTTTGAATAACTTAAACTTTCTTTATTAGATTCAATTTTATTGATTATTTTATCTGAGGTCGGAATACCAAAATTAATTGTATAAATAATAAATGCCAATATTAAGATAATTGCACTTACGATTATGACACCTATATAATTCATCTTAATTTTAATAAAAAAATAAATTAAAAAAACTCCTAATACAATAAATAGAGAGATCAATAAATTAAAAAAAACAATTGGATTTATTTTCTTCATACAACATATTCTTTATCTGATTCATACCACGGCTTGTCAGGCTTTTTAATTACAGTAAAGTCTTTTCGAATAGTCTCATTATATTTCATTCCTTTTCGAATAGCATAAACAACAATTGTGGCTTTGACACCTGTAAATTCCATTTTATGTTGACTGTATTGCCCTTTGTTATCAGATTTTACCTCGTAACTATATAAAATTGATGACACTCCTGATGCTTCTCCTTTAAATTTTTCCACTTTTGCTTCTTGTAATTTACCATCGGCTTCGGGTACAAGTACAGTAACAAATTCAGTGCTTTTTACACCTCCTTTTATTCCAATAGCAGCTTCAATTTGTAATTTTCTTGTCCCTGGTGCAAAACCTTCTATTTTATTGTACGTAAGAGATAATTCACTTTTCGCTTCTAATGAAACTTCAAAAATTATGTATATTGTAAAATTATAATGCTCTTCTAATTCTTTTTTAATCCAATTTGCTATTTTTCCTCCAATTCCCATATACTGAAGTAGCGAAAGCAAATCAACACCAATTTTAATTTTTGTTATTGGCTTTAAAGCTAATCCACCTGTAAACTGCCTAACAAGCTCATTAGATTTAGCTATTTTTTTATTAGTAATTCTAACAGCAAGTGCAATATTTGGAGGTTCAATGTCAAAAGTTACTTTAGGTAATTTTTTAGCACTATATGCAATTGATTGTTCTTCTCTTCCTTTTCCATCAAAAACCGACAAAACTTCTTGTACAGTATGATAAAAACCAATTAATTTTTTAATTTGATTTTTAGTAACTCCAAGCTCGATTGAAGACTCAACATTATCAACTTTCACTTTAGCTGACAAGCCATATCCTAAACCTCCTTTTGTCTGATATAAAATTTCTACCTCATTTCTTATTAACTGCATACTTTGCTTTTGATTATAGTCCGTTAATTTTTCTCGATTAGAATATTTTTGATTTATTTCAGCATTAAAAGTTTTAAACAATGATAATACAAAAGCTACTTCTCTTTCAACTTTAGGATAAACACTAATCTGTATTGGATTATTAGGTTGTCCACATGTTTTTGCAATAAGTATATATTTATTTATAGGATCTGGAGTTACAAAAAATAACCCAGGATTAGTTCTTAATAAAGTCTTATTAGCATAAGCTTTTATTGGTAGATTAAATCTACCATCATTAATTATTTCTGTTTTCTGTTTAACATCGTTAATATATAAATCAACTTCTTTTTTATGTTCGGGTTTTGTATAACATTTGTCATTTTTTAATTTTTCAAAATTAATATCTATAAATGTTTTTCCTTCTTCACTGGAAGCTAAAGTTTGATATTCTTTTGTTAAATCTGAATTTAACTCATCATATAAAACAGCAGTAATTTTACCATTATTACTATCCTTATCATTTATTACAATTTTATTGTATTTACATGAAATAGGTGTAGAAAAATTCATTGTTGTTTCTCCTACTTTTAAAGGAGTATTATTTGTAGATGGTTCAACTGCTTTAGTCACTTGATCTTTTTTCATTCTTAAAAAGCGAGCATGAATGTCACTTTTCCCATCTGATATGTAATTACCTCGTGTATTTTTAATTTTAATATAAAACTCTTCAACATCTTTTTTTGCATGAACAAACCAGTTTGCTGTGTTTCCTATTTTTAAATTAATTTCTCCATCAATTACATCAACACTTGTAATAGTTGCGACTAACTTATCGTCTTTTGTTCCATTTCCGCCTTGAATAGTTTTATATATTTCTACAACAAGACTTTTTTCCCCATTTAATCCTTCTGTTACTAACCCTAAATATACTAAATGTCCGTATTTGAATTGTTGTTTACGAACATCTGCTCCGTCATTTGAAGTAGACCATTTACTCGAAAGGATTTTTGGTGTACAATATCCGTTTACATGTAATCCTACATTGTTTTTAGTATCTATTTTACCAGAAAAACTAGCTTCAAGATAATAATTATAAGGTCCACATAATGCATTAGGAATGTTTAATGTAAATTCCTCTTTAGCACTTTTTTGAATTCTTCTTATTTCTTTACGTTTATTGTCTTGTAAAATCCACGTAACATTTTTCTTCTTATCTTCTTCGGTTGTTCCACTAAACCATTTATCAACTACAAAACCAGCATCGCTTTTTCCCACTATACATAAAGAAACATTAGGTTTAGATTTTGACGCTTCTATTTTCCCTTTTCCTGACCATTTAATTTTTTGAATACCTTTCATAATCTAGTGCATTATTAAATTAGGGTTTTCGGGTTTTTTTTCATCCATTTTTTTAATGTCGACCATGGGGTTTAATTGACTTTGCACATCTTCATTTGCATTTTTAGCATTTTGTGAAGATCCTTCAGCTTTTTGTCCATGTTTTGTAATAGAAATACAATCTGGTCCTCCTATTGGGCAAGTGGCTTTGCTATCTTCTAATAGAATTTTACCTTGATTAGACATAGTTACTTTTTCATAGAAACCGCTCCATTTTGTAATTACGGCTTGACATGGTAAATAATCACTAGGTGTGGGTTGGAGTTTACATTTCCCAAAAGTATTTTTTTCTAGTGTTTGACCAATTTCTTTATCGGTTGCAATAAGTTTTTTTGAAGCATCTTTGTCATTCGCATAGTCCTTGGTTTGAGATAGAACTTTTAGTTTATCTATTTTAGGTTCTACGCTGAATTTACATTGACATTCGGCTCCTTGCACCACAATATGTTTTTCGCTCATGTTTGTTTGTTTGTTTTTTGAATATTAAATATACAAAACTCTAAATATTTAGGCAATTTTTATATCACACTATTGCTTTATAAAAGAGATACAACTACTTGTATTTTTTTTTCTATATCTAAGTTTATTGAACATTCTAAAAATAATGATTCTATCAAATTTGATTTTCCATTTAAAAAATAGAGTGATCTAAATGTGCCTTCTGCAATATCTTGATTAGGATATAATGTTGCATAATAAGGTATATTCATTTCATTTTGTAAATCTGTTTTTGATCTTTCATCTTCTAGATTCCCATTTTGTTCAATTTTGATTAAATTATGTTCGTCTAAATATTCATTTATTTTTTGTTTTACTTTATAATTAACTGAATTACAATTTACTAATATTGGAAATGGTTTTATTACTTCAAATTGATATTTATGTGTGTAATAAACATATATTGATGCAAAATAACTATTTAAGAACCAATCTTTTGATAGTGCAGTTTGCAATCTCCCTTCACTTTCAATAGTTTCTTGATTCTCTTTTAGGTATTTTTCTACCCATTCTCCTTCATATTCTGACAGGATTTTTTCTTTTGTTTTTTCCCATCTGTTATATATTTCATTGTAATTATTAATTTCTATCCATTTTCCTTCATTGTCTACTTCTATTTTTAATGGATATAATACTTTACTTGTTTTTTCTGCTAATTCATCGGCTAAGTTTGTTGCTTCTTCATCATTTATATAGGTTTCTGATACTCGATCAATTTCATATATATATGTGTTTTTCGCTGTTCGTTCTTTAAAGATTACACTTGTTTCAAACTTAACTGTATTTGTTTCTTCTCCTGAAGTTATTGTATACATAACTCCATAATTGCTTTTTATTTGCGATGGTTTTAATCCTAATTTGTATGCTCCTTCAAAAGTTACTTTTGGAATTAAAGACAATTGCTTTTCATTATATTCTGGATAGATATATAGTTCTTCTAAATTACTAGGAAATTGATTTCCTATATAACTATCATTATCACAAAATACATTATGAAAGCTTTTAACTTCGTGTTCTGATTTTTCTAATATTTTCGAAATACTTTGTAATGTATCTCCTTTTTTTATTTTATACTTTTTATATTTTGGTTTCAATTATTTCATGTTATTTTTTAATAATAGACTCTTTTTCTATTACTATTAGGATCCATACCAATACCTTCTCTTCTTGCTGACCAGTGAAGATATTCATTTCTTAGTTGTAACAAATCTGTTTTTTCTTGAGGAGTAAGAGAATCATCTAATAAATACTGTTTCCCGCTTCCAAAGACATAGCTTCTCAACTTTTCTTTTACTCTTTTAAGCAATTCACTTTCTGATATATCATAGAAACTTTCTAGTTTATCAGTCTTGATATTAACTTCTTTATTTTTACTACTTTCTCCCATAAAATGTAAAGGAATGTAACTATATGTTTTCTTTAAGTCTCTTGTTCCTTTAAGTGCCCAATAGATATTTCCTCCAGTAATTTCGAGTTGTTTTCTTTTATACCAACCTTCATCTATTAAACGTTCTATTAAAGGATTAAGATTATTTCTTGAACCCCATGAAGTTTCAATTTCTTCAATTATTTCTTCTCCATCATTATAACTTCCTCCAATATCAGAATGTACACCTGGAAATGTTTTTTGAACACCAACATGTGTATTTGTTAATGAAAAATTCTCTCTGTGTTCATTTTCTGCAACATAATGAACAACTGTACTTGCTGAACCAATATTGTTTAATCCTAATTCATCTACATCATCAAAATCTGGAGAAATTGAGAAATTCTTAGAATATGACGAAACAGTATCATAAATCCCTAAAAAACGAACTCGTACAACATCCACTTCAATTCCAGCTTCTTCTAATTTAAGTCCTAAATGTCCTCTTCTAGGAAAATCATCTCTATTTGTTACCTCTCCATCATCATTTAATTTTTGAACAGATCCACCACCACGTGAGCCTACTATTCTTTTTCTTGCTTTATATTTTGCTTTACTTATTTCATGTACAAAATTTCTAGCAGCAGCAGCACCTCTACTAAAACCATAAACATCAAAAGTTAAGGTGTTTATTTTTGGAGCATTTACTTTATTCTTCTCTTTTTTTACCTTTTCTACAATTTTTTCACAACCTTTTTTCACTTTTCCTCTAATTCCAGTAGCTCCTGTTCCAAAAGCAAATCCCATAGTGGAATCTTCTTCTTTGTCATCAGTTCCTATTCCTTCAATATAAATCTTATTAGGATCATCTAAAAACTCCCATAATCTAGCTACATTTGACCAGTCATTGTAATAACTTGTATCTTGTTTTTTACTAGTTCCATTCTTTTTAAAATCTTCTGAATTATTTTTTCTTTCTTCTGTATTATTCTTATTATTAAGTGTTCCATCAAAAAAAATTCCGATTTTTAAGCTAATAGCCTCTTTAGATGGTTCTGGTGGTGAATAGTTACTAAAACTTACATTTATAGACATATGCTTTTACTTTAATTGTTTGTATCAAAAAAACTATTCAATTGTTTTTTTATATTTTTTTATCTCTATCTCTTTATCATTATTTTTCAAAAGAATAACAACTGCATTTGGTTCAATAATTTTTATAATCAGATCTATTTGAGCTTCTTCCCCTAATGCTTCATAAGCATCATAAAGTTCTTCCTGATTAAATTCTTCAATCCATGCGCCTCTTCTTTTTTGATTTTTGTCTATCCAATGAAAATAACATTTTTTAAAAACTGCCTTTTCATTATAATCTAATGAAGCTAAGTTTTCTTTAATCGTATTATTTATTTCACCATTATAGAAATGAAACATTAAATTATTTAGTTTACAATCTTGAGGTAATACAATTGATGGTTTCCATAAATACTTTTTTCTGTACTTTTCATACACCTCTATTTTTGGGTAATCTTTTTGCTTAATTCTTTCGAAAGTATTGTGTTTTTCGTTTAATTCAGATAAAACGATATCATTATATTTCTTTGAAAAAATAGGTTTACTTCGATCTGAAATATTTTCTATGTTAACGAATACCTCTTGTGCTTTAAAATGCGCTACTTCTATTTGATTACCCGCACCAGACAACCAAACAACAACTAACCCATTTGGAGCTAAGCCAACGACAAATGTCGTGTATGTCAATTTTTTATTTGCAAAATCATCTATAAATCCTTCTTCAAAAAGTTTAGTTATCTCTTCTTTTGGCAAAGCCCATTTTCCTTCAAAATTTTTTTGATCTACAAATGAATGCCAAGCAATTTCTAAACTATCTGGAATATTTTTAAAATCTGGCCCCATAACAACAGTACCTCCTTCTTCTCCCCAACCATAATCGATATCTCCAAAACCGCTTAAAGATTGTGAGTAATCTTTTGCTATTATTTCCCCTTTATAGACTTGAACGGGGTATTCCTCTGGTGCAGATAATGTTGCTGACCAATCAAATTTTTGTTCCATTTTTATATTTTGACATGAAATAGTTAGTGCATTAGTAAGTAGAACGATACATATTAATTTTATGAAATTATCCTTTATTACCATCTGAAACTATTTTTTTATTAGAGATTAAATTTAAATTTCCAATTGTAGCTTCTACATTAAATTTACTGGTAATCTTTTCTAACTTTCCTCCTACAGTCAAATTATAATCAGACTTAACTATGATTTCTATATTTTTTGCTTTTTTGTGAATTGCCATAGTGTTTTGTTAAAATAATTTAGACTTTTCTGCACTATTAAACTCAACAGTTTTGCCACTCTGTAAAGTCATATTTTCTTTTTCACTATAAATAGAAACTTCTGTCGCAATTTCATTAGAAATATCTGCTTGACGTATAAAGTTCTTATCTATAATTTCTGTTCGCTTATCTGATGACTCTACAATATTCCCTGTAGCATTTTGAATAATATCAGTTCCTGCAACAGTAGTTATATTTTCATTAGCTGAATTATCTATGTTTTCTCCTGCGCTAACCGATATGTTTTTCCCTGCAGAAATACTTATATTGTCACCTGCTGCAATACTAAAATTCTTAGGAGCATTAACACTGATATTACCTTTACCATCCATCATCCATGTATTACCACTTGGGTCTTCTACAAAAACACTTCCTTCTGCATCATTCATGATAATCTTAGT